>NZ_JAVKLQ010000042.1:0-60355 GCF_031539175.1 Limnohabitans sp. | reverse complement strand
TTGGTATCGTTCTTCTCGGCTGAGGTGCTTGTACATTGGGCAATTTCGATTTGGCGGTTAAAGCGGCCATGATGCTCTCGCATCCTCAGCCACCTATAACCAGTTCATCTTTGTTGCACTTCGTCCTTGAATCCGCCAAACAAAAGACACAGAGTCATTTAAGTTTCATGAATTTTTCATGCCGCAGTCACAACCAATTTAGATACTGCGTGTCAGTTTTATCGACTTGTACTCAATTGCACTTTTCAAATTCCAAACCTATGAAAAAACAACCCGCATTCAAATTCAACGCCGTTTCGCATCTTGTCTCTGTGGCGCTGATGACCTTGGTGGCCAGTCAAATGGCTGCTGCACAAACCGCCGCTGTTGACCTCGGCACCATTGGTGCCAGCACAGCCGCAGGCGCGTTCCGCACAGACGAAGCTTTGAAGGGCACCGCCACCGCTGTGGCCCCCACCCAAGCCAGCTTGGAGGCCACGCAGCCACAATCCATCATCACGCGTGAGTTCATGGACTTGTCTGTTTCGCCAATTGCCGAATACAGCCGCATCGTCAACATCGCGCCCAGCCTGTCGGGCGACTCTGCCAATGGCCCGGGTTTGAGCGAAACAAAAACCACACTTCGCGGCTTCAGCGATGACCAATACAACATCACGTTTGATGGCATTCCATGGGGCGACACCAACAACCCCGCCCACCACTCCACCTCGTTTTTCCCAGCGTCTGTCATAGGCGGCGCCGTGGTCGAGCGTGGTCCTGGCAATGCCAGCAACCTAGGCTATGCGACCTTTGGTGGCTCCATTAATTTGTTTTCAAAGAAACCCATGTCTGAAGAGAACACCACCGTGTTCACCTCCCTGGGCACTTGGAACACACAGCTTTACGGCTTCAGCTACGAGACGGGCCGCATGGCAGACAAGGGCGATGCCACCCTGCAACTGAACTATCAAAATCTTTCTTCAGACGGCTATCTGAGCAACAGCCCTGTGAAAAGCCAAAACTACGCTTTGAAGTACGAGCGCCCCGTGGGTGATGCGTCTTTGATGACCATCTTCTCGACCTACAACCACATTGACTACAACCAACCCGACAGCAACAAAGGTGCAACCCTTACCCAAATTGCAGCCTACGGTCGCAACTTTCAGTTGAACAACGACCCCACCAGCATGAACTACATGGGGTACAACAAAACAACAAAAGACACAGACTTCAGCTACCTTCGCTTGCGCAGTGAGCTTGGCAACGGCTGGAGCACAGACAACTCGGTCTACACCTACGCTTACGACAACCAAACCATGTCATCGACCACACCGACATGGACCGGCACATCGCCTTCGACCGCTGACCCGCGCAAAACGGCCAGCGATGGCACGCGCACGGTGACTGCCAACGGCCACATCCCGGGCATCGACAAGCAAAACAAATACCGTGTGTGGGGTGACATGTTCAAGGCCACGAACCAACTTGAAAATGGCCTCGCCCGCGTGGGGGTTTGGTATGAAACCTCATCGACCGACCGCCACCAATACGATTTGGACCTGACCACGGGCGGATACAACCGCATTGAGTCCACAGCGAACGCAACGAACTTGGCTGGCACGAATCGCCCCATCGACAGCGTGAAGTTCGATCAGCAATCGAGCATCAAATCCGTGCAACCCTTTGCCGAGTTTGAATGGGCCGCAACGAAAGACTTGACCGTCACCCCTGGCGTCAAGTACGTCAACATCACCCGCTCGGTCGACGCTGCCGTTGAAAATACCAGCCGTGACTTGAACCACAAAGCCGAGGTGACTTACAAGACAACGTTGCCTTTCTTGACGCTGAATCAAAAGATCAACCCCACGATGTCGGTGTATGCCCAATATGCCAAAGGGTTTCAGATTCCTGACCTGAACACCTTCTACATCACTGACCCCACCAAGAACAGCACCACACCACAGAAGTCCACCAACTTACAACTCGGCATCGTCGGAAAAACAGCCGACATGACATGGGACGTGGACGTTTACCAAATTGACTTCACCAACAAACTGGTGTCGGTGGTCGAAAGTGGCATCACGCGTTACACCAACATCGGTGGCGCAACCTACAAAGGCATCGAAGGTCAAATGGCCCAAGTGTTGGGTGGCGGCTTCTCGCTGTACCTGAACGGCTCAGTCAACAGCGCCAAAGCCAACGACACAGGAGAACAAATCTCCGGTGCGCCTAGCATGACCGCCGCATTGGGCGGCCTTTACAACGAAGGCGCGTGGTCAGGCTCATTGATTTACAAGCGCACAGGCGTCGTGCACCAAAAGGACTATGACGCGACCAAAGCAGCCATTGCAGGTGTCTCTTATTACGACTATTACAAGACGTCGGCCTACGGCAACTTGGACTTGGGCGTCGCATACACCCTGAAAAACGTGACACCACAAACCAAGAACTTGAAGCTGCAATTCAACGTTTTCAACTTGGCTAACAGCGGCAAGATCACATCCATCAGCACTGGCTCGACTGTGGCGCAAGACACGTACATCTACCAAGCACCACGCAGCATGATGGTTTCTCTGAAAGCAGACTTTTAAACATGACGTCCGAGAAATTATTTGAACTGGCCAACCACTCGGGCGGCACGCTCTACATCATGTGCGTGCTGCTGCTGGTGGCACTGACCGTGATCGTTGAGCGCACGCTGTTTTTGTCAAAAATGCAGCAAGGCGGTGACGAATTGATTGCGCTGCTGCACGACAGTTCAGAGCTGCAAGCGGCTTCTATGCAGGAAGGCTTGCGCAAGCATGCCGACCTGCCACACATCAGCTTGTTTGAAGCCTCGTTGCTTGAACCCGAAGAATCTGCACGTGACACCTGCGCCGGTCATTTGGAAGAGGCGTTGATGCGCGAAGTGCCGCTGCTCGATCGCTCCTTGTGGATGCTCGACACCGTCATCACCTTGGCGCCGCTGCTGGGTCTTTTTGGCACCATCATTGGTATGTTTGGGGCGTTCTCGGTGTTGGGTGACATTCAAAACGCAGCGTCTCAAGTCACCGGCGGCATCGCCGAAGCCTTGATCGCGACGGCCTTTGGTTTGTTGATCGCCATGATTGGTCTGGTGTTTTTCAACGGACTCAGCACCAAGATTCGCGCCATCGTGCACCAGCTCGACATTCTCAAACTGATGCTCTTGAACCGACGTTTTGGAACCAATGCGCCCTCGCATGCCCGTCCAAAACTGAAAGTGGTCTGACATGCGCTATTTCGAGACGCGCAAGGCACGCATCGAGATCATTCCCATGATCGACATCATGCTGTTCTTGCTGGTGTTTTTTGCCATGATGACGCTGCGGATGATTCCGGCTTCCGGCCAGCTCTCCAAACTGCCCACCAGCAGTTCGGCCGCGAGCATCCCAGCGCCCAAGTTGCTGATTGAAATTCAACAAGGCGGCACCTTGGTGGCCGACGGCGCACCCAGAACGATGGAACAACTCAAAGGCTTGATTCAGAGCAAGGACACAGCCACTTTGTCGGTGACGATTGCCGGCTCAGATGACACGAACCTCCAGCGCGTGATGGATGTGATTGATGTGGTCAAGCACAGCGGTGTCACGCAAGTGGGTTTGGCTGCGCGCGCTGTGGCACGCTGAGGCGAGGTATGACCCTATCTGTGAACCGCCGTCACTGGCAATCGTTTGTCATGGCGTTTGGCCTTGAGTCTCTGCTGATCGGCAGCACGTTGATCTGGGCTGGGCAACAAATCGCCCCTATCTCTAAGGTCATACCGCTGACCTTAGAGATGGCCGTCGAGCCATTGCGCGAAAAAGTTCCAGAACGAGCTGAGCCTCCCAAACACAAGACATCCCCCCCGCCAAAACCGCAAGTGAACACCAACCTGCAGCCTGTGAGCCCTAGCGCCCCCAAAGTTCAAAGCGTGTCAAACGATGCGTCGGTGTCAACGGCATCAAAAACAGAAGCCGCAGCCGCAACAGCACCCTCCACACCAACACTTGCCTCAGCTTCGCCTGCGACACAACCCGCACCCGACCCAGCCTTGGCCTACAACATCAAGTTGGCTGCAGCGGTCCAAGCGGCATTTGAAGTACCGGGAACAGCCAAGGCACTATCGTTCAAAGGACGTACACGCATGGAGTTCAGTTTGCACGACGGCAAAGTTGCTGCCATTCGTGTGATTCAAAGCAGTGGCTTAAGTGCAGTTGATCGTGCCGCCACCAAAGCCGTTGAATCGGCGTCTTATCCGCTGCCTCCTTCTGGGTTGCAAAACAAAGAAGGTGTTTATCAAATATGGGTAGCTTGTTATTGACATGATTGGGCGATCAATTCTTCACGAATTTGACGTCAAATCTTCATCGTTTTTTCATCTCCGCCGCGCATGATTCATAGATCGATTCATCTCAAGGTAGGACATGGAATTTACACAAGCACTCCCAACAACGAGCGCCAGCGCCGACCGCTCTAAAGAACTTTTGAGCAACGCAGTTTTTGGACACAAGCAAAAAGCGACCTTGAAAGAGCGTTTGTTTGCGATGTGGTTCCGCCAGCTGGTCTACACGCAAATTTGGGAAGATCCAGTGATGGACATGAAAGCCTTGAATTTAGGTGAAGACGACCATGTGGTCACCATCGCTTCAGGGGGCTGCAATGCCTTGTCGTATTTGACAGCTAACCCAGCCAAGGTAACGGCCGTCGATTTAAACCACGCACACGTCTCCTTGGTCAAACTCAAAATGGCTGGGCTGCGAGCCTTGCCCAACTACGACGATTTCTTTCAGTTTTTTGGTGTTGCTCAAGCATCTAGCAACGTTCGCGTCTACAAAACCTTGATTGCGCCCAAACTCGATGCAGACAGTCGACATTACTGGGAAGGCGGCCCGATTGGATTTCGCCGCATTCGCATGTTCGCCAAAGGCTTTTACAACTATGGCTTGCTGGGGCAGCTGATTGGCATCATCCATTGGGGCGCCAAGTTACACGGCGTCAAACTCAACGACTTGCTAGAGCAACCCAGCCAGCAAGCGCAAGAAAAATGGTTTGACGAGAAAGTCGCCAAAATTTTCGACTCGAAGTTGATGGCCAAGATTTGCAGCAGCCCTTTTGCGCTGTACAACCTCGGCATTCCTCCTAGTCAACACAATGCGTTGTGCGATGAGCAGCCCGACAACATGGCGCAAGTATTGAAAGAACGAGCACGTCGCTTGGCGACCGTGGCGCCCATCAAGGACAACTACTTTGCATGGCAAGCCTTTGGCCGCCGCTACGACGCCACCGGTCAAAGTGCCCTGCCTCCCTATTTGATGTGCAGCCATTACGCGCAAGTCAAAGCTAACGTAGACAAACTTTCGATCGAACAAAGCAACATCCGAGATGCCATTGCACGTATGGACTTGCACAGTGTGGACGCCGTGGTGTTACTCGATGCACAAGACTGGATGTCCAACGAAGAAATCACCGCCCTGTGGCGTGAAATTACCCGCGCCGCCAAACCTGGTGCTCGCGTGATCTTCAGAACCGCGGGCGTCACCTCACCCGTGGACGTGTGCTTCACAGGTGACTTGCAAGGCAAATGGGTCCGCGACCATGCCACCTCTGACGCACTGGGCCCTACCGACCGCTCAGGCATCTACGGCGCATTTCACTTGTACCGTTTGCAAGCCTGATGTCGCCAACATGGCCCCGCCAACCTATTGAGCGCTGGATGCGAAACGCCTGTGCAGACCTGAAGTGGCTGGGTTCTTCGCCATGCGCGGTAACGGTATCGCACACCAAACGAACGTTGGATACAAGCTACCTCACCTCGCTGCGCAGCGGTTGGTTTGACTATGCGGCAGAAGAACTGAACGACAAATGGTGGGCGGCTTGGCTGGTGCGACGGCTAGGAACCTTTGCATGTTGGATCGGCCTTGATCGCATCACTTTAGTGGGCAATTGGCCGGTCTCTACCAACGTGTGGGACGAGGCAACTTGCACAGATTTGGCCCAAGTGTGTGCCAGCGTGATGGTGCAACACCCCACCCATTTTGTGGCCGTGCGAAATCTGCAAAGTGATAAACATGCTGAGCTGATGACGGCGCTAAGACGCCTGGGTTTTGTGGCGCTTCCCGCACGCGTGGTCTATGAGTTTGATTTACGCGAAGGCTTAACGCGCAAACCTTCTCACCTGATGCGTGATCACACAGCGCGCAAAAGGTCTGGCTTACGCATGGTCGTCACACACCAAGTTTCCAGAGAATCAGCACGTCGGATGAGCGCACTTTACAACCGCATTTATTTAGACAAGCACAGCCAACTCAACGCGCAGTACACCCCTGATTTTTTTGAAGACATGGTCAATCACCACGTCATGCGTGCGCTGCTGCTGACGCACAGCAACGGAGACATCATGGCCTTTGCCATGCTCTACCAAGTGGGCGACACCTTGACCGTACCAGCCCTAGGCTATGCCACAGACGCAGAAATCGATGGCTTGTACCGTTTGCTGTTTTCTGCGATTCATGAATACGCCCAATCTCATGCCTTGCTCTTGAACTACAGCTCAGGGGCCGGCGACTTCAAACGCAAACGCGGTGGCGTGCCCAAGCTTGAATACACCATGATTCAAGCGCCTAAGCACAGCAGCAGATGGAAAACATCGCTCTTGCTGTGGCTCGAAAAAAGAACACAAGGTATTGACGCTGATGCACTTATGGCGCTTGGCGCATGAATTTATCAGTTTCAAAAAAACTTCATAAATCTTTCATCGCTACGTCACACGCGAACGCAACACTGGCTAGGTTTTTAACCAACTGGAGTTTTACTCGTGAAAAGAAATGTCATTTTGGCTTTGGCCATGGGCGCAACAGCATTCTCAGCCGTTGCTCAATCTAGCCAACTCAAAACCGCAGGCAACTGGGAGTTTTACGGCCGTGCGCACATCTCATTTGATCAACTCAACGATGGCAACCAATACGACCGCATGAACTTGTCTAGCAACTCATCACGCGTGGGCTTTCGTGGCGACAAGAGCTTTGGCGATCTGAAAGGCATCTGGCAAATCGAATCTGAAGTCTTGTTCACCAAGACTTCTGACTCATCAACATCTGTCACTCTGCCTGCTGCAACGGTTAGCCCAACCCCAGCAACAACTTTCAACGCCCCCCAAGACGACAAAAACCGTTTGGCCACACGCGACACATTCGCAGGCATCGAAGGCAGCTTTGGTCAAGTCAAAGTGGGTAAGTTCGACACCCCGATGAAAGTGGCACGCGAAGCCGCTAACTTGTTCGGCGACCAACTGGGCGATATGCGCAACATCACGCGCGCAGGCGCTAAGTTTGACGAACGTCCCAACAACATCATCCAATACCAATCGCCTGACATGATGGGCATTCGCGTCGCTCTGGCCTACTCACCCCACGAAGCCGCCACTGCGGTGACCAGCTCAACAGGCGTTGAAACCAAGAACGCCATGACCAGCGTGTCAGCCACATACAGTGGTAGTGATTTCTCGGCAGCTTTGGCCCAAGAGAACTACCAAGCCAACGCCAAAGATGGTGACCGTGATGCCACCCGTTTGGCTTTGTCTTACAAAGTGATGAACGATTTGAAATTGGTGGGTTTCTACCAAAAAGCCAACTACATGACATCCGCTGCTACCCCAGTTGACCAAGGTAGCAAAGTGACAGGCTTTGGCGCTGAGTACCAAATCATCCCTAACCACACCGTTTTGCGCGCTCACGTGATGGATCGCTCAGCCAACAAGGTGGGTTCAGACTCTAAATTGACGGCTGTCGGCGTCGACCGCATCATCAGCAAAGAACTGCGCTTCTATGCCAACTACGCCACCGTGTCTAACGGCATCAACGCTGCAGTGACTCCCTGGACTGAAGGCCGTTCGACGAACGTGGCTGGCAGCACAGGCAAGGACAGCAAAGGCTTGTCTTTGGGCATGCGTTACGACTTCTAAGAAGTTGTTGACTTGAGTTTTTGGAGGTGTTGCGTGCAGCAGCATCTCCGATTGTTCTCTCTCCAAGGTCTCATAGACTTTTCCAAAAGCCGCAACTTGCGGCTTTTTTTTGATGCCTATTTTGCGAGGTCCAGCGCATGAACAACTACCACCACGACAAAACCCAAATCGCCAGCAATGGGTTGCGCTACACCAATAAGAAAAATGGCTCGCCATTTCAGGGTATGGGTCGCACAGGCGAAACCATGAGTTGCATGAAATGTGGGCAACACAAGATGCGCAACACGGGATCGTTTAAACGTTATTTAGGGGCCAATTTATTTTTTTGCGCCGACTGCAAACCACTCAAACCCGCTGACGCGAAATCTTCATAAATCTTTCATCAACGCGTCTTATTAAAACGCAAAGATGCAGCTTTTCTTGCCACTCAACGAGGTTCATCATGAAGCGTAAAGTCTTTCTGTGGGGTGCTTTTGCAGCGCTCTCCATCGCAGGTTTGTCTGCCTGCAGTTCCACCACTGAGGCGCCTGTTGCCAAGAACGTGATCTTCTTTTTGGGCGACGGCATGGGCCTGACCACCATGACTGCTGCCCGTATCTATAAAGCTGGCGAAGACGGCGAATTGACGATGGACACGTTGCCAGAAACGGCCTTCATCAAGACCTACTCCAACGACGCCCAAGTGACCGACAGCGCCCCGTCGATGGCGGCTTACATGACCGGCGTAAAAATGAACAACGAAGTGGTGTCCATGTCTGCGGACACCAGCGCTTACGACAAAAACACTTTCGCATCGTATGTCAGCGGTGCAGACAGCACCTGCCCTAGCACCAACGGCACAGCAGTGCCCACCATGCTTGAAAAAGCCAAGACCGCTGGCTTGGCCACAGGCGTGGTCACCACCACGCGCATCACACACGCCACGCCTGCGACCACCTACGCCCACATCTGTCACCGTGACGGTGAAAACGCGATTGCGGCACAGCTCGTGCCCAACGGCAGCGGCTACAACAGCGCTTTGGGCGCTGGCGTGGACGTGATCTTGGGTGGCGGCTTGGCTTACTTCCAACCGAAAACGACCACAGGCAGCAAGCGCACAGACACGCGTGACTTGGTGGCCGAATTCAAAACAGCTGGCTACAAATTTGTGGCTAACAAAACCGAATTTGACGCCGCCACGGCGAGTGACAAAAAATTGGTTGGCTTGTTCACACCTAGCCACATGAGCTACGACCTAGACCGCATTGCCAACGCCGCCAATGAGCCCAGCTTGGCCGACATGACCAGCAAAGCGATTGACATTCTCAAGAGCAACAACCGCGGTATGTTTTTGATGGTCGAAGGCGGCCGCATTGACCACGCTTTGCACGAAACCACAGCACGCAAAGCCTTGCAAGACACCGTGGCGTTTGACGATGCGATCAAAACGGCCATCGACAAAATGAACATCATCGATCCAGGTTTGAAAAACACGTTGATCGTGGTGACAGCTGACCACGACCACACCTTGGTATTGAATGGCTACTCGGCATTGACCGGTAAAACCACCGACACCAACCCAGGCGTTTTGGGCTTGCTGCGCAGCTACATCGACGGCATCACTTTATCGACAGATGCAGGCGGCAACCCCTTCACCATCATTGGTTTCGGTAACGGTGAAAACCGTCCTGCAACGCGTACAGCTTTGACTGATGCGACAGTCTTTGGTGCCACCTACCACCAAGAAGCCGCCATTCCCATGGCTCTGGGCAGCGAAACGCATGGCGGTGGCGATGTGTTCTTGGGTGCGATCGGCAAAGGCGCTGAGAAGTTCACCGGCGTCTTGGTCAACACCGAAGTCTTCGGCTTGATCCGCGGCATTTTTGGCCTGTAAGCCCTGACCTATCTTTGGAGTACATCACCATGAAACACACATTCAAACTCTCTGTGGCGGCACTCGCCTTGACCAGCGCTCTGTCGGCTTTTGCCGATGGCGAAGCCAAAAACGTGATCTTCTTTTTGGGTGACGGCATGGGCCCTGTCACCGTCACCGCAAGCCGTATTTACAAATATGGTGAAGCTGGCAAATTGACCATGGAAACTTTGGGTCGTACCGCCCGCGTGAAAACCTACTCGCTTGACGCACAAACCACAGACAGTGCCCCCTCTATGGGGGCTTACATGACGGGCGTGAAATCACGCAACGAGGTGGTGTCGATGGATGCCACAACCAAAGCACAAGGCGCTTTCCGCCCCAGCACCGATGCAACCACAGGTGTGAGCAGCGCGGTCAACAACTGCACGACCACCAACGGCGCCGCTGTACCCACGTTACTGGAACAAGCGATCGCCAAAAACAAAGCCACAGGCGTGGTATCCACTGCACGCTTGACGCATGCCACACCCGCAATCACTTATTCACACATTTGCAACCGCAACGCCGAATACGACATTGCTCGCCAAGCCGTTCCTGGTGGCGCTGGCTACAACGCGGCCTTGGGAACAGGTGTGGACGTTTTGATGGGTGGCGACAGCCGCTACTGGGTGCCATTCAACACCACGATTGCAGGCAAAGGCCGTCCTGATGGCCGCAACTTGGTGCAAGAGCTCAAAGACAAGGGCTACAACTACGTCAACGATCTGACCACCTTCAACGCCGCCCCCTCGGCCGCAGGCACCAAGATCATTGGCTTGTTTGACCAAGCTTTGTCTGAAGGTCACATGTCTTACGAACTGGATCGCAATCCAGCACTCGAACCCAGCTTGGCGCAAATGACCGCCAGGTCCATCGACATTTTGTCGAAAAACACCAACGGCTATTTCTTGATGGTCGAAGGCGGCCGCATTGACCACGCTTTGCACGGCACCAACGCCATGCGTGCTTTGGCCGACACCATTGCGTTTGACGATGCGATCAAAGCCGCTTTAGACAAAGTTGATTTGACCAACACCTTGATTGTGGTGACTGCCGACCACGACCACACGATGGCTTTCAACGGCTACTCGCATTTAGGCAACAACATCTTGGGTAAAACCACCGACTACCGCACGAAAAACTTGGCCAAGGCTGCAGACGGCAAGCCTTACACCACGCTCGTGTTTGGCAACGGAGGTGCGGCCGCTCAACGCAAAGACGTGCGCGACGACTTGACCAACGTGGACACCGCCTTTAACAAAAACTACCTGCAAGACGTGGGGGTGATGCTGGGTGGCGTAGGCTCTGAAACCCATGGCGGCGGCGACGTGATGTTGTTTGCCAAAGGCGCAGGCTCGGCCAACTTCAAAGGCACGATCGACAACACCAAGGTCTACACCTTGCTAAAGAAAGCGTTTGGTTTCTAAGCATGCGTTTGTTGTCAAAACTGAAGCCTTGGGCGCTCGCGTTGGGCTTGGCTTGCATGGGGGCCGCGCAAGCGGCGCCTGATGTGAGCCTTGAAGTCACCCACAAGAGCAGCGTTTTGGGTGCCGATGGCATCCAACGCAGCACGGTGTTTACCGAGCGTGTGATCCGTCAGGGTGACACGGTCTGGATTGAACGGGTCATGCCTGCTGGTGCCCATCAAGAAGACGAGCATGCCAAAGCGAAAGTCGGCGCTGCGAAGGACCATAAACACGCGGACTTGAGCGCTGCCACACGTTGGATCCAACGCTTGCCAGACGGCAAGCTGAAATTCCGATTGGTCGCCATGCACGATCAAGTGGTGGTTGACATCGCACCTGCCGAATACGCCACCGTCGGTTTTGACGGCGCATGGTTAGCCGCGTACCACTTGATTGACCCAGCCGTACTCAAAACCTTGAAGGCTGGCGAAACGACGCCGCAAGGCCAATGGTTTGAAAACACCAAAGGCCGCAACGCCGTGCGCGTGCTGTGGGACGCCAAACGCGAAATGCCTTTGCAGGTATTGAGCCAAGGCGCCAACGGCAACCGCACCACCACGGTCAAGGTGCTCAACACCGCCATCAAAAATCCATGGGATGTGACCAAGAAGTTTGCCCAAAAGGACTATTCGGACTTTTTAGATTGAACGCGTCACACGCTGAGGTATGCAAAAGGGGGCGAATCGCCCCCTTTTTTGCTTGAAAGCGCAGCGCATCAGCGCGCCCACTCAAACCTGCTTCATGTCACCTTGGAAGCGTCCGCCTCGTTCGACTTCAAGTTCGGCATAGCTCAACACCCCTGTCACTTGACCCGTATGTCGAATGACCATGTGCTCTTTGCTGGTGATGTCTTCAAACAGCTCACCGTGCACATCGATCACGCGCGCTTGAACTTTGCCTCTCAAGCTGCCTTGCGGTCCAACCCACACATCGTCAGCCTTCAAATCACCACTGACTTTGCCATTGATCGACACTTTGCCAGGGGCTTCAATCGAGCCGGTGAAAGTCGCACCTTCACCAATCCATAAGTTGTTGACAGATGAAACAGGGTCAGTCATACATATCCTTGGTTTTGACGCTCTTGTAATTAATAACTATATTTTGCAGCTTAATTTTATTGATTAATTTATAAAAATCACAAAATCACTTTCAAAAGTCATGCACAGGCGCTGACAGGGCTCGGGCTGAGCGCTACGCATAAAATCTGATGATCCATATAAGGAAGACTCATGGGACGCACCCTTTACGACAAGATCTGGGACGAGCACGTCGTCCACACCGAAGAAGATGGCACGTCCATCCTCTACATCGACCGCCATTTGGTGCACGAAGTCACCAGCCCGCAAGCGTTTGAGGGCATTCGCCAAGCAGGCCGCAAGGTCTGGCGCGTCAGCTCCATCGTGGCCACCGCTGACCACAACACCCCCACCACCGGCTGGGAGCTGGGCTACGACGGCATCACCGACCCCATCAGCAAAGAACAAATCACCACGCTCGACGCCAACATGGCCGAGTTTGGCTCTGCCGCGTTCTTCCCGTTCATGTCTAAGCGCCAAGGCATCATTCACGTGATTGGCCCTGAAAACGGTGCCACCCTGCCCGGCATGACCGTGGTCTGCGGCGACAGCCACACTTCTACCCACGGCGCGTTTGCGGCGTTGGCTCACGGCATCGGCACCTCTGAGGTCGAGCACGTCATGGCCACGCAAACTTTGTTGGCCAAAAAAGCCAAGAACATGCTCATCAAAGTCGAAGGCACGCTGGCCAAAGGCGTGACGGGCAAAGACGTGGTGCTGGCCATCATCGGCAAGATCGGTACGGCCGGCGGCACGGGCTACACCATTGAGTTTGCGGGCTCTGCGATTCGCAGCTTGAGCATGGAAGGCCGCATGACGGTGTGCAACATGGCCATCGAAGGCGGCGCGCGCGCTGGCTTGGTGGCGGTGGACGACAAAACCATCGAGTACGTCAAAGGCCGCCCCCTCTCGCCCACCGGCGTGGAATGGGACCAAGCCGTGGCTTATTGGAAAACCTTGCACTCTGACGCAGATGCCAAATTTGACGCGGTGGTCGAGCTCAAAGCCGAAGACATCTTGCCGCAAGTCACCTGGGGCACGTCGCCCGAAATGGTGCTCGACATCAACGGCATCGTGCCTGACCCAGACAAAGAAAAAGACGCCAACAAGCGCGGTGCGATTGAACGCGCCCTGACCTACATGGACTTGCAGCCCGGCAAAGCCCTGAACGATTTGTTTGTCGACAAAGTGTTCATTGGCTCTTGCACCAACAGCCGCATTGAAGACATGCGCGAAGCCGCAGCCGTGGTGAAAAAACTCGGTCAAAAAGTGGCCAAGAACATCAAGCTCGCTTTGGTGGTTCCTGGCTCTGGCTTGGTCAAAGAACAAGCTGAAAAAGAAGGCTTGCACGAGATTTTCAAAGCCGCTGGCTTTGAGTGGCGCGAGCCCGGCTGCTCCATGTGCTTGGCCATGAACGCCGACCGCTTAGAGCCCGGCGAGCGCTGCGCCTCCACCAGCAATCGCAACTTTGAAGGCCGTCAAGGCAACGGTGGTCGCACCCATTTGGTCAGCCCCGCCATGGCCGCTGCTGCTGCCATTCACGGCCACTTTGTGGACGTGCGTAAATTCGCTTAATCAGGAGATCCGTCATGAACAAACTTCTGTTGGTAATTTTGGGCCTCGTGGCTGTGCTGGGCCTCAGTGGTTGCAACACCATGCGCGGCATCGGCCAAGATGTGCAAAAGGCCGGGTCGGCCATTGAAGACGCAGCGAAGAAAAAATAATGCAGAAATTCACCTTACACAAAGGCATCGTGGCCCCCATGGACCGCGAGAACGTCGACACCGACGCCATCATTCCTAAGCAGTTTTTGAAGTCCATCCGCAAGACGGGCTTTGGCCCCAACTTGTTTGATGAGTGGCGCTACTTGGACCACGGCGAGCCCGGCCAAGACCCCGCCAGCCGCAAGCCCAACCCAGACTTCGTGCTGAACCAGCCACGCTACAAAGGCGCCTCGGTGCTCTTGGCACGCAAGAACTTTGGCTGCGGCTCATCACGCGAACACGCACCTTGGGCGATTGACCAATATGGCTTCCGCGCTGTGATTGCCCCGAGCTTTGCCGACATTTTTTTCAACAACTGTTTCAAAAACGGCTTGTTGCCCATCGTGTTGCCCGAAGCAGCGATTGACCTGTTGTTCAACGAAGTGCACGCGTTCCCCGGCTATGAGTTGACGATTGATTTGGAAAACCAAGTCATCGTGCGCCCCCAAGGCGAGACCATTCCGTTTGACGTGCAAGCCTTCCGCAAATACTGCTTGCTCAACGGCTTTGACGACATTGGCCTGACCCTGCGTCAGTCCGACAAAATCAAAGCCTTTGAAGCCGAGCGCTTGGCCACCAAGCCTTGGTTGGCGCACACGATGTAACGCACCTTCAAGAATCAAGAAAGCACACATGAAAATCGCAGTTCTCCCCGGTGATGGCATCGGTACCGAAATCGTCGCAGAAGCCGTCAAAGTCTTGAACGTCTTGGACTTGAAGTTTGAGATGGAAACCGCCTTGGTGGGCGGTGCAGCGTTTGACGCATACGGCCACCCCCTGCCTGAGTCGACCTTGAAATTGGCCATGGCCTCTGATGCCGTGTTGTTCGGCGCTGTCGGCGACTGGAAATACGACACGCTCGACCGCCCGCTGCGCCCCGAGCAAGCCATTTTGGGCTTGCGCAAAAACATGGGCCTGTTTGCCAACTTCCGTCCTGCCATTTGCTACGAGCAGTTGGTGGGCGCATCGAGCTTGAAGCCTGAGCTGATTTCTGGCTTGGACATTTTGATCATCCGCGAACTGACCGGCGACATTTACTTTGGCCAACCCCGCGGCCGCCGTGTGGCCACCGACGGCCATTTCCCCGGCGCCGAAGAAGCGTTTGACACCATGCGCTACTCCAAGCCCGAGATCGAGCGCATTGCCCACGTGGCGTTCCAAGCAGCGCGCAAGCGCAAAGCCGCAGGCAAAGAAGGCCGCGTGACCAGCGTGGACAAAGCCAACGTGCTGGAAACCTTCCAATTCTGGAAAGATGTGGTGAGCGAAGTGGGCAAAGAGTACCCAGACATCGCCCTCGACCACATGTACGTCGACAACGCCGCCATGCAACTGGTGAAAGAGCCCAAGCGTTTTGACGTGGTGGTGACCGGCAATATGTTTGGCGACATCTTGAGCGACGAAGCCTCCATGCTGACGGGCTCGATCGGCATGCTGCCCTCGGCTTCTTTGAACTCAAAGAACCAAGGCTTGTACGAACCCAGCCACGGCAGTGCCCCCGACATCGCGGGCAAAGGCGTAGCCAACCCCTTGGCCACCATCTTGAGCGCCGCCATGATGCTGCGTTTCAGCTTGAACCAAGCAGCAGCCGCTGACCGCATCGAGACCGCCGTGAAAGCTGTGCTGGCCCAAGGCCTGCGTACCCCCGACATCTACAGCGAAGGCACCACGAAAGTGGGCACCTCGCAAATGGGTGACGCGGTGGTGAAGGCGTTGCGCTGATGGCGGCTTTGCCTCTGCCACGAAAAACGCGCCTTCAGGGCGCGTTTTTTATTGGCCTCGCATCTCTAGGGGCGCATGTCAGCTTTGCGAAACTCCCCATCCACTACAATTCTGGCTATGTTTCACGCCCGCTTGTTCCCTCTGAACTTGGCTGTCATCACCCCGGTGGCGACTAGCGCGCGCGTGATCACCATCAAAACCACGACCATTAAGGGCTAAGCAGCTCCGGTTCGTCGTGCGCCCCCCGGCCAGACGAGCCGGGCAAACAGTCAGGTCTGGCACTGTTTTCTACATTTGAAAAGGCGTTGAAAAATGAGCAAGTTAGTAGGTTTAGTCGGTTGGCGTGGCATGGTCGGCTCGGTGCTGATCGACCGCATGGTTCAAGAAAAAGATTTCGATCTGATCGAACCCGTGTTCTTCTCCACGTCGAACGCTGGTGGCAAAGCCCCCGCGCAAGCCAAGAACGAAACCACGCTCCAAGACGCCAACAACATTGACGCGCTCAAGCGCTGCGACATCATCATCACCTGCCAAGGTGGCGACTACACCAAAGAGGTGTACCCCAAACTGCGCGCAGCGGGTTGGAACGGCCACTGGATTGACGCAGCCTCTAGCCTGCGCATGGCTGACGACGCCGTGATCATCTTGGACCCCGTCAACCGCAACGTGATTGACAGTGCCTTGGGCAAAGGCGGCAAAAACTGGATCGGCGGCAACTGCACCGTGAGCTTGATGCTCATGGGCTTGGGCGGCTTGTTCCAACACAACCTCGTCGAGTGGGTCAGCGCCATGACATACCAAGCAGCTTCGGGCGCGGGCGCACAAAACATGCGCGAGTTGCTGAGCCAAATGGGTGCTTTGCACGCCGCCGTCAAAGACGACTTGGCCAACCCCTCCTCTGCCATCTTGGACATCGACCGCAAAGTGTCAGCCACCATGCGCAGCGCCGAGTTCCCCACCAAGAACTTCCGCAACACAGCCTTGGCTGGCAGCTTGATCCCTTGGATCGACGTGCCTGTCGAGCACGGCCAAAGCAAGGAAGAGTGGAAGGGCGGCGCCGAGTGCAACAAGATTTTGGGCAACCCAGCATTCCGCACGGCAGGCTCTATCCCCATCGATGGTTTGTGCGTGCGCATTGGCGCGATGCGCTGCCACTCACAAGGCTTGACCATCAAGCTGAAAAAAGACGTGCCGATGGACGAGATCGAAAGTATCTTGGCCAGCGCGAACGACTGGGTCAAAGTGGTGCCTAACGTGCGCGAAATCAGCGAACGTGACCTGACACCCGCTGCCGTGACCGGCACTTTGACCGTTCCAGTGGGCCGTTTGCACAAAATGGCCATGGGCAATGACTACTTGGGCGCGTTCACCGTCGGCGACCAACTTTTGTGGGGTGCTGCCGAACCATTACGCAGAATGTTGCGAATCTTGCTAGAAAGTTAACAAAAAGAGTTAATATAGCAAATATGAAAAGTCCTGCTTACATACCATATACGTTGTTCAAACGCTCTGCGATCTGTACGGCCTTGGCACTCAGCCTGGTCGGAAACGCGCATGCTTTAACTTTGAGTCGTCCCAATGTCCAGTCCAAGCAAGGCGAAGCCTTGCGGGCTGAAATTGACATCATTGACCTCACAACCAACGAAGAGGTTGATTTGCAGGCCAGTTTGGCAAGCCCTGACGCTTACCGAGCTGCACGCATGGAGCTTCCTAAAAGCAACGGCAACGCCATCGATGTCCAAGTGCAATTGCTGCGCCGCCCCGATGGCCGTCCGTTCCTGAAAATTAGCAGCCCACAAACGGTCTCTGCTAACTTCCTCGACCTTTTGCTGGAATTGCATTGGGCCACAGGTCGCTCGTTGCGCGATGTGAGTTTGTCGTTGGACGATGGTCGCAATACCCCCACCAAATCGTTGCCACCACTGTTGATGCCCGCCGATGTGCGCCCCACGACAGGCAACACGAATGTCGTGCCAGCACCACGTCCCCAGCCAACGTCTGCACAAGAAGACAACCGCATTGGTGTGCAACAAGGCGACACAGCGGGTGCCTTGGCCAAAGATCACTTAGCAGCTGGCGTCTCACTGGACCAAATGTTGCTCGCCATGCTGCGCAGCAACCCAACGGCGTTCATCGAATCCAACGTCAACCGTCTCAAAACAGGCGCTTTGTTGACGCTGCCGTCTGCCCAAGAAGCGGCCAGTGTTTCGCGTGAAGAAGCGCGCAAGGCCATCAACATTCAAGCGGAAGACTTCCGCGAGTACCGCGCACGCTTGGCCGCCGCCAAGCTGGGCGGTGCTGTGCCCAAAGCAGCGCGTGCCGCCGAAGGTAAGTTAGATGCCCAAATCAGCAACAAAGCCGCGGTCGAAGAAGACAAGCTGACACTGACCAAACCCGGTAAAGACGCGCCAGAAGAAAAAGTTGCCAAGCAACTCGAAGTTCAAGACGTGGCTTCGCGTGCCTCTGAAATCAGCCAAAACATCGCCGATCTCAGCAAACTTGTGGCCGCAGCCACGGCGTCATCGGGCGCATCGGACAGCACTGGCGTGGCAGCCCCAGTCGTTGTCGCCCCTCTGGAAGCGGCGTCTGATGACGCCGACGAAGACACGCTCAAAGCGTGGATGTCACACCCCTTGGCACCGTTGGGTGCTGGTGGTTTGGTGTCGGTCATGGCCATCATCGGTCTGTGGCTCAGCCGTGGACGCAAAAACACCAAGCACGAAGCAACCGAAGAGCTGCCACCGCTCAATGTCAACTTCGACTTGGACCTGCCCCAGTTTGACGACGATACCAGCCGCCGCCAAGACCCCTCACACGAAGAAGCCTCGGATGAGCCAGACGCCGAAGCCACGGCTGCAGCAGAACCTGCGACCCCCGCTTCGCCTCCAGCACAACCCGCCGTGCGCCCCACCATGACCATGCCCAACGTCTCGTTGGATCTGGACTTGGCCACCGAAACCGACCCCTTCCAAGTCCGCATCGACTTGGCCGAGGAACTTTGGAAATTGGGCCAACTCCACACCAGCCGTGCGCTGATGGAAGAGGTGGTGCAAGAGTCCAAAGGCGCGACCCAAGCCAAAGCCAAACAGTGGCTGGCTGACCGAGAGTAACGCATGCGTTTAGCCATGGGCTTGAGCTACAACGGCCAAGCCTACGAAGGGTGGCAGAGCCAGCTGTCTGGCAAGACGGTGCAAGACCGTCTTGAAGCTGCCCTTCAAAAATTCACCCAAACGCGCGTTCAAACCCTGTGCGCGGGCCGCACAGACTCTGGCGTACATGGCCTCATGCAGGTGATTCACTTTGACACCGAGTTGGAGCGCACCGCTCAGTCATGGCTGCGCGGCACCAACCGCTACTTGCCCCTCGACATCGCGGTGCAATGGGCGCGCGAAGTGCCCCGCGAATTCCATTGCCGAGGCAGCGCCATTTCGCGCCGCTATGCCTATGTGTTGCTCGAATCTCCCGTGCGTCCCAGCGTCGAGGTGGGCCGCGTGGGCTGGATCTATCGCCCGCTTGACCTCGAAGCCATGCAACAAGCCGCCCAATATTTGATGGGTGAACACGACTTCACCTCATTCCGCGCCTCGAGCTGCCAAGCGCTGACGCCCGTCAAAACCATGACGCACATCGCGATCAGCCGCAAAAGCACTTCGCCCAATGCCGCCTATTGGCGCTTTGAGTTTGAAGCCAGCGCGTTTTTGCACCACATGATCCGTAACCTCATGGGCTGCTTTGTGAAGATCGGCACCGGCGACAAACCGCCTGAATGGATGGCCGACGTGTTGGCCGCCCGAGACCGCGATGCAGCCGCGCCCACCTTCAGCCCCGACGGTCTGTACTTTTTGGGCCCCCGCTACGAAGCCCATTGGGGCTTGCCCGAGCGCACGGCTGCGTATGATTCACTGCCATGAACCGCACCCGCATCAAAATCTGTGGCCTCACCCGTGAGCAAGACATCGCCGTCGCCGTGGCCGCTGGCGTCGATGCCATTGGCTTTGTGATCTACGCCAAAAGCCCACGCGCCGTCACAGCTGAACGGGCGGGTGAATTGGCCCGTCTGCTGCCCGCCTTCGTCACCCCGGTGCTGCTGTTTGTGAACGAAACCACCGAAGCCATTGCCCACGCCTGCGCCCAAGTGCCCGGGGCTTGGTTGCAGTTTCATGGCGACGAAACGCCTGAAGCATGCCGACACATCGCCCAAAGTTTGGGCCGTCGCTGGCTACGTGCCGCGCGCATTCCCCTAGAACCCGCGGCGGGCGAGCCTGCGTTTGACCTCGTAAAATACGCGCAAGATTACTCAGACGCCCAAGCGGTGCTGCTCGACGCCCATGTCGACGGCTACGGCGGCGGCGGCAAAACATTCAATTGGTCACAGCTTCCTCCAAACGTCAACGCTCACCTCGTCTTGTCTGGTGGACTCAACGCTGCCAACGTGACAGACGGCCTGCGTGCGCTGCGTGACCGCGGCTTGTCACTCGCGGTCGACGTGAGCTCTGGCGTCGAATCGGCCAAAGGCATCAAAGATGCGGCCAAAATTCACGAATTCGTCAGAGCTGTTCGCCAAGCAGACGCCCTTCCCCTTTAGCCCGCTTTTGCAGCCTGTCCACGCACAACGCCAAGACATCAAGGCCACGCATCCAGCGTCAGCGACATCGCTTTTCGTTTTATCTCAGCACTGCGGTGCGTTGGTTACACAACCCATCTGCAGGCGATTTTTGTAGGCAACCATCATGTCGAACTACCAACAACCTGACTCACGAGGCCACTTTGGCATTTACGGCGGCAGCTTCATCAGCGAAACGCTGACCCACGCGATTGAAGAGCTGAAAGACGCCTACGCCAAATACCAACACGACCCCGACTTCATCGCCGAGTTCAAAAACGAATTGGCGCACTTTGTGGGCCGCCCTTCGCCCGTGTACCACGCCGCCCGCATGAGCCGCGAAATGGGTGGTGCGCAAATTTTCTTGAAGCGTGAAGACCTGAACCACACCGGCGCTCACAAGATCAACAACACCATCGGCCAAGCCATGCTGGCCAAGCGCATGGGCAAGCCCCGCGTGATTGCCGAAACTGGCGCTGGCCAACACGGTGTGGCCACCGCCACCATTTGCGCACGCTACGGTTTGGAATGCGTGGTTTACATGGGCGCGGAAGACGTGAAACGCCAAAGCCCCAACGTATACCGCATGAAACTCTTGGGCGCGACCGTGGTGCCCGTGGAGAGCGGCAGCCGCACCCTCAAAGACGCCTTGAACGAAGCCATGCGCGACTGGGTGGCCAACGTGGACAACACCTTCTACATCATCGGCACGGTGGCTGGCCCGCACCCTTACCCAATGATGGTGCGCGATTTCCAAAGCGTGATTGGCGAAGAGTGCCTCACGCAAATGCCAGAGATGTTCAAGAGCCTCAAGATGGCTGAAGAACAGCCTGATGCAGTGATTGCCTGCGTGGGCGGCGGCAGCAATGCCATGGGCATCTTCTACCCCTACATCAACCACGAAAACACGCGCCTCATTGGCGTGGAGGCCGCTGGTGAGGGCATGGACACCGACCGTCACTCGTGCTCGTTGCAGTTGGGCGCGCCCGGCGTGCTGCACGGCAACCGCACCTACATCTTGCAAGACGAGAACGGCCAAATCACCGAAACGCACAGTGTGAGCGCTGGCCTTGACTACCCAGGCGTGGGCCCCGAGCACGCGTTCCTCAAAGACATTGGCCGCGCTGAGTACGTGGGCATCACCGACACAGAAGCGCTCGAAGCCTTCCACTACCTGTGCCGCACCGAGGGCATCATCCCTGCGTTGGAATCGAGCCATGCCGTGGCCTACGCCATGAAGCTGGCCAAGACCATGAAGCCCGAGCAGTCGATCTTGGTCAACCTCTCGGGCCGTGGCGACAAAGACATTGGCACTGTGGCTGACCTGAGCAACGCCGACTTCTTCTGCCGCCCCAGCTGCCAAGGCCAAACGGTCAAAGGTGGCCCAGCAGAACAAACCGTGAACTTTGTGAAGTGAACCGCACCATGAGCCGTATTGACGCTACCCTCGCCGCCCTCAAGGCCCAAGGCCGCAAAGCCCTCATCCCCTATGTGATGGCGGGCTTCCCACAAGCCAACATCACACCCGCCCTCATGCACGGCATGGTGGATGCAGGCGCTGACATCATCGAGCTGGGCGTGCCGTTCAGCGACCCGATGGCCGATGGCGCCGTGATTCAAAAAGCAGGCGAAGCCGCCTTGCGTTTTGGCATTGGCACCGCCCAAGTGCTGGACATGGTGCGCGAGTTCCGCAAGACCAACACCACCACCCCCGTGGTACTGATGGGCTACGCCAACCCCGTGGAGTGCTACAACCTCAAGCACGGCGCAGATTCGTTCGTCAAAGACGCTTCTGCTGCGAGCGTAGACGGCGTGCTGATCGTCGACTACCCACCTGAAGAGTGCGAAGAGTTCGCTGCCACCCTGCGCGCACACAGCATGGACCTGATCTTCTTGCTCGCCCCCACCAGCACCGACCAACGCATGGCGCAAGTGGCACGCATTGCCAGCGGCTATGCGTATTACGTCTCGCTCAAAGGCGTGACCGGCGCTGGCAACCTTGACACCGATGCCGTGGAAGCCATGCTGCCGCGCATTCGCCAGCATGTGCACATCCCCGTGGGTGTGGGCTTTGGCATTCGCGATGCCGCCACCGCCACCGCTGTGGGCCGCGTGGCCGATGCCGTGGTGATTGGCAGCCGCATCATCCAGCTGCTTGAAGCCGCGCCAGCTGGCCAAGAAGTGGCGGCTGCCCACGCGTTTTTAGCGGGTATTCGCCAAGCGTTGGACGCCTAAAGCGCGTCATCTGCGCAAACGGCCTCGCCCGTTAAAATCCACCCATTCCAAAAGAACTGACGAAAGGCTCACCATGAGTTGGCTCGAAAAACTGCTTCCCCCAAAAATTCAACACACCGACCCCGCAGACCGCCGCAGCGTGCCTGAAGGCGTGTGGGTGAAATGCCCCAGCTGCGAAACGGTGCTCTACAAGAGCGACTTGCAGCAAAACAACAACGTTTGCCCCACCTGCAGCCACCACCACCGCATGGGTGCGCGTGAGCGCCTCAACATGTTCTTGGACGGCGAAGGCCGCTACGAGATCGGCCAAGAAGTGCTGCCTGTGGACGCGTTGAAATTCAAAGACAGCCGCAAGTACCCCGAGCGCCTCAAAGAAGCCATGAACAACACCGGTGAGACCGATGCCTTGGTGGTCATGGGCGGTGCCGTGCACAACATCAACGTGGTGGTCGCCTGTTTTGAATTCGACTTCATGGGCGGCTCGATGGGCTCGGTCGTGGGCGAGCGCTTTGTGCGCGGCGTACACACCGCCATCGAACAAAAAGTGCCATTCATTTGCTTCACCGCCACCGGTGGTGCGCGCATGCAAGAGGGCCTGCTCTCGCTCATGCAAATGGCCAAAACCAACGCCTCGCTCACCCGCTTGGCCAAAAAAGGATTGCCCTACATCAGCGTGCTGACCGATCCCACCATGGGCGGCGTGTCAGCCGGTTTTGCGTTTGTGGGTGACGTGGTCATCGCCGAACCCAATGCGCTGATTGGCTTTGCAGGCCCACGTGTGATTGAAAGCACCGTGCGCGTGACCTTGCCAGAAGGTTTCCAACGCGCCGAGTTCTTGCAACAAAAGGGCGCCATCGACATGATTTGCGACCGCCGTGAACTGCGCAAAACCATTGCCAGCACCTTGGCCATGTTGCAGCGCCAGCCTGCGGATGCCGTGGTCTGATCGGGCGGACACAGCCCCTCCCCGTCAAAGCCCTCATCGCGAGGGCTTTTTCTTGAGGCTCGGCACCGCCTTGGCTACCGTCAAACTCTTGCCATGAAATCATCCATCCTTGTGGTCGACGTCGATCGCCCAGACACATGGACCCGCTATCGCAACGGCCTGTGCAACAGCTGCGCGGCCAACTGCTGCACCATGCCCGTCGAAGTCAAGCTGCCAGACTTGGTGCGATTGCAACTGGTCGACCCCTTTGAAGCCGAGCACGAAGAACCCAAACAAATTGCCAAACGCTTGAGCAAAGCGGGCCTGATTGAGCACTTCAATTTCAAAAACAGCATCTTCACCCTGAGCCGACGCGCCAGCGGGGACTGCCAATTTCTAGATGCCAAAACACGCCGCTGCACGGTCTACGAACAGCGCCCCAACACCTGCCGACTGCACCCGCAAGTGGGACCACGCCCCAACTACTGCCCTTACGGCGCTGCCAAAAAATCGCCCTGACGACGTTGATCGCGCTTCAACGGTGCGCGCGCAAGGGGCCATTTATGCAGCAGATGCCGACTTGCCCCAAATCCCCAGCGCAATGCCGCCCAGCGCAGCGATGCTGGCAAAAACAAACTGCATCGTCACCACTTCGCCTAAGAACGCAACGCCACCCAAGGTCGCCAAAACCGGCACGCTGAGCTGAAGGGTGGCCGCTTGGGTCGCCTTCAAGGCGGGCAGCACCGAATACCAAATGACGTAGCCCAAGCCTGAGGTCAACGCACCAGACGCGATGGCGTAAGCCACGCCGTCCACATCCCAGTTCAGGCTATCGCGCATCAGCCCACTCAAAACCAAGGCCAACACCGCAGCGCGCCAAAAGTTGCCTGCTGTGACCAGTGTCGGGTCGCCCGCGCCTTTGCCGCGCAGGGAGTACACGCCCCAAGCAAAGCCAGCCACCAACATCAACGCCGCACCAAACAACGGCGGCGCAGAAAGCCCTGGCAACATCAACCCCACCAAGCCGGCCAAAGCCAACACCAGACCCAGCCATTGCAGGCGCGCCAAGCGCTCCCCCATCCAAAGACCGCGGCCAATCATCGTGGCCTGCACCGAGCCAAAGAGCAGCAACGCCCCCGTGGCCGCACTGAGGCTGACATACGCCAACGAAAACCCCGCCGCATAAGCAAACAGCGCCAACGCTGACCACCAATTGCCAGCACCCGTGCGCCCTGCGCGCGCGAAGCGAACGATCAACCCCAGCACCACCGCCCCCGAGACCAGACGAATCGACGTGAACGTGGCCGCGTCAATCGTGGTGTGCTTCAACGCCATGCGGCACAGCACGGAATTGCCAGCGAAGGCAATCATCGTCACGACGGTGAACAAAGCGATGCGAACAGATGAGACTTGGGGTGACATAAGAGCGCAATGGTAGATGTGACGACCAGGACCCCAGGTACTTCAGGCGACACATTCCAGTGGCGGTAGAACAGCAAAGGCTTCCACTTAAAATAAACAGTTCGCTGTTTTCATGCTTGAAAGCAGCCTTTTCCCTACTCACGCCTCTTTAGATGTCTAACAACAACACCCCCGCCACGCCAGAAGCCACTTCCGTTGACGAAAACCAACTCATTGCCGAGCGCCGCGAGAAGCTCAAGGTCATGCGCGAGCGTCAAGCTGCGGGCCAAGGCGTTGCCTTCCCCAATGATTTCAAGCCCGCGCACCATGCCGCCACTTTGCACGAGCTACATGGCGACAAGACTGCCGAGGTGTTGACCGAAGAAGGCCAGTTCGCCAAAGTGGCGGGCCGCATGATGCTCAAGCGCGTGATGGGCAAAGCCAGCTTTGCCACACTGCAAGACAGCACCGGCCGCATTCAGATTTACGTCACACGCGATGACGTGAGCGAAGCGTTGTACGCCGATTTCAAACACTGGGACTTGGGCGACATCGTGGCTTGCGAAGGCAAGCTGTTCAAAACCCGCACGGGCGAGTTGTCCATCCACGCCACCAGCATCCGCATGCTGACCAAGAGCCTGCGCCCCATGCCCGACAAGTTCCACGGCGTGGCTGACCAAGAAATCAAATACCGCCAGCGTTACGTCGATTTGATGACCGACGAAACCGCTCGCAAACGCTTTGTGGCACGCAGCAAAGCAGTCAGCGGTATTCGCGAGTTCATGGTGCAACACAACTTCCTCGAAGTTGAAACGCCCATGCTGCACCCCATCCCCGGTGGCGCAAACGCCAAGCCGTTCACCACGCACCACAACGCGCTGGACCAAGAAATGTTCTTGCGCATTGCGCCTGAGCTGTACTTGAAGCGCTTGATCGTGGGTGGCTTTGAGCGCGTGTTTGAGATCAACCGCAACTTCCGCAACGAAGGTATCTCGGTGCGTCACAACCCCGAGTTCACCATGATGGAGTTCTACGCTGCGTATTGGAACTACCAAGACCTCATGCATTTCACCGAAGAGCTGGTGCGCGACGCCGCCATGAAGGCCGCTGGCACCTTGTTGCTGACCTACGGCGGCAAAGCCGTGGACCTGAGTCAGCCGTTTGAGCGCCTCACGATTCGTGAAGCTATCTTGAAGCACACCGAAGCGGGCGACAACGTGGACAACACCACATGGTTGATCAACGCCCTGCAAAAACTCGGTTTCAAAGAAGAGAAAGACAAACTCAGCACACGCAGCTTGGCCAGCTTGCAAGTGATGTACTTTGAAGAGACCGTGGAAGACAAGCTGTGGCAGCCCACGTTCATCTGCGAGCACCCCGTGGAAATTTCACCGTTGGCGCGCGCCAGCAACAGCCAACCCGATGTGACCGAGCGCTTTGAGCTCTACATCACGGGCCGCGAATTCGGCAACGGCTTCAGCGAGCTGAACGACGCCGAAGACCAAGCCGCACGCTTCCACGCCCAAGTGGCCGCCAAAGACAGCGGCGACGACGAAGCCATGTTCTACGACCACGACTTTGTGCGCGCCCTCGAATACGGCATGCCCCCCACCGGCGGCTGCGGCATTGGCATTGACCGCTTGATGATGTTGCTGACCGACAGCCCCAGCATCCGCGACGTCATTCTGTTCCCTGCTCTGCGTCGCGAAGCTTGAGTCGCACCGCTGAATGAAAAAGGGGCCTTGTGAACATTCACAAGGCCCCTTTTTTATGGCTGGTTGTTGGGTCGCAAATAATCGTTCACATGGACCGTCACAGGCGCGGCCATCTGCAGCGTGAATGGCGTCACTTGAACATTCAACGCATACACAGCAGCCAAGATGTCGGCAGGTGCATGGGCATTCAAAGCCGACGTTTGCAAGCTGGCAGCCACGCGACGGGCTAAGGCGTGCCCTGCTTCATTGGCTTGGGCCACGTAGTCTTGGGTGAAGTCAATCGCCGCTGCATCGCCAGCCAAACGCAAGCTCACCGCCTGTTGCGCTTGCGCCCAAGTGGCGCCGGTCGTTTTCATCTCGTAAGTTGCCAACGTCGTCAAAGGCGTCACCAAGGCTGGCGCTTGTGCGGGGGTGCGCATTTGGTAAGCGGTGTAAACGGGGCCGTCTTGGTCGATCGCGCCGACAGGCACATTCGCCAAAATTGACAAAGCTGACAAGTTCACCGCTGTGTTGTGATTCAGAACATAGGCACCCTGGGCGCCAGACACGGTGCTGGGCTCGTTGGCGTCGCAGCTGCCGTTGTCATTCAGGTCCAAGCACACGGTGGCGCCTTGGATGTAACCGTCCATCACCTGACCGCTCAGCTGAGTTTGGCTTTCAATGCCACTCAGACTTGCGCCGCCGCCGCCGCCGCCACAGGCCGTCAGGGCCACGGAGACCGAGAACGCCAGAGACAAAGACAACACGCGTTGCCATTTAGATTTGAATTCGACGATTTGAGTGTTTTGCTGTTCCATTCCTCAAATTTAACGGAAACAACAAAATTGACATTAACCAACACTCACATTCTTTGCAATTTTTGACGATTTTGTTGAATTTATGTAACTTTTCAGCATTTACGGGGGTTTCAGACGGGTCCTAGCGAACCCAACCCGCGAAATACCAGCCAAGAAATCAACAAAATCACCAAAACGAGAACGACGGCGATCATTCCGCGTTGTTTCGCACGCAAGGCGCCGACCATCACGACCAAGGCCGCGTTTTGCTCGGCCAAATCGGTCAAGGTTTGAGCCATTTGCGCTTGGTGGGTATAGAGCTGATCGATCTGTTGCTGCGCCGCGAGCAAACGATTTTTCAACTCTCCCAAACTGGGCACATCGGTTGCAGACTCATTGGGCGTAGCCATGCTTGACGCAGCCGCATCGGCGCCACCACGCTTGCGGTCGATCAACTCGCGGGCCTTCTCGAGCACCGTGGGGGCGTGTGAGATCACGTCCCCCCACGGGATCACTTTCAAGGCGGCTAACCAAGGAATGGCCATGGCTTATTGCGGCTGAAAACCGCTGGCCTTGATCATCTTGGTCCAGACCTGCGTGTAAGCACGCTCGCGTTGGGCGAGTTGCTGTGCGTTCATGTAGCCCACAGTCAAGCCCATTTTGGTGAGGTGCTCATGCACGTCAGGCATGGCCAGTACTTTGGCGAGCGCTTGCCCCACATGATCGATGGTGGCTTTGGGCGTGCCAGCGGGGGCGAAGATGCCGTAATACGGTGTGTCTTCAAGGCCACCCAAGCCCAACTCGGTGAACGTGGGCACATCAGGCAGCGCCGCCTGACGCTTGGCACCCAACACGGCCACCACACGCACTTTGCCGGCCTTGTGGTTTTCAATGAAGTCGGGCACCGACCCCACGCCTGCGCTGATTTGGTTGCCCAGCATGTCGGCCATCATGGGCGCGCTGCCGCGATATGGGGCTGCGACCAAGTCGAGTTTGAACTTCTCGCCCACCACTTTGACCAAAAACTCAGGCGTTGAGGCGGGCGCGGGAATGCCCACGGCGCCTTTGCCTGCACCTTGGTTTTTGACCCACGCCACGTACTCGGTGAACGACTTCGCGGGCGTACCGCCAGAGACCGCAAATGCGTTGACAAAGGTGGCAAAGCCCGCAACGGGCACAAAGTCTGTGGCTGAGTCGTAGCCTGGGTTCTTGACCACCAAAGGCAAGATCGAGATGGTGTGGTCGTGCGAGAGAAACAGCACCGTGCCGTCAGCCGGCGAGGCTTTCAGCGCCTGTGCAGCCAATTGACCACCAGCGCCCGGTTTGTTCTCGACCACCACAGGGGTACCCAGTTCGTCTTTGAGTTTTTCAGCCAAGGTGCGAGCCACCGCATCGGTGCCGCCGCCGGGTGGGAAACCCACCAACAGTTTGATGGGTTTAGCGCTTTGCGCTGCGGCCCAACCACAGCTCAAGGCCAAAGCCAAAACGACAAGGTGACGACGGGAAGGAAACATGGCGGAACTCCTTAAAAACAAAAAGATAAAAACAGGAAATCAGGCTTGGTCAGGGTTGTCCGTGGGGACCACGCCGTCAGGGTTTTGGGTGTGGTCGGGCTCCAAGTCCATGCTGGGGTTTTGACCAAACTCACCGTCGGGTGAGGTTTTACGCGCCTCGCGTTCTTGCAGCTTTTCTTCTTTCTTCTTTTTCTTAGCCAGCTCGCGTTGACGTTTTTCGTAGTTGTAATTCGGGGTGGCCATATTTATTTTTTCTCAACAGGTGGTTTGCAATCAAAACAGAAAAAAGCCAAGGCGCCTGCAAAACGGCGTTGACTGCCCAAACGACGGGGCTTGTGAAGTCCACATTTCATACAAGACATGGTTTCACCGACTTTGCCCATGCCAATGAAGGGGGAGCCGTTTTCTCGGCTAGTGAAGCGCAACCCGCTGTCGCTGACTTCGTTTTTTCCATTTTTCGTCGCCATCTGAGCTTTCGTGAAGTGGCGAACTTGAGCGCGGTTTAAGGCAACAAGTCCAAAGCCCGCACATAGGCGGGGTGGGTCATCAGCGCGTCCCAAGCTAGCGGCGAATTTTTAGGCACCAGCGCGCTGCGACGTTGTTCGCTCGCGTCGCTGGCATGCCATTTATTTTTGAGCAATCCTTCGGTCAATCCGTCGAGCATGGCATCGACGCCGTGGCCATCGCCTAGGCTTTGGTTACACAACAGCACCAAGTCACAACCCGCGTTGAGAGCAGCCATGCCGGCCTCGGCAAAGCTGACATCGCGGCCTTCGATACGGCGCGCGCCCTGCATCGACAAGTCGTCACTGAAGATAGCGCCATTGAAATGCAATTGCCCGCGCAAGATGTCTTGCAACCAACGCGGCGAGAAGCCTGCAGGCAACGCATCGACTTTGGGATAAATGACGTGCGCAGGCATGACGCTGGTGAGCGTGGTGCTGAGCCAGGTGTAGGGCAAGGCGCAGTCGTTCAAAATGGCTTTGAGGCTGCGCATGTCGACAGGAATGTCTACATGCGAGTCGGCTTTGACAAAGCCGTGACCTGGGAAGTGTTTGCCGCAGTTGGCCATACCCGCCAGCAACAAGCCGTGCATGACGCTTTTAGACAAAGCCGTCACCACGCGTGGGTCGCGGTGGAAAGCGCGGTCGCCAATGACGCCGCTTTCGCCGTGATCGAGATCGAGCACGGGCGTGAAGCTGAAGTCCACGCCACAAGCGCGCAACTCGCTGGCGAGCACAAAGCCGCTGGCGGTGGCGGCATCCATCGCGGCCAAGGCACCGCTGCCAGTTTTAAATTCGCCAGAGACGCCTTTTTGGTCTTTCATCCACAGCTCGCCCAAAGCGCGCATGGGGGGAATGTGGGTAAACCCATCGGTGCGAAAACGCTGCACGCGTCCGCCTTCGTGGTCGACACAAATCAACAGATCTTGTCGCACCGCCTTGATGTCGGCACACAGCTGGGTGAGTTGCTGGCGGCTGGTCCAGTTGCGACCAAACAAAATCACACCGCCGGTGAGCGGGTGCGTCAAGCGCTGGCGGTCTGCGTCGGTGAGCTGGGTGCCAGCGATGTCCAAGATGAGGGGGGCGTGGTGAGACATAAATCAGGGGGGTGTAACGGCAGTTTTTTCAACAATCACGTAACTGGTGGCGTAGTCGGACTCGTCGCTCACGCTGACGTGTGCGCTCAAGCCTTGGGCTTCAAACCATGCTTTGAGGTCACCATGCAGCACGATGACAGGCTGGCCGCTGGGCAGTTTGTCGACCTCACACAAGCGCCACGTCATGGGCATGCGCATGCCCATACCAATGGCTTTGCTGAAGGCTTCTTTGGCAGAAAAACGGGTGGCCACATAACGCACGCCACGCTCAGGCCAGCGCGCGCTGCGGGCGCGCCAAGTGGCAAGTTCGTTGTCGGTCAAGATCTTGTTGGCAAAGCGCTCGCCGTGCTTGTCTAACGACGCACGGATGCGACGGATGTCGCAAATATCGGTGCCGATGCCGTAAATCATGCGCGTCGCCTCAGGCCTGTGGCATGCAGGCCAAGTAAGCCGACACGGTTTCGGTGTAGCCCAGCTCCAACGCGTCTGCGATCAGGGCATGGCCAATGGACACCTCTTGCACACCGGGCACGACGGTCAAGAAGGTTTCTAAGTTGTCGCGGTTCAAATCGTGACCCGCGTTGATGCCCAAGCCTACTTTCAGGGCCGCTTCGGCCGTGGCTTTGAAAGCAGCCAGCACCTCGGCTTGTTTGGGTGTGCCGTAGGCTGAGGCATAGGTTTCGGTGTACAGCTCGACGCGGTCAGCGCCTACTGCTTTGGCGGCGGCCATGGCCTCAGGCACGGGGTCCATGAACAGGCTCACGCGCACGCCCAAGGCTTTGGCTTCAGCGATGAGTGGCTTCAAACGCTCGGCGTCTTGCGGAAACGTCCAACCATGGTCACTGGTGAATTGGCCTTCGCTGTCAGGCACAAAGGTCACTTGATGGGGGCGCACTTGGCGCACAAAGTCCATCAAGTTATGAAAGGGGTTGCCTTCGATGTTGAATTCTTGATGGGGCCATGCTTTGAGCAGCTCGGCCAGATCGATCACATCTTCGCTGCGAATGTGACGCGCATCGGGCCGTGGGTGCACCGTGATCCCTGCCGCCCCCGCTGCCAAACACAAAGTGGCCGCACGCGTGACGCTGGGGATGCCCAAATGGCGTGTGTTGCGCACCAAGGCCACTTTGTTGAGGTTGACCGACAAGGCGGTGCGTGTAGAAGGATGTGACATCGAAATGTTTCAGAGGGATTGCAGGTCAATCATCATCTGCCGCGTGCGCAGCGTGGTGACCCCGCAATGGTAGTGCAGCAAGGCGCGCAACTGGCCTTGCAGGGCGTGACGTTGGTCGCTCGGTAACTCAGCGCAGAAACGCAAGGTGGCGGTGAAGGGCGAGTCGGCATTCAGGCTGTCGTGCAGCTGCAGCCACACGCTGCCCATTAAGCCGGTGCGGTCTTGGGCGTTGTGGGCGCGCAGGCCCCCTTCTGGCACCAACACGTACAAGGCGTCGGGCTGTACAGGGCTCAATGTCAGAGTTTGGGCGTTGAGTTCGGGCAAAAAACCAATGTCACGCAACAGCAGCAACTCAAAGGCGCGCAAGGCGGGGTTGATGGTGCCGTCGTGCCCCGAGGCCAACACTTGCACCACTTGGCGGTACAGGTCAAACACGGTGGCATGTGGGTCGTCACGCGCCAGCAAGCGCAGCAGCAACTCATTCAGGTAATAGCCAGACAACAAGGCCTCGCCCATGGGCATGATGTGCCCCCCCACCCATTCGGCGTTCTTCAAGGTCCGCACCTCAGCATCGCCCGTGTAGGTGATGGACAGGGGCTGCAAAGGCAGCAGCACCGGCCGAAAGTTGGAACTGGGCTTTTTAGCGCCTTTGGCCACCAAGGTCACCCGACCGTAGTGGCGGGTGAAGGTTTCCAAGATCAGACTGGACTCGCTCCAGTCGTAGTGGTGCACCACGAACGCAGGTTCGTCCTGAATGCGAGTGACACCCCGCGAGGTAAAGCTACGACTCGGGTTACTCGTAGCCAAAGCTACGCACCCGTGCGGCATCGTCGGCCCAGCCGGAACGCACTTTGACCCACAGCTCTAAGAACACTTTGGCGTCGTAGAGTTTTTCGAGTTCGGTGCGTGCTTCCATGCCCATGCGCTTCAAGCGTTCGCCTTTGTCGCCAATGACCATGGCTTTGTGGCCATCGCGCTCCACCACGATGGTGGCGGCAATGCGCACCATGCGTTTGACGCCTTTGGACTTGCCCTTTTCTTCTTCGAACTTGTCGATGACGACGGTCGAGGTGTAGGGCAACTCGTCACCGGTCAAGCGAAACAGCTTTTCACGCACCATTTCAGCAGCCATGAATTTTTCACTGCGGTCGGTCAACTCGTCGGCGGCGTACATCCACCCTTGCTCGGGCAGGTATTTTTCGCAAATGCCCAAGAGGCGCTGCACGTCTTTGTCGTTCTTGGCCGACATGGGCACGATTTCGGCAAAGGGGTGGCGGTCTTGCATGGATTGCAACCACAGCATGATGTCGTCACGGTTTTTCATCGAGTCGAGTTTGTTGGCGATCAAGATGGTGGGAATGCCTTTGGCCAAGAGCGACAGCACTTTTTCATCGGCCGAGGTGAAGCTGCCTGCTTCCACAACCAACAACACCAAGTCCACATCGCCCACCGCGCCTTGCACGGCCTTGTTGAGCGACTTGTTCAGGGCGTTGCCATGGATGGTTTGAAAACCAGGGGTGTCCACAAACACAAACTGCGCCGACCCTTGCGTGTGCATGCCGGTGATGCGGTGGCGCGTGGTTTGTGCTTTGCGCGAGGTGATGCTGATTTTTTGGCCCACCAAGGCATTGAGCAAGGTGGACTTGCCCACGTTGGGCTTGCCCACGATGGCGATCAAGCCACAGCGTTGGTCCGCAGGTGGCACGGCCACGCCGCTGGCGACCACACGGGCGCCTTTGCTGGCGGCCAACATGGCATCGATGTCTTGCAGACTTTGTTCGGGATTGGAAGGTGTGGCCGTCATTTGAGCTCTTTGATAACTTGAAGCATGGCTGCTGCGGCGGCCTGCTCTCCTGCGCGGCGTGAGCCGCCAATGCCACGCTCGCAGCGGGCTAATTCGGGAATTTCGCACTCGACATCAAAGGTCTGGCGATGCGCCGCGCCCAAGGTGCCAACAACGCGGTAAATAGGCAGCTTGAACTTACGCGCTTGCAGCCATTCTTGCAACTCGGTTTTGGCATCTTTGCCCACCGCTTGCATCTCGGGGTTGATCTCGACGCCCGAAAAAATACGCAGTACCAAGGCATCCGCGGCTTGATAGCCCGCGTCAAGGTACACCGCCCCAAGCACGGCTTCCAGTGCGTCGGCCAAGATGGAGGGGCGTTTTTGACCACCCGAGTTCATTTCGCCCTCGCCCAAACGCAAGATGCCCGACAAACCCAGCTCCACCGCTAGGTGGTGCAGCGTGTCTTGTTTGACCAAGTTGGCACGCACACGAGACAAATCGCCCTCGGGCAAGGTGTTCAAGCGTTGGTAGAGCAAATTGGCAATGGCCAAGTTGAGCACCGAGTCGCCCAAAAATTCCAAACGTTCGTTGTGGTCTGAACTGAAGCTGCGATGCGTGAGCGCCTGCGTCAACAACGCAGGGTTTTGAAAGGTGTACGCCAAGCGCGCTTGGAGCGTCTCAATGATCTGTTGTTGAGACGGACTGGGACGGGTTGCTGTGCGTGCGCGTGAGGTCATTGAAAGGCGCCAATGCGCTTGAGACTGCCAAAGTTCATCCAGACAAAGAAGGCTTTGCCCACGATGTTTTTCTCTGGCACAAAGCCCCAGTAGCGCGAGTCGAGTGAGTTGTCGCGGTTGTCACCCATCATGAAGTAGTGGCCCGCAGGGACTTTGCAGGTCACGCCTTCGACGGTGTAGTGGCAGTTTTCTTTGAACGCAAAGTCATCCGCACCGGGCACAAAGGCTGGACGGTCGATGTCATTCAAGAAGCGGTGTGTCCGCACGCCCGTCATTTCAGACGGTTGGCTTCCCAAAGGCAAGTTCTCTTCAAACTGCTTGATGTAACGCAGGCTGTCTTCTTCAAAGAAGTCCGGCAAGGGTTTTTGAGAGACGGGCTGTCCGTTGATGGTGAGTTGCTTGTTCAGATAGGCCACTTCGTCGCCGGGCACGCCCACCACACGCTTGATGTAGTCGAGGCTGGGCTTGGGGGGGTAACGAAACACCATCACATCGCCACGTTGCACGGGGTTACCGTCGGTGACCTTCAGATTCAGGACGGGCAAACGCACACCGTAGTGGAACTTGTTGACCAAAATCAGGTCGCCCACCAACAACGTGGGAATCATCGAACCGGATGGAATTTTGAAGGGCTCAAACAAAAACGAGCGCAGCACAAACACCACGAAGATGACGGGGAACAAACCTGCGGTCCAGTCCAGCCACCACGGTTGCATGATGAGGCGTTCTTTGGCTTCCGTCACGTTGACGTCAGTTTGGGCAATGCCGAGTTTGGTCAGCTCTTGACGGCGTTTGTCGGCTTCGGCCTCCAGACGTGCAGCAGCGGCTTCGCGTTGGGGCAAGAAATAGAAGCGCTCAGCCAACCAGTAAATACCGGTGACGAAAGTGGCCATGAACATGAGCAGCGCGAAGTTGCCTTCGATCATGCCCACGTACCAAAAACCGGCATAGCCCAGAAAGGCGGCCAGCACGAATGCGGTCAAAGTAGCCATCAATCCTCCACTTGCAAAATGGCCAAGAAGGCTTCTTGAGGCACTTCCACCGAACCAATTTGCTTCATGCGTTTTTTACCTGCTTTTTGCTTCTCAAGCAGCTTGCGTTTACGGCTGATGTCGCCGCCGTAGCACTTGGCCAACACGTTTTTACGCAAGGCTTTGATGCTTTCACGCGCAATGATGGTGGAGCCAATGGCGGCTTGAATGGCCACGTCAAACATTTGACGGCTGATGATCTCGCGCATTTTGGCCACCACCGCACGGCCACGGTATTGGGCTTGGGTGCGGTGCACGATGATGGACAAGGCATCGACCTTCTCGCCGTTGAGCAAGATGTCGACTTTCACCACGTCAGAGGCTCGGAACTCTTTGAACTCGTAGTCCATCGAGGCATAACCGCGTGAGACCGATTTGAGCTTGTCAAAGAAGTCCAACACGATCTCGCCCAATGGCATGTCGTAAGTGAGCATCACTTGGCGACCGTGGTAAGCCATGTTGAGTTGCACGCCACGCTTTTGGTTGGCGAGCGTCATCACGGGGCCCACATAGTCTTGGGGCATGTACAAATGCACGGTGACGATGGGTTCACGGATTTCGTGGAGCTTGCCTTGTTCGGGCATCTTGGCGGGGTTCTCCACCATGACCACTTCGCCGTCAGGCATCTTGACTTCGTAGACCACGCTGGGCGCCGTGGTGATCAGGTCTTGATCGAACTCGCGCTCCAAACGCTCTTGCACGATTTCCATGTGCAACAAGCCCAAGAAGCCACAACGGAAACCAAAGCCCAGCGCTTGCGAGACTTCTGGCTCGTAATGCAGAGAAGCGTCGTTGAGCTTGAGCTTTTCCAGCGCATCGCGCAAACCGTCATATTGGTTCGCCTCAGTGGGGTACAGACCCGCAAACACCTGAGGCTGAATTTCTTTAAAGCCGGGCAAGGCTTGCTCGGCAGGGCCTAAGTTGTTGGGCAGCTTCTTTTCCAAAGTGATGGTGTCGCCCACCTTGGCCGCTTGCAACTCTTTGATGCCCGCAATGATGTAGCCCACTTGACCGGCTTCGAGCGAATTGCGAGGCTCGTTGCTGGGCGTGAACACGCCCAAGTTGTCGGCGTTGTAGACGGCGTTGGTCGCCATCATCTTGAAACGCTCGCCTTTGCCCAAACGACCATCGACCACACGAACCAGCATCACCACGCCCACATAGCTGTCAAACCAGCTGTCGATGATCATGGCGCGCAAGGGCGCATTGGGGTTGCCTTTGGGCGCCGGCACTTTGGCCACCACGGCTTCTAAGATGTCATCAATGCCCAAACCTGTTTTGGCAGAACACGGAATCGCATCCGTGGCATCAATGCCAATCACGTCTTCGATTTCGGCTTTGGCGTTGTCTGGATCGGCGTTGGGCAAATCCATCTTGTTGAGCACGGGCACCACTTCGACCCCGAGGTCGAGTGCGGTGTAACAGTTCGCCACCGTTTGTGCTTCCACACCTTGACTGGCATCGACCACAAGCAAAGCACCTTCGCAGGCAGACAGCGAACGCGACACTTCGTAAGAGAAGTCAACGTGCCCCGGTGTGTCGATCAAATTCAGGTTGTAGATCTGCCCGTCTTTGGCTTTGTATTGCAGCGCAGCGGTCTGCGCCTTGATGGTTATCCCACGCTCTTTTTCGATGTCCATCGAGTCAAGAACTTGCGCTTCCATGTCGCGCTCTTCAAGTCCTCCACAGCGCTGGATCAAACGATCTGCCAGCGTAGATTTGCCGTGGTCGATGTGGGCAATGATCGAGAAGTTTCTGATGTTATTCATCAACGGGGGCACTTAAGTGATTGAATTCAAAGGGACGAACGCCAAGAAAAAAGGGCGCGTCATGTACTGACGCGCCCAGAACCAACAAGCAATGGCAACTGCATAAGTTGGGACTTCATTGTAGGCAAAAACCCCGAAACGCACAGCGGCTTGATCGCCATCTGGGTCTCGTTGCGCGTTTGCAACATGAATTTATCCACAACTTATTAACATTTTGACAAAGGGGTTTTGGGACAACTTGTGGGTGATCTGTGGAGCACCTGTGGAGTTTATTACCCAATCCCATATCGTGGAGTTTGACGCATGCTTTTATATCGCAAAAGCACAATCAGCCCCTTGATTCTATACAAAAAGCGCTTGAACCTCTTTTTCGGACCCTGACGTACCGGCAGGAGAACAAGGCTAAAAATATTTAAAAATATTTTTAGCCCCTAAACCCGACTGCGGTTTGTGGATTTAACGATTGGGGCGAATCACCGTGTACTGGGCCCACTCGCCGCGGCGAATCAGCACACTGACCGTTTTGCTGCGATCGAGCTTAGACACCATGGCTTCAAAGGCCTGTACGTTCGGCGTTTCAACGTTGGCCAAGGCCAAAATCACGTCGCCCTCTTGGATGCCAGCGCGTGCAGCGGGCTCAACGACGCCATCCACATACACACCGGCGCGAACTTTGAGCTCTTTCTTCTGAGCATCGGTCAAATCGCTGATGGCAAGGCCCAACACTTTGGTGGCATTGCTGGTTTGGGGCTTCTCGGCAGGGGCTGCAGCTTTCTTTTCAGGCTTGTCCGCCTCGAACTCGCCCACCACGATGACGACATCGCGCAAGCCGCCACGGCGCCAAACCTGCAAATTGGCGCGCGTGCCGGGCTTGGTGTTGCCCACCAAGCGCGGCAAGTCCGCCGATTTCTCAAGCGTTTTGCCATCGAATTTCAGAATGATGTCGCCAGGCTCCAAGCCCGCTTTCTCCGCAGGAGAAGCTTGCTCGACCCCACGCACCAAAGCACCTTGCGGTTTGCTCAAGCCCAAAGAGTCGGCCACTTCTTTGCTGACTTGATCAATCTGAACGCCCAAACGTCCGCGTTGTACACGCCCTGTGGCGCGCAGCTGCTCGCTCACACGCACCGCTTCATCGATCGGGATGGCAAAAGAAATGCCCATAAACCCGCCCGAACGCGAATAGATTTGGCTGTTGATGCCCACCACTTCACCGCGCATATTGATCAGCGGACCGCCAGAGTTGCCAGGGTTGATGGCGACATCGGTTTGGATGAAAGGCAAATAATCGCCCGTGTCACGCTGCTTCGCGCTGACGATGCCTGCCGTGACCGAGTTCTCAAGACCAAACGGAGAGCCGATGGCCATCACCCATTCGCCCACTTTCAGGCGACTGACATCGCCAATTTTGACGGCAGGTAAGCCCGTTGCCTCAATCTTGACGACCGCCACGTCACTGCGCTTGTCTGAACCCACAATGCGGGCCTTGAACTCGCGCTTATCAGGCAGCGTGACGAGCACTTGATCGGCACCATCCACCACATGGGCGTTGGTCATCACAAAACCATCGCTCGACAAGATGAAGCCGGAACCCACACCACGCGGCTGCTCTTGCTCAGGCTGCTGCGGGCGATTAGGGCGCTGCTGACGCGGGGCATTGGGGGCAGGCATAGGCACGCCAAAGAAACGGCGAAGCAACTCCTGCATCTCTTCATCAGGGCCGTTGCTTTGGGCATCGCGAACCACCGCCTTCTCTAAGGTGCGAATGTTGACCACCGAAGGGCCGACTTGTTCGACCAGTTCGGTGAAATCAGGCAAGCCGCGCACACCTTGCGCGGTAGCGGGTGCGGTAAAGGTCAAACTCACGCCGCCCAACAACCCCATGCACAAAGCGGCGACCACCGCTGAACGGGTCACGGCAGAACGAGCGGAAACCAAACGGGTCAATGAACGTGATGTGGTCATGGTTCTCTTTCAACGCAAAGGGGCTCGGCTGTAAACCGCGCAACGCAAATTTAACCAATGCTGAACAGCTCTCTCTTGGCCCAGCCAAAGATAACTATCCAACGCAGTTAGTCTGCCAGATGTGGGCTGCCACCTCAAAACCAAGGCTTTTTGCACATCCAGCGACACAAAAATTTCGCCAAGCTGATCATCTGCACCATCCGTTCGGCTGTGCCAACACCAAACCTGCCCATCCCAACTCAAGGTACCGGCATGCATTTGTACGCTGCGCCAACCAAACACCATGCCCAGCAACGTGGCCACACCACCCAAACCCATGGGCCAACTCAAAGGCTGAAGCGTGAACCAAACGAGCATCACGCTGCCCACAATGCCACTCAAGCCCGCAAAAATGACGCGCTGAAAAGCACAACGCCCCACCGGATATGAAACCGATGGGGCGTTGTGCATGGCGAAAGCCTTAGACGCGTTTGAAAACTAACGCGCCGTTGGTGCCGCCAAATCCGAAGTTGTTTTTGAGAGCCACATCGATCTTCATGTCACGCGCGGTGTTCGCGCAGTAGTCCAAGTCGCACTCGGGGTCTTGGTTGAAGATGTTAATGGTGGGTGGGCTCTTTTGGTGATAGATCGCCAAAGCCGTGAACACACTCTCAATACCACCCGCGCCGCCCAACAAGTGGCCAGTCATCGACTTGGTGGAGTTCACCACGGTCTTCTTGGCGTGGTCGCCCAAAGCCGCTTTGATCGCGTTGGTTTCGTTGATGTCACCCAGCGGTGTGGAGGTGCCGTGTGCGTTCAAATAATCGACTTGATTGGCGTTGACACCCGCATTGCGCAACGCGCTGAGCATGGCGCGGCGTGGACCGTCCATGTTGGGGGCTGTCATGTGGCCAGCATCGGCACTCAAGCCATAGCCACCCAACTCTGCATAAATCTTGGCACCGCGTGCTTTGGCGTGCTCGTACTCTTCGAGCACCAAAACGCCAGCACCCTCGCCCAAGACGAAACCATCGCGGTCGCGGTCCCAAGGACGCGAGGCAGTGGCAGGGTCATCGTTGCGAGTCGACAAAGCGCGCATGGAGGCAAAGCCGCCGACGCCCAAAGGTGACATACAGCCCTCAGAGCCGCCCGCAATCATCACGTCGGCATCGCCGTACTCAATGTGACGACCGGCCTCCCCGATGCTGTGCAAGCCTGTGGTACAGGCTGTGACCACGGCCAAGTTAGGGCCCTTAAAGCCGTAACGCATGGACACGTGACCAGAAATCATGTTGATGATGGACGCTGGCACAAAGAAAGGCGAAATACGACGTGGGCCTTTGGCCAACATTTCGTCATGCATGCTTTCAATCAGCGGCAAGCCGCCAATGCCAGAGCCAATCACGACGCCAATGCGCGTCGCTTCTTCTTCACTCAAGGCTTCGCCAGTGGCGAGGCCTGAGTCTTGAACCGCTTGCACCGCAGCAGCAATGCCGTAATGAATGAACTTGTCCATCGCACGCGCCTCTTTCGGGGCGATGTATTGGTCAAGGTCTAAATCTTTCACTTCACCAGCGAAATGGCAATTGATGCCAGACGCGTCGAAACGCGTGATGTTGGCAATACCGGATTTACCGGCCAAAAGATTGGCCCAGGCATCAGCGACCGTGTTACCCACGGGGCTGATACAACCTAGACCGGTCACTACAACGCGACGACGGCTCATGCGGAAGTTCCTACTGATTAGGCTTTTTTGTGGGTCAACGCGTAATCGATCGCGTTTTGCACGGTGTTGATTTTCTCGGCGTCTTCATCAGGAATTTCAATTCCGAATTCGTCTTCCAAGGCCATCACCAGTTCCACGGTGTCCAGGGAGTCAGCACCCAAATCAGCCACAAAGGCTTTTTCATTGGTGACTTGTGACTCTTCCACGCCAAGTTGTTCGGCAATGATTTTTTTGACACGTGTTTCGATATCGCTCATGGGTTCCCTCAGAGGGTTGTGAATAAGTCCGCAATTTTAACCGGACGGACCGACCGTATTAATTCTGTTTGATTTTGACGGCTTCAGGGCTCTTAAGCCATGAACATGCCGCCATTGACATGCAATTCTTGACCAGTCACATAACTGGCGTTGACACCGGCCAAATAAGCCACGGCATGTGCGATGTCAGAAGGCTTGCCCAAGTGTCCCAATGGAATTTGGCTGAGCAATGCTTTTTGTTGTTCTTCAGGCAATGACGCCGTCATGTCGGTCTCGATGAAACCGGGGGCAATGCAGTTGACCGTGATGTTGCGGCTGCCCAACTCGCGCGCCAAAGCGCGGGTCATGCCTGCCACGCCAGCCTTGGCCGCAGCGTAATTGGCTTGACCGGGGTTGCCCGAAGCACCCACCACACTGGTGATGCTGATGATGCGGCCATAGCGCTGCTTCATCATGGGGCGAATCACCGCGCGCGACAAGCGGAAAACGGCTTTGAGGTTGGTGTCGAGCACGGCATCCCAGTCGTCGTCCTTCATGCGCATGGCCAAGGTGTCGCGGGTGATGCCTGCGTTGTTGACCAACACATGCAAGGCGCCATGCTCTTTGGTGATGCTGTCGATGAGCGCGTCGACGGCGGCAGCGTCGTTGACATTCAAATTGGCCCCACGACAACCGGCATGGGCTGACAGGGCTTGGCTGATTTTGGCAGCGCCATCATCTGACGTGGCCGTGCCGATGACCAAGTAACCTTGGCTGGCCAGTTCTTGCGCGATCGAAGCACCAATGCCGCGTGAGGCACCGGTCACCAAAGCGATGTGTTGTGTGTTTTGGGTCATACGAAAAATAGATTCAGAGGGTTCAAGCGAGCGCTGCTTTGACGTCGGCCAACGAAGCGGGGTCAAACAAAGGCAAGCCGGTCAACTCGGCATCGATGCGCTTGGTCATGCCAGCCAACACTTTACCTGGACCGCACTCGACCAAGGTGGTCACGCCACGCGCTTTGATCGCCGCCACGCACTCGACCCAACGGACGGGGCCAAACGCTTGACGATAGAGGGCATCGCGGATGCGATCTGCATCGGTCTCGATGCTGACATCGATGTTGTTGACCAACGGAATTTCTGCGGGAGCAAAGGTGGTGGCTGCCAATTTTTCTTTCAAGCGATCAGCGGCAGGCTTCATCAAACTCGAGTGAAACGGGGCAGACACAGGCAAAGGCAAAGCGCGCTTAGCGCCGTTGGCTTTGAGAACTTCGCACGCTTTCTCAACCGCAGCTTTGCTACCGGCGATCACGGTTTGACCGGGATCGTTGAAGTTCACCGCCTCCACCACTTCGAGCGAAGCGGCGCCGAAAGTGGCTTGCGCTTCGGCGCAACCGGCGATCACTTTGTCTGCAGACATGCCCAAAATAGCGGCCATGGCGCCCGTGCCCACAGGCACCGCGTCTTGCATGGCTTGGGCGCGGAAGCGCACCAACGGTGCAGCTTGAGCCAGCGTCAAAACACCCGAAGCGACCAACGCAGAATATTCGCCCAAAGAATGGCCAGCCACCACACGGGGCACGGCACCACCTTCGGCCAACCACACGCGATAAGCGGCCACAGCCGACACCAACATCACAGGCTGGGTGTTGGTGGTTAAGCCCAAGGCTTCTTTGGGGCCCTCATGAATGAGCTTGGCAATGTCTTCACCCATGGCGTCAGACGCCTCAGCCAAAGTTTGCGCCACCACAGGGTGATCGCCCCAAGCGTCGAGCATGCCGACGGACTGAGAGCCTTGACCTGGAAATACAAAAGCAAATGAAGTCATAACGTGTCTTAAAAGTGTGTCACATCAAGTCTGATGGGGACTTACAACTTGAGCAGCACTGCGCCCCAAGTGAAACCGCCGCCCACGCCTTCGAGCATCAGCGTTTGGCCCGCTTTGACCTGACCGCTGCGCACGGCCTTGTCCAAGGCCAAAGGAATCGACGCCGCAGAGGTGTTGCCATGGTCGTGCACCGTGAGCACCACTTTCTCCATGGGCAATTTGAGCTTCTTGGCGGTACTTTGAATGATGCGGATGTTGGCTTGATGCGGAATCAACCAATCGATGTCGGTGTCTTTGAGGCCCGCTTTGTCGAGCACCGTGCGTGCAGCGCCTTCCAACAGGCCCACGGCCAGCTTGAACACCGCTTGGCCGTCCATCTTGAGCACAGGGTCGCCCAAGATATTGCCATTGCGCACATGCCCTGGCACACACAAGATGCCTACATGCTTGCCATCGGCGTGAATATCCGTGGCCAAAATGCCTGGGGTTTCAGAGGCCTCAAGCACCACAGCGCCCGCGCCATCACCAAACAAGACACACGTTGTGCGGTCTTGGAAATCGAGCAAACGCGAGAAAATTTCAGAACCCACCACCAACGCACGTTTGGCTGAGCCTGCGCGAATCATGGCGTCGGCCACGGTCAGCGCATAAATAAAGCCGCTGCACACCGCTTGCACATCAAAAGCGGGGGCGCCAACAATACCCGCTGCCGCCTCGTCCAACTGCGCCAGCTTGTGCTGCAAGATACATGCGGTCGAAGGGAACACCATGTCAGGTGTCGACGTGGCGACGATGATCAAGTCAATGTCTTGGGGACGGCAACCTGCAGCCTCGAGTGCTTGCTTAGAAGCTTCGAACGCCAAATCACTGCTCACGACCTCGGGTGCGGCAAAGTGACGGGCACGGATGCCTGTGCGCTCGACGATCCATTCGTCAGAACTCTCAACACCTTGTGTGGCCAGTTCCGCGACCAAATCGGCGTTGGTCAACCGGCGAGGGGGGAGAAAACTTCCGGTGCCAGTGATTCGGGAAAAACGAGTCATCAATCAGTAGGCTCAGGTGGCTACTTGATTCGTTTGTCCTAACAACAGCAAAGGTGCTGCATGGGCAATTCGAGAGCGCACACGTTCGAGCAAGTTATGGTGGGCTGCATCATACGCGCGGTTCAAAGCGGTCTCAAAAGCGACCTCGTCTGCCGAGCCATGGCTCTTAAAAACAATGCCATTGAGTCCCAACAGAGCCGCGCCGTTGTAACGACGGTGATCCACACGGTCTTTGAAGTCAGACAACACGGGATAAGACAAAAAGGCAGCAATTTTCGTGAAGATACTGCGCGTAAACGAATTTTTCAGCGTTTCACTGATCTTGTGCGCCAAGCCTTCACTGGCTTTCAAGGCCACGTTCCCCACAAACCCATCACAGACGATCAAATCGACCGTGCCTTGGTAAATGTCGTTGCCTTCGACGTTGCCATAAAAGTTCAAATCACCGGCGTTTGCCGCTGTTCGCAACAGTTCGGAGGTTTTTTTGATAACTTCGTTGCCTTTGATGGCCTCTTCGCCGATGTTGAGCAAGCCAACAGACGGGCTTTCAATGTCATCCAAGACCGACACCAAGGCAGAGCCCAAAACGGCAAACTGCAGCAAATGTTCTGGGCTGCAATCGACGTTGGCGCCCAGATCGAGCATGGTGGTGCCGCCGCCTTTGAAGTTAGGCATGCGTCCTGCGATGGCGGGGCGGTCAATGCCGTCCATGGTTTTGAGCACGTAACGTGCAATCGCCATCAAGGCACCGGTGTTACCCGCAGACACGGCTGCTTGGGCCGAACCCTCTTTGATTTGCTCAATCGCGACCCGCATGGACGAATGCTTTTTGCGACGCAACGCCACTTCGATCGGGTCATCCATCGCCACGACTTCCGTGGCAGCCACCACCCGCGCACGTGGGTGCGCGAATGAAGACAAGGCCTCAGGCAAACCCACCAGCAACAGCTGTGCGTCCGCGTGCGTGTCTAAAAAGCGGCGGCAGGCCGCCAATGTGACGCGCGGACCATGGTCGCCGCCCATGCAATCGACAGATAAAGTGATCATTTGGGCTCTCGCAAAAAAACAAAAGCCCGAGGCACCCTGAAGGGCCGCGGGCCAATGAGAAGCAGAGAAATTAAGCTTCTGATTTGGTTTTCAACACTTTGCGGCCACGGTAGAAGCCTGTAGGGCTGATGTGGTGACGCAAGTGGATTTCGCCGGTTGTTGGCTCGACAGCTGTACCGGGAGCGGTCAAAGCTGTGTGCGAGTTGTGCATGCCGCGCTTGGAAGGAGATTTTTTGTTTTGCTGAACAGCCATGATCGGCTCCTGGAACTAAATGTGGTTGATCATTGGGCCACAAACTAACCGGGGTCAGCGTGACACGAAGCCTTAAATTATAGCCCAACTCCTCGGTTTTTAGGACTTGCGCGTTTTCAGCGCTGCCAGAACCGCAAATGGATTAGGTTTTTCTTGCGAAAGGATGGCCTCTTCCTCTTTGGAAATGGGCGCCTGATCACTCAAACACGCCTGATGCATGGGCACCAGCGGCAAAGACATGAGCAACTCATCTTCAATCAGTTCCATCAAATCGAAGGCATCGGTCATTACCAACACATCTTCTTCGGACTCTTCGTCCTCGGCGATGGCGGTCTCTTCATCGGCCACAAAGCGGAAATCTTGGGCAATCTCAAGCGGCACAGACACAGGGCTCAAGCAGCGCTGACACGTCAGCGGCACGTGAGCATGCGCTTCCACATGCAACCACACCTCATCTTGACCGCCAGACTGAGGCTCCATCGCGCCTTGAGCGGCCCACGTCACGTGACCCGCCAGCTCGCCAGCGCAATCTGCGGCCAAACGCTCGAACTGCACCAAGGGCGTGTCACCCTCTAGGCGAACTTGGGCCTTGGCAAAGGCGGCAACATCTAAATGAGAGGGGTTCATGTCGTTTTTCATCCCTGGCAGTGTAAGAGAATCCAAGCCATGTCTGACCTTCACACCGCAACGCCCGCTTTGATTTTGGGCTCCACCTCCCGCTACCGCCACGAACTGTTGAGCCGCTTGCGCGTGCCCTTTGACGTGGTCGCCCCCGACGTGGACGAAACACCACACCCACAAGAAACGCCCTTGGCTCTGGCAAGACGTTTGGCCCTCGCCAAAGCCCATGCCGTGGCAGAACAACACCCCCACGCGGTCGTGATTGGCTCGGACCAAGTGGCCGATCTGAATGGCGAGCCTTTGGGCAAACCCGGCACCCACGCACGCGCCGTGCAGCAGCTGCAACGCATGCGCGGCCAAACCATCATCTTTCAAACGGCCGTCGCGGTGGTTTGTTTGAAGACCCAGTTTGAACAGCTTGATGTTGCACAAGTCAAGGTGCGCTTTCGTGACCTGAGCGATGCCGAGATCGAGGCCTATTTGAGAGCTGAAGAGCCCTACGACTGCGCAGGCAGCGCCAAAAGTGAAGGCCTCGGCATTGCCCTGCTCGACGCCATCGACAACGACGACCCAACCGCCTTGATTGGCCTCCCCCTCATACGCACCGCCCGCATGCTGCGCGCAGCAGGCATTGACCTATTAAGAACCATCGCATCATGAGCACCCCAAAAGGCACCCTCTATTTGGTCCCCACGCCGCTGGACTTTGGCTGCGACGCTCAAGCCCTCATCACCGACGTGCTGCCGCAAGAAACTTTGCGCGTCGCAGCAGGCATCACGCACTGGGTGACCGAGAACGCCAAAAGCACCCGCGCCTTTTTGAAACGCGTGGACGCGCATGTGCCGCTCGCCAAAACGATCCAAGAAAACACCATCACCGAATTGCCGCGCGAGGTGCACAAAAAAGGCGACCACACCGGTGACTTTGATGCCAAGCCCCTGCTCAAGGCGGCGTTGACGGGGGCAGATGTGGGCTTGGTCAGCGAAGCCGGTATGCCCGCCGTGGCAGATCCCGGCTCGTCAGTGGTGCGTGCTGCCCATGCGATGGGCTTGCGCGTGGTGCCCTTGGTGGGCCCCGTTTCGCTGTTGCTGGCTTTGGCTGCCAGCGGCTTGAATGGTCAAAATTTTGCGTTTGTCGGCTACTTGCCACAAGACGGTGCAGCCCGAACACAGCGCCTGCGTGACTTGGAAAACTTGGCCCAAAAAACAGGCCAAACCCAACTCTTCATTGAAACGCCCTACCGCAACCAAGCGCTCTGGGACGCTTTGGTAAACGGTCTACAAGGCCACACGCGCTTGGCCCGAGTCAGTGGTCTGACATTGCCCAGCATGCGGGTGCACAGCCAAACCGTGCAGGTTTGGCGCAGCGCAGGAAAAACCCAAATTTCGGGTGAACCGACCGTGTTTTTGATCGGCAAATAAGCTCAGCGAACGGCCGGTTGACGCTGCAAAGCGTGCACCGCGCCTTCGCCCATGGCGGCGCCAAAGCGTTTGGCCAGACGTTCCGCCACATTTTCATGGCGGGTGTAGTCGATGATGTCTTCGGCTTTCACCACCTCGCGAGCCACGTAATCCACGTTACCCAAGCCGTCGGCCAAGCCGAGTTCAATGGCTTGCTGGCCGCTCCAGAACAAGCCGCTGAACATTTCGGGGGTTTCCTTCAAACGGGTACCACGACCTTCGCGGACCACTTGAATGAATTGCTGGTGAATTTGATCCAACAAGGTTTGGGCATGCGCACGTTGGTTTTTGGTTTGAGGACTGAAGGGGTCCAAGAAGCCTTTGTTCTCGCCCGCCGTCATCAAGCGACGCTCAACGCCTAGCTTGTCCATCAACCCCGTGAAGCCAAATCCATCCATCAACACGCCAATGCTGCCGACGATGCTGGCCTTGTCCACATAAATTTGATCCGCCGCCACGGCGATGTAATAAGCAGCGGAAGCGCAAGACTCTTCGACCACGGCATACACCGGCTTTTTGTGTTTTGCTTTCAAGCGCCGAATTTCATCGTTGATGATGCCTGCTTGCACGGGGCTGCCACCGGGTGAGTTGATGAGCAACACCACCGCTTGAGCGCCTTCGTCTTCAAAGGCTGCACGCAAGGCTGTGACGATCCACTCGGCGCTGGCGTCGGCACCATCGGCAATTTCGCCCTTGATCGCCACCACCGCGGTGTGCGCTTGGCTGGGGTTGTTGCCGCCAACACCCGCACGCTGCGCACCGGTCCACACCAAAACAACCGCCAAGAGCAACCAAGCCATGCGGAAAAAGATGCGCCAGCGTCGGCTCGCGCGCTGCTCAGCCAGCGTGGCAAAGGCCAGGCGCTCCAAGGTGTCACGCTCCCACACGGTTTTATGACTCGGGGTTTCAGAAGGAATGGAAGACTCAGACATCACGAACTCTTAAAAATAAACAACAAAATTTCAATCCAGAAACTCAAAAGGTTTCAAGTTGTAGGCAGTATGCCAGTGCACCACGCCGTCAGCCTCCGAGAGGGCAATTTTGACCAAGCCCCCTCGGCACGGGCCACCAGCACATTCACCCGTATCGGGCGCGTACGCTGCGCCGTGGGTGGCACACAGCAGCCATCGCCCGCTAGGGTCAAAAAACTGATCGGGCTGGAAATCCATTTCCATTGCCACATGAGTGCAACGGTTGAGGTACGCCTGGGGCTGCCCCTCAAAACGGATGGCAAACGCACGGCACGTTTGACCGGCGTACATCACATCAAAGGGCACAGCGCGGCCACCTTCGGCCAGATCAGCGCTGTTGCACAAGGGGATGAGGGATGCGGTTTGATCAGGCATGAGCCAACAACCAATCGTGCAACTCCCTCACGTTGTGCGCGACAAAGCGGGGTTTCAAAGGCTCAAACTGTCCATGGTCGTGTGCACCGTAGCTCACCCCCACACTGGCACAACCGGCGTTGACGGCCATTTGCAAATCGTGCGTGGTGTCACCAATCATCAAGGTGCGTTCAGGGTCCACACCAAACTCACGCATCAACTCGTGCAGCATGCGCGGGTGGGGCTTGCCGGCGGTTTCATCCGCTGTGCGCGAGCCATCGAACACGCCTTTGAGCTCGGAGGTGTGCAGCGCCTCATCCAAACCACGGCGGCTTTTACCCGTGGCCACCGTCAACCAATGGTGACGCTCGCGCAAGGCAGACAGCATGGGCAACACGCCGTCAAACAGGCTGATGTCGTTGGCATGCGCCATGTAATGAAAACGGTAACGCTCACCCAACAACGGGTACTTCTCTTGGGGCACATCGGGCGCGGCATGGGCCAAGGCCTGCATCAGCGCCATACCAATCACATACGACGCCGCTTCTTGTGTGGGCTTGACGCCCCCCACATCCACGACTGCGGACTGAATACAACGGGTGATGATTTGGGTCGAATCGAACAGCGTGCCATCCCAATCGAAGGCAATCAAATCAAACTGGCGTGGGCGCATGGCTTAAACGTCGAGATGGGGTTGAATGATGGGCGGTTGCACCGAGTCGACAAAATTTTGCAACTCGGGCGGCAACGGCGCTTGCAAACTGACCAAACGCCCGCTTTGTGGATGTTGAAACTTAAGCTGCCAAGCGTGCAAAAACATGCGTTTCAGACCCATTTTTTGCAGCTGCTTATTTTTTTCGAACTCGCCGTATTTGTCATCACCCGCAATGGGATGACCTTGGCTGGCCAAATGCACGCGAATTTGATGGGTGCGCCCCGTTTTGATGGTGACTTCTAACAACGTGAACGGCCCCACCGTGCGCGCCACGCGCACCAAGGTGATGGAGCGCATGCCATTGGGGTCGTCTTTGCCCACCACTTTGACGCGGCGTTCGCCTTCACCCACACCGGTGTCGACGGTGTATTTCATCAACGGCAGATCGATCACCTTCTTGTTGGACGGCCACAGCCCCAACACCAAAGCCATATAAGTTTTGCCCGTTTCACGGTCGCGGAACTGATCTTGCAAATGCTTCAGTGCGCTGCGTTTCTTGGCGACCAGCAAAACGCCCGACGTTTCACGGTCCAAGCGGTGCACCAACTCCAAGTTGGTGGACGCGGGCCGAGCGCGACGCAATTGCTCAATCACGCCAAAACTGACGCCACTGCCGCCATGAACGGCCACGCCTGCGGGCTTGTCGATGGCCATCATGGCCTCGTCTTCCATCAAAACAGGAAATTCACGGGCCGGTGCCGGCGCATCGGCCTTAGCTTGCACCTGAGCCGAAATGCGCACGGGCGGCAAGCGCACCAAATCGCCAGTCTCCACACGCTGCTCGGCCGAAGCTCGCCCCTTGTTCACCCGCACTTCGCCGGAGCGGATGATGCGGTAGACGTGGGTCTTGGGCACGCCTTTGAGGTGGCGCATTAAAAAATTGTCCAAACGCTGGCCAGCCGAGTCTTCGTCGACAGTCAGGGTTTTCACGGAAGGGATGGGGGTTGGGGCAGCAGCCCCTATAATGTTCTTCACCAGCGTATTGTTCTAAGTGCTTGATTTAACTCAGATTAGAGCACGGACCAACAAACGCGGTGAGGTCGATGCCCCTTTTGTGCCCGCGACGCAGACCCAGTACCCAAGAGACTGAGTGGCCAGCGCCCCAAAAGATGAGCCGATGCTCAGAAAACACCGAAATGGAATACCCCAAGTTGTGGCGGCTCTTTTTGAAAAGCCTTCACAACGGATCACTGCGAGAAGCAAAAACGATGGTTGTGGCAATCTGGATGTTGATGGAACTCTGCACAGAGTGGCTTTTGCCACCAACTGTGTGCAGCGTTGCGCGTCGCATCTTTGCCAGCTGGACCAGCCCTGTCTCCCCTGCACCGGCCGATCAAGCCACGCACTCGACAACAGGACAACCGCGACTTCTTGCCCTTATCCACGCGCCCAACCACCGTCCCCTGCGCTGATCACTTTTTGATTCGCGCGGCGGCCACGGTTTCAGCGGCAATTCCCTTCGTTTTCTGACGTTCGTTCCGGCATCGTTGGCCCGTCATGGGCCTGTGAAGATTTAGAACGTGAAGGAATGCATCATGAAACGGATGCTCATCAATGCCACCCAGGCCGAAGAACGCCGCCTGGCCATCGTCGACGGTCAAAAACTGCTCGACTACGAAATCGAAATTGAAGGCCGCGAACAGCGCAAAGGCAACATCTACAAAGCCGTTGTGACCCGCGTCGAGCCCTCGCTCGAAGCCTGTTTTGTGGACTACGGCGAAGACCGCCACGGCTTCTTGCCTTTCAAAGAAATCTCCAAACAGTACTTCGCCCAAGGCGTGTCGGTGAGCCAAGCGCGCATCCAAGACGTCATCAAAGAAGGCCAAGAACTGTTGGTCCAAGTGGAAAAAGAAGAACGTGGCAACAAGGGCGCAGCCCTGACCACCTTCGTCAGCTTGGCCGGTCGTTACGTGGTGCTCATGCCCAACAACCCACGCGGTGGCGGCGTCAGCCGTCGCATCGAGGGTGACGACCGCGCAGAACTCAAAGAAGCCATGGACCAGTTGGAATACCCCAACGGCATGTCCATCATTGCCCGCACCGCTGGCATTGGCCGCAGCGCCCCTGAATTGCAGTGGGACTTGAACTACTTGCTCAAGTTGTGGAGTGCCATCGATGGTGCCAAGGGTGCCAAAGGCGCTTTCTTGATCTATCAAGAATCCAGCTTGGTCATCCGCGCCATCCGCGATTACTTCAACCACGACATCGGCGACATCCTGATCGACACCGATGACATTTACGACCAAGCGCAGCAGTTCATGGCGCACGTCATGCCCGAGCATGCCGCCCGCGTGAAACGCTACAGCGACGAAACACCGCTGTTCAGCCGCTTCCAAATCGAACACCAAATCGAATCGGCCTACGCCCGCACCGTCAACCTGCCTTCGGGCGGCGCGATTGTGATTGACCACACCGAAGCCTTGGTGTCGGTGGACGTCAACTCGGCCCGCGCCATCAAAGGCGGCGACATCGAAGAGACCGCCACCCGCACCAACCTCGAAGCCGCTGACGAAGTGGCCCGCCAAATGCGCTTGCGCGACTTGGGCGGCCTGATCGTCATCGACTTCATTGACATGGACGAAAGCCGCAACCGCCGTGATGTGGAAAACCGCTTGCGCGATGCGCTGCGTCAAGACCGCGCCCGCGTGCAGTTCGGCACCATCAGCAAATTCGGCTTGATGGAAATGAGCCGTCAACGCCTGCGCCCTGCGCTCTCCGAAGGTGCATCGATCCCTTGCCCACGTTGCGGCGGCTCTGGCCACGTGCGTGACACCGAGAGCTCGGCTCTGCAAATCTTGCGCATCATCCAAGAAGAGGCCATGAAGGACAACACGGCTGCCGTGTACGCCCAAGTGCCGGTGGAAGTGGCCTCGTTCTTGTTGAACGAAAAGCGCACCGAGATTGCCAAGATCGAAATTCAACAGCGCTTGAACGTGCTGTTGGTGCCTAACAAATCGCTCGAAACCCCCAACTACAAGTTGGAGCGTTTGAAGCACGACGACCCACGCTTGGACCGCATTGAGCCGAGCTACAAGATGGTCGAAGTGGTGGAAGACCCCACCGCCGTGACACGTCGTTCGCAAGAGCCCACCAACAAGCAAACGCCCATCATCAAAGGTGTCTTGCCCGATGCACCAGCACCGGTGCATTTGCCTAAGCCTGTGGCTGCACCGAAAGCGGCAGCACCTGCCGCCAAAGCAGCCGCACCCGTGGCCGCTGCGGCGCCAGCCAGCAAAGGCTTGTTCGGTTGGATCAAGGGTTTGTTCGGTGGCGGCAACGCTGATGAAACAGCTAAACCTGCGGTGGAAGAGAAAAAACCAAGCGAGCGCAAAGAAGAGCGTCGCGACGGTCGCGGTGCTTCAGGACGCGGCGGCCGTGGTGGACGCGGTGGCCGTAACGGCGAACGCACCGAACGCGGTGGTGACCGTGCAGAACGTGGCACCGAGCAACGCGGCGAAAGCCGTCCAGAGCGCAGTGGCGATCGCCCTGAACGCGCAGAGCGTCCAGAGCGCGGCGAACGCAACCTCGACAACCGCAACGAACGCGGTGAAGGCGGTCGCAACGAGCCCCGTGGCGAAGGTCGTGGCCCACGCCAAGACCGCAACCGTGGCGGCAACCGTCAAAACGGTGAAGGTCAAAACGGCCGTACCCCTGAAGCCCAAACCGCTTTAGACAATGCCAGCCCAGAAGCGCAAGCCGAAGCCCGCAGCAAAGCCCGCAACGAGCGCATGGCGCGAGAAGAGCGTGGCGAGCAGCGCGCTGACACACGTGGTGAATCACGCGGCGAAGAAGCGCGTGCAGATGACCATGGCGAAGCCCGCAACGACGCACCACGCGGTGAAGGTCGTCGCGAACGTGCACCCCGTGGCGAAGGTCGCCGTGAACGCGCACCGCGCCAAGATGACGCAGGCCAAACCGAAGCCTTGCCACTTGACGCGAACGCTGTCGCTCAAGAGGGTCAAGCACCTCAAACCGACGACAACGGTGGCGAGCGCCGTGAACGCCGTTCACGCGACCGCTACGGCCGTGACCGCCGCGAACGCGGCGGCGAGCGCACTGAGCGTGGCCCACGCGAAGAAGGTGACGCACCAGCTGCCGACAATGGCGGCGAAGCCACCCACGAAGCCCCCGTCCAGCATGCGCAAGACGAGCCTCGCGAACGCGCCCCCCGCGAAGCGCGTGCTCCACGTGAAGACCGCTCACCTCGCGAAGATCGTGCGCCTCGTCGTGACGACGCACATCAGGCCGCGCAAGAGCACGCCCCAGTCGCCGCTGTTGCTCACCCCGCACCAGCCGCTGCCAGCGGCATGCCGAAGGTTCAAGCGTTTGCTTTGTCTTTGCCTGAATTGCACGCCATTGCCCAAGGCAGCGGTTTGGAATGGGTGAACTCAGATGCAGATCGCGTCGCCGCTGTGCAAGCCGCCATCGCTGCTGAACCCAAGCCTGTGCATGTGCCCCGCGAGCGTCCACCGGTCGTGGTGATGGACGAAGGTCCATTGGTGCTGGTCGAGACCCGCAAAGACCTGTAAACCACCACACCCCGCAAGGGGTGATGACAGCCTCCAAACAAAACGGCCTAGAGATCACTCTCTAGGCCGTTTTTGTTTGGGGGTGAACGTTTCAGGATGACCGCTTTGGATTGACGTTTTGCTTCACGCCAACACACAAAGATTCGTCCCCTCAAACCTAGCCGCTTCAAGCCACCGTCAGATTCAAACCAACGTCACTTCTGCGGCGCGCTTCCAACACATCTGGGCGCGTACTGTTTCTTCTTTGTGCTCAGCCAAAAGGGCCAAGGTACGCCAAGCTTGACGCTGCATTTCAGGCAAAGACAACTGCGGCGCGGCCTGCTCCAGCATTTGCTGAGCTTTGCCCCACAGCGCATGGTGCCAGCACACCATGCCCGCCAAATACGCCAGCTCCACCCAACGCGGATACGTTTGGCGTGCGCGCTCAATGCTGGCCAACCACTCGGCATCCGTGGGCTGCGACACCAACGCTCGCGCCAGCATTTGCGTCACGCGCAAACGCAGATCGGGCGTGCAGCTGTCGGGCTGCTGCACCATGCGGTTCCACAGCGGGGTCAACCAAGGCATCACCAAGCTGGCGTCCCCACTCAGCTGCAACATGCGCTCTGCCGCATGCAAGACCACCTCGGGCAATTCGCGCTCTTGGCGCTCTAAGCCATCCCAAGCACGTTGCAATTGGGCGCTGTCGTGCGCGTTGTTCAAGCTGGCTACTGCCAATTCACGCAACAAACTGTGCGCCGCAGCACCCGTGAACGCGCCGTGTTTAGACAGCAAGCGTGCGGTGTCCAGCGCCTCTTCAAATTTGTGTTCAATGCGCGATGCTTTCAAGCGCATGCGCAGCGCCAGAGTACGGCGTGCCGTGCCTTGACGCAAACCATCCAGCCAACGCAGTGCCGCAGGTGCATCGCGGTCACTGAGCGACCAACGGGCTGCGCTCAGTTGGGCGGCCTCCACCACTTCCAACACCGCTTCACTGGTGCTGCCTTGGGCTTCGTCGAGCACAGCCTGCAAATGGGTTTCACGCGCGTCGCGGTCGCGCAAAGCTTGCGCGCTTTCAGCGGCAATCAGGTGCGACAACACGCGCAACTGCTGCACATGACGCGGGGCGACATCGTCAGCCGTACGCGTTTCAGCAAGCAGCGCTTCTAAGCGCAGCACTTGCGTGGCCGATTTGGCCGAGCGCACATAACGCCCGCTCATCAACTGCGTCAAACCATCCAGCAGCATGGCGTGCATGGCACGCTCTTTTTGTTGCAAGCGCCAGCGCCGTGCTTGGTGCGGCAGCTCAAACAAAGCCGACAAAGCACGCAGTGCAAAGTGCAGCACAGCAAACAAAACCACCAACAACAGCAAAACCAAATTCATCGACAAGTCGACACGGTACGGCGACCAAAACACGGTCACCGTGCTGTTGTTGCCCCCTGCCAACAAGGCCGAAGCCACGGCCACAGCGAACAGCGCAATCAACCATAAAGCGGCCCGCATCTCAACGCCCCGCTGCAGCTGTGGTGAGTGCGGCCAAGGTGTCGTCCACCCTCGGCAACTCGGTTTGCTTAGACTGCGCCTGCACCTCACGCGCCAACGCCAAAGTCACGGCGCCACTGCGGCTGCTGGTGTCGAAGTACTGCACCAAATCGTCGGTGGCATGCGCCAAGTCAGAGCGCACCACCTCAAAGTGACGCGCCAGCAAAGCCAAACGGGCATTGAGCAAACGCAGCTTCAAGTTTTCACGCACAAAAAAGCTTTGATCGGGCGCCAACAAGCTGGCTTCGGGTCGGTCGATGCGACTCACGCGCACCAAACTGCGGGCGTCGTCCCACACATCCGCCAACACCTGCTCCCACCAACTCATGCTGATGGCGCGGGCCCATGTGGTTTGAGGCACAGGTTCTGGCGCTTTGGGTTTGAGCGCCGCTGCACCCACGGCGTTGAGCAAGGGCAAGGTGTCGACCGCACGCACCAACTCGTCGAGTTTGAACAGCAAATTGGGTGTGTCTGCCACGGCCGATTGTTTGATGCGCTCAATGTCACGCGTCACGGCGCGCAGCAATGGGGCCAAGCGGGGCTGCGCGACTTTGTTCAAACGCTGCTCGGAGGAGTTGAGCGCGGCCAACAAGGGCTGCACGCTGCCGGTGAGTTGCGACTGTTGCTGTGCGAGGCGAATGGCCGACTCGATGTCAACCACCAAGTTTTCATCGCGTGAGCGCGACAGGCTTTGCATCAACTCTTCGAGCTGCGTGCGCTGCAGCGCCACTTCGCTGAGCTTGGCATCGGTCACGGCCAAACGGGCTGCGGTTTCGCGAGCCAATTCTTCGGCTTGCTTGGAAGCGGCTTTGGCTTCTACCGCTTTACTGCCGGTGTCGGCACTTTGGAGCGCGAGTTGCTCTTGAATGCCGTTGAGCTTGGACCACATCAGCCCCATGCCCACAGCGCCGATGACAGCCACCACGCCGACGCCACGCAACAACCAAGGGGCGTCGCTGGAGACAGACACGGGGGCAGCCGATGCGGCAGATGCTTCGGGTACTGGTCCCGCAGCCGTCAGCCCTGCGTCGGCAACAGGCTCTGTAGAGGCGGGAATGGAAGGGGGTTCGACGTGCTCTGGCTTCATGCCAGTGATTCTAATGAGGCCACCACGTCCGCCACCAAAGGCCGTGCCGTGTGAACCTCACCAAAACCAAGTGCTTCGGCCGTTTGCGCAATCCGCGTATGGGTGGCGATACATCGCGCCGAGGCCCAGTTTTGCCCGGGCAAAAGCTGCTGCAAATGCGTGACCGCCTGCGAACTGCTGAAACACCACACGCTGCCATCGGTGACAGCTTGTTGGGCCTGCTCGCGTTGCAAAGGTGACCACACCGGTGCGCTGCGTGCATAAGCAGCCACTGACGTCACTGTCACGCCTGCGGCTTGCAACTGTTGGGTCAACCAATCGCGACCGGAGCCGCGCTGGGCTTGCTCTGGGGCCGTGTCTTCATCGCTGCCGCGCACAATCAAAACGGCGGGTTTTGCAGAAGCACCGAAGCTGGCCACACCCTGTTCAGAAAGGTTGAGCGCTTGCACTTGCGACGCCACCACATGCCACAGCGCTTCGGAGTCAAACTGCGCTTCACTCTCGGGGGGACTGTCAATGCACTCAGCGGGAACGCTTGCGTTCAACAAGGCCTTGCGCGTGCCGGGGCCTGTGGCCCAGCAACGGGGTAGCCGGTCTGACAGATTGGCTGCGGGCCGGTGTGCAAAAAACATCCGCACCGCCTGCGCGCTCACAAACATCACGGCGTGCCAGTGAGACCAGTGCGCCCACGCCTGTTGCACAGCCTGCGCATTGGCCACAGGGGCAATGTCAATCAAGGGCAACACCAAGGCCTCATGACCCGAAGCTTCTAAAGCGCTCACCCACGACGCGGCGTCGCCGGCAGGTCGGGTGATGACCAAACGCATGGTCTGAAACGACCCGATCAGTGCGCGCCTAGGCGGCGCAATTGCGCCGCCACGGCTTCGCCCAAGTGACGGGCCAACTCACGCGAAGCGGGGTCGGCAGGGTTCATGGCTTGCTGAGTTTCGGCACGCAACAACACGGGTGCGCCCGATGGGTCGCCCCACGCGGCTTGCAAGTGCAGCACGCCATCGGTCAAGGTGGCGTGTGCGGCCAAAGGCATGGAGCAGCTGCCGCCCATGGCACGGCTCACAGCGCGCTCGGCGGTCACGGTCAGCCATGTGGCGGCATCGGCCAGCGGGGCCAAGGCTTGGGCCACGTCGGCGCGGCTGCTGCGCACTTCAATGCCCAAGGCGCCCTGCCCTGCGGCAGGCAACATTTCGGTGGTTTCAAAAATGTGGCGAATGCGCTCGCCCAAGCCCAAACGCTTGAGGCCCGCAGCAGCCAACACGATGCCGTCGTACTGGCCTTCGTCGAGTTTGCGCAAACGGGTGTCGAGGTTGCCACGCAAAGGCTCAATCTTCAAATCGGGGCGCAAAGCGCGCAACAACACCGTGCGGCGCAGGCTAGAGGTGCCCACCACCGCGCCTTGTGGCAAATCGTTCAGGTGCGCGTAGGTGGATGACACCCACGCATCGCGCGGGTCTTCACGTTCCATCACGCAGGCGAGGTCAAAGCCCTCGGGCAAATCCATGGGCACGTCTTTGAGCGAATGCACGGCCAAGTTGGCACGGCCTTCTTCCAGCGCCACTTCGAGTTCTTTCACAAACAGGCCCTTGCCGCCGACTTTGCTGAGACTGCGGTCCAAAATTTGGTCGCCCTGCGTGGTCATGCCAAGCAGCGCCACGCTGTGGCCTTGGGCTTGCAACAAGGCTTGGACATGCTCGGCTTGCCACATCGCCAAACGGCTTTCGCGGGTGGCGATGGTCAGGGAAACGGGGGTTGTGGAGGCTGTAGACAAAACAAAAACTCGCTGGTGAAAAAGCACGATTCAAGAGCTGCAAATGTTAGCAGGCACCCCTCGCACCGCACAGGCACATCTTGCGCGCAAAGCACTGGCCGAACAGATGGTTCTCGATCGTTGGACGCGCGCGGCTGACAGCCCGATAAAATCCCCCACCTATGACAAACCAACTCGACAAAAAATCCCAAGCCTGGTCCGCGCTCTTTTCTGAACCCATGAGCGAGTTGGTCAAGCGCTACACCGCCAGCGTGTTCTTTGACAAGCGCCTGTGGCAAGCCGACATCCAAGGCTCCTTGGCCCACGCCGAGATGCTGGCCGCACAGAACATCATCGGCGCGAGCGACCTGGCCGACATCCAGCGTGGCATGGCGCAGATCACGCAAGAAATCGAATCCGGCGCGTTTGAATGGAAGCTCGACCTGGAAGACGTGCACCTGAACATCGAAGCGCGCCTGACCACCCTGGTGGGCGACGCGGGCAAGCGCCTGCACACGGGCCGCAGCCGCAACGACCAAGTCGCCACCGATGTGCGCCTGTGGTTGCGCAGCGAGATGGACCTGATCATCGACTTGCTGATCGACCTGCAAAAGTCGCTGGTCGATGTGGCCGAGCAAAACGTCGAGGTCATCCTGCCCGGCTTCACCCACCTGCAAGTGGCCCAGCCCGTGAGCTTTGCGCACCACCTGCTGGCCTATGTCGAGATGTTTGCCCGCGACGCCGAGCGCATGAGTGACGTGCGCCGCCGCACCAACCGCCTGCCATTGGGCAGCGCCGCATTGGCGGGCACCACCTACCCGCTGGACCGCGAACGCGTGGCCTGCACCCTGGGCATGGTCGACGAGCAAGGCAACCCACAGGTCTGCCAAAACAGCCTGGACGGCGTGAGCGACCGCGACTTTGCCATCGAGTTCACCGCCGCGGCCAGCCTGTGCATGGTGCACATCAGCCGCTTCTCGGAAGAGTTGATTTTGTGGATGAGCCAGAACTTCGGCTTTGTGCGCATTGCCGACCGCTTCACCACCGGCAGCTCCATCATGCCGCAGAAGAAAAACCCCGACGTGCCCGAGCTGGCACGCGGCAAAACCGGCCGCGTGGTCGGTCACCTGATGGGCCTGATCACCCTGATGAAAGGCCAGCCACTGGCCTACAACAAAGACAACCAGGAAGACAAAGAGCCGCTGTTTGACACCGTTGACACGCTCAAAGACACCCTGCGCATTTTCAGCGAAATGGTGGGCGGGCAGGTCAACCCGGCCACCGGCCAAAAAGAAGGCGGTATCACCGTCAACGCCGCCGCGATGGAAGCTGCTGTCAAAAAAGGCTACGCCACTGCCACCGACTTGGCTGACTACCTGGTCAAAAAAGGCCTGCCCTTCCGCGACGCCCACGAAGTGGTGGCCCACGCCGTCAAGACCGCCCAAGGCCTGGGCGTGGACCTGTCAGAGCTACCGCTCGAAACCCTGCAAAAGTTCGACAACCGCATCGAAGCCGACGTGTTCGGGCCGCTCAGCCTGCAAGGCTCGCTGAACGCCCGCAACACGCTGGGCGGCACAGCCCCCGCCCAAGTGCGCCTGCAAATTGCGCGTCACCGCAGCCGTTTGATTTAAACAATCAATCCCAAATCCGGCTGTGTTTCAACCCGCCGTGAGGACTGCTTTTCAAATCAAGCGTTGACCAACAGACTCACGCCCAAACCCAACGCCATCAAGATTCCGACCAAAACAACAGCACCCCACTTGTGCTGCAAATGGTCAAGGGTTTCAAATTGCGCCCAATCTCCCGTTGTGGCTGCTTTGGCACGACGAAAAACCAGCCAAACGCAATAAAGATTGGCCAAAATCGCCAACAACCCGAAAGCGATTTTCGTGTGCAAAAAGAGACTTGCACCTGCACTGGCCAACAGCATGCTCCCAGTCACCAACACACCTATCAGCGCGGGCAACTCCACCATCAAATCCACCCGCTTGTGCAAGCCCACCAAAATCAGCTCTTGCTCTCGGCCTTTGCCCAATAAAGCTCGTTCAAAAAGGGCCTCAGTCAAAACACAACCGAACCAAACACCTACCAGTACGAGATGAGCCACCACAAGCATTTTCATTTGATTTCCTT
>NZ_JAVKLQ010000041.1:0-33386 GCF_031539175.1 Limnohabitans sp. | reverse complement strand
GACGGATGAGGAATTGACTATGATTGAAAACCGATTGAATCATCGCCCCAGAAAGCGACTAGGATTCAAGACACCTCACGAGGTATTCCATGCCTCGTTAAAGCGTGTTGCACTTCGTCCTTGAATCCGCCTTTCAAAAAACTCGCCATGAAACTCATCAGCTACACGCACGACAACGCCACACGCTACGGGGTCTTGCTCGACCAAGGCGTGGTCGACATGCGCCACTGCATGGACAACGCGCCTGCCAGCATCAATGACTTTTTTGCCCAAGCCAGCGGCAATGCGGCTTTGATGGCCAGCATCGCCCAGCGCGCCGCAGCGGCCACCGCTGTGGCGCTAGACCACATCAGTTTGTTGCCCTGCGTACCCCGTCCTAGCAAGATCATTTGCTTAGGTGTGAACTACCACGACCACGCGGCCGAAGGCGGCAACAAGGTGGCGGACTACCCCACCATCTTTTTCCGTGGGCCTTCGTCGCTGCTGGCACACAACGGCACCATTCCCATCCCGCCCATCTCGACCTCGCTGGACTACGAGGCCGAACTGGCCTTGGTGATTGGCAAAACCACCCGCAACGTGAGCGAAGCCGAGGCCTTGGACTCGGTGTTTGCCTACGCCTGCTTCAACGACGCCACCTTCCGCGACTACCAGCGCAAAACCACGCAATGGACCGTGGGCAAGAACTTTGACCAAACCGGTGGCTTTGGCCCCCACTTGGTCACCGCCGACGAATTGCCACCCGGCTGTGTGGGCCTGCACATCGAGTCGCGCCTGAACGGAAAGGTGATGCAAAGCGCCAGCACCACCGACATGGTGTTCCATGTGGCCCCCACGATTGCCATGATGTCGGCGTGCATGACGCTGGAGCCCGGCGACGTGATCGTCATGGGCACCCCCGCCGGTGTGGGCTATGCGCGCAAACCGCCCGTGTGGATGCAGCCGGGCGACACGATCGAGATCGACATCGAAGGCGTCGGCATTTTGCGCAACCAAATCGGCCTCATGGCCGCTTGATCTCGGACCGAGCACACCCCATGAAAAACATCACCCGAGACAACCTGACGGACACCGTCAAAAGCAGCTTTGCCCACATCGACGATGAACGGCTCAAGCACTTGGTCAACCGCCTTGCGCACCACCTGCATGCCTTTGCCACCGAGACACAGCTGACCCACGATGAGTGGCGCGAAGGCATCGCTTTTTTACACCGCGCCGCCGAGATCAGCAGCCCCTCGCGCAGCGAGTTCACCCTGATGTCGGATGTGCTGGGCTTGTCGTCACTGGTGGACCTGCTGGCCGCCCGACCCGGTGCAACCGAGGGCAGCGTGCTGGGCCCCTTCCACACGCGTGGCTCGCCTTGGATGGACAACGGCAGCAACCTGATCAAAGACAACGTGGGCGACCCTGTGCTGATCCGTGGGCGCGTGACCGACATCCACGGCCAACCACTGCCCGAAGCCACCATCGACTTTTGGCAAAACGCCGACAACGGCATGTACTGGCAAATGGACGACAGCCAGCCGCAAGACAACCTGCGCTGCCAACTCAAGGTGCAGGCCGATGGCCACTTCGAGCTGGCCAGCATCCGGCCTCGCCCTTACTTGGTCCCCACCGACGGGCCTGTGGGCGAGTTGTTGCGCGTGTCGCACCGCGATGCATGGCGTCCAGCCCACTACCACGTCATTGTGGAAGCCCCCGGCTACCGCAGCTTGATCACCGAAGTGTTTGACGCCTCCGACCCGTGGCTTGACAAAGACGCTGTCTTTGGCGTGCGCGCCTCGCTGGTCTGCGACTTCAAAAGCGAGTCTGACGCCGCCACCGCAGCGCGGCTGGGATTGCCCGCGCAGTACTTTGCGATTGACCTGCCCATTCGGCTGGCCCGCGAAGATTGATCGACGTTCCTCGTGTCCACTCACCCGCAAACACCCCCCATGGCCCAAACACTCACAACCGACGTCCTCATCGCAGGTGGCGGCCCCTGCGGCCTCATGCTGGCCAACGAACTGGGACGACGCAACATCCGCTGCCTGCTGGTGGACGCCAAACCCGGCACCGCCTTCAACCCGCAGGCCAACGCGACACAGGCGCGGACCATGGAGCATTTCCGGCGTCTGGGCTTTGCGGACGAAATCCGCAGCATGGGCTTACCGCCCGATCACCCGACCGACATTGCTTACCTGACCCGTTTTGCAGGCACCGAACTGGCGCGCTTGCGCTTGCCCACAGCTGCGGCGGCACCCCAAGCCATTAAAAACATGTCGGGCTCTTGGAGCGCGGCAGAACTGCCGCACCGCGTGTCGCAAAAATATGTGGAAGTCTGCCTGCACCAGCAGGCAAAACAACAGGCCAGCGTCGAGATGCGCTATGGCTGGCAGCTCAAAAGTTTCAGCGACGTGGGCACTGGCGTTGAAGCCGTGGTGCAAGCGGTCGACGGCGGCGAGCCCGTTCACGTGAAAGCGGCCTACCTGATCGGTGCTGACGGAGCCCGCAGTTTTGTGCGCAGCCAACTGGGCATCGCTTGGGGTGGCGCCACCGGTTTCAAGCGCAAATTCATGGGCGGCAAGATGCTGGCCGTGTACCTCAAAGCCCCCGACTTCTACGCCCGCAACCCCAACGATCGGTCGTGGATGTACGTGGTGGTCAACCCCGAGTTACGCGCCTTCATCATGTCGGTCGATGGCGTGAGCGAGTTCGCCTTTCACATCCAGATGGCCGATGACGCCGCCACCGATGCGCTGACCGAGGCCGACGCACGGCGTTTGTTTTCGCAGGCCTTTGGGCAAGACATCCACATCGACATTCTGTCAATGGCCACTTGGCTGGCGGGCCATGCGCTGGTGGCCGAGTCTTTCCAGAAAGGCCGTGTTTTTCTGGGCGGCGATGCCGCGCACCTGTTCACACCCACAGGCGGTCTGGGCTACAACACCGCTTTCGAAGACGCGGTCAACCTGAGCTGGAAACTGGCCAGCGTGCTCAAAGGCCAAGCCCCTGCCACATTGCTGGACAGCTACGAACGCGAACGTCAGCCCCTAGCCATGCGCAACACGGGCTATGCGAGGCAGTTTGCCGACTCGATTGGCCTGTTTGAAGCCGCCCCCGAGTTGGAAGACCAGAGCCCCCAAGGTGAACAGGCCCGCGCGCTGGCCTCGGAGTACCTGAACGGCCATGTGCGCCGCGAGTTCAACATCCCCGGCGTGACCTTTGGTGGCCGCTACGACCACAGCCCCATCATCGTGGGCGACGGCACCTCGGCCCCACCCGATGCCGCCAACACCTACGTGCCTTGCGCCACGCCAGGTGGGCGTCCGCCCCATGCTTGGCTGCCCGACGGACGCTCGCTGTTTGACACGTTTAACTTTGAGTGGACCCTGCTGGTGTTGGGCGCTGAGCCCCCTGAAACACACGCCTTCGCGTTGGCCGCAAAAACCAAAGGCATCGACCTGAAAGTCGTGCGCCACATCAGCAGCGACCTACTGGCGCTGTACGAAGCCCCGTTGGCCTTGATTCGCCCCGACCAAATCGTGGCTTGGCGCGGCCACGATGACACCCACGCGGAGGCCATCCTCGCTCAAGTGCTGGGGGCATGAAGCTACAGTCCATGCTTCAGACACGGACACTCCCAGCTTCATGAACACCCGCCACGCCACCCCTGACAAAGACGCCATCGCCCTACTCCCGCCTTTCGAAAGGCTGGGCCTTGACCGCATCACTCTGGTGAACACCGGCGCACAAGCCTGTGCAGCCCATGACGCCTTGGTGGCGGTACAGGCATGGGGGTTCGACACGGAATCGAAACCCACGTTTCGTGTGGGCGAGTCGTCGGACGGGCCGCATGTGTTGCAGCTCTCCACACGCGAGCGCGCTTGGGTGTTTCAGCTGCACGACACCGAGTGCCGTGCGGTGGCGGCCGACCTGTTGGCACGAGGCGGCATCGCCAAAGCAGGGTTTGGTTTGGGCGATGACCGCAAACGCATCATCCACAAACTGGGCATTGAACCTGCAGGTATTTTGGAGCTCAACACCATCTTTCGCGAACGCGGTTACCGCAAAGACATGGGTGTCAAAGGCTCGGTGGCTGTGCTGTTCAACCAGCGTTTTCAAAAATCCAAAAAAGCCGCCACCAGCAACTGGGCCAACGCGCAGTTGAGCGAATCGCAATTGGTCTACGCTGCCAACGATGCGTATGCGGCGATTTGCGTGTGGGACGCGTTGCAGGCAAGCGCTATTTAGCGCCCCAACAACGCCGCGTTAATTTCCCCCACATTGCGCACACCGCACAGCTGCATGGTGCGCACCAATTCAGACTGCAAAATCTCCAAAGCTCGGGCAGCACCGCGCTCACCGTCCGACACCGCGCCAAACAAGGTGGCGCGTCCCAGCAACACGCCGTGCGCGCCTAGGGCCAAGGCTTTGACCACATCTTGCCCACGACGCACGCCACCATCCACAAACACCGGCACGCGCTGAGCCACGGCTTGCACCACACCGGGCAACGCATCAAGCGTGGCCATGGCACCGTCGAGCTGACGGCCACCGTGGTTGGACACCACGATCGCATCACAGCCCATGGCGCAGGCGCGGTCGGCATCGTCAGGATGCATGACGCCTTTGAGAATCAAGCGACGGGGCCAGGCATCGCGCATGCGTTGCAGGGCATCCCAATCGAAAGCGGGATCGTAGTTGCGGCCCACCGATGACGCCATGCTGGACGCACTTTTGGCTTGCTCATCCAAACCAATCAGGTTTTCCATGACGGGCATGCCTTGGCGCAGCATCTGCCAGCACCAGGCTGGTTTTTGGGCGAAGTCGAGCACGTTTTTGGGCGTGAAGCGAAACGGCACAGAAAAGTGATTGCGGTGGTCACGCTCGCGCTTACCGCCCACGGGCAGGTCGACCGTGATCATCAAGGCTTCGTAGTCAGCCACGCGGGCGCGCTCAACCAAGCGGGCCAAAAAAGCTTTGTCTTTCAAGATATAGGCCTGAAACCACAAGCGCCCGGGCGCGGCATCGGCAATGCGCTCAATCGAGGCGGTGGCCGTGCTCGACAAGGTGTAGGGAATGCCCAAGGCCGCTGCCGCTTTGGCAATGGCTACATCGGCGCCATGTCGACCAAAACCCAAAGCGCCAGTGGGCGCAATGGCCGCAGGCATGGCCATGGACTGACCGAACAGCGCGGTGTTGGTGTGCACCACCGACACATCTTTCAACACACGTGGCAAAAAGCGGTGCTGCTGAAACGCCAAACGGTTGGCCGACAAGGTTTGCTCGTCTTCAGCGCCGCCATCAAAGAAATCAAAAATCGCGCGCGGTAAGCGGCGCTGTGCCGCGGCGCGCAGGTCGGCAATCGCGTAGGCGGGATTCATCAGTTAAGGTCCGCTTTCACCGCGGCGGCTTTGATCACGCTGTCCCACCGCTCGTAGTCGCGCTTCAAAAAGGCGGTGAACTCCGCGGGCGTATCACCCACGATCACAGCACCTAGTTTTTCAAGTTGCGCGCGCACATCGGGTTTGGCCAAAGCTTTGGTCATGGCCTCGTGCAAGCGGGCGACGACGGCGGGTGGCGTTTTGGCGGGGCCTAACAAGCCGACCCAAGGCGCGGTTTCTTCAAAGCCCGCAAAGCCCACCTCCCCCATCGTGGGCGCGTCGGGAAACTGCGCCAACCGCTTCGCACTGCCCACCGCCAGAATTTGAATGCGCTTGGTGGCCAAGTGGTCGGCCAAGCCAATCACGGGGTAGAACATGAAGTCCACCCGCCCAGCCATCACCTCTAACAATGCGGGGCCGTTGCCTTTGTAGGGCACATGCAGCATCTTCACCTTCGCGGTGGTGCCGAGCAGCTCACCCGCCAAGTGCCCAGACCCACCGCTGCCGGACGACGCAAAACTCACCGCTTCTGGCTTGGTGCGCGCTTGCTTGAGCAAGTCGGGAATCGACTTGAGCGCGGAATCGTTGCCCGCCACAGCGACCAAAGGCAGCGTGGCCGCATTGGAGATGGGCGTGAAGTCGGTCTTGGGGTTGTAGCCCGCTTGCTCGCCCAACAAAATGGGGTTGACGTTCATCCCTAAGGACGAAAAGAGCAAGGTGTAGCCATCGCCTGGCGCGTTGCGCACCTCGCGGGTGGCAATCATCGAACTGGCCCCCGCTTTGTTTTCAACCACGATGGATTGACCCAAAGTGACAGACATGTCTTTGGCCAACACGCGGGCGATCACGTCGGTCGGGCCTCCGGCGCTGAACCCCACCAGCAGGCGAATCGGTTTCGTGGGGTACACATCGGCAGCATGCGTCCAGCTGCACAGGGCCAACAGAGAAGCGGCCAGAAGGCTAGAAAGTTTGGGGTGCGTCATGTGTGTCTCTCGTTATGTTTCTGAGTTTTAAAGGGCTGCGATGGAGGTGGCGGTCAGCCAATGGCGTGCGTCATGCTGCCCACCCCAGTAACCTCCAAACGCAGCTGATCGCCGGGTTGCAAATAGACAGGCGGCTGGCGAAAAGCACCAATGCCCGCGGGTGTGCCGGTGGTCAAGATGTCGCCAGGTTCCAAGGTCATGAACTGCGACACATAGGCCACCAGCGCTTTCACAGAAAACAGCATGTCAGCGGTGTGCCCGTGCTGCATACGCTCACCGTTGAGCCAGCACGACACGTCCAAGGCTTGCGGATCGGGCACCTCGTCGCGCGTCACCAGCCACGGCCCCATGGGGCAAAACCCGTCCATGCTTTTGGCGAAGGTGGTTTGCGCGGGCGAGACGTCAAACTGAAACTCGCGTGCGCTCACATCGTTGAGCACGGTGTAACCCGCCACAACGCTCAAGGCATCGGCCTCGGCCACGTCGCGCGCATACGCGCCAATGACCACGGCCAACTCAGACTCGAAGTCCAGCTTGGTCACGCCTTTGGGCCGCACCACCGATGCACCGGGCGCTGCCACGGACGACGACATTTTGAAAATAATGCGCGGCTTCTCAAACGGTGCCACACCCGTCTCTTTGGCGTGGTCCGCGTAGTTGCGCCCGACCCCAATGATCTTGCCGGGCCTAGGCACGGGCGCGAACAGCGTGACATCGGCCAGCGCTGGCATAGGAGTAGTGGCTTGCGCCAAATGCGGGGTTGTGACCTTCGCCACGTGGGCTTGCAAAAGCGCATGGGCCTCGGCCCCCGCACTGAGCCAACGCAGGATGCCGCCTAGGGGTGCGACCGTGCCAGCGGCCAAGTGGTGCGCCACGGCTTGCGCAGACACAGGCAAGGCTTCGAGCCAATCAGAGATGTCCAGCACGCGGTCGTTCAACACGACACCGGTGCGCACCCGTGGATCAGACAGTCGGTAGGTGATGAGCTTCATGCCTCTGCCACATCAAAGTAACGGGTCGCCATGACTTGGCAGCGCTTGATGTAGCGGGGTTCATCGGGCCGGTAGTCGGGCACGGCGTTGTGCAGCGTGCCCAAGTTGTCCCACATCAAGACATCGCCCACTTGCCAGCGGTGCTTGTATTGAAACTTGGCTTGCAATTGGTGGGTGAACAAAAACGCCAACACCTCGGCGCTCTCGTCTTCAGGCAGTTCGTTGATGCGCATCGAGTACCCGGGGTTGGCATACAAGACTTTCTTACCGGTGATCGGGTGCACCATCACCGCCGGATGCGACACCGGCGGTTTGGCGGCGCGCTGAGCGGGTGTCAGCGGTCCGCGCGTGCTGCCGGGCTTGGCGCGCATCATGTCCCAAAACTTGGCGAAGTCGTGGGTGATGGTTTTGCCTTCCAAGCGCTGCTTCATGGCCTCGGGCAAATCATCGTAAGCGGCATGCATGCTGACAAACTCGGTGTTGCCCAAGGGTTCGCCATTGCGGTGCGGAATTTCTAAGCCATACAAGATGTTGGTGAACGCCACCATCTTGCTGTACGACATGTCGGTGTGCCAGTCTTGGCCTGCATCACTCAAACCCAAAGGCTTGCCGTCAGGTCCCACTTTGTTGGACAAGATCATCACCTCGGGCAAGCCCGGCTCTTGGTAGGCATTGGCCACGTTGATTTCAAGCTGACCAAAGCGTTCAGCAAATTGCTTGAGTTGCAAGGAGGTCAGCACTTGCTTGGGGTAGCTCAACACGCCGAAGCGCCCGAGCGCTTGCTCGATCTCGACAAATTCGGCAGGTGACAAAGGCTGCGACAAATCCAAGCCCTCGACACGGGCGCCCAAAATTTCACCGCTCTGAATAATTTGCATCTTTTATGTCCTCGTTCAACATCACTTCACCACGCTGCCATCAGCAGGTCTTGCATTTCTTGCGCCGAGGTCACCACACGCGGGTTGTAAGCCAAACCACGCTCGTGCAACACATGCTCGGCCACGCCGCGCAAGGACGCCTGTGCCACACCCACATCGCGCAAACGGGTGGGCACGCCTGTCACACGCTGCAGGTCTAACAACCAGTCCAGCACTGCCTCGGTGGGCCTCGCCGCTTGTATAGATAAGCCCAAGGCTTGCGCCATGTGTTGCATCGCCTCTGGCACAGCGGGCGCGTTAAAGCGCAAGGCGTGCGGCAAGATGACGGCGTTGGCTTCGCCATGCCCAATGCCACACGTCGCCCCCAGCACATGGCACAAGGCGTGATGCAGGCAACTGCGCGCACTGGCCAACACCATGCCCGACACATGCGCGGCCACCAACATCTCCGACCGTGCAGCCACTTCTTGCGGATGCTGTGCCACGGCGCGCATCGCACGGTCAAAGCCGCACAAACCGGCCACGGCCAAGGCATCGGTCACGGGTGATCGGTTTTTGGAATACAAGCCTTCGATGCAATGCGCGAGGCCATTCATGGCGGTGGCCTGCATCACCTTATCGGGCATGTGCAAATTGGCTTGAGGGTCTATCAAAATCACGCGACTGGCCAAGGCTGCGTCCCAAAACAAAAGCTTGGTGCCGTGCTCAGTGCGGATGCCCAATGAAGGGGTCACCTCAGCGCCTGACGCCGTCATGGGAATGGCGACGATGGGCAATTTTTCACGCACAAAGTTGGGGGTGATCACCTGTGCGGGCGGTATGAACCGGCTGGCATGCTGGGCCAAGGGCTCGCCTTCGGCCAGCACCAACGCGGTGGCTTTGGCCGAGTCGCACACGCTACCGCCGCCCAAACACACAAAACCATCTGCCTGATGTGCCAACGCCAAAGCGGCCAAGCGCTGCACCGTTGCAACGGACGAATGCGCGGGAATGTCGGCCACCTCGGTCACTTGAAAATCAGCCAGCAAGGACCTCAGCTGGCCAAACAGAGGTGTGCGTGACATGCGCGCACTGGTCAGCAACATGGGACGACGCACTTGCAATTTGCGCAGCTCGTCTGGCAAATCCAACACAGCATCCGCTCGGCACACCACGCGGGTGCGTGTGGATTGGTGTTGAAAGGCGGTCATGAAAGTCATATGAAATGAGCTTATCGACTTTTCACAAAATACAAACTTGGCCATGTCCCCCGCTGGACATGGCACAACCTTCACGCGTGGGTCTTGCGCTGACTCCAGTACAGCACGCAGCCACACACCGTGGCCACCACCACCAAGGCCGTGAAGCCCGCGCGGTAGGTGCCGAACAGTGCCGACAAGGCGCCAAAAATCGGCGGGCCCACCACCACACCAAAGAAGGTGAACACCAAGGTGCCACCGGTGGCCACGCTGGCCATGCCTTCGGGTGCGCGCTTGGCCACTTCAGCCAAATAGACACCGTTCCAGCCAATGGCCGAGGCGCCAAAGGTCAACAAAATAAAGATCACCCAAAACTTAGGCGTGTCGTGTGTCAAGGTGGTGGTGGCCAAAGCGCCCAGCGCCATCATGGCCGCCAACAGCAACAACATGCGACTGGCCCCGAGCCAACGGTCAGCGACATAGCCCCACACAATGCGCCCCGCCATGCCGCCGAATTGCGTGACCGACAAGGCCAAGCCCGCGGCCACCAAGCCGTAGGCCAAATCGTCGTGCAAGAACGTGACGAGGTAGGTGGTGAGCGAGAGTTGCACCATCGAGAACATGAACGAGCACGCCGCCATACTGGCCAACGTGCGGTGCGCCAACACCAAGCGAATGGGTTGTATCCAACTGCCTCCGTGCATGGGCAAGCTGGGTTGACGATCGTGGTCGAGGTCATGGCGCAAGGGTTGCGAGATGGCCGCACACACCAAACAAACGCCCGCCACCACCGCCATACAAATTTGCCAAGGCAAGCCCAGCAGCAGCGTGGGCACAATCGCGCCCGCCAACAAACTGCCCAAAGGCACGCCCGTTTGTTTGAGCGAAAACACCAAGGACATTTGGTGCTTGGGCGTGGTGCGCGCGAGCAAGTGCGAACTTGCGGGTGTGATGGGTCCGTAACCCAAGCCAATGCAAAACGCCCCCACAGCGGTGGCCACCAGCCAAGGCATGGCGCAGAGCACCAAGCCCAAGGCGCACAACATCAAACCGACTTGGCTGACGCGAATTGCCCCCAAGCGTTTGACCGCGGCGCCGCCCATCAAACTCGACACCATCGCACCCGCATAAGTGATGGCCACATACACGCCCACCAAAGCAGGCGACACCTGTAAATCTTTGGCAATCACCGGCGCCATGACCGGTAAGGTCAACAGCGCCATCGACACCATCGCCTGAATCACGAGCGTCAGGAGCAACGCGAGCCAGTTGCTCAATTGGGTTTCACTCCGGCTTTGGTGAGCAAGGGGCCGAGGGTGTCCATCTCGTACTTCAAATGTGCACGCAAGGCCTCGGGTCGCGCTTGGTCCGGCGAGACCGCCGAAATGCCCATGGCCTCCAAGCGTTGGCGCACCTCGGGGTCAGACACAGACTTTTGCAAAGCCGCGGTCAACTGATCGAGCACCGGCTTGGGCGTGCCTTTGGGCGCATACAAGCTAAACGAAATGTTGATGTCCAAGCCCTGTACACCCGCTTCGGTGATGGCGGGCACATCGGGCAAACCACTCAAGCGGCTTTTGCCAGCCGCTGCATACGCTTTGACTTTGCCCGCTTTGACCGGTGGCACCGTGCCCGAAGTTTGGTCGCACAGCACATCGACTTGACCGCCCATCAAGTCCGTCAAGGCAGGGCCTGTGCCTTTGTACGGAATGTCATTCATGCGCACATTCAAGGCGCTCTGCATCATCAAGCCGCACAGGTGCGAAGCCGAACCCACACCCGCATGGGCGAGGCTGATCTTGGGGCCGTTGGCTTTGACGTAGCTCACAAACTCGGCCAAGTCTTTGGCCGGAAAGTCGTTGCGGGTGACGATCACCATCGGGCCACTGGTGGCACGACCAATGGGCTCGAAATCGTCCACGGGGTGGTATGGCAAATTTTTGAACATCGCCTGATTGGTGGCGTGGCTGACATGAATCATCAGCAAGGTATAGCCATCCGGCTTGGCGCGCGCCACCTTGGCTGTGCCGATGGTGCCCGAGGCGCCGGCGGTGTTTTCCACCACAATTTGTTGACCCAAATGCTTTTGCATCGCGCCCGCAAACACGCGGGTGATGGTGTCGCCAGGGCCACCGGGGGCATACGGCATCATCATGGTGAGGGTGCGGTTGGGGAAGTCTTGGGCCACTGCGTGCAAGCCCGCCAAGGCGAGCGACAAAGCGACCAACGTGCAGCGAAGAGAGGCGTTCATGAAAGTCTCCAAATCAGGGGCGGTGAAGATGCGGCCAAAGCGCCGGTCAAGCAGCGAGCAAACGCTGGCGAATGTCCACGGGGTCCAACACCTCAAGCGGCAACGCACCGCCGTTGGGAATACCCACTTGCGTGGCGTTCAAGAGCATCGACACCATGACGTAGGTGCCTGACAACACGGTCAAGTCGATCACCGCTTGCTCACCGAGGTGATCGACCGCCTCTTGCCACAGCGCGTCGGGCACACGGTGATTGAGGGACAGTTGCACGCAGTAGTCGTACACCAGGCGCTCATCGGCTTGCATGGTGGTGGGGCGTCGGCACTGCTGTAAATCGCGCATCACATCGTCTGACAAACCTGACTTGCGGCCGATGATTTCGTGCGCCCACCACTCGTATTGCGCGTTAGAGATGCGCGCCTGAATCAGGATGGCGAACTCGTTGAGACGTTTGTTGACCGAGGTTTTGAAGCGCAGGTAGTCTAAAAAATCAAAGCACCGGCGCGCCATGTCTGGGCTGCGCAACAAGGCGTTGTAAGGGCCACCCAAAGCAGCGCTAGAGACTTTGAGAATATCGTCCGCGAGAGGCCGCACGGCTTCGGGTAAATCCGCATAGGCGATCTGAGGCAGGCGTTCGGTCATGGTCTCTCCAGCAAGGTAAGGGCCGATCTCTTCGGATCGCTGATTGTGCCCGCCTCAGTGGTTGGTCCATTTCTCCCCTGTCGCCAACGCTTCAACCAACATGCGTGAATTAAAACAACGGCCGTCTGTAGCCCGAGGGCACACCGCGTGGCGACAACACCAATTGCCAAAGTTGGCTGTCGCGCGCGCGAAACGATCCTGCACAGCACAACAAGTAATAGCGCCACATGCGGTAGAAGCGCTGGTCATAGCGTGACTGCAAGCGGGGCCACGCAGCCTCAAAACGTGCATGCCAAGCCATCAACGTGCGGTCGTAATCGGCCCCGAAATTGTGCCAATCTTCCAAAACAAATTCGGGCTCAACCGCGGCTGCTATTTGCTTCACAGAAGGCAATATGCCGTTCGGAAAGATGTATTTTTCAATCCAAGGATCGGTGACCACATCGGTCTGATTTTTGCCAATCGAGTGAAGCAAAAACAAGCCTTCGTCTGTGAGGCTTCGTCGGGCCATGGCGAAGTAGGCTGGGTAATTTTTTGATCCCACATGTTCGAACATGCCGACTGAAGCGATGCGGTCAAATTTTTGGGCGCCAATCTCATTGAACAATCGGTAATCGGTCAACTCAAAACGAATCGGCAACCCGTGTGTCTTTTGAGCACCCCATTGCGCCTGTTCATGCGATACCGTCAGTCCCACACAGCTCACCCCATAACGTTCAGCGGCAAGCCGCATCAAGCTTCCCCAACCGCAGCCGATGTCTAGCAAACGCATTTCGGGCTGCAAATCAGCTCAAGCTTGGCCTCTTGTGCCGTTTCTAACGCGTCTGCATGCGCCCAATAACCGCAGCTGTAGGCCATGTAGGGGTCCAACATGGCTTCATACAAATCGTTGCCCAAGTCATAGTGCTGATACCCCACTTGCCAAGAGCGTGGCACAGATTGCATATTCATAAAAATCGCCCGAAACACAGCAAGCCATTGATCGGGACGGTGCAACTGTTTGTCGAGTCCTGCGCGGATTAAGCGTGCGGTGAGTTCATCAATGCTGTCGCAATCCCACCACCCGTCCATGTAACTTTCGCCCCATGCCAGATGCCCTTTGGCCAACACACGATCAAACAAAGCGTCGTTGTGAACTCTCACATCCCAAGGCTGCTGACCGTTGATGCGAACGCCCGCCTTCTCCAGCCACGTTTCAGCCACATGCCATTGAGAACTAATAAGCGACGCATCGCTTGAAATCTCGAGGTTCATATTGCACCTTGCTGCTATGAGTTGAAACACACAAGCGATGCTAAAACTGCAGCAAAAAAATGCAAATACACAAAAAAAGGTATGCAGGCGAACCCACCGCCGGATCGGCCTGATCGTTTACGTTTTGTCAGGCCCTGTACATTGCGCGTTCAACGGCTCAACGAGGCTGTCAGCAACTGCGCCAAGGCAAGATGATTGCCGTCACGTGCAAGATCCACTGCGGATTTTCCACGGTTGTCTTTGGCCTCCTTTTCAGCGCCTTGAGACAGCAAATAGCGCACGGTCTCGTCTTGGCCGTAAGCAGCCGCCCACATCAGCAAAGTGAGGTCGTTTTCAAGCTTCGCGTTGACATTGGTACCGGCCTTGACGAGGTCTTGTAGACAAGCCGTGCACCCGTGCGCAGCAGCATACGTTGCAGCATTTTTCTTGACACGATCCAATGGCTCGGTTTTGGCCCCAGCCGCAAGCAAGGCGTTGAAAATCTGTGGATTGGCGCTGAAAGCTGCGCCCATGAGCGGTGTCACCCCCGAAAGATTCGCCAAATTCACATCCGCATTGGCCTTGAGTAACGCCTGCACCAAGTCGGCATTGCCCTTGGCGGCAGCCATATTGAGTGGCGTGTCGCCATTGCGATCTCTGGAGTTCACGCTTGCGCCTTGATCCAACAGCGCTTGCACGCGCTCGACCTTGCCCACACGGGCAGCCATCACAAACTGGCCATTGATGTTGATTTGGTCCATGCCCTTTTGCGCGTAGGCAGCGGTTTGCATGCCTAGCAGGCCGCTGCCAATCAAGACGAGATGAATGAGTTTTTTCATGGACGATCTCCTTAAGTTGCCTAGATCATCGCAGGAATTCTTTATAAGTACTTTCCCTTTAATGTGCTCTAGTTACTAGCAAATTCATCACATCGAGCGTAGATTGTCCAACGCCTCCCTGTTTCGTTGCCGATCTGTGCAACGCCTAACCACCTCACCAGGACAAACTTATGAAGCAAATTTTCAGCATCAAGCGAATAGCCGCTGCATCCGCCCTGCTTTGCTTAACCGGCATAGCGGTCGGCGAAGAAATTCAAGGCCAAAAAGGCATGAATGCCAGCGGCGCCAACATCGACAAAGGCATCAACGTCACGCAAGACCAACTGAACAAAGCAGGTGGCCAAACAGCGAACTGGTTGCACACCAACGGCGACTACGAGCAAACGCGTTTTTACAAAGGCACGCAGATCAATGCGGGCAACGTGAAGAATATGCGCCCTGAGTTCACCTTCCAAACGGAAGTGCGCGAGTCCATGGAAACCGCCCCCATCGTGGTCGACGGCATCATGTACATGACCACCTCTTACAACCATGTCTACGCACTCGATGCGGTGACTGGCAAAGAGTTCTGGCACTACAAACACAAGATGGGCCCCATCACCACCTTCTGCTGCGGCCCGAACAACCGCGGTGTCGCGGTCGAAGGCGGCAAGCTCTTCATGGGCACACTCGATGCACGCTTGGTGTCTTTGGACGCCAAGACCGGCAAGCTGCTGTGGGACACCGAAATTGCTGACCCAGAAAAAGGCTACAGCGAAACCATGGCCCCCACGGTGGTTGACGGCAAGGTGCTGATCGGCACCAACGGCGGTGAATACGGCATTCGCGGCTTCGTCAAAGCCTTCGATGCCAACACCGGCAAACTCGCTTGGACTTTCCACACCATCCCTGAAAAAGGCCATGAAGGCGTGTGGGCCGTCAACGACGCCACAGGTCGCAACATGCACCGCGACATCGCCGCCGAAAAAGCAGCGCTGGCTCGCGACAGCTCCTTCTTCCAAACCTTGGGCGGTGGCGTGTGGATGAACCCCGCTGTGGACGTCAAGTCACGCACCATCTTCTTTGTGGTCGGCAACCCCTCGCCTGACCTGTACGGTGCTGAGCGTCCTGGTGACAACCTCTACACCGACTCGCTGGTGGCCGTTAACCTCGACACCGGTGCCTACAAGTGGCATTACCAATACATCGCCCACGATGTGTGGGACTTGGATGCCGTCAGCCCCCCCATCTTGATGGACGTGAAAGACAAAAACGGCAAGATGGTGCCCGGCGTAATCCACGGTGGCAAAACCGGCCACGTGTATGTGCATCACCGCGATACCGGCGAGCTGATCCGCTTCTCTGAAGCCATGGTGCCGCAAGAAAACATGTGGGTCCTGCCCACCGCCCAAGGCGCTCGCATGCTGCCTGGCGCGAACGGCGGCGTGGAATGGTCACCCATGGCCATCAACCCCAAGCTGCGCATGGCATACGCCCTGAACTTGCACCAACCGATGACGTACCACGTCGAAGCAGCTAAGTACCCCGGCGGCAAGCTGTGGTTAGGCGGCGCGTTCAAGGTGATCGAAGGCGAAAAGCAATGGGGCCGCTTGGCTGCCGTGAACGTCGACACCGGCAAAATGGCTTGGAAATTTGACACCGAACAACCCCTGATCGGTGGCGCATTGGCCACGGCCGGCGACTTGGTGTTCTACGGTGAAGGCAATGGTTTGTTCCGCGCCTTGGATGCCCGCAACGGCAAAAAACTGTGGGAATACAACTGCGGTGCGGGTGCCAACGCCATGCCCGTGTCTTACACCGTCAAGGGCCGTCAATACGTCGCCATGGGTTGCGGTGGCAACACCCAACTCGACTTCAAACGCGGCAACTCGATGGTCGTGTTTGCATTGCCTAAGTAATCCAACTTAGCCTTGAAAATGGCCACCCTCTGTGGTGGCCATTTTTTGATTTTTAAAACTTGTCCTATACAGCCATGAATTTGCGCATCACTTCCCTGCTCTTGTGGGCCCTGTCTGCTTTGACGTTTCAAGCACAGGCCCAACCCTCAGAACAAGACATTCAAAACGGCAAAGCCAAAGCCCAAGTGTGTGCCGCCTGCCACGGGGCCGATGGCAATTCAGCAAGTGGCGAATTTCCTAATTTAGCGGGCCAATCTTGGCGCTACATCTATGTCCAGCTCAAGGACTACAAAGAAGGCCGCCGCAGCCATGCCGTCATGACCGCCATGGCGTCTACCCTGAGCCGTCAAGACATGATCGACATCGGCAACTATTACGCCGCACAAAAAGCCAAGCCCTCCACCTACAAAACTGACGACGCCAAGATCGCCCTTGGACGTGCCAAAGCCGATGAAACACTGTGCGCCATGTGCCACCTTGGGGGCTTTGCCGGTCAAAACGAAATTCCGCGCGTCGCGGGTCAGCAGTATGAATACATCGTCAAACAGATGACCGACTTCAAAGCCCGCACCCGCACCAACGACGCCGGCAACATGACCAGCGTGGCGCAAACCTTGTCCGAGAAAGACATCGAAAACCTCGCGCACTTCATCACCAGTTTGCGTTGATCCACACACCTGAAAGCTAGCCATGAAACTGACCGTCAACGGGAAAAATCACACCCTCGATACCGAGCCCGAAATGCCTCTGCTGTGGGCCTTGCGCGATGAACTCGACATCAAGGGGCCTAAGTTCGGTTGTGGCGTGGCCCAATGTGGCGCGTGCACGGTGCTGCTCAATGGCGAGCCTGTGCGCTCGTGCTCGTACCCCGTGTCTGCGGCGGTTGGACAGAAAGTCATCACCATCGAAGGCCTCGCAGACAAAGACCGCTTGCATGCCGTGCAGCAAGCGTGGATCGATCACCAAGTGCCGCAATGCGGTTACTGCCAAAGCGGCCAAATTCTTGCGGCCGTGGCCTTGCTCAAGAAAAAACCCAAGCCCACCGATGACGACATCGATGCGGCCATGAGCAATATTTGCCGCTGCGGCACCTACGCCCGCATTCGCACCGCCATTCACGCCGCTGCCAAGAAAGGGACCCGCGCATGAGCACCCCACACACCCCCGTTGGCGTGGATCGCCGCCACTTTTTGAAAGTCTCTAGCAGCGCAACAGCTGGCTTGTCTTTGGGCTTTTTCGTGCCCGAGCGCGCCAGTGCGGCGGATGTGCCGCAGCTCAACGTGTGGGTCGAGATTGAACCCAACGACACCATCGTCATCCGTTACGCACGCGCTGAAATGGGCCAAGGCAGCATGACGTCTGCGCCCATGATCATTGCTGAAGAGTTGGATGCAGATTGGAAAAAAGTGCGCGTCGAATTCGCCACCGCACACGACAACCTGCGCACCAAACGCGCCTACGGCGACATGGCCTCGGTGGGCAGTCGAACCATCCGCAACTCACAAGAATACCTGCGCAAAGCCGGTGCCACAGCGCGCGAAATGCTGGTCGCCGCCGCGGCGCAGCAATGGGGCGTGCCTGCCAGTGAGTGCAAAGCATCGCTGAGCAAAGTCACCCATGCCGCCAGCAAACGCTCACTGAGCTATGGGCAGTTGGCAACAGCCGCAGCCAAGCTGCCAGCGCCCAAAGAGGTCCAACTCAAAGACCCTAAAGACTGGACGCTGATTGGCAAATCCATCCCACGCGTTGACATTCCAAGCATCGTGACGGGTCGCATCAAATACGGCATCGACACCCAACTGCCGGGCATGCTGCATGCAGCCGTGGCGGCTTGCCCCGTGTTCAATGGCAAGGTCAAAAACATGGATGCGTCGAAGGTGGAAAACCGCCGAGGCATCGTGAAGGTTTTGAACATGGGCGAGTTTGTGGCGGTGGTCGCCGACAACTGGTGGCGGGCCAAAGAGGCTTTGCGCGAAGTGGCGGTGGACTGGGACGTGGGCGAGCACGGCACCCTGAGCAGCGCCGCCATCATGGCCCAGTTCAAAGCGGGCATGGAACAAGCCGAGTTGGCCGTGGCGCGCAACGACGGCAACACCCCCGAAGCACTCGGCAAGGCAGCCAAAGTGGTCGAGGCCGATTACTTCACCCCCTACTTGGCCCATGCCACCATGGAGCCCATGGTGTGCACCGCGTGGCTACAAGGCGACCAATTGGAAGTGTGGTCGTCCACCCAAAACCCCGAAGCCACCTTGGCCGTCAGTGCGGCCACGGCAGGCGTGCCGCAGGCGAATGTCAAAGTTCACCCCGTGCAACTGGGTGGCGGTTTGGGCCGCAAGAGCCCGCAAGACTTCACACGCCAAGCCGTGATGATTGCCAAGGCCATGCCCGGCAAACCCGTCAAGATGCTGTGGACGCGCGAAGAAGAAATTCAGCACGGCCTGTACCGCCCGGCCAGCCTGATGCGCTTCAAGGCAGGCTTGGACGCCAGCGGCAAGGTCGATGCGCTGCACATCCGCGTGAGCGCACCGTCCATCTTGGCCACGCTGCTCAAGCTGCCTTTGCCCAAAGGCATCGACGGCCAAGCCGTGGCGAGTTTCAACGACCACCCCTACGACATCCCCAACACCTTGGTCGATTACGCGCAGCGCAACACCAATGTGCCTGTGGGCTTTTGGCGCTCAGTGGGCCACTCGCAAAACCCGTATGGGCGCGAGTGCTTCATCGACGAATTGGCACAAGCAGCGGGCAAGGACCCTGTGGCCTTTCGCCTCAGCATGTTGCCCAACAACGAAAAGTCCAAACGCGACCGCAGCATTCTCGAAGCCGTGACCAAGGCTGCAGGCTGGGGCAGCCCATTGCCTGCAGGCGTGTTCCGAGGCGTGGCAGAAACCGAAGGCTACGGCAGCTGGACGGCGTGCGTGTGCGAGGTGTCGGTGAACGTCAAAAACGAGGTGAAGATTCACCGCGTGGTGATTGGCATCGATCCCGGCTACGCCGTCAACCCTGACAACATCGTGGCCCAATTCCAAGGCAGTGTGGTGCATGGCTTGACCGCGATCTTCTGGGGAGAAAACACCATCAAAGAAGGTCGTGTGGAGCAATCCAATTTCCATGACTACCGCATGATGCGTTTGAACGAAATGCCCAAAGTTGAGGTGGTCATTGCGCCTACGGGTGGCTTCTGGGGTGGCGTGGGCGAACCGGCACAAGCGCCCTTGGCACCTGCTTTGGTCAACGCGATTTCTGCCGCGTTGGGCAAACGCATTCGCTCCTTGCCACTCAAAAACCATGGGCTGAGTTTGGCCAAGGCATGACCAAGACCTCGCGTCGACAGTGGCTGAAACACACGGCCTCGATGGCCTTGGCTTCAGCCGCCTTGCAAGGCGATTTGGCCTTGGCCCAAAAAATGGAATCGGGCCAATTGCAAACCTTGGCGCAAATGATGGACCCCATCATCCAAGGCGCCAAGCTGCTGCGACAAGACGTCACCCTGACGGCGCAACCCTTGGCTGATAACGGGTTTTTGGTGCCCATCGACGTGCACATCCAGAGCCCCATGACGGCACAAGACCATGTCACGCAGGTGTACTTGCTGTCGCAACGCAACCCTGTCACACGCATGGCGGTGTTTCACATGGGGCCTTGGAATGGCCGTGCAGAGATCAACACACGCATTCGGCTGGCGGGCACACAAACGGTGGTCGCCTTGGCACGTCTGTCCAACGGTGAATTTCGTTATGACGCCGTCGACATCATCGTGACCGAATCGGCCTGTGTGGACGCCTCATGAGCTTCGCCAGACTGCAATGGCCTGAACGCATCGTGAGCGGCGATGTGGTGAAAGTGCGCCTCTTGGTTCAACATCCCATGGACACGGGTTATCTGCAAAACCTGTTGGGCACACTGGTGCCGCGCAACATCATCCGACTGCTGACCTGCACGCTGGGTTCGCAAGAGGTCTTTCGCATCGAGCCGTCGTCGGGCATTTCGGCCAACCCGCTGTTTGAATTTTTTGTGCGCGCCACCGAGACCGGTGACATGCGTGTCGAGTGGGTGGATGACAAAGGCATTCGTGGGTCTTACCAGCAGACGATGACCGTGCTGGCTGGGGCGTCAAACTAAGGCGGCCAACTCGGCCTGCGCACCGTCTGGCAAAGGGTAGCCATCCACATTCAGTGACATGCAGACCAAGGTGTAGTAGCTCATGGTGGCCATCAAGTCCACCACACCGCGCTCACCAAAATGGCTGACGGCATCGGCATACGTCGCATCGCTCACCTGCTTGTGGCGCAGCAATTCGCTGCAAAACCGATGCACTACTTTGACGTCGGGCAACAAATCCTCGGGCACCGTTTGCCCCTTGGCGATGGCTTGAATCAAAGCCGGCGACAAGCCCGCCTCCTCTGCGATGCGGCGGTGTGCCCACCAGACAAACTGGGCCGTCCAGTCGCGTGCCACCAGCAAAATGGCCAGCTCGTTCAACGCCAAAGGCAGCGACGAATTGAAACGTGTTTGGGCGCCAAACTGCTGCGCCAATTGACCCACCTCAGGGCTGCGCAACAACACGTTGTACGGGCCTTGCATGGAGCCGCGTTTGCCGTCCAACACGGCACGCGTCATCGCCTGCTGCTCAGGACTCATCACGTCCCACGTCAGCGCTTGAAAACGGTTGCCACGCATGACAAATTCTGGATGAGGTTGCATTTTTTCTGGAAAGGTGTCGGACATCGGTTGGTCGCAATCGCTGGGGCATTTAAACGGGCTTGTCGCCCTTCAAGGTGATGCGATGCAAGACACGACGGAACCCGTGGTAATCGTTGATGGGGTTGTGCTGCGCACAGCGGTTGTCCCAGAACGTCAAGGTGTGAGGCTCCCAAGCCCAGCGACAGGTGAACTCCGGCTTGACTTGGTGTTGGAACAAAAAGTTCAGCAAAGACGCACTCTCTTGCTCCGTCAAACCGTCAATGCCGGCGGTGTGGGCCACGTTCACAAACAGCGCTTTGCGACCGGTTTCTGGATGGGTGCGCACCACGGGGTGCTTGCTGCTGAAGTCTTTGGGTGCCGAGGCTTTGCCGTCGGTTTTCAGCCGGTCTTCGCGCGTCTTCGACACGTCGGCTTTGGCCGAGGTGCTGATGCCTTGCAGACCTTGAAGCAAGCGCTGCATGGTGTCAGACAAAGCTTCATAAGCCGCGTACTGGCTGGCAAACAAGGTGTCGCCGCCGTAAGGCGGAATCTCTTTGGCCAGCAACATCGACCCCATGGGCGGAATGTCGAGGTAGGTGGTGTCCGAGTGCCACACGCCACCGAAATTCACCTTCTCATGCTCCAGCTTCTTCACCTCAATGATCTGTGGAAAGCCATCGAGGCCTTTGACAAACGGGTACTCCACGGGCTCGCCCATGGCGTTGGCGAAGTCCATGAACTGCTGAGAACTCAGGGGCTGGTTGCGAAGAAAAATCACCTCGTGCTTGAGAAAAACATCGCGAATTTCTGCAGCCAAATCTGGCGATATGGGTTGGGTCAAATCTACGCCGGAGATTTCTGCACCCAGTGCGCCGGCTATGCGTTTGATTTTCATGAAAATATGTCCTTGTCTGTTCGAATCAATCCGCGGTTGCGCCCGAGCTTTTCACCACGGCAGCCCACGTCTTGATGTCGGCGTGCAGCATGGCCTGAAACTCTTGCGGCGTGGACTCAAAAGGCTCCGCCCCCAAAGCGGCGAATTTGTCGAGGAGGTCTTTGTCCTCCATGATTTTTTTCACGTCCGCGTTGATCTGTTTGACCACGGCAGCAGGCGTGCCCTTGGAGGCAAACAAACCGAACCAAGGGTTGATCACAAAGCTCGGGAACCCCGACTCTGCGATGGTGGGAATGTCTTTGAACGCTGCAGCGCGTTTGGAGCCCGTCACCGCCAACCCTTTCACCGTGCCGCTGCGAATGTGTTGCGCCACAGAAGGCAAACTGGTGAACACCACTTGTATCTGCCCCGAGATCAAATCAGTCAAGGCAGGCGCGGCCCCTTTGTAGGGCACATGCTGCATCTTGGCCCCGCTGGCCGTGTTGAACATTTCACCCAACAAATGGTTGACCGACCCGTTGCCGGCTGAGCCAAAGGCAATCGGCTTGCCGGCCGAATAACTCACCAGCCCTTTGAGGTTGGTCACCGGCACAGCCGCGTTGACCACCGCGACAAAAGGCACGTTCGCCAAAGTGGCCACGGCCACAAAATCGGCCTCGGGATCGAAAGGCAACTTGCTGTAAATGCTGGGGTTGATGGCGTGCGACCCCACATACGACATCAAGAGCGTGTAGCCGTCCCCGGGGGCTTTGGCCACCACATCCATGCCGATGTTGCCGCCCGCCCCGGCCCGGTTTTCGACCACCACCGCTTGGCCCCATTTTTCAGACAGCTTTTGACCGACCATGCGGGCCAGTGCATCGGACGCGCCGCCTGGCGTTTGGGGCACGACGATGCGCACGGGTTTGGACGGAAAAACAGAGGGCCCCGTTTGCGCTTGCACAAACGGCGCGCCCAACACGGCCAATGCAAGACCCAAAACACACTGCACGCGCAGACGTTTATCGGAGTAAAAACTAAAAGTCATGCCATGTCTCTCGTCGTTTAAAAAGTTGAGAAATTCTGGCATGCCATGGGCATCCACCCAGTCTTTCACATGACAGCCTAACGGCTCATCCACCCCCAAGATAATGTCCACATGTCCCTCGTCCGCCACGCACTTCTGAAAGCGCTTTTTTCAAAAGCTCCCGCACTGGGCCCTTTCAGTGTCTGGCTGTCATTGCCCCAGCTCATCACCTGGGGCAGCGTGTTCTACACCTTCTCGTTGCTCATGACGCCGCTGGAGGCGGAGCTGGGCATGAGCCGCGCTGAATCATCGTTGGCCTTTAGTTTGGCTTTGCTGGCCGAGGGGCTGATGGCTTACCAAGTGGGGCGTTGGATCGATGCGGGGCATGAGCGTGCAGTGATGACCTTGGGCTCGCTGTGGGTCGGGCTGGGCTTGTTGGGCCACAGCTGCGTGCAGTCGGTCGGTGGTTTTTATGCCGCGTGGATTTGGCTGGGTTTGGGACTGGCCGCCACCTTGTACAGCCCCGCCTTTGCGGTGGTGACGCGGCGCTTTCCGCAAGACTTTCGCCGCGCCATCATCACCCTGACTTTTTTGGGTGGGCTGGCCAGCACCGTGTTTATTCCGCTCACCAGCTGGTGGATTGACCTGTGGGGTTGGCGTCAAGCCCTGTGGGCATTGGCGGCTTTGCAGCTGCTGGTGTGTGCGCCTTTGCATGCAAGGCTGTTGCGCGGCGCAGCGCCTAAGCGGTTGGCTACAGAACTCACAGACCACGCCCACACGCGGCCCGTGTCGGTGCGAGCGCATCTGCGGCAATCGCCGTTTTGGTTGCTGGCCGCTTTCATGCTGTTGATGATGGGCGTCACCTCGGCCCTGCCCGCCCACATGATTGCGCTGCTGCAAGAGGCGGGCTTGTCCCCCGCTTGGGTGATTGCCATTCCTGCGGCCATCGGCGTGATTCAAGTAGTGGGCCGCTTGCTGCTGTGGGTGTTTGAGCGCCATTGGGACGTGCACACGGCCAACCGCTGGATACCAGCCCTCATTCCGATGGGGCTTTTGGCGCTGCTGATCGGCGGCCTCAACCCCATTGCGGCCTTGGTGTTTGTGGTGTTCTTTGGCTTGGGCAATGGCATGAACACCATCGTCAAAGGCACGGCCATGGCCCAGTACGTGAGCCGCGACCATGTGGGCCAACTCAACGGTCTGCTGGGCCTGCCGATTGCGTTGGCCCGCGCTGCAGCACCGCTGGCCATGGGCTTGTTGTGGTCACCGCAACAAGGCTACGCACTGGCGTTGCAATGGCTGCTGGTGATCAGCGTGCTCAGCACGGGTGCGCTTTGGATGGCGCAGCGCAGAGCATTGCGCTAGTCACGACATCAGGCGCAGCGCCCACCTAAAATTGCTGACGGTTTCAAGCTCGGTGTTCGAGCCCGACCTCAACTGAACCCACACCATGTCAGACCCCACAGGCCTTAGCGCCGCCACACATTTTGAACATGCCAGCTCGGTGCTGGAATTTGCGAATTGCCAATGGCGCGTGCGCAGACCCAAGCCCTTTGTGTTGGTGATCGAAGGCGAAGTGGGCCATGAAAGTGCTCAGCCCAACGACTATCTGCACGACAAGCTGCTCTTGCCCGAATGGCGTGAAGCCTTTTACCAACTGGTCGATGCCACGGGCTTGGTGGTGTGCCTGAACGTGCACACCCAACACCCCACCTACCGCGACGTGCGCGGCCGCTCTAGCAAAGGGCGGCTGAGCCAAGGCGAGTACTACCACCACGACGGCTGCACCGGCCCCGTCAAGCCCCGCTTTGTAGAAATTCGCTGCCCCATCCAGCCGCAAACACGCGGCGTGGCCACCGCTGTAGCGCCGCATCACGATGTGGTCAAAGCCATGGTGCAAGTGCTGCCCGCCGAGCTGGCCGCCACGCCTGCACTAGCTGGGCAAGACATGAGCCCAGCCACCATCAGCCAGATGGACTACGCCGCGCTAGACCATTTGCAAGGCCTCATCACGCGCACCGTGCGCAAAAAGCTCAACGCCGAAGGCGCACGCAGCTACTTTCGCCAAGTGGATGCAAAGGCCAACGCCTACTTTGAACCTTGGGCCTTGGGCGAAAGCCGCTTCATTGCCAACGCCAACAGCGGCATCACCATGCAACACCGCCGCGCCTACCAAGCCCCACACACCGGCGGCGTGGCCAATGGCCACTTGGTCAAGCGCTGGACGAATGAAGAGCTGCTGCTACCTGGACAAGTGGTTGACCATGCCTTGATTGCTGCGCTGTGCAGTGAGGAAGGTGATGACGTGGATGGGGAGCGGGCTGAGGGGTGTTACCTCGGGGCGCACTGAGCATTGAGCGCCAAATTACAGGTGCGCTGGAACGTCCATGCGTTGATTCAAGATGCGCACCACCTCCACCCTATCTCGGGCTTGGCATTTGAAAAATATCATGTGCAAACCAACGAGGCACTTGCGGTATCCCGCACGTATGTGTTCTGCACTTTGCCCAGCTTGTCGCCCCTTTGCCAAGGTTTGCGCCAACTCTTCACAGGCTGCATGAATCGCCAGCACATAGGCATCGGCTTGATCGGCACCCCAGTAGCTATAGCTGTAGTCCCAAATATCTGAAATATCCGCCAGGGCAAGTGGCGAAAGCAGGTAGCCGCCGCTCACTTGGTAGCCGCAGTTTTACCGGTTGCGCCCGCTGTCTTCTGTCGCTTAGATTTTAAAAAATCATCCACATCGAAGCTGGTGCTGACGCCACTGTTTTCGCCATCTTCCAGCGCCGCACGCAAGGTGGCCAGTTGAGTCTCATGCGCTTCAAGCTGCCGCAATCCAGCCCGCACCACCTCACTGGCAGAGCCGTAGCGCCCTTGGCTGATTTGCTGCGCAATAAATGCGCCGAAATGATCGCCGAGCGAGATAGATGTGTTTCGGGTCATGGTGCCTGCTCCGAGTGTGCGTGTTGCTTGAAGGCTCAGATATTACCAACGAATCGTATCCATTGGTAGTTTTTACCCTCTGTCGACATCCCCGCGCCCACTACCCAATCGCAGCCTCAGCCTCAGTCGGGGGTGTTCCCCGGCAACTCTGCAAACTTGGCGGCCATCGTGGGGTTGCCCCGGGTGAGCTTCTTGATCGTCAAGTCGTCGGCCTTGTCGTTGGCCAGGCGCAAATTGTTGGCCGACTTGTGCAGCGCTTCCTTGGTTTTTTCCAGGTCCTTGATCGCTTCGTCAATGCGCTTGACGGCTTCTTCAAAACCCTCAGAGGCCAAGCGCCAATTGCGACCAAACGCCGTCTTGAATTCGTCCAGCTGGGTTTCGAACTTGGTGATGTCCACGTTCTGTGAGCGCACCAGGGCCAGCTCGGATTTATACTTCATCGCGTTTAAAGCCGCATTGCGCAACAGCGTGATCAGGGGCACAAAAAACTGTGGCCGCACCACGTACATCTTGGGGTAGCGGTGCGACACATCGACGATGCCGCTGTTGTACAACTCGCTCTCCGGCTCCAGCAGGGACACCAGCACCGCGTACTCGCAGGCTTTTTCTGTGCGGTCTTTGTCCAGCTCTTTCAGAAAATCTTCGTTCCGCTTCTTGGTGGCCGTTTCGTCGCTTTCGTTCTTCATCTCAAACATGATGGAGACGATCTCGGCACCCGACTCGTCCGAGTCGCGAAAAATGTAGTCGCCCTTGCTGCCGGTGCGGGCGTCATTGTCTTTCTCAAAATGCGCGCGCTGAAAGGCGGCCGAACGGATGCGGTTGAACTCGATCTCGCAGTGCTGCTCCAGGGTTTCACCCACCATCTTGGTCGACAGCCGCGCCTTCATGTCGCGCAGGCGCGCAATCTCGCCATCACGGTCGCGCAGCTGCAAGGCGAATTGCTCCTTGATGGCTTTCGCTTCCAGCTGGTTTTTCACGGCGATGAGATTGAGGTCATTTTTCAAGCCATCGCGCTCTCGGGCGACCACACCCACTGCCTCGTTCACAGCCAATTGGCGGGCTGTCTCGGTGGCCTCCAGCTTGGCTTGCAGCGCCTGAATTTCGGCGTCTTTTTTGGCAGCTTCGGCCTGCAGCGCATGGGCCAGCTTGGCCTCGGCCAACTGGGCAGCCGCTTGGCTGCTGTTGCGCGCCCTCTCCTGTTCGGTCTTCAGCTCGTTGGCCAACGCATCGCGCTCTTTGCTCACCGTGCCCAAAGCCTCCGTCACCGCCAGCTTGCGCGCCACCTCGCCCGCATCGAGCTGGGCTTTCAGCGCCTGAATCTCCGTGTCTTTGGCCGCCGCAGCCTTTTGCAGCGCATTGGTGACATTGGCCTCGGCCAAGGCAATCGCGTCGCGCTTTTCCCGCTCGGCCAGCTCCAGCCGCTCGTGCAACTGCTTTTCAAAATCGCCATCGCGCACCTGTTTGAGGATGTCGGCGTACCCCGCTTCGTCGATCTTGAAGGCTTTGTGGCAGTGGGGGCAGATGATTTCGTGCATGGGGAATAAACTTTCTCTTGTTAATTGGGCTGGCATCAAATACCCAGCAAGCACCCAAAGATCTATAAACCATTGATTTATATATACTTTTTCAAAAATTCTTAGCCACCCAGACCTATTCCATCAAATACCCAGCAAGTAAATTCAGGCCCAACTTGGCAGGTAACGCCGAGTCTTTGGGGGCGCAGTCGGGTCTTGCAAGCGGATAACACCGGCCCCCAGTGCCTCTTTGATCAGCCTTGACGCGGTGGCACTGTTTTTGGCGTCAATGCCAAAGCGATCCCGCAAGGTTGTGTTGGTCATAAACTCGCGCTCTACGTAGCGCAAGCAGGCATGCAAATAAACCGCCCGCACGCGATCGGCTTGCTCCATCTTCGTCAAGGTCCGAGGCGCAAACAAGGTACTTCGGGTGGAGTCGCCCGTTACCTCAAAAGCCGGTGCAGGCAATTGGTAAAACTCGGCTTGAAACACCACCTTGTCTACCCCGCTGCCGCGCTCTTCGCAAATGCCCATGCGCCGCATCAGCGAGGCCAGCCGCTCATTGCGCGACCGGGGCGGGCTGTCCAGCATGCGCGAGGTATCCACCAAGGGCACGCCGGGGTTGGTGATCTCCATGCGGTCGTCGAAGATTTCGACCATCGGCCCGCTGCCGCTAACAGACAAGTCTTGGTGAATCAGCGCATTGGCTACCAGCTCGCGTATGGCCAGCTCGGGGTACACCGGCACCGCCTTGCGCAAGGCCCGTCCAATGACCTCGTTCACGGGCAACAAATTGTTGATGAAGCCCACCAAACCTTCAAACCCGCTGGCGTAGCCCTTGGCACCCACTTGCTCACGCAGGGTTTCCACCCGGCCCTTGCCTTTGTAAACCACCACCCGCACCGCCTTGCGCTGCAAGCGGCCAAAGTCTGACAACTGCTTGGCCAACAAAATGGCGCCCACGTTCAGCACATTCCAGTGCCCGCCGCCCGCCGCTTCTATCAGTCGGTCAGCCGCCAACGCCTCCAAAATGGCACTGTGCCCATCGGGCAAAGCCCGCCCCACCAAATCAAAATAACTGGGGTAGTCCAGCAGCCGCAACACCTCTTCGCCCGTGAGCTTTTCGGCAGCTGGCAAACGCTCAAATGGCGTGGCATCCAGAGCCCGCCAAAGCGCCCGTTCCTTCTCAGGGAAGTCTTTCAAACGCTTTTTGTAAGAGCCCACGCGTATGAATTCAGCCCCTGCAAACTGCACAGGGTGCCGCGTTGCGCAGTCAATCTGCAGCAGCACCAGCCTTGTGCCGTTCACATCTAAAGGGATGAACTGAAAACCCAGCTTGGGCGAAAGCTGGCGCAGCAGCCAACTCTCAAGCTCTTCATTGCCCACACGCTTGCTGAACGGGTCAAAAGATGTGCCCAGCAAGGCATGGGTAACGTCCTCCACACCCCACAGCAGGTAGGCATGGGCTTTGCCCTCCAGCGCGCAAGCATTGGCCAGTGCAGAAATGTATTCACCAATCTCCTGAGGCTCAGCATTGTTGTGCTTGAACTCCACCCAGCCCGCCTCGTGCGGCATGGCGCACAGCTCTTGCACCAAGCTGGCCCAGTACTGTGCATCACGCATAAGGTACCTCCTTCGGTTTGACATGGCGCAGCGACCGCACAGGCGGATCTGTGCATTCGCTGTGGATTTTGCCTATGAAACAGGTGGGATTCATTGGTCTGACTATTCAGTATTTCCTGAGGGTTTCCCGGCAATAACCGCCTTTGATGCTGGCTTCAAAGCGGCCAACCCATCCTTCGCAAGTTGCATAACTGAGTTCGCGAAATCCGGTACGACCTCGGTTGCTTTCCGGACAACATCCGAGGACGCAAGTTCATGCCATGGGCTACCGTGAGTGGTCGTTTCAACTAAGCGAAGTGGCTGCTCATCAAGACGGCTCAGTGCAGATGAAAACAATCGTGCAACAAATACCTCGTCTATGTTCGAAGCCTCACGTCGGTACCCTTCATATGCCCGCGACACCGATGCTTTGAAAGCGTAGTCCTCAGCGAGCCGGAAGCCAATGAATTCGGCGAACTTGAAGTGGTCAAAAATCTCGCGGGCGTCTTTGGAAAAGCACTGGATGTAGCGCTCCAGATTGGCCTTGATGCCCGACTCGCCCAGGGTGCTCAGGTCCATGGGTGAGGTGTTGAAAAAGCTAAGCCCTCCGGTAGCGCGCAACAGCAGCTTTTCCTTGGCCTCTTCGGCAATGGCCATCTTCTCCACCTTGGCGGCCTCAAGCAGCACAGCAGACTTGCTACTTTCCAACACACATTCCAGACGGCGCAGCAGGGCAAAGGGCAGGATGACGCGGCCATATTGGCTCTGTTTAAAGTCGCCGCGCAGCAGGTCGGCAAGCGCCCACAGATCGGCGGCGAGGTTGTTGGTTTCTTGGGTCATTTTTTACGAACTAGGGGTTGGAATTTCAACCTGATAAGGCCACAAGTATTACATGGGGTTGAGAGGGAATTGGCCAATCCGTTGCTCAGGGCTATGAAGAACAAAGCGTCTACTTTTAGCTAGACGGCAAGTCCGTGCAGCTGCCGTGCATCATCGCTGCCTCCATGCCTTTGCGGCGATAAAACCACACAATCACCGCAAAATATGCGCTGAATAACTTCCGTATGAGGTGTATTCACCGCATAATCACCGCATGAATAGCGGCGATAAACTTTATGTTTGGCAACAAGACACTTGGCCCAAGTGGACCTACGCGCACGCGCGTTTGGCCCCACTGCTAGCGCAAGTGCACCACGCACAAGGCCTGCTGCTGGGCCGCATGCACGACATTGGCCTTGAGCAACGCGACCAAGCCACCCTGCGCGTGCTGACCGAAGACGTGATCAAGACCAGCGAGATCGAAGGTGAAATGCTCAACCCCGAGTCGGTGCGCTCGTCCATCGCTCGCCGCTTAGGCGTGGACATTGGTGCACTGGCCCCGACCGACCGCCATGTGGACGGCGTGGTGGACATGGTGCTAGACGCCACCCAACAGCACGACCAAGCACTGACCGTGCAGCGCCTGTGCGGCTGGCACGCTGCCCTCTTCCCCACGGGCTACAGCGGCATGACGCCCATACGCGTAGGTGCGTGGCGCAACGATGCGCAAGGCCCCATGCAAGTGGTGTCTGGCCCGCTGCACCGCCCACGCGTGCACTACCAAGCCCCGCCTGCGAATACGCTAAACGCTGAAATGGCGTTGTTCCTAGATTGGTTCAACACCGCCAGCCAAGACGACCCGCTGATCAAAGCTGGCCTAGCCCACTTGTGGTTTGTCACCGTGCACCCGATGGACGATGGCAATGGCCGCATGGGCCGCGCTGTAGGCGACTTGGCACTGGCCCGCGCTGAAGGCACTGCACAGCGCTACTACAGCCTGTCGGCACAAATCCAGCGCGAACGCAAAGACTATTACGACAAACTCGAACGCACCCAAAAAGGCACGCTGGACGTGACCGATTGGCTAGAGTGGTTTTTAGGCTGCCTGCTGCGCGCCGTCCAAGGCGCACAAGGCACACTGTCTGCCGTACTAGGCAAAGCCAACTTCTGGCGGCAATGGGCCGACACACCCATGAACGAGCGACAAATCAAACTGCTCAACAAACTGCTAGATGGTTTTGACGGCAAGCTCACCACCAGCAAGTGGGCAGCGATTGCCAAATGCTCGCAAGACACCGCGCTGCGCGACATCAACGAGCTGCTAGAGCGTGGTGTGTTGATGCGGTCTGAGGCGAGTGGGCGGAGTACGAGTTATGAAATTCGATCAATGCCGGTTGATGCATTTGGCAGCATCAAGCAAGGTTTGAATGAGGCTATTGCTCACGCAAAAAATCAATAAACACTGAGCTGGCAGAACGTAAAAAGCCGCCAACCTTTCAGGTTGGCGGCTTCTTCATTTAAAGCGCGAAGCGTTTACTTCTTGCCAGGCGGCAAGTCCGTGCAACTGCCATGCGCCACTTCTGCCGCCATGCCGATGCTTTCGCCCAGCGTGGGGTGGGGGTGGATGGTTTTGCCGATGTCCACGGCGTCTGCGCCCATTTCGATGGCCAGAGCAATCTCGCCGATCATGTCGCCCGCGTGCGTGCCCACCATGCCGCCGCCCAAGATCTTGCCGTGGCCGTGGGCCTCGGGCGAATCGTCAAACAACAGTTTGGTCACGCCTTCGTCGCGGCCGTTGGCAATGGCGCGGCCCGAGGCGGTCCAAGGGAACAAGCCCTTTTTCACCTTGATGCCTTGCGCTTTGGCTTGGTCTTCGGTCAAGCCCACCCATGCCACTTCGGGGTCGGTGTAGGCCACGCTGGGGATGACGCGTGCGTTAAACGCAGCGGCTGCCAGCTCTTTGTTGCCTTGCAGTTCGCCCGCAATCACTTCGGCCGCCACATGTGCTTCGTGCACCGCTTTGTGCGCCAACATGGGCTGGCCCACGATGTCGCCAATGGCGAAGATGTGCGGCACGTTGGTGCGCATTTGAATGTCGACGTTGATGAAGCCGCGGTCGGTCACAGCCACGCCTGCCTTTTCAGCAGCGAGTTTTTTGCCGTTGGGCGTACGGCCCACGGCTTGCAACACGAGGTCGTACACCTGCGGCGCGGGGGCTGTGCCGCCCTCTTCTGCCGGTGCAAACGTGACTTCAATGCCTTCGGGCAAGGCGCGTGCGGACACGGTCTTGGTCTTGAGCATGATGTTGTCAAAGCGCTTGGCGTTCATCTTTTGCCAGACCTTGACCAAGTCGCGGTCAGCGCCTTGCATGAGGCCGTCCATCATTTCCACCACGTCCAGGCGTGCGCCCAGCGTGCTGTAAACGGTGCCCATTTCCAGGCCGATGATGCCGCCACCCAAAATCAGCATGCGCTTGGGCACTTCTTTGAGTTCCAAAGCGCCGGTGCTGTCCACCACGCGTGGGTCGTTGGGCATGAAAGGCAAACGCACAGCTTGAGAGCCTGCAGCGATGATGGCGCGTTTGAACGCGATCACTTTTTTGCTGCCGTTTTGTTCTTGCGCAGTGCCGGTGGTCTCAGACACTTCAAGGTGATGTGCACCTACAAACTGACCCAAGCCGCGCACGGTGGTGACCTTACGCATCTTGGCCATGGCAGCCAAGCCGCCTGTGAGTTTGCCAATGACTTTTTCTTTGTGGCCGCGCAGCTTGTCGATGTTGACAGCGGGTGTACCGAAGTCCACGCCGAGGTCAGCCATGTGAGCCACTTCGTCCATCACCGCTGCGACGTGCAGCAAGGCTTTGGAGGGAATGCAACCCACGTTCAAACACACGCCGCCCAAGGTGGCGTAGCGCTCAACGATGACCACGTTCAAGCCGAGGTCAGCCGCACGGAACGCGGCTGAATAACCGCCGGGGCCACCGCCCAACACGAGCAAGTCACACTCGATGTCTGCAGAGCCACCGAAGCTCGAAGCCACAGGTGCAGGACCTGCAGCCACCGCAGGCGCTGCGGCTGAAGCAGTTGCAACGGCCGGTACCGACGTGGGTGTAGATGCCGGTGTAGGTGCAGCAGCGGGTGCTGAGGCAGCAGGCGCAGCAGCGCCCTCGCCTTCGAGCACCAACACGACCGAGCCTTGCTTGACCTTATCGCCCAGCTTGATCTTCAACTCTTTCACCACGCCCGCGTGTGACGATGGAATTTCCATCGACGCTTTGTCGGACTCCACGGTGATGAGTGATTGTTCAGCCTTGACGGTGTCGCCCACTTTGACGAGCAACTCGATCACGGCCACTTCGTCGAAGTCGCCGATGTCTGGAACTTTGATATCAATCATTGCCATATCAAATCCTTAGAGAAGTACGCGACGGAAGTCGCTGAGGATTTGACCGAGGAACGCGTTGAAGCGTGCCGCTGCGGCGCCGTCGATGACGCGGTGATCCCACGTCAAGCTCAAAGGCAACATCAAACGTGGCACAAATTCTTTGCCGTTCCACACGGGTTCCATGGTGCTCTTGCACACACCGAGGATGGCCACTTCGGGCGCGTTGATGATGGGCGTGAAGTACTTGCCACCAATGCCGCCGAGGCTAGAGATGGTGAAAGT
>NZ_JAVKLQ010000040.1:0-16443 GCF_031539175.1 Limnohabitans sp. | reverse complement strand
GACTTTGCAACGAAGTGGATGTGGTCTTACAACCATGACCGTCCCAATATGGCCTTGGGCGGATTCACCCCTAAGCAGCGATTGGCCATGGCTGCGTAACGTTTCTACTTCTGCGACCATTGTAAAAAGGGAGGATTACCGCAGCGCTGAGTGGCAATCTGCAAGAACTTATGGCGGCTGAACTCAAAGCCGCCAGACATGCAGTCACCACGGGTGTGCGTGATGCCACCGATGGTCTCAAAGGTGAGCTGCGAGGTCAGATCACCTCGGCTGGGCTGGGTGCACGTCTTGCCAATACCTGGCGCGGGGAGGTCTATCCCAAGGGACGTGAAAGCCTAGGCGCTGCAGGGCTGGTTTACAGCCGAGCCCCTGTGGTCGTGGCTGCTCATGACGAGGGAGCGTTGATTCGTTCAAAGAACGGGTTTTGGCTCTCTATCCCATTACCAGTGGCAGGCACTGGCCCACGCGGCAAACGCATCACACCGGGGCTTTGGGAACGCATGCGCGGCCAGAGACTTCGATTTGTTTATCGAGCAGGTAAGCCGTCACTTCTCGTGGCGGACAACCAACGTGCAAGAGCTGGCAAGCGGGGTGGTTTCACAGCCGCTTCTGCTTCGGCGCAGCAGTCCGGTAAGGGTTTGGTGAGTGTGCCCATCTTTTTGCTGGTGCCACAGGCGCAGCTCAAGAAGAAGTTTGATATCAATTCCGCAGTTCAGCGCTGGGAATCACAAATGATTCAAAACGTCATCTCCAACTGGCCCGATGAATAAGGGCGGCGGGTGATTAACCGGAGCAGGCCACTGGCCTGTTTTTTTATGTCCAAGCGTGAAGAAGCCGTCGGAGCTTTGTTTCAGTTGTTGGGGCAGTTACCCCTTGGCGGCAATGTGCCCAAGCGAAATAGTGCGTTGCCTGAACGCATGACAGAGCACTCCATGGTGGTGCTGCGCGATGGCGACATGAATGAAGTCGATGTGATGCTCTCACCTCTGACCTATCAGTGGGAGCACTCGGCCAATTTGGAGGTGTACGTGAGTCATCCAGATGGTGCTGAGCGAGACGCGCGCATGGATGTACTGCTCAAACGGTTTTCAGAACTCGTGACAGCAGACCGGACTTTGGGTGGCGTTGTGGAGTTCACACAAATTCACCCCCCGAAGTTTGAAGAGGTTGCGCCCGATGGCGCTGTGGGCATCAAGGCCTGCACCTTGGATGTGGTGATGCATTACGCAAGCAGTGATCCGCTGTCTTGATTCAATTTAAAACTGGAGAAAAACTATGGCCCGTGCCTATGGCGCAAATGCCAGCTTGCTGGCTGCATTCGAACCTTCGTATGGTGCACACCCTAGCGGCAGCACTGACTATTGGAAACTCCCATTTGTCTCTACCTCATTGGGCTCTGAGCAAGGTCTCATTGCCAATGACCTGATTGGTTTGGGGCGAGACCCCAGCGCTCCCATCCGCGATGTGATGAAGGTCGAGGGCGACATGGTGGTCCCGATCGATTTGCGCAACTTTGGCTTGTGGCTCAAAGCTTTGTTAGGAGCTCCCACCTCTGTGGGCGACGTAGACCATCAACACACCTTTGGTTCCGGCCAGCCTGTACTGCCAAGTCTCGCGCTTGAGACTGGATTGCCTGATATCCCCGCTTACTTTGAATCTTCGGGCGTGATGGTTAACTCCGTCCAAATCAAGTTCGCACGCTCTGGTGCTGCTGATGCAACCTTGGGGTTGATCGCGCAAGGGGAAGTCAAGCAACTCGGATCTGTCGATGCAACGCCGCAAGCTTTGTCGATCACACGGTTCAACCAGTTCCAAGGTTCGATCAAGAAAAACGGACAGGCATTGGGCAACGTGGTGGCGGCGCAGCTGACCTATTCCAACAACCTAGCTCGCATTGAGACCATCCGCTCTGACGGAAAAATCGAAGGCGCAGATCCAACCGTCGCCAGTTTGACGGGGAGCTTGGAGGTGCGGTTTGCAGACACAGAGCTCATTGATGCTGCGACCAACAACACGCCACTCGAGCTCACGTTCAGCTACGTGATTGATGCCACCAAGAGTTTGACCTTTGTTGCGCATGAGGTGTATCTGCCTAAACCCAAGCTCTCGATCTCTGGCCCTGGTGGCATTCAAGCCACTTTTAACTGGCAGGCCGCCAAGAACACAGCCGCTGGTCGGATGTTCACGGTCATTCTTCACAACGATGTGGCTAGCTACTAAGTCGCACGTATTCAGCCATACGAACAGGTATTTCCATGCTCAAACTTAACTTGAAACGTGAGCCGTATTGGCTCGACTTGAACCATGGCGTGCGCGTCAAGGTCAAACCTGCCACTACTGCGCTGGTCATGGCAGCACGCCATGCGGCGTCGGTCATTGACGGCAAAGACCATGCAGCAGCGGGGCAGCGCACCGCGACATTAATTACCGAACTTGCCAAGCTGGCCGTATTGGCTTGGGAAGGTGTGGGTGACGAGAAGGGCAAGGCCACACCGGTCAGCCCAGAAGGCATTGAAGCCCTGATGGAGTTGTGGCCGGTCGCCGATGCCTTCGAGCGGGAGTATCTGGCGGCGCTCTATCTTCTGGATGCCGAAAAAAACGCCTAAAGGCCCGCACTGAATGGCACTTCGGTGGCGGGCCAGCGTACTGCGAAGCCTGCGCAACAACATGCCCTGAATGTCCGTACCAAATGAATGCACCTAAAACCCAAGAGGGGTGGGAGGCGCTTGCGGTGCTTGAGGTTTGTGCGGCGCAGTTGCGTATGGCTCAAAACACGGTGATTGGTTTGGACTTCAATGCTTGGAACCAAGCCAGTGAGTCTTTAAATGCAGATGTCTGTGCGATGACGCACATATTTCCTGCGATTGAGGCTGGCATCACGGCTGCCATGAACTCTTCAAGCAACGCAACAACAGGTGACAGCCATGGCTGAACGCAATCTCGCAATTCGACTCTCGGTGGTGGATGGCGGCAAAGTCAAGGCTGAGCTCTCCGATGTTGGGGAGGCGGGAGAGAAGTCTCTCAAGCGCATTGAGGCAGCATCGCAACCTGCCTCAGCAGGGTTGCAGATCGTCTCCAAGGCTGCCAACGATGCGTTCGCGCAAATGGAAGATGCGACCTCGCGTTTTGGGCTCCTTGGGACGGTGCTCGGAAAACTCGGACCTGCAGGTTTGATTGCTGGAGCCTCTATCGCTGCAGCTGGCTACGGTATGCACCAGCTGATCGTGCCAGTGGCCGAAGTTGGTGAAGAACTGAACAAGCTCTCTCAAAAGACAGCGGTGTCAGTGGAGGCGCTGTCTGCACTCCTGTATGTCTCTGAGCTGTCTGATGTCAGTACTGAGAGTTTGACCAAGGCTTTGAAGTTCTTGTCGACCGCCATGTTTGATGCAAAAGTCAAAGGCGGCGAGGGCAGCGCTGCATTGCGCGCGTTTGGTATTTCGGCATTGGACGCGAATAACCAAATCCGACCAACCGAAGAGGTCTTGCTCGATCTTGCCGACAAGTTTTCGGCCATGCCAGAAAGCGCTGAGAAAGCGGCCCTTGCGGTGAAGCTATTTGGCAAGAACGGCCTGGACATGATCCCGATGCTCAACCAAGGGCGTGACGGGATCACGGCCATGATGGAAGAAGCCAAGCGTTTAGGCTTGGTGATGTCTGCAGATGCTGCACGTGCATCGGAAGAGTTCAATGACAACCTGAAGCGACTGCATGCGGTCAACGAAGGTGTGCAACGCCAGATTGGTTCGGCTTTCATTCCGATCTTGGCTGATTTGACTGAACACATCTTCCTTGCCAAAACAGAGACAGGTGGTTTTAGCAGTGAGCTGATTGCCATCAGCAACAACCGCCAACAAGTGCTCAATTACTTGGAGGATGTGGCCAAGGGTCTTGGCTTTATTGCTGAGTCGGCTGTGCTGGCCAAGCGGGTGATCTCTCAGCCGTTTGACAGTTTGTCTGTGGTGAGCAAGGACGTTGAAACATGGATGAAAAGCGACATGCTGCGCTCGATGAAGTCCATGGGCTACAACGAACAGCAGATTGATGCGGAGATTGCCAAGCTTCAAGGCGCACGTGACAAGTTTGTTGAATCAGCTAACGAGAGACTAGCGCGCATCAATGACAACCCCGGTTATGTGAACTCGATTGAAAGGTTTTTCGATGAGCAGCGCCGAACCGTTCGGGTGATGGGACAGAAGTTTGTGCTTGATACAGCTGAGCAAGCTGCACAAGTTCAAAAGATCTATGACGAGTTCTTGCCCAAGATGCCCAGAAAGGCTCCCACCGGGATGGACCTCTCAGGCTTCGACAAGAACAATCAAGGTCTGCAGTTCTTAAAACAACTCGAGCAACGCTCAATGCGTGTGACCGGTGGCGAAGCCGCTGAGCTCAGAGCCAAGGCGCTGGATTTGGAGAAAAAGGGCTACGCGGGTGTTCGGGCGGAGGCTGAGAAGTACATCCAGGTCATTGAGGCCATGGAGAAGCAAAAGGTCTCGGACAAGAAGTTCGATGAGTACGAGAAAGAGCTCCAAAAAGTCCATCAGATCACCGAGGGCTACATCGGCAACAACCGACTCAAACAAGAGGAGCTGGTACTCAAGCGAGAGATGCTCGATGTGGGGGAGGTCGAGCGTGCTGGCATGCAAGTGCGCTTCGATTTGGAGAAAGCTGCCTACGCTGCACGCAGACAAGCGGATCAAATTACTGACCCGGGTCTCAAGGCTGAGGCTATTGAGCTCATCAACCATGCGCTGTCTCGCCAGTTACCTGTGATTGTGGATTTGGCCCGTGCAAATGCGGAGTATCAACGTAGCTTTGATTACGGCATGCGCTCATCGGTTCGTAGCTATGTGGAGGATTCCACCAACGCTGCCAAGCAAGCTGAGCGGGCGGTGACTTCTGCTTTCAAAGGCATGGAGGATGCGCTCGTTCAGTTCGTGACCACGGGTAAGCTCGACTTCAGCAGCTTGGCCAACTCCATCATTGCTGATCTGGTGCGCATTCAGATTCAGCGCATGGTCACTTTGCCACTCGCTGGGTGGTTGGGAGGTTTGGGTTCAACGCCCCCACCTGCACCTGGCGGCAGCATCGTTCCAATCGGTGCGACAGACCTTGTAAATCCCTTGGTCGCAGTGGCACACACGGGTGGCTTGATTGGCTCGGACAGTTTGGCCTCCCGATCGGTGGGACTTCACAATTTCGCAGGTGCTACTCGTTATCACACGGGTGGCTTGGTCGAAGGGGAGGTGCCCATCATCGCGCAGCCGGGTGAGGCGGTGTTCACGCCCGGTCAGATGCGTGCATTGGGTGGGGCGCTTTCTTCTAAGAACCAACCTCAAGTGCGTGTGGCTGTGAACGTGATCAATAACGCCTCGGGCGTGGATGCGCGTGTGCAGTCTTCTCAACAAGCGGATGGTTCCATGCGTCTAGACATCATCGTGGAGCAAATTGAAGCACGTATGTCCCGATCGATTGGTCAGGGCACGGGGATTGCACCAACGCTTGAGCGTCGATATGGGCTTAACCCAGCGGCAGGAGCGATGCGATGACGAGTAGTTATCCACAGTTTCCGGTTGAACGGATCCCGCTTCCTTCGGTGGATGGTTACACCATCGCGCCTGGTGAAGCTGTGATTCGAACGGACATGGAGTCTGGTGCGGCCAGATCGCGGCGACGGTTCAGTCAAACGCCTGCACGGGTGAGTGTTCGTTGGAACTTGCGCCCGCTGACCTATGCGATTTTTGAATCTTGGTTCAAACACGAAATCCTCGATGGCGCTGAGTGGTTCGAGTTGCCCTTGCTTGCGGGCATTGGCATGGCCACGACACAAGCGCGTTTCACTAAGGCTTACCAAGCCAAGTTGGTGCGACGCAACCAATGGGAAGTCAGCGGCGAGCTGGAGATTCGAAACCGACCTGTTCTTACCCGTGATGCGCTGGGAGTTCTTGTGAACTCCGACTTTGAAGCCTTGGAGCTTTCTATCGACTCGCTCGAATACCTCGTCCAACACCAACTGCCCTCAGAACCTTGGTAACTCAGGTCTGGGGGCTTTCTTTTGAGCTCCCATGAACCTGCAAGAACGGTTAGAAGCGACAGTCAATAAGGCTGAGGTCGATGTCTCCTTGTTGCACCAAGTGGTGCATGGAAACAATCAGACCAATGTGGTCACCGAAGGTGGCCCTGTCAAAACGGTGGCCAAGGCCATCCATCAGGTTGAACTTGACTTGGCTGCCTCACGCACAGAGCTCACAGCTCAGGTGGGGGAGGCCACAAGGCAAGCGGGCATCTCCACAAGCAGTGCCAACCTCTCGACATCCAAAGCCGCAGATGCAGCGGCAACGCTGGCAGAGGTCAAGGCTAGAGCGGACGCTGCAACCAGTGCAGTGGTGATTCCAACCAAGACATGGGTGGGAAACGGCACGCAGACAGACTTCGCACTCGACTATGCAGTGGGTCATCCCGGTGCATTACAGGTCACGGTTGCTAGTGTGTTGCAAACACCCGTGGATGCCTATTCGCTGTTTGACTTCAGAACTGTGAGGTTTGTGACGGCTCCGTTGAACGGCGTGAGCATCACTGCGCGGATGCTGGATAAAGAGAGCCAGACCGGTGCAGCCGCTGCGATGGATTGGGCGACCAAGATCACAGGGCCTGTTCAAGGGACTGAGTATTCGGCGAAATACCAAGCGCAGGCAGCAGCCAGCAGTGCGAACGCGTCCAGTGCTTCAGCTTCAGCGGCTGCAACAAGTGCTGCGGCTTCTGCATCTTCTGCTTCCACATCCAGTACCAAGGCCAGTGACGCTGCAACGTCTGCAAGCAATGCGGCGGCGTCTGCGACAACTGCGACGATACAAGCCAGTGCGGCTTCCGGCTCTGCCAGTGGGGCAGCTGCATCGGCGACTGCCGCTGCGATTTCCGCCAGTACTGCATCTTCTAAAGCGACTGATGCCTCAAGCAGTGCATCCAGTGCTTCTGGTTCAGCGGGAGCCGCTGCAACGAGTGCCAGTACAGCGCAAGACTGGGCAACCAAAACCAGTGCACCTGTCAGTGGTTCCGATTACTCGGCGAAGTATTACGCCCAGTCGATCACTGCATCTGCCGCGACGGCAAGTCAAAAAGCCAGTGATGCGGCGGCGAGTGCCACGGCTTCGGCTGGGTCGGCCACGACGGCTACGACCAAAGCCTCGGAAAGTTCTGCTTCTGCCACTAGTGCGGGATCGTCAGCGATAACCGCAACAACGCAGGCCACTGCGTCGGCGACATCTGCCACCAACGCAAGCGCATCTGCAAGTGCTGCCGCTGGTTCTGCAAGCACCGCCAATACCAAAGCGAGTGATGCTGCTACGAGTGCGACGGCTGCTGCTACCTCAGCAACCAATGCTGGAGCGAGCGCAACAAGTGCCGCTGTATCCGCGAGTGCTGCCGCTGGGTCTGCGACTACAGCGACGACTAAGGCTTCGGAGGCTTTGGCGAGTGCAAACGCATCTGCTTCGTCTGCCAGTGCTGCTTCTACCAGTGCGACAAGTGCAGCGAGTTCTCTGTCCTCTGCGCAAACGCAAGCAACCAAAGCGGCTGACTGGGCAGAAAAAACAGCCACCACGGTGGATGGGACGGGTTACTCAGCTAAGTACTGGGCGGCACAAGCGGCGGGTTCTGCTGCTGCGGTGACGACCAACACCATCATTCCTGCGGAGACATTCACGGGCAATGGTGTGGCGACGGATTTCACGATCAGCCGTGGCGTGTCTTACCCGGGCGCTTTGTTGGTCACGGTTGCAGGTGTGCAGCAAGCGCCAGTGGATGCGTACACCACGCCCACGACGACCACGCTGCGATTCAGCTCAGCGCCTGGCAATGGCGTTCTTATCAGTGTCCGGTATCTGGACAAAGAGGCGCAGTCGGGTGCCGCTGCAGCGCAAGAGTGGGCGACGAAGACGACTGGCACAGTTTCGGGTTCGACGGAATACTCCGCCAAGTACCACGCAGGAGCAGCGGCTGCGAGTAGTGCTGTTGCGACCCAGAAGGCAACAGATGCGTCTGGGTCTGCGATCTCTGCTGCAGCTTCAGCCGCAACAGCCACGACCAAGGCATCTGACGCTTCAGGTTCTGCCAGTGCAGCGGCGAGTTCTGCAACGACCGCCACTACCAAAGCAAGTGAAGCCTCAGCATCGGCGACAAACGCGGGTGCGTCTGCATCTGCGTCAGCAACTTCTGCCACGGCCTCGGCTGGCTCTGCTGCCACTGCGACTACCAAAGCATCTGACGCAGCAACGTCTGCGGCAACAGCCACAACCAAAGCGTCAGAAGCCAGTGGCTCTGCTACTGGCGCAGCAAGTTCGGCCAGTGCAGCAAGCACATTTGCCTCTCAAGCGTCGACTTCGGCCACCAGCGCTGCGACCAGCGCAACAGCGTCCGCAACCTCAGCAAGCAACGCTCAGACCTACGCCACACAGGCACAAGCTGCGGCAGCCAGTGCACAAGGCTCAAGCGTTGCTCCGCAGGTGTTCGCGGGCAACGGCAGTGCCACGGACTTTGCGCTCTCCACGGCGGCAGCCAGTGTGACCAAGCTCATGGTGACCGTGGCCAATGTCATTCAAGACTCGCTAGATGCGTATGTGTTGGTCAATAGCGGCGCAACGTTGCGGTTCACATCTGCTCCCTTGAATGGGGTGCGCATTGTGGTTCGGTATCTGTAGAGCATTCTTTTGAAAGGAGGCCGTTGTGCCTATTACACAAATTCCACCCGAAGGCCTCAAAGACTCGGGTGTCTCTGCTGGAACCTATGGATCAGCCTCACAAATCCCCGTCGTGACGGTCAACAGCAAAGGTCAAGTGACTTCAGCGGGTACAGCAGCGTTGGACTTGTCTACCAAGGTCAACAAGGCAGGTGACACGATGACGGGAACTTTGTCTGTTCCACGTTTGCAAGTCGCATCCACGGCGAACTACATCGACATGGTCGATACGGACTGGGGCACGCGTTCGTTTCATCACAACCAAGGGCTCATGGGATTTTTGAAATCCGATGGCAACTGGGATATGTATATGAACAACGGTGGCTCCATGTGGACGGCCAACTACGGCTGGCTGCATGACTACTTTTTCTACAACGTAACCAATTGCGTGCGAGTGAACAGTAATCCAAATTCATCTTGGCAAGGTGCGCCCAATTGTCAAATCACTGACAACTGCTACAACTGTGGAGATCAAGCGCCTTACGCTGCTTACAACTTGATCACCTTGTTTGATAACGGTGGAAATTTGCGGCTAGGTGCTTATGGCACTCGGTACAACTGCAATTGCAACTGCGATTGTTGCTAAGAGGTGAAAACATGAAACTTCATCTCACAACCAAAAATACACCTTTTGCGCTGGATGTCACGCTCGATGGTTCAGTGCTCTCGTTTCGAATTCGCAACGTCATGCAGCGAGAGTTTGTCGGCGACCCAACCCAAGAACATGAAAGCGGCGGCAAGTTCTTTGATGAATCGCTGATCACCGAGTGGCGAGGGGACTGGGGCGTTTTTGATGAGGACGTTTATGAACGAACTCTCGACTTGGAAACGCTCAAGTCCCACGCTGAGTTCGGTGACCATGCTTCCTTCATGTTTTATGCGCCTAAGGGATGGGCCTCAGCAGGTGCACGCGAAAGTCTCTTCGATCACACGCCAAATCTGTACGTGGCCACGTTGGCAAGCAAGATGGATGCGCAGGCGTATCACGCGACCGTGGTTCAGGCGCATCCCATCGGTCACATCTTGGTGCCATTCAAAACATCTGAACTCGCAGATTGGTTGCTTGGTTTCAATGTGTTCGATCCTGTCCTTGTTAAAACACAAGGCGACATCGATGCAGAGCCTTGTGTCACTCTGGCTCTGGCGCGTATGGAGTCATTGCCTGTGGTTCGATTCACGCCCAGCGTTGAATCGGACGAGGGGCTAGTTGTTAATTTCAGACTTGAAGAGTCTGATGGCCAGCCAATCACCCATCACGATGCAGAGATCTATTTGGATTCAACCGCTGGGTTCTTACGTGACCGTCGTGTGATGACAGTTGATGGAGCAGGGAGCACTATCTTTAAAACAGACGGCCTGAGCTCAGGCACCCAAGTCAAGATCAAAGTTGGCTTTAAGTACTTCAGCGGTACCGATGATTTGGTGGTGAGCGTTCCATGATCCTTGACCTTTTCCCTCTTAAAACAGGGGTCTGGTCACTTGGGATGGATGCGGTGTTTGATCAAGGGCTCTATGAAGAGCTCTTCCAGTTGAACGCACGTATGCAAACAGGCGATCAGATCTGGGAACGCAAAGATCACAACATCTTTGACGGCCATTCCCCACGTTGCCAGACATTGCAGGCAGCCGTTTTATCCAAAGTACAGGAGCTACTTGGTCCAAACGGGCGAGTGGTGCATGTGCAAGGGCGAGAGGTCGTTCGTGCCAGCGGCGTCGAAATCATGCCTCACAACGACGAAGACGAATGTGATGTGCAGGCTGTCTATTTCCCATTTGGCCCCGAGCTTGACGATGACTTGAGGTTGATGCCGCAAGTCAATCAATTCGCACCCAACGGTTTTGCCATTTGTAACCCCGCCTGGCGTTCGTCTGGTTTTGCTGGGTTGCTCATGCCTTGGGAGTCCCCATCCAAGTTCTGGATCAAACCTCATCGCGGTCTGTTGATTGCGTTTGATGCCAGAGCGATTCATTTTCAGAAACCCTACTTTGGGGAGCAACCGTTCATGAACATTCTTTTCAATATCAAAGTGGAGCGCATCCATGGCTGAGTTCCGTATCTATGTGCTCAAGCCTGATGGATCAGAGGACTCGTTGGTTTACAACAACCAAACTTCGAGCCTTGTGTGGAGTAACGGCCAATCGGTCGTTCCCGTCAAAGCACGCGCTTGGCGCGGTGCGACGGTTGTTTCCAAAGATCAACCTGGTCGCAAGGGAAATGTCCGCGTGCTCAAGATCAGCCTTGGTCTGCTTTGCAACTACGCCTGCACTTACTGCTCACAGCGGTTTGTGCCACACGCGGATCAAACCAATCCAGAAGATGTTGAATCGTTTTTACGTTCTCTGGAAGACGCGCTGATTGAACCTCCAGAGCGCATTGAGTTCTGGGGCGGGGAGCCGCTGGTTTATTGGAAAACCTTAAAACCGCTGGCTGAGCGTTTGAGAGGCATGTACCCCAAGGCTCAGTTCAGCATGATCACCAATGGGAGTCTGCTGGATGCCGACAAGAATGCATGGATTGATCGCTTGGGTTTTTCAGTTGGACTGTCGCACGACGGTCCGGGTTATCACGCCCGAGGCGCCGATCCTTTAGACGATCCACAAAAGCGCGCTGCCATTTTTGATCTGTACGCACGACTCAAGCCTGAGGGACGAATCAGCATCAACGCCATGATTCATGCAAGTAACCCAAGTCGCGCGCATGTGCAGTCTTGGTTGCGCGAGCGTTTTGGTGAAGATGTGGTGATCGGCGAGGGCGCATTCATTGACCCGTATGACGAGGGTGGGCTGGCTTCCACATTTCAGACTTCAGCCGAGCGGGTCACTTTCAGTGCCCATGCGTTCAAAGAGTTGCGCGCAGGTGCTGTGACCAGTTTTGACATTGCTCGCAAAAAGATCATGGACTTTGTGGAGTCGGTTGCTCAAGGCCGTCCCGCCAGTACGTTGGGCCAGAAATGCGGCATGGACCGTACAGACAACCTAGCAGTCGATCTGAACGGCAATGTGCTGACCTGTCAAAACGTGAGTGCAGCGGCGGTGGCTCCAAACGGTGAATCCCACAAGATTGGGCATATCTCGCAACTGCAAGCGGTCAAGATGCGAAGCGCTACCCATTGGAGTCAGCGAGAGTCTTGCTCAAAATGTCCCGTGCTTCAGTTGTGCAAGGGCTCCTGCATGTTCTTGGACGGTCCGTTGTGGACGGCAGGGTGTGATGCTTCGTATGCTGACAACGTGCCATTCTTGGCTGCTGGTATTGAGTTCCTCACTGGTTGTTTCCCGTTCTACATTGAGGGGGACTTCCCGCAGGAGCGTCGAGACATCTTCGGTTTGGTCAGTGAGCACTCCGAAGTCAAAGAGCGTCGAGTCATTCCCATCAAGGTAGAACATGCCTGATGTGACGTTGAGTGATGCGTTGAAGGAGGCTTATGCGAGTTCACCTTCGGATGTGGTGATCCTGCATACCTTGGAGCTGCGCCATCCTGACTTTAAAAATGAGTCTGGAGTGACAACTGCCATCAGGGTTGTGCGAGATCAACAAGATCTCTTTGCACGCCTTGAATCCTCAGCCCCGTTGGATCCAAGTCAGACGGTGAGGTTTGTGGCCATGGGCTTTGATTTGGATTTGCCGCCTGTGGACATTGCACCGGTTCCTGAGGTCGTTCTGACCTTGGACAACGTCTCACGCGAGATCGTCAAACACCTTGATGCTGCCTCCGAGTCAGAAGCTTCTATCGAAGTCACTTATCGACCGTACTTGTCGAACGATATGGAAGGACCACAAATGGATCCTCCCATCACGTTGGTACTGACCGAGGTAGAGGCTGATGTGATGCGTGTGACCGCAAGAGCTCGGATGGTGGATATCGGTAATAAGGCGTTTCCGGGACGTCTGTACACAGCGACGGAGTTCCCGGGATTGGCTCGGTGACGGAGATGACATGAAACCAACGGATGGTTATTGGGCTCACCGATACATAGGTCGCCCATGGATAGCAGGAGCACGAGGCCCCGAGTCATTTGACTGTTGGGGCCTTTTTTTATGGGTGCAGAGAAATTGCTTCGGTCGTGAGCTTCCACTTATCCCTGTGGATGCGCTGAGTTTGCGTGTGGTGCTCAAGACTTTCAATGAGCACCCCGAGCGAAAACGCTGGCAGCGCGTGTCCGCCCCCAAGCATGGGGATGCTGTGCTGATGCGGCAGTCCAGATATCCGGTGCATGTCGGAGTTTGGCTGGACATCGATGGCGGCGGCGTGTTGCATTGCGCGCAAAGCGTGGGTGTGGTGTTTCAGGACTTGTGGGCGCTAGACCGTCATGGCTGGCGTGTCGAAGGGTTTTATGCATTTCGAGGTGATCCATGCCAAGCAGCAATGACGGTGTCGTAGTTTGGCTTCGAAACCCGTTCGATCCCCATGAGCGTGATAGCCATCACGTTCAGGGAAATCCAACCATCAGTCAATGGATGAACCAAGAGCAGATCGTTTTTGAGCAACCAACGCTGGTGCTCAAGAATGGCAAGCCAGTTCTGATGGCCGAGCGTGGTGTGACTCTCATCGATGCTGGAGATGTCATCGCTCTGGTGTCATTGCCGCAGGGTGGCGGAGGAGGCGGCAAGAACCCTCTGCAGACGGTTTTGATGATTGCCGTGTTGGTTGTGGCCAATGCCTATGGCGCGGAGTTGGCTGCATCGTTTGGGTATTCCGGGGCTGTGGCAACTTCGGTGGCATCAACCGCGATTGCAGTGACGGGTTCCATCATTGTTAGCGCTTTGGTGCCGCTACCCAATCAGAGTCTGCCTAACGCGACCGCGAGCTCTTCCTCCCCGAGTCCTACCTATTCGTTGCAGGCCCGAGGTAACTATGGACGGCTGTCGCAGCCGATACCTGTCGTTTACGGTCAGCATCTGATTTATCCGGATTTGGCTGCAATGCCTTACACGGAGTACGTCAACAACGAGGAGTACCTGCATCAGCTTCATGTGATTGGCATTGGGCACTTTCAGTTTGAAGAGCTGTCGATTGATGACAGTCCAATTGCATCGTTTGAAGAAGTACAGGCGCAAGTCATTGAGCCAGGCGGTCAAAACACACTGTTCAACAACGATGTGGTGACGGCTGCTGAAGTGACAGGGCAGGAGTTGATTGCCGTCGCTGATACGGGTGGCAGCATCATTGGCCCGTTCGCACTTAATCCTGCAGGAACTCAGGTCAATCAGATTGGCATCGATGTTGTGATGATGCGTGGGTTGTATTACGCGACTGACGGCGGGACGTTGGATAGCCGAACCGTTCAATGGCGGGTTGAAGCTAGAACCCTTAACGATGACGGAGACGCCACATCTGGATGGATTCATATTGCTGATGAGTCCTACTCGGCAGCCACTAATACGGCGCAGCGCAGAACCTACAAATATGGTGTGGGTGCAGGGCGCTACGAAGTGCGTGTTCAAAGATTGGATACCAAGGACGTCAGCACCCGGGCGGGACATGAACTTCGCTGGGGGCAGGCCAAAGGCTATCTGGTCAATCCAACACTGCCCTCTGATTTGACCTTGCTGGCATTGCGTATGCGCGCAACGGACAACTTGTCACAGCGTTCATCCCGCTTAGTGAACTGTTTAGTGACGCGCAAGCTACCAGTCTGGTCAAAGACCACAGGCTGGAGTGCACCTCAAGCCACCCGCTCGATTACTTGGGCATTTGCTGATGCAACGCGTGCGAGTTATGGGGCGGGGTTGCCTGATGCAAAGATTGACCTCAATGCATTGGCCCGACTTGATGGCGTGTGGTCTGCGCGTGGTGATACGTTCAATGGCGTGTTTGACCAGAACCTAACCGTTTGGGATGCCATGGGACAGATTGCTAGAGCAGGGCGTGCGGTGCCATTCTTGCAAGGTGGCATCGTGCGCATTATTCGAGATGAGCCCAAGACCATACCTGTGGCCTTATTCTCCACTCGAAACATCGTTCGCAGTAGCTTGAAGATTCAGTATGTGATGCCCGGCGATGCTACTGCTGATGCGGTCACAGTTGAATACTTCAATCCCAAGAGCTGGAAACCGGACGAAATCACAGTCGCGCTTACTGGTTCCACTCTGTCCAAGCCTGCGCGCTTGAAGCTCTTTGGCTGTACCGACAGGTCGCAAGCCGCACGTGAGGGAAAGTACATCGCCGCAGCCAATCGGTACCGCAGACGAATCATCACTTTTAGGACAGAACTCGAAGGGTTGATTCCAACCTACGGCGACTTGGTGGCCATTAGTCATGACATGCCCAGCTGGGGTGTAAGTGGTGAGGTTCTGTCTTGGGATGGCACATCAAAGGTGTTGTTCTGTTCTGAGAGCTTGCCTTGGCTGACGGGGGCAAATCACTACATCGCGCTCAGACGCTTGGATGGTTCAGTCACTGATCCGATTGGTGTTACGCGCGGTACGACGGACAGGTATGCCGTCTTGCAACAAGCGCCGAGCGTTGATATCCAAACCGGTGGAGGTGAGGAGCGAACGCACTTTGCTTTTGGGGTGGGGCAGACCTGGGCCCAGATGGCGCGCGTGATGAGCGTCAAGCCTCGAGCTGATTTGGTGGAGGTGACCTGCGTAGCAGAAAGCGCTGCAGTTCACACCGCTGATCAAACATAAACGAACGAGTTGTTCACAACCCGCCTTGAAGCGATTCAGGCGGGTATTTTTTTGGGAGTTAAGAAATGCCAGAACCAACAAGTAGCGGAGTGGCGGGAGCCGCCGCTGCATACAAAGCCTTTGGTGGAACGGCTGCTGCCGCAGCCAGTGGTGCAACGCTTGCTGCAGTCGTGGTCATGCTCATGACGCCACCTCGCGATAAGCGTGAGTGGACAGTGGGGCTGATCAGTACTGTTGTATCGAGCATCTGCGGCGGGGCGATCACCATCGAGTATTTCCAGCTTCATCACTGGGCGTTTTCGACGATTGGCCTGTACGCCGTGGGCGGGGTGATCTTTGCCTGTGGCTTGCCCGGTTGGGCATTGGTGCGTTGGATTTTTAACTTCATCGTGGAACGCCGCGATGCCTCAATTGATGAGGTGGCCAAAGAAGTGAAGGAGATGCTGTGAAACCACAAGACTTCATTGCCCTCATTGGGCCTGCCGCACGGGCTTGTCACAAGGCTGCGGGTGTTCCAGCCAGTATCACAGTGAGCCAAGCGGCACTCGAGTCTGGCTGGGGAGAGTCAGGGCTCACCAGGACGGCCAATAACCTGTTCGGGATTAAGGCAGACAGTTTGTGGCGCGGTGAAACCGTGACGCTTGACACCAAGGAGTTCATCCGAGGGCAGTGGGTTGTTGTTCCCGCTAAGTGGCGCAAGTACCCGACATGGCAGGCTAGTGTGGATGATCACGCCGCATTCTTAAAACGCAACCCTCGCTACAAAGACTGCTTCCTGTGTATCTCGGCACAGACCTTTGCGCGAGCTCTTCTGAAAGCAGGCTACGCCACGGACCCAGACTATGCCGACAAGCTCAATCGTTTGATTGGTACATACAACTTGTCCTCGCTGGACGGGGAGGGCGCATGAGCTGGATTCGTGCATTCCTCGAATTGAATAAATGGCGGATTCAAGGACGAAGTGCAACACGCTTTAACGAGGCATGGAATACCTCGTGAGGTGTCTTGAATCCTAGTCGCTTTCTGGGGCGATGATTCAATCGGTTTTCAATCATAGTCAATTCCTCATCCGTCACGGTT
>NZ_JAVKLQ010000039.1:0-12667 GCF_031539175.1 Limnohabitans sp. | reverse complement strand
TTTGGTATCGTTCTTCTCGGCTGAGGTGCTTGTACATTGGGCAATTTCGATTTGGCGGTTAAAGCGGCCATGATGCTCTCGCATCCTCAGCCACCTATAACCAGTTCATCTTTGTTGCACTTCGTCCTTGAATCCGCCGTGGCAAGAACATCTCAATTGCAAAGTTAAAACTTGCGTTGACTGCAGATGAGTTTGCGGAGTTCAATGACAGTGTTACATCTGTTGTTGAACGAAGTGAAATCTTGTACGGCGAGCGCATGCCTGAGCAACTCAAGTCCTACAACATCAAACTCAATGCTGCAGACTTGATGTGGGCACGCTACGAAGCGATGTCAACACATGCAGCACATGGCACCAAGCGTAAGATGACACCATCGCAAATTGAAGATCGTGCTGAAAGTTTGTACGAAGATGCACTGGAAAATTTAGAAGAAACGTTTTCCAGTGCAGAACGCGGCGACTGGGGCATGGAAATGATTGACAGGTTGCATCGTTGGATGGACAGGAAAATTGATTTCGACGCAGGATTTAACAGAACGCTTGCACCAGATGTGCATTCAATGCCGCGTGTGCGTGGCAGCGAAAGCAGGTACGCAGAAGACAGTGGATTACCCAAGTTGAGCAAACGCATTAAGCGTCAACTCTGTGCATTGCATTCGTTGTTGGTTGCGTGCTGCGAAATTGCATTTGAAGTTCCGTATCCGCAACCTAATGTGGCGAGTGCTACACAAACTCAGGAATTGAAAAGCAAGTTGGCAGACTTGCTGAAAAAAATTAAGACTTAAACCAACTCAACTGCCTTGCGTTTCATGTCGTCGTGTACGGTGATGTAACGCTGTGTTGTGGCGATAGATTTGTGTCCCGCCAAACTTGCAAGCACAAACACGCTGATGCCCTGCGATGCAAGTGAGGTCAAAAATGTCTTTCTTCCACTGTGGCTGCTAGCGCCTTTGATGCCAGCGTTCTTGTACATCCAATAAAAGTACTGTGTCAAAGTGTTGGCGCTGAACGAACAACGTGGACCGCGATGAGTTGGAAACAACGTCTGCGTGCTATCAATCCATTTGCGTGATGCAATGTAGTCAGCCAATTCCTGTTGCAACTTGCTGTTCAAGTACACGGTGCGTGCATGATTGTGCTTGACACGCTCTGCCGCAAAAAACACTTCGCTACGTACTGTGCCATCAGCATCACGCACATCGCCAAGTGTCAAGCACGCAACCTCTCCAACACGCAAACCCGCCATTGCGGTTAGCAAAAACATGATGCGATTGCGTTTCGCATTTGTGTTCTGTGCAATGTAGTCAAGTGCTTTTGTAATTTCTGCGGGCGTTAGTGATTTTGCTGTTGCCATAATTTTCTCCAAATATGTTGCGTGCAATTAGTGTGTGCTCTTTGACGCTGGTTGAGCAAGAGAAGTACGGCAAGTTGGCGGGTTATACGTGATTTGTTTAATTTCAATGACTTACGCTGCCGTGAACGGAGTTTGCGTATTCTCTTTGGTCTTGTATTTATTGCGGCAACATGTGCAGTGTGGGTTTTTGAACACGACTGCATTAAACACGCTACACGCTGTCGTTTGCGTAGTCAGCATCGTCACACGCACGCAGACAAATTTAAAACGCTTGTGTGCGTGATTTGAGGTGTTGCTGTGCATTTGCTGTTGCAAATTCGCTCTTGCAAATTGCAGTCGTAGCATCAATTGCTTTTGGGCTTTGGAACTCTGGCAGTATGAAAGTATTAAGAGCGAACTGACGTTCGCTTGTGCTGCACAAAACACTCATCGCTGCTCGCTCTGTGTTTTGTTTGCACTGGATTTTTAATTGATTTGAAGTAGTAGAAGTCGAACGCAACGCTTGCGTTGTGTGAGATGTATTCGGTTCATTTAGATAGATTCGAATGGTCATGCGACGGCTATACGCTGGTTGAACCAAAACGCATAACCGTCGCCGTGTGTTTCATTTGAGTGAGTTCCAACGTACCACACGACTGCAATGGAGTTTGACGCAAGACGAATGTATTGAAACTTGCAATCTGCAACATGTGCAGCAACTCTGCGGCTTTCACTTTAAACACATGTCATTGCAGCAACATGTGAAGTGCGGGGTCATTAGCCGTCATATTCCAACCCGCGTTTTTGCTATTTTTTCCCGAGTAACTTACTCGTGTGTTTGTCTAAGTGATGCCTTAATGTGAGCCTGAGTTTTTTCTTTTCGTCAACTTTGCAAGTTTGCGTTGAGCTTGTTTTGTGATGTTCAAAACTTTGAAGCATTGAGCTTGCGTGATCTTGTCACGCTTGCTGCTTCGTGCTGCACGCAGAAAGTTGTTCAGTACTGCTGCTTGGTTTTGTTCTAAAAGTGAGCCATGATTTCGAAGTGTTGTAGTTGCAAGGCTTTGAGCTTGGAAAAGCTCTGTTGTGCCTACGTAAATTTGGTTGATGCCAATGCCCTTGCTTTTGAGCCATGCATTAGTCTTGTTCGTGTCTTTGATATTTTTGAATTTACTCATGCAAATATTTATCATCGACAAAAGAAATCGTAAAAAATCAGCCCCAAATCTTTGGGGTTTATATGGTTTCGATAAATACTGCATGCGCCTAAAAGAATTCGCCACTCAAACCAAAACACCAGAGCAGTTACGCATTGACTCACTCAAAGTTACCAAAGACCGTGCTGCACAAGCAGTTGCAGCAGAACGTCAGCGCCAGCAAATCGCCAAAGCACAGAAGAAGTTGTCAGCAGTGCTGCATCCACAAATCAAATCCGTTACACCTAAGCTGTAATTCGCTGTTTTCCATAACCCGCCAAAATTTCGGGTTTCAGGTTGTCCAAGCGCCAGCATGATCACAAAATTACCTGTGCTTTATCAAACAACTGAAAGGAAAAGCACATGTCTACTTCCGCACTCGCAACACTCAAACTCACCACTGCACGCAAACCACGTGCTTTGCCAGATGTCGTCAAACGCCGCAACAAATTGCTGAACAAGCTGAACGAACAGCGTGAACTTGCTTTGGCGCAACTTGAAGGGCGCATGTACATGCCAAAGCGTTTGCGTACTTTGCGTGACGCTGCGACTGGTGAACGCACGGTGCGTGAAATGCCTGTTCGCATCAAAGCATGGTGGTGGACGGGTGAAAAGAACGAAACCTTGCTCAGCGTTTTTTATGGCAGCAAAACACTGGAACTTGCTAAAGGTAAAACAGCAATCGAAATTGCAGACAGCAAGCAATTGGTGTCTGCGCTTGATACGGTGATTGCTGCAACACAAAACGCAGAACTGGATGTGCTGATTGAAGCCGCCAGCGTCAAATTGCGTGACGGGTTTAAAAAGTAATCCGCTTGTTACTTGGCACGCGGGCGACGACTTTGCAGCATGGCAATGTTTTGTTCGCCCGTTACCGTACTGGCGTAATGGTTGTTGATCACTTCCACGCTGGTGCGTGCGTTGCGTGCCAAAGTGATCAAGTCAATGCCTTGCCCGTACAACAAACGAAACGTGATGGCACTGTGGCGCAAGCTGTACAAACTGCGGGGTTTGCCGTTTGGGTTTAACTTGTGGCCTGTGTGTTCTAGCACCCAATTGAACATGACGCTCACAATCAGCATGGCGTAGGTACGATCTTTGATTGCAGGCAGGAACAAATAATCATCTGCACCGCACATGTCGAGCGGAGCGTAATGCTTGCAAATCTCGTTGTAAATCTGCACAGCAGGGCGCAATGTAACAACGGGTGCGTTGTGCAGCTTGGTTTCTGGCAGCGTCAATCGCAAGTAAGTGTTGTCACCACGTATCAACTCAACATGTTTGTGTTGCAGTTTCTTAATGTCACCTGGCCTTGTGAAGCTGTTGACCATAAAACAAATCAGCCAATCCAAATCAGCTGGCATGATGTTGTGTGCATGGCGCAGACTGTATTGTTCTCGCAGTATTTGCAGCGAGCTTGGGTGTGATGTGCCTTGCAAACGGCGTGCGGCTCTGCGTATTTCCCAATACTCAGTCACAGTAAATGCACCGCGTGAAGCAATCTTAATTTTGACTTTGGGAAACTCAGGCAACGAATCAAGCAAACCAATGCGAACGGCTTGCTGTAATACTTTTCGCACCGTCAGCAAGTAGTTGCTAACACTGCTGGTGCTCATGTTCTTGCTCAGGTACTGCGAGAAAGAAAGCAAACATTTGTAATCAACATCTGCTGCTGTAAGTTGAGCAAAGCGAGGCAGTACGTGAGCATCTAAGCGGTTACGAAACATTCGCAAACTACCAACCCCCAATTCGCCACGTTCAACACGAGCCTGTTCGTTTGCGTAAACCTGTGCAGCGACTGCTCCAAATTTAAAAAGTGCTGGCGCTTGAACTAGGTGTTTGGTGTCAGCGCCCCCAGTTGATGTATGTTCGACGCGAATGTGTTGTTGAACAAGCAGGTTTTCATAAAACCAACGTGCAAATCGCTGTGCGTGTTTGAGTGATGTGGTCTTTGTTGTTCGCCTGTGTGTGCGTCCCGCAACAAAGCATCGCACTTGCCAAAACTTGCTTGCTGCAATTTTGAACACCACAAGTTTGTTGGGATAACCTGCAACTGCTGTAATGGTGTTTGGTATTGGAACGGTGCGTTCACGCTTGTGCAGTTGCTCGTTGGCCGCATCAACAGCGTAGTTGGAAATTTGGGTCAGCATCGCTCAAGCGTAATGTTGTACACCGCAAATTGCGACCTACGTTTCACAGCGCCAGCAAACCATGCGGTTGCATTTGTGCAGTGTTCCTGCCATGTCTTTGCCAATCTTGCCAACGTGTAAAACAGACATGTGAATGTTGTTTTGATGCGAGCAAAGTTGTAAATCACAGTCCGTACAACTTGCAACACAACGGTGCTGGAAATATCAAAGCAGAGTCAACGCACACTGTCGATACCTTCAAGCACCTTCGATCAAAATTAAACCCTCGTTGCTATCGCAGCACTCGCCGCATTCGGCGCACAAGCTCAATCTTCTGTTCAGTTGGACGGTATTGCTGACGCTGGCTACCAAGCCATCAACTACAAAGGCAATTCTGTTACTGGCTTCCAAGGTAACGGCTCTAGCACCTCTCAGCTGAACATCCGCGGTACTGAAGACCTCGGCGGCGGCTTGAAAGCCAACTTCCGTATCGAAACAGATTGGAGCCTGGTGTCTAACAACGCCAACCAAGGCGCGAAAAGCACTCCTTTGGCCTTGGCTACTGGCGGTTCGTACGCTGCTGCTAATGACGGCACATTGAACAACGGTTCTACATTCGGTAACGGCGAACTGCGCGTTGGTTTGTCTGGTGCCTTCGGCTCGGTGGACTTCGGTGCCATCAACCAAAACGGTTTGAACGCTATCGCTTTGGGCCAACCTTTCGGTACAGCCATCGGTGGTGGTTACGGTTCCGTGATCCGCGTGAACGCTGCCGGTTCTGCTGTGCGTGAAGACCAATCTTTCCGCTACAACACACCAACCATCTCAGGCTTCACTGGTACTTTCTTGAAGTCCAACAAGCAAACCAAAGCAGTTGACAGCACAACCGTGCAACAAACCAGCTTCAGCACTTCTTTGGGCGCTTACGACAAGCAAGGCGTGCAAGAAATTGGCGTGACATACACCAACGGCCCATTGGCTGCTAACTTCAACACTGCCAAGTTTGATTCAGTCGGCGTTGCTACTGGCACAACCGACCAGAAAGTGAACACTTTGGCTGCTGCTTACACCATGGGCGCTGCTAAGTTCATGTTCTTGAACCAAACCAACAAGAAGTCTGACGGCTCAGTTGACACTGGTTACACATCCTTGGCTGCTACATACACCATGGGTCAAACCGTGTTGATGGCTAACGTCGGTGGTTTGAAGATCAATGCTGCTACAAACAACGGCAAAAAGTCTGACATCATCGGCCTCGGCGCTGATTACAACTTGAGCAAAACAACTGCTCTGTACGCCCGCTACGAGTCGATCGACGACAAGGCTGGCGTGATCGCTGCTGCTGCGACTATCGACGGTACAGACACAAAGCGTACACGTACAGCTTTGGGCGTTCGCGTCGGCTTCTAATCCCCAAACTGGCTTAGCCAGTTAAGGATTTAAAAAGTCTAAAACCCCATCACTCGCAAGAGTGGTGGGGTTTTCTCATTCAGGGATTTCCCTTTGCATGCCTTCTCTAGAATGCAGCACACACTTTCACTCAATTCCATTTGGAGCACTCATGAAAAAGCAGTTCGTTACCTTGGCCGTAGCCACCCTGTTGGCTGGCACCGCCTTTGCGCAAGCCAACGACACTCTCGCCAAAGTCAAAGCCGCAGGCAGCATCACCATGGGTGTGCGCGACTCTTCAGGCGCTTTGTCTTACACCTTGGGTGACGGCAAGTATGTGGGCTACCACGTTGAGATCTGCCAGCGCATCATTGCCAACGTTGAAAAGGCTGCGGGCAAAAAGCTGGACGTGAAATACACGCCTGTGACGTCTCAAAACCGCATTCCTTTGGTGGAAAACGGCACGGTCGACATCGAGTGCGGCTCCACCACCAACAACGAAGCCCGTCAAAAGCAAGTGGCTTTCGCCTACACCACCTACGTGGAAGAAGTGCGCATTGCCGTGCGCGCCAATTCGGGCATCACCTCTATCGCGCAGTTGAACGGCAAGAACGTGGCCACCACCACAGGCACGACCTCTGTGCAGCTGTTGCGCAAGAACGAGCGCGCAACGGGCGTTGACTTCAAAGAAGTGTTCGGCAAAGACCACGCAGACAGTTTCTTGTTGCTCGAATCAGGCCGCGCTGATGCGTTCGTGATGGATGGCCAAATCTTGGCTGGCAACATCGCCAACTCAAAGAACCCCACAGAATTCAAACAAGTGGGCGAAGTGTTGAACGTGGAGCCTATCGCCATCATGTTCCGCAAGGACGATCCAGCGTTCAAGAAGTTGGCTGACGAAACCATTGCTGGTTTGGCCAAGTCAGGCGAGCTCGCCAAGCTGTACGACAAGTGGTTCGTCCAAGCCATTCCTCCCAAGAACATCAAGCTCGGCATGCCTGCCAGCGATGCCAACAAGGCCGCTTGGACGAACTTGAACGACAAGCCTGTCGAAACCTACGCCAAAAAGTAATTGAAATAAGGCAACACGCATGACACTCGATTGGCAGGTTTTTCTTGAAGACGACGGCGGGGGACGAACCTACCTCGAGTGGATGTTTGAGGCCTGGGGCTGGACGCTTTCAGTCGCAGGCAGTGCCTGGGTCGTGGCCATGGTGTCAGGGTGCCTGATTGGCATCTTGCGCACCTTGCCACAAGACACGCGTTTGAACGTGTGGCTGACCCGATTTGCCAACGTGTGGGTGGAGCTGTTTCGCAACATTCCCGTGTTGGTCCAAATTTTTCTTTGGTACTTCGTGCTGCCCAAGGTCTTTCCGGCCATGCAGCAAGTGCCTGGGTTTGTGTTGGTGGTGTTGGGCCTAGGCTTTTTCACTTCCTCACGCGTGGCCGAAATGCTGCGCGCTGGTATTCAAGCCATGCCGCGCGGCCAGCGTTATGCGGCCATGGCCATGGGCTTTACCACGTGGCAAACCTACCGCTATGTGTTGCTGCCCATCGCGTTTCGCACCATTTGGCCGCCACTCACCAGCGAGTCAATGAACTTGCTCAAAAACTCATCGGTGGCCTTTGCCGTGTCGATTGCCGAACTCACCATGTATGCCATGCAAGTGCAAGAAGAAACCTCACGCGGCATTGAGGTCTACTTGGCCGTCACGGCGCTGTACACCGTGTCTGCCTTTGCTGTGAACCGTGTGATGGCCCTGGTCGAACGCCGCATGCAAATCCCTGGCCTGGTGGTCGCGGGCAATGTCGGCGGGGGGCACTGACCATGAGCGCACTCGATTTTTCTTTTGTCGATTGGGACATCTTCAGCAAGTTTGTCTTGAAGGGCATGTTGTTCAGTGTGCAGCTGACCCTCGTGGCCACGATCGGTGGCATCGTGTTTGGCACCCTCTTGGCGCTCATGCGCTTGTCGGGACGCAAAGTGCTAGAGCTGCCGGCCGTTGTCTATGTGAACGGCATGCGCTCCATCCCTTTGGTGATGGTGATTCTGTGGTTCTTCTTGCTGATCCCGTTTTTGATTGGCCGCTCCATCGGCGCGGAGCTGTCTGCCACCATCACGTTCGTGGCTTTTGAGGCCGCGTATTTCAGCGAGATCATGCGTGCCGGCATTCAGTCCATCCCGCGTGGTCAAGTGATGGCGGGTCAAGCCTTGGGCATGACCTACGGTCAAAACATGCGCCTCATTGTGTTGCCCCAAGCCTTTCGCAACATGATCCCTGTGTTGCTGACGCAAACCATCATCTTGTTCCAAGACACCTCGCTGGTCTATGCCATTGGTGCGTACGACTTGCTCAAGGGCTTTGTGACGGCAGGCAAGATTTATGGCCGCGTGGAAGAGGTCTACATCTTGGCCGCCTTGGCGTATTTCGTGATTTGTTTTGGCCTCTCGGCCCTCGTGCGTCGCTTGCAAGCGCGCATTGCCATCATTCGCTGAGAGCATTGGAGTTTGCTGTGATTGAATTAAAAAATGTTTCCAAGTGGTACGGCCCTGTGCAGGTGCTGAACAACTGTTCTACCAACATCCAAAAGGGCGAAGTGGTGGTGGTCTGCGGTCCCTCGGGCTCGGGCAAATCCACCCTCATCAAAACCATCAACGCCTTGGAGCCCTTCCAACAAGGTGAGATTTTTGTAGACGGCATTGCCGTTCACGGCAAAGACACCGACTTGCCCAAACTGCGTAGCCGTGTGGGCATGGTGTTTCAGCACTTTGAGCTGTTCCCACATTTGTCGGTGACCGAAAACCTGACCATCGCGCAACAAAAAGTCTTGGGCCGCAGCGAAGAAGAAGCCCGCGCACATGGCTTGAAATACTTGGAGCGCGTGGGCCTGATGGCCCACAAAGACAAATTCCCCGGTCAGCTCTCTGGTGGCCAGCAACAGCGCGTGGCGATTGCCCGTGCCTTGAGCATGGACCCCATCGTGATGCTGTTTGACGAGCCGACCTCCGCACTCGACCCCGAGATGGTGGGCGAAGTGTTGGATGTGATGGTGGACTTAGCCAACGAAGGCATGACCATGATGTGCGTGACCCACGAAATGGGCTTCGCCCGCAAAGTCGGCAGCCGCGTGATCTTCATGGACGTCGGCGGCAAGGTCTTGGAAGATTGCTCGAAAGACGAGTTCTTCAACCACCCCGAAAACCGCCAGCCACGCACCAAAGAGTTCTTGAACAAGATTTTGGCGCACTGAATTTCAATTGGGGTCAGATCCTAATTAATTGGGCTGTTGTGTGCTCGTGAAGGTTTCGGCCGTAGAGGGTTGCGCGGCTTGGGTCCGGCGGCTTCCTCATAATGGGTACATCAAATCGTCAGCCGCCGCACCCAAGCCGCGCAACTGATTAAGTTTGGGGTATCTCGGTCGAGCATGTTTGCGTGAGCTGGTAATCGTTATGGCTGCAACGTTGCTTCACCAACCGTCTTCACTGAATTTTTGCCTGCCGCAGTCTGTGGGTAGAGATCTTGGGCAGGTGACGATTTTAGGTACCCCTCATGAGGAACCGGCCCAAGGGCTCTACCCACAGCGAGCTCAGAAAAACAGAAGACAATCATCACCATGACGCAACAAATCACCATCACAAGACCCGACGACTGGCACCTGCACGTGCGCGATGGCGCTGCACTCAACACCGTGGTGCCACACACCGCCGCAGAATTTGGCCGCGCCATCATCATGCCCAACCTCAAGCCACCCGTCACCACGGCGGCGCAAGCGCTTGCGTACAAGCAACGCATCTTGGCCGCTGTTCCGAAGGGTATGAGCTTCGAGCCTTTGATGACGCTCTACCTCACCGACAACCTGCCCGCCGACGAAATTGCGCGTGCCAAAGACGCAGGCGTGGTCGCCGCCAAGCTTTACCCAGCCGGTGCCACCACCAACAGCGACGCCGGCGTGACCGACTTGCGCAAGACCTACAAAACACTCGAAGCCATGCAAAAGGCGGGTATGTTGTTGTTGGTGCATGGTGAAGTCACCAGCAGTGACATCGACTTGTTTGACCGTGAAGCCGTGTTCATCGACACACAGCTGATTCCGCTGCGCAAAGATTTCCCTGAACTCAAAATTGTGTTCGAGCACATCACCACCGCTGAAGCCGCCCAATACGTGGCCGAGAGCGACCCGTACACAGGCGCGACCGTCACCGCGCACCACTTGCTCTACAACCGCAACGCCATCTTCACGGGGGGCATTCGCCCGCATTACTACTGCTTGCCCGTGTTGAAACGCGAGACACACCGCCAAGCCTTGGTCAAAGCGGCCACCAGTGGCTCGGCCAAGTTCTTTTTGGGCACAGACAGTGCGCCACACCCTGCGCACCTCAAAGAGCACGCCACGGGTTGTGCCGGTTGCTACACCGCGCACGCGGCCATGCCCATGTATGCCGAAGCGTTTGACAACGCGGGCGCGCTCGACAAACTCGAAGGTTTCGCCAGTTTTCACGGTGCAGATTTCTATGGTTTGCCACGCAACACGGGTACGCTCACCCTGCGCAAAGAAAGCTGGACACCGCCCGAGAGCTTTGCGTTTGGTGAAGCCGATTTGAAGCCCTTGCGTTCTGGCGAGGCCTTGCCTTGGCGCGTGATTTAAGCCCCAAGACTGAAGGCTTTGCAGGCGCTGTTTTAGCTGAGATTGATTGGGCCCAACCGTGGTTTGCACCATGGCGTGAACTCGGTGAGCCCACGGCACACCGAGCGCTACAACATGAGAACGTGGCCGAAGCACTGAACACGACCCGTGCTGGCCTCGCACTCGGTGGTGTCAGCGACGTCAAGTTTGTCCCCCAGTCAGCGCTGCCCGAAGGCCGCGCCTACGAAGACTTCATTTTCAAAACCGCCCAAGTGCCCACGCGTGATGGGCTGCACGACTTCTTCAACGGCCTGTGTTGGCACCGCTTTCCGCTGGCGAAACGTCGCCTGAATCAACTGCAAGCGGCAGAGATTGACGCCCAAGGCATTCGCCACACACGCGGTCCTGTACGCGATGCGCTCACGCTGTTCGATGAAAACGTGATCCTCATGCATGCACCCGATGCGGTGTGGGCGGCCTTGCAGGCACGCGACTGGCTCAAGCTCTTTGTGGACTTGCGGGAGCAGTGGCAACACGTGCACCTCGTGCTGTTTGGCCATGCCTTGTTGGAGAAGCTCGTCACGCCGTACAAATCGATCACGGCGCATGTGTATCACGTGGCGAATGCTGTCAATCCGCACGACGAAGCCGCACTGGACGCGTGGCTGGTGCAAGACCTGCAGCCCGCCAAGCTCGCCACCAAACCCTACGAGCCCTTGCCCATTTTGGGCGTGCCCAACTGGTGGCCTGACAACGCTGAGCGTGCCTATTACGAAGATGTGAATGTCTTTCGTCCCAAGCGCGAAGTGGTTGCAAAAACCTCCCAGACGACCGCGACATAAAGTGCCAAAAATGCGCCTGACTTTGCCTAGTTTTTGTGTGGATTTTTGACGCTCTTGTATTGAATTTCGAGCGTTCGCCCCTACCATTCAATGCCTGCGGTCCTTTGTATTCACCGCTGAAAAGGAAACCATGAAACGCATTCTTCTGTTCGTCCTCACCAACCTCGCCGTCATGGTGGTGCTGGGGGTCGTCGCCAGTTTGCTCGGCGTCAACCGCTTCCTCACCGCCAACGGTTTGAACCTGTCGGCCTTGCTGGGCTTTTCGCTCATCATGGGTTTTGGTGGCGCCATCATTTCGCTTTTGATGAGCAAGCCCATGGCCAAGTGGAGCACGGGCGCGCACGTCATCAACCAGCCCGCCAACCAAGACGAAGCGTGGTTGGTCAGCGTAGTTCAGCGCTTGTCTGAGCGCGCTGGCATCACCATGCCCGAAGTGGCGATTTACGAAGGCGAGCCCAATGCGTTTGCCACCGGCGCATTCAAAAACTCAGCCTTGGTGGCTGTGTCCACCGGTTTGCTGCAAGGCATGACCAAAGAGGAAATTGAAGCCGTGTTGGGCCATGAGATTGCCCACGTGGCCAATGGCGACATGGTCACGCTCACGCTCATCCAAGGCGTGCTCAACACCTTTGTGGTGTTTTTGAGCCGCGTCATCGGCTACTTTGTGGACGGTATGTTACGCAGCAAAGACGACGAATCCACTGGTCCTGGCATGGGCTACTACATCACCAGCTTTGTGCTCGACATCGTGCTTGGCTTTGTGGCCAGCATGATCGTGGCCTGGTTCAGCCGCTACCGCGAATTCCGTGCTGACGAAGGCTCTGCCAAGCTCTTGGGCAACAAGCAACCCATGATCAACGCCTTGGCCCGCTTGAACAGCATGCAAGCGGGCGCATTGCCTGCCAGCGTGGCGGCGATGGGCATCACCGGTGGTTTGGGCAAGTTGTTTGCTTCGCACCCACCGCTGGAAGAGCGCATTGCGGCTTTGCAACATACCCAAGCTTGAATGTTTTGAGAAGGCGGATTCAAGGACGAAGTGCAACACGCTTTAACGAGGCATGGAATACCTCGTGAGGTGTCTTGAATCCTAGTCGCTTTCTGGGGCGATGATTCAATCGGTTTTCAATCATAGTCAATTCCTCATCCGTCACGGTT
>NZ_JAVKLQ010000038.1:0-3341 GCF_031539175.1 Limnohabitans sp. | reverse complement strand
GGTATCGTTCTTCTCGGCTGAGGTGCTTGTACATTGGGCAATTTCGATTTGGCGGTTAAAGCGGCCATGATGCTCTCGCATCCTCAGCCACCTATAACCAGTTCATCTTTGTTGCACTTCGTCCTTGAATCCGCCTTTTAAATAAGACCGCCATGTCACCCTTAATTCCTGTCATCTTGTCGGGCGGAAGCGGCTCGCGCCTATGGCCGCTGTCTCGCTCATTGCGCCCCAAACAATTCTTAGGCGTGACAGAAGACGCCTCGCTGTTTCAGCTGACGCTCCGGCGCTTGCAGGGCATCACGGCAGACGCCATGCGGCCCATCGTGGTGGCCAACCACGAGCACCGTTTTTTGGTGGGCGAGCAGTGCCGCGAGGCGGGGGTGGAGCCACTCAGCATCTTGCTAGAGCCGGTGGCGCGCAACACCGCGCCAGCCATTGCGGTGGCAGCGTTGGCGGCGCTTGCCACGGGGGCCGACCCCGTGTTGCTGGTGCTGCCCTCAGACCACACGTTTGCCAATGTGCCGGCCTTCCACCACGCTGTGCGTGTGGGGCTGAAGGCTGCAGAGGCGGGCACGCTGGTGACGTTTGGCATTGTGCCCACGCACCCCGAGACGGGTTATGGCTACGTCAAAGCCAGTTTGGCGCTGGACGCGAATGCGGCTGTGCTGGTGCAGCAGTTTGTAGAAAAGCCCGACCTCGCCACGGCGCAGGCTTACTTAAAAGACGGTAGCTACACCTGGAACAGCGGCATGTTCATGTTCAAGGCGTCGGTGTTTTTAGAGGAGTTGGGCAAGGCCAACCCCGCCATGCTGCAAGCCTGCCTAGGCGCATGGAACAACGCACAAAAAGACCTTGAGTTTGTGCGCTTGGACAAAGAAGCCTTTGCCATCAGCCCAAGCGACAGCGTGGACTACGCGGTGATGGAGAAAACCAGCAAAGCCGTGGTGGTGCCGCTAGACGCAGGCTGGAACGACGTGGGCGCATGGTCTGCCGTTTGGCAAGTGTTGCCGCAAGACGCGCAAGGCAACGCCACCCGAGGTGACGTGCTGTTGGAAGGCGCCAAGAACAGCTACGTGCATGCCGACAGCCGCTTGGTGGCGCTGATTGGCGTGGAAGATTTGGTGGTGGTCGAAACCTCAGACGCGGTGCTCGTAGCCCACAAAGACAAAGCCCAAGACGTGAAGAAGGTGGTGGACCGCCTGAAAGCCCAAAAGCGCCCCGAGGTAGACCAACACCGCGAGGTGTTCAGTCCGTGGGGCAGCTACGACTCGGTGGACAGTGGCGGGCGTTTTCAGGTCAAGCGCATCAAGGTGAAGCCCGGTGCGAAGTTGTCGCTGCAAATGCACCACCACCGCGCCGAGCATTGGGTGGTGGTGTCGGGCACGGCACTGGTGCGTTTGGGTGACGAGAGCAAGCTGGTGACAGAAAACGAGTCGGTCTACATCCCCGTGGGCGTGAAGCACGCGCTAGAAAACCCAGGCAAGGTGGCGCTGCATTTGATTGAGGTGCAGTCGGGTTCTTACCTTGGCGAGGACGACATTGTGCGGTTTGAGGATTTGTATGGGCGGGTTTGAGTTTTGCGCGGTCTAACATTCATCTTGTTTCATTTACTTCAGTTATTGCACTTGGCGTGTTATCCTCGATTTTGCAAGTTCAGTTGTCTGAGCAGCAAAAATTAGGAGAAAAATATGCGTACCGTTGATCGCGTTCAAGAAGTCACGCCACCATCTCTCAATGCGAAAGACAAAGAGATGGTGCGAGTCGCACAGCGCTGCATCATGGCTTCGTTAGACCATTCACGCGCAGCAGCTATCACGTTGACCACGGACACGGGTGAGCATCCCACCGTAGAGGTTCCTCCTGCTGCGCTCAAGTTGATTGGGCAGTTGTTGGGAGCGATGAGTGAAGGGCGTCCGATGGTGTTGATGCCGACCGAGCAAGAGTTCACAACGGTAGAGGCTGCAAATTTTTTAAATGTGTCTCGTCCATTTGTGATTAAGGAAATGGAGTCTGGCCGACTGCCACACCGCAAAGTGGGTTCGCACCGTCGTATTGCGTTAGATGACTTGATGGGTTACGCCCAAGCTATGCGCGCAAAGCAAGAGGGGGCGCTTGACCGCATGGCAAGCAATGCCCGTGAGTTGGGGCTTGATTACTGATGGCTGGTCATGCCCGTTACACGGCGCTGTTAGATGCGTGTGTTTTGTATCCCTTGGCAATGACAGATGCATTGCTAAGTTTGGCGACAACGGGTTTTTTCGCCGCCAAGTGGACAACGAAGATTGAAAACGAGTGGATTCGATCTCTTGAGTCCAACCGGTCCGATTTAGTTGGCAAGTTAAATATTAGGCGCGACAGCATGCGTGATGCTGTGCCTGACTGGGAGGTCGTGGAGTCTGCTTGGCAGCCTTTGGTGCCGGGAATTATTCTTCCTGACCCCGACGACGCACACGTGCTAGCCGCTGCAATTGCCGGTCACGCAGATTGCATCGTGACGGCTAATTTAAAAGACTTTCCTGTTGAAGTTCTTATGCAATATGGCATCGAGGCCATTGATCCAGACACCTTCATCATCAATCAATGGGATTTAGACCCAGTGAATGCAATCGCTGCATTCAAGCGCATGAGGGCACGTCGCAAGAAGCCTTTATCCAGTCCCGAAGATTTTGCTTATGCGTTGGAGGTAGGGGGCTTGCCCACAACGGCCAACAGACTTCGCTCAGCGGCTGAGTTGATTTAGTTGCCGTCGGTTCTGTACCAAGATGACGGATCAGTTGAGAAAGTTAGTCACGCCAAAATTTTCAGAAGTTGCCCCAGCGCTTGATCAATAGTAATGGCGTGCGTATTGATGGTGAGGTCAGGTGTCTCAGGCGCTTCATAGGCTGAGTCAATACCGGTGAAGTTTTTAATTTCACCTCTGCGTGCTTTTTTGTAGAGGCCTTTGGGGTCACGCGCTTCGCACACCTCAAGCGGCGTGTCTACAAAGACTTCAAAAAACTCACCTTCGTTAAACAGCGCACGCGCCATGTCGCGGTCAGCGCGGTAGGGCGAGATAAAGGTGGTCAGCACCACCAAGCCAGCATCCACCATGAGCTTGGCCACTTCGGCTACGCGGCGAATGTTCTCGATGCGGTCTTCTTGGGTAAATCCTAGGTCTTTGTTCAGACCGTGACGCACGTTGTCGCCATCTAGCACGTAGGTGTGACCTGCCCCCTGCCAGCCGTACCAAGGTAATGGCAGTTAGTCCGCAAATTCTGGAGAATTGCGGATATGAAGACCACACGATTTACCGATGAGCAAATCATCGCTTTCCTCAAACAGGCTGAAGCCGGCATGTCCAT
>NZ_JAVKLQ010000037.1:0-6860 GCF_031539175.1 Limnohabitans sp. | reverse complement strand
TTTGGTATCGTTCTTCTCGGCTGAGGTGCTTGTACATTGGGCAATTTCGATTTGGCGGTTAAAGCGGCCATGATGCTCTCGCATCCTCAGCCACCTATAACCAGTTCATCTTTGTTGCACTTCGTCCTTGAATCCGCCTATAAAGAAATCTAAATATTCTAAATAATTTGGAAAAATGATGTTTTTTAGCGAAAAAACTTGTTTCACTGCTAGAAGGTTTTGCGGGAACAATTTACCGTTTTACAGCGCATAGAGACTCGTATTTATAGCTGGTTGACCGATTCTGTATGCATTACTAATGCGTTGGAAAAACAATGGCTATCCTAGTGGTGAGAAGCGACGGATCTGTGATCGAAATGCCCGATGGAGCAGAGCAGTTCCATGCGCAGCTTCGTGAAAAAAATAATGCCAAGGCGATAAATAAACGTTTAGGGCGTACGTACCAAGTTAAATCTATACAAGGATGCATCCATTTAACGGAGCAGCCACACGATGAACAATCGACTCAAGCACCAGTGTTGATACGGGTAGCAAAGTTGCCCATGAATAAATGACAGAATTAGTGGCCGACCACTGTCGTCGGTTCCGACTTAGAACCCCGATTAACTTCTGAGAAAACCAGCGCGGTCCCATGGCCAAATGGAAAGACCAAACTGGTTTGTGATTTTTCTAACCATGATTTCGGATAGTTCATCTGTGATGGTTTCTAGAAAAAACGAACTTTTAAAGGCATAGGGATCTCTAAGTTTGGGATCGCGTTCATAGGTTAAGCCTTCATGTTGAATAGCTAGGTCCGCACGCTCCTTGAGTACATGAGAAGAGTTGAAAACCCAATCTACAAAATCAGTTTCTTCTTGCTCCCAAACGCAAATTGGTGCGTTTAGATAATTCGCAGCCCACTCTGGACCATTGCGATTACTCCCATGCCAATACAAATGTTCATCTAAATTAGTTCTACCTGTCAGTCCTTCAGCTATGTACGGATTGGCTGCTATTCCTCGTCGGATGTAGGTGCAGGCGGCAATGTAGTCATGGTTTTTGAACGCAATTTGTCCAGCTTGATACCAATGAGCAGGTGAGTGAGCTGCTTCTTTCAAAAAACTTTTCATGGCAGTCTTTGTGTTGCCATTTAATAAATTAATGTCGCCCAGCAGCATGCGCACACCAAGGTTGTCCGATGGGGACCAAGCAAGCATTTTTTTTGCAAAGGCCTTAGCAGCTTTGCCGTTTCCTTGGTGCATCAGTCCCAGAAGATAGCCATGGGCAACACGCAAAAAAGTACGGTTGTCAATGTTGAGCCAGCTTATTTGGCCATTGAAGTTCTTCGGAATAAGTGCTGCCGCCTGTTCATACGCTTTAGCCCAAAGTTCCGTTGCTTCATCTCGCATTTCTAAAGCCCAGAGTCGTTGAGCCATAAAATTTTGAAGCTCTAAGCTGGCCACATGTTGGGGAACGAGATTGCGTGCTAGCAACAACGCTTGCTTTTGGTTAATGTCACCAGTGTCGAGTCGGTCAGCGAGTCGATCGAGAACTTCTTCATGATCCCAATCTCGTGAAAACACCCCGTGCTGAGCAAGCGGCTTGTTGTTTTCACCAGAAACATCCTCACGGATGTAAAAGTTCAATGTGTAATTCATTTGGTGGACTCGGTTGTTGACGTGCTCATGCTCGATGAAATTGAGAAAATTCTCCCCTGAGAGGCTACATAGCGACGAACGTCGGGCGCTAGGTGCTCAGGAACAAGCACGAGCGTTAGTTCCATGGCATCCGCGATTCGTTCGATGGAAGATAGCCTCGGGTCGCGCTTGCTGCTTTCGATTTCTGAGAGATGCTGAGGTGACATCCCTGCGATGGCCGATACATCGACCAGTGTGAGATGCTTTAAATTGCGAAATCGACGAAGAATCGCTGGAATGAATGAGTTCATTGTCAAAGCATAATCTTAATTATGATTTGATAATCATGCAAACGTATGATTAATTTCGCATTTGAATTGGTGTGCGCATGTAAAAATCTGTTCAAGCAAATAAATTGAGATACAATGCATCTCAATCAATAAAGCAGGAGGCCATCATGGCTGCAACCACCACAATGGTTCACGTTCGTGTGGACGAAAAAATCAAAGCGCAGGCGGCTGAAACTCTTAGCTCTATGGGTTTGACTGTTTCAGACGCTGTTCGGGTTTTTCTGACCCGTATCGTTGCAGACAAGGAGCTGCCATTCACGCTCAAAGCGCCTAACGAAACCAGTCGTACAGCAATCGCTGAGGCTGATCGAATTGTTCAGAGCCGCCGTGCTCGGTTTGCAACTGCTGATGCGTTGTTAAATGGTATCGAAGAAGCCAGCCGCAAGTAAGAGGGCTAGCCTACCTCGGGCTTCGGACTACACCAGACAATTTCAGAAGGACTGGCAGCGCCTGTCTCATTCCGGTCGTTACGACATGAATGGGCTAAAAGAGGCCATGCTGCTTCTGATTGCGAACGATGGACCGCTACCCCCAGAATGGTTAGATCATTCTTTGACAGGTGAATGGGCGGGGCATCGTGAGTGTCATATAGGTGGCGATTTCCTGCTGATCTACAGAGTTGATGATTCGGGTAAGACTGGCTTGATTGTGTTTGTGCGTAGCGGTACACATTCTGAGCTTTTTTCGTAAGAGTGGTGCAACGCTTTAGCTAAGGACATAAATAATGAAGCGCGGTGAAGTGTTGTGGGGCGAGGTTGAAGATGCAATTCGTGTCCATCTGGAGTTAGCCAAATGATGGTTTCTAATATGCGATACGTATTCAAGTTTGCTTTAATTTTAATGTTGCAAGGCCCCCAGCTCGGACACACCCAAATGTCGCAAGCTTTTCCGTTAGAGTCTAAGCGTTGTGATTCTTTGTTAGATCACGCGGCGATACAGGAATGCATCAAGCGCGGACAGGCGCAAGGGCAGGAGTGGGATAAACAGATAAAAGAGCGTTATTTCCCTGCTGCACCTAAACTCAATGGACAAGAGAACAAAACTCTTTTGAATTGTTTTAAGCGTGAGTCAACGGGTGAACAGGTTTGCGCCAATTAAATGTTTGTTGTGTTTTGGCATCAAAATTTTGCAAAACCGAAGAAATAACTTGACATCAAGAAGATGACGGAAAAAATGACTGCCAAGCCAAGCCAAGCCAAGCCAAGCCAAGCCAAGCAGCGCAACGAGCGTAAAACCGAAAACGTAGTACGTGATGCTCTAGCAAAGCAAGGCTATCGCGATCCTCAATCTGATGTTCAAGTCGAAGAACAAAAGAGCAACATTGAGGCCGTTAAGCGATTACTCAAATCTGCCAGTAAAACAGGTGGTGGTGGAAATGGTGCTCCTGAGTTCATCATCAGCTCGCCCACATCGCCCGATTTCTTAGTCATTGTCGAGTGCAAGGCTTCCATTACAGATCATGTCAGCGATCGCGTTGCTGTCATGTGCAAAGGGGCGCTCGATACAGAAGTCAGTGAAGTTAAATTCAAACGAATTCAACGCTACGCAGTAGATGGCGCATTGCACTATGCACAGGCTTTATCGCGAGAGTTCAACGTCATTTCAATAGGCGTTAGCGGTGAAACGGCGAAATCAGCGCGCATATCCACGTATCTGTGGCCCAAAGGGGGGCATAAGCCCAAAGAGCTAAAAGCAAAGGATGGGGCCGCTCTGGGCGACTTCATTCCGTGGCTTGATTACGTTGAGCACGCCACATTTGACCCTACGGTTCAAAAACTTCGCTTCGATGAGTTGATGGATTTTGCAAGTGAGTTGCATGAGTTCATGCGTGATCACGCCAAATTGACTGAGAGTGAAAAGCCGCTACTTGTTAGTGGCACTTTGATTGCCTTGCGCAATCCCGCTTTTGCTGCTTCATATGGGCTGTATACCCCAGCACAAATCCAAAAAGAGTGGATGCGCGTCATTCATGATGAGATAAAACATGCCGACATTCCGTTGGCCAAAAAAGACAACATGACTCAGCCTTATTCAAGCATCGCGGTCCATCCCGAGCTTGGAAAAGCAACCAAGGCATACCCTAAAGGGGTTTTGCATGAGCTGATTGATCAGCTCAATGCAAAAGTTTGGCCATTCATCAGTGTCTATCACGACTTCGATGTGGTCGGTCAGTTCTATGGCGAGTTTCTCAAATACACAGGTGGAGACAAAAAAGCTCTCGGTATCGTACTCACACCTCGACACATTACCGAGCTGTTCGCCTTGCTTGCGAATGTCAAGAAGACAAGCAAGGTCTTAGATCTATGCGCAGGCACAGGTGGATTTTTGATTGCAGCCATGCACCGAATGTTCAAGGCTGCAAGAACCGAAAAAGAAAAGGCACAGATACGTCAACATGGATTGGTTGGTGTTGAGCAGCAACCCAATATGTTTGCACTCGCAGCATCAAACATGATTCTGCGAGGTGATGGCAAGGCGAACTTGTATCAAGGAAGTTGCTTTGATTCTGCAATCGCCTCGGCTTTAAAACAGCATGGTTGTGACGTGGGAATGATTAATCCGCCATACAGCCAAAGCGATAGCGATTTTCATGAGCTTAAATTCGTATCTCACATGCTTGATTGTCTGCAGGTCGGAGGAACAGGCATTGCCATCGTGCCAATGTCATGTGCAATTTCAGCATCCACTCTACGTGCAGAGCTGCTTTCCTCACACACTTTAGAGGCTGTTGTTTCCATGCCTGGTGAGTTGTTCTACCCAGTTGGTGTTGTGACCTGCATCATGATTTTTACGGCACATCACCCACACGCCACTGAAGCTCGTAAGACTTGGTTTGGTTTTTGGAAAACAGACGGTTTTGTTAAAACAAAACACAGAGGTCGATGTGACCTCAATGAGGCGTGGCCACAAATTAGAGATCACTGGGTTGAGTCTTATCGCAACAAGGAGGTCCACGCTGGTGAGAGCGTTCTTCAATACGTGACAGCGGATGATGAGTGGTGTGCTGAGGCCTACATGGAGACGGACTACAGAAAGATTGATCGAGCCGCTTTTGAGCAAACTGCAAAAGACTATGTTGTGTATCGGCTCATCGGCGTTGATCAAAACGCATCAACCTTGGATGATGAATCATGAAACTTATTGCACTGTCTGAATTGTTCGATATTACCTATGGCGTCAATCTTGAACTCAATCGTATGGTGTTGAGTTTGACAGGCCTACCATTTGTAGGTCGCTCTGATCGTAACAATGGTGTCACAGCGCGTGTTGAGAAAATTGAAGGAGTCACGCCTAACCCAGCTGGAACCATTTCAGTTGCAGGCGGTGGTTCTGTCTTGGCTGCTTTTTTGCAGCCGGAGCCTTACTACTCGGGGCGTGATCTTTTTTACTTAACTCCGCTTGTTGAGATGACTGACAGCCAGAAGCTCTACTACTGTGCTTGCATTCGAGCGAATCGCTATCGGTATAGCTATGGCAGACAAGCCAACAAGACTTTGAAAAGTCTGATGGTGCCGCGAGTTAAATCAGCCCCAGTGTGGGTAAACACTGGGCTAGAGCGTGTGGTCAATGACTTTTCTAAGCGCGTATTTGAAATTTGCTGACAACGCATCATTCACGAGCTATGACACTGGCTTGATCCATTTGAATAAGCGACAGCAATCCAGCAAGAGAATTTAAAGTTTCAGCGAGCTGTGCGAAGTCCCTTGCGATTAATGAAGCTATTCCAGTGCGATATCCCAGCACATCAATGTAAAAGAGTGGATTGCCATTTTCAGGTTTATCGTTTTTATAGATCACAATTGCGGCATTTGAGGGTGTCCGTTCAATTTCACTAGAAATTTCTGACAAATAGCCAGCAGTGGCTAGGAGCGCATAGAAATCGCTATCGGTATCGCTAGTGTCTGTGGGAATTGGATCTTTCACAGATACTAATTTTCCGTTTACCAGTTCCCAGCAGTATTGTTCATTGGTTTTCAATTTTTTTTCCAATCAGCAGTTAGTCACTTAAGGCTTGATGCGCTTGCTTTTTTGTTAGTTTGCGTACAGCGGCGATTGCAGGCAATTGACTTGATCGAGGGCGGGATTTCTCTTGCTCCCAGTGGTATACCGATTGAGCAGATACACCCACGAGCTTGCCCATATCTGCCGCAGTCAAATCTAATTTTTTGCGCAATGTAGCGAAACCACCAGCTCTAAAACGCAGTGACTGTTTTTCAGCCGGTTCGTTGCTAACCACAGTCTTCGGTTTTTGTTTCAACAGACGTTTCAAGCGCAGAAATTCGGCGTTTAAGTGATGCAATTTCGGAGCGATATTGCGCCGAAGATTTCTTAACTTGTTTTGAATCTGTGCGAGCCTCTTTGCGAGCTATGCGTGCAATTTCATTTTTCAACTGATAGGCAAACGTTGTCATTCAAAGCTTTCAAGTTTTTGTGATTGGAGCGCATTCTGCGCAAATAAACATACTTTGTCCAATCAAACGCTTGAATGAACCAAGTGCACGTTGCTTGTGCTGGCCACATTTGTAGCAGCTCATAGTGGAAATATTGGCAGATCCACCAAACGGTGAACCACCTTGTTTGGATTTGTACCTCAATCCATTTGTTGAAATTTTGGTGATTTCTTCTCTGCTCATCATTTACTCCGTAACAGCAGTTTTTGGTTCGTGCCTACTCTGTGGGAAGTTCACGCTGCGCGTGATTGGCCATCCCCATAAACGAGCTTGTGCCGTACTCGCATTTTTCTGCGCACTATTTGAATGGCGGATTCAAGGACGAAGTGCAACAAAGATGAACTGGTTATAGGTGGCTGAGGATGCGAGAGCATCATGGCCGCTTTAACCGCCAAATCGAAATTGCCCAATGTACAAGCACCTCAGCCGAGAAGAACGATACC
>NZ_JAVKLQ010000036.1:0-32051 GCF_031539175.1 Limnohabitans sp. | reverse complement strand
TTGGTATCGTTCTTCTCGGCTGAGGTGCTTGTACATTGGGCAATTTCGATTTGGCGGTTAAAGCGGCCATGATGCTCTCGCATCCTCAGCCACCTATAACCAGTTCATCTTTGTTGCACTTCGTCCTTGAATCCGCCATTTTTAAAAATCTTGTTCGGGGTATTTTTTGGGGCTGGTTTTTATGGTCGGAATAAAACTGGCACTAAATGTGCTTTGAAGGCTGCATTCGTGATTTTCTTTTGAAAAGAGCGCTTATTTATTGACACCCTTTAAGGAGCCTCCATGACACTCATTCAAGAACTGACCCATCAAGCGTCTACGGGTGCTTTGATGCAAACCCAACACCTCAAGCGTTTCAGCGCAGCAGAAATTCGCGAAGCCATTCAAGGCTTGGTCGCCACCGAGCAAGCCGATTTGGCTTATGCCCTGGGCGATGCCGGTTTGAGCATTTATCCCGCCAGCGAAGATATGTTGGCCATGAATGGTTTGTTGGCCGTGATGCGCAGCGACTGGCCACAAGCCGTTGAACTGCTGGAAGACTTGATGTACATCCAAGCCGAACGCACGCAGCCCTTCACCTATGTGATGTTGGTTCGCGCTTTGCGTTGCAACCTCGATCCTTTGCGCGCCATTCAAGTTGTGCAGCAAGGCTTGGCTTCATACCCAGATCAAATGGAATTGACCGCAGAAGCGCTCGATCTTGAGGCCTATGCCGACACTATGCAGGCCCCTAGCGGCTACACCCACTAATCGCAAATTGCCGCTGGCAAGACTTTGCCGCTTTGCGTGAACAAAGCTTGCCGCAGCAACCAAAAGATTACTTTCAACCCCTTATTTGAACCGTCAAAAAAGCGCTAAAACACTTGGCACGCAGTTTGCTTAAGGGTTTGGGTAGTTAAAGACCGCAGAGGTCAGGAGAATACAAATGGCAGTTATCAACACCAACGTCAAAGCGCTGTTTTCACAAGCAGCATTGAAGTCCACAGAGCGTACGCAGGCTACGGCCATGCAGCAGTTGTCGACCGGCAAACGCATTAACTCGTCACGTGACGACGCGGCTGGTATGGCGATTGCCACCCGTATGACGCAGCAAATTCGCAGCTTGAACCAAGCGGTGCGTAATGCTGGTGATGCTGTCACCCTGATTCAAACGGCTGAAGGCGCGACCAACGAAATCACGGACATGATGCAGCGCATGCGTGAGTTGGCCATTCAAGCCTCGAACGACACCAACGACAACGCACAACGCAGTTACTTGGATCTGGAATTCCAGCAGCTAAAGAAGCAAATCGTTCAGATTTCTGACAACACCGAGTGGAACGGATTCCCTGTGTTGAACGGTACAACGGGCGAGCGCGTGGGCATCAAGCCTGTTTACAAGACGGTTTCAGAGCCCGTCGTCAGCACTGATCTGACTTTTACTGCCGCCAAACCCGCCACTACGTCTCCGACCGTGGGTATTGCCGGTGTCAATGAAGTGTCCACAGTGACTTTTAAGGATATGGCGATTGGCGACACAGTGACCGTGGGTGGTTTGACCTACACAGCCAACAAGGCAAATTCTGCTCAAGATGTTGCCGAAGCGTTCTCTAATATTTCTAACGGTGCTGCAGGCGCCACCTTGTCTGCCATCAAAGGTGATTTCACGGGAACTTTGACAGGTTTTAGCAGTGGTACAAATGCTGCTGACAAGTTGAGTTTTACTGCTGTGGCGCAAGCCGACACATCTGTCACAACGTTGACTGTTGCCGGTTCGGCTGCAGGTGTAACGCCAGCTACGCCAACCTTGACTACCAAAGGTGTCGCTAATACGTTGGGTCGTACAGAAGTGTCCACGGTGACATTCCCCCCCATGAGTGCCGGACAAACCATGACATTGGCTGGCTTGACGTACACCGCCAAGATTGCCAACAGCGGTGCCGAAGTGGCAGCAGCATTTGCAGACATTGCATCTGGAAAAACTGCGGGTAATAGCTTGAAAGGTTCTTACTCCGGCACTTTGACCGATTTCAGTACTGGCAGTGCACAAGGTAGCAAAGTCGAATTCACCAGCACTACAAAGTTGGACGTGAACACAAACGCTTTGACACAGTCTGGCACAGCGACGACACCCACAATTTCTACAACGCCTGGTTTGTCAGGCGGCGGTATTACCTTGGATGGCACGTTCTCCAAAGCGGGCACCTTGTCTATTTTGGCGGGTGGTGTCGACAGTGTCACATCAGCCAAGTTCACGTTGGAAGATGGCCAAACATTGGATATTTCTTCGGGTGTCACTATCGCCGACGGTGTCATCAGCATCAACAAAGAAACGCTGGCACGTGCGGGCATGAACATCTTGTCAGGTGACGTTAAATTGACTCAGGTAACGCCTGTTACAGGTGCGGCAACGCCAGCCGATTTTGCAGCCGGTGATCGCGTGTCCATGAGCGTCACTCGTTCTGTGGCCAATTTGGAGCCCATGTATGCCAGCGATGCCATCATCAATGGCGTGACGATTGGTGCCTCACGCATGGCCGACGACAAAATTTCCCCAGAGGGTAATGCATGGGCCAGTGCGATCGCCAAAGTCGCAGCAATTAACGAAAAGTCCATCAGCACAGGTGTACAAGCGGTCGTGAATCCGAACGTCATGACGGGCGCTGCCATGAGCAGTTCCGGCGCTCCGGTGACAGGTACTTTGCGCATCAACGGTTTCATCACCCCCATGGTGACCACGGTGACTGACAACCCACGTGACTCTCGCTCAGCGATGGTCAAAGCGATCAACTTTATTTCTGAGCAAACAGGCGTGCGTGCGATTGACACCTTGTCTGATACCAAAGGTATTACTTTGGTGGCTGAGGATGGTCGAAACATCGAAGTGGTGTTCAACACCGCCAGTACAGACAAAGACTTTTCTGAAAAGACGGGTTTGAAACAGGGCATTCAAGCCGGTTCTTACTCTTTAGAGAGTTCTGTTGAAACACCCGTCACGATCACCAGCGGTACGAATGGGAATATTTCTCGCTCGGGCTTGGAGGTGATGAATTACGACAGCAAGACTCTCAGCACCGTGACTTCCAAAGACCGAGCCGCTGTGACTGCGGTCAAAGACATCAAGAGCTTGGCCATTGGTGACTTGCGCATCAACGGTGTGGACATCCGTGCTGCCGTGCCTTCAGATGATGGCGTTTCTAACACGCAAAGCGTGACAAGCACCGCGGTGGCCAGTGCCATTGCAACGGCTGCAGCGATCAACGCCAGCACAAGTAAAACAGGTGTCACCGCAGTTGCTGTGCCCGTCAAAATCGAAGGTAACGTCACCAGCACAGCCAAGCCCATTGCTTCTGTGTTGGCCGCTTCGAATGGTGTGCAATCCTTATACATCAACGGTGTGAACATTCAGGTTGCCATGAGCGATAGCGATACAGAGTCCGAGCGTCGTACAGCTGTCGTTGCCGCGATTCACAAAAACGCTGGTTTGTCGGGTGTGGATGCGATTGACACAGGTAACGGTGGCATTACTTTGAATGCCGTCGATGGCCGTAACGTGTCGGTTTGGTTTGACAGCACCAAAGTCGATGCCGGTAGCTTTGGCTTGGGCTTTGGCACAGAAAGCAATTTGCCCAGCGGCGTGTCAGGTATTCCGAATGCCAATAATTTGACAACGACAGCGGCCACTTCTTATGGTTCGATCGCTTTGCAATCGGAAAAGGCCATCACTTTGGAGCCGGGTGACAACGGCTTTAACGTGGACGGCGATTTTTACAACCTTGGTTTTTCACAAGGTACCTTTGGTGGTCAAGTGGATGAAGCCACCTCCAAAATGAGCCCACCTCGTACGGGACGCTTGGCGTTCCAAGTGGGTGCCAATGCCAACCAGACCATCACCATCGACTTGGCCGACTTTGGCAAAGGCGGGCCAATCACGGGTGAAATCACTTGGGATGCAGATTTGGAGCCATTGGCTGTCAATCAACCGATTCCCGTACCCGATGCAGGCGGTCCGACGTTAATGGGCAAGCCTTTGACGCGTACATCCATCAGTTCCAGCGAAGGCGCACAAGCGGTGCTAGCCAAATTGGACGCGGCCATGGACAAGGTCAACCAGACCCGTGCCACCATGGGTGCGGTGATGAACCGACTGGACCACGTCATCAGCAACTTGACCAACGTGTCGATGAACTTGTCGACTTCGCGCAGTCAGATTGAGGATGCGGATTACGCCTCGGCCTCGACCGAATTGGCGAAAAACCAAATCATGCAGCAAGCTGCGACGGCGGTTTTGGCACAAGCCAACACGAGCCAGCAGTCTGTGATGAAGTTGTTGGGCGGTTAACCAAGCCCCTCCTGAAGCTGTGAAAGCTGAAGAGGGCGCTTCGCCCAAACCCAATTTACCCAAGGGCCCCAATTGTTGGGACTGTCGTTACTTGACGACCACCTGGGATGTGCGTGCGCCTTACGGTTGCAAGTTCATGGGTTTTCGTTCGCGTGTGATTCCCTCGCTGGAAGTGCTGCGCACGGACGGCCGTTTTTGTGGCGCTTTTGTTGCCAAACCTTCTGTAGAAAAAAAGACAGCTCAGCCTGTCGAGCAACCGTCGGATCGTCAGAAAACTGACTTTCGCAGGCCCGTTGTGCGCATTAACTTAATTACATAGGTTACAAAACCACCTGGCACGCACCTTGCATAACAGTCTTACCTTTATTTCAGGCTGTTCAAAGTGATTGCTTCTTCTGTCAACGTTATTCATGCCGTGTGGTTGGACCCCTTCAGTCCTCTGCAAGCGGCAGATCGCGCCCAGCTGGATGCCGCCGGTATCAGTCTGGAAACCGTCTCTACTTTGGGCGACCTCACTTTGGCTCTGCGCCGTGCGCATGTGTTGGTGATTCGTCTGGGCGACAGCGCTGAGTTGTTGCAAGAAGTTCAAACTCTCATTGCCCAACTGGGTCATACCGTGCCCGTGTTGTGCCGCGTCGAGCGTCGCCGCATGGAAGTGGCTGTGGACGCGATGCGTTTGGGCGCTTTGCATGTGTTGCCCGCTGACGAATGGTCCGCGGGTGCGTGGCAAGAAGCCGTCAAGGGCTTGAATGCCCCCGAACTCAAAACCAAGAGCTACGTGTTTGTGGACCCGACCAGCCAACATCTGCTGGCCTTGGCCCAACGCGTGGCACAAACTGAAGTGACCGCCTTGTTGGTGGGGCCCACCGGCGCTGGCAAAGAAGTGCTGGCGCGTGTGTTGCACGAATCGTCTCCTCGCGCCAAAGGCCCATTTGTGGCCTTGAACTGCGCGGCCATGCCAGAGCACTTGATCGAAGACATGTTGTTCGGTCACGAGAAGGGCGCTTTTACAGGCGCTTTGAAAGAGCACAAAGGGTTGTTTGAACAAGCGCACGGCGGCACCATCTTTTTGGACGAAATTGGCGAGATGCCCATGCAATTGCAAGCCAAGTTGTTGCGCGTTTTGCAAGAGAAAAAACTCAACCGTTTGGGCGGCGAAGGCACCATCGATCTCGATGTGCGCGTGGTCGCTGCGACCAACAAAGATTTGAAACTGGCCATCGAGCAACGCGAATTTCGCGAAGACTTGTACTTTCGCATCAGCACGTTCCGTTTGCGCATTCAGCCTCTGAAAGACCGTCCAGGCGACATCGTGCCTTTGGTGGCCCAGTCTTTGGCGCGTCATGTCAAAGGTGGCGTGCCATTCACCGTCACCGAAGATGCCCAAGCGTTGTTGCAAAGCTACCCATGGCCCGGCAACGTGCGTGAACTCGAAAACGTGGTGCAACGTGCTGTGGTGTTGTGTGGTGGCCGCACCATCAGCCCTGCGCATTTGATGTTTGACGATGCAGCAATGGACGATCAAGCCCTACCTGCAGCGCATGCTGTTCCTGCTGTGTCCGCCATGTCCGCTTTGAACGATGCTTTGGCGCAAGCCATGCCTGCGGCTGAAGACGCACAACCCTGTGCTCAGACTGCTGCAGCGATGGCCCCTATCGCCATGCGTGAAGTCTCTGCCCCCGTGAACTTGGAGCATGCGGTCAAAGCCAGCGAGCACCAAGTGATCATGGCCGCCATTCAAAGCACCGACAGCCGCATGGAAGCGGCTGCCAAGTTGGGCATTAGCCCACGCACCTTGCGTTACAAACTGGCGCAATTGCGCACCCGTGGCATGTCTGAAGGAGTGTCCGCATGATTGATCGCATCTCTAACGCCAACATCATGTCGATGATGGAAACGCTGCGTGCGCACCAAGCGCAGGCCACCGGTTCGTCATCGTCGGTGAGCGAAACCAGCTCGACCAAGATCGAAGGCCAGTCCAACTTCTTTGAGTCGGTCAAAACCGCGCTCGACAAAGTCAACGCTGCAGACACCAAGGCAGACGCCTTGTCTGAAGCCTACGACCGCGGCGAAAACGTGCCCCTCACCGATGTGGTGTTGAGCATGCAGAAATCCTCGCTGGCTTTTGAAGCCACTTTGCAAGTACGCAACAAGGTGATGAAAGCGTACGAAGAAATCATGAACATGCCGGTGTAATCTGGATTGAGAGACTGATATGGCAACTGATACCCTGAACATGAACCCAATGGCTGTCGCAACAGCGGGCGCGGACAACACCGCAATGAGCACCGCCGCTGGCGGTGGCAATGGCAAAGCGGGCAGCAGCAATTTGCCTGCATGGCTGAACGCCAAAGACGGTCCCGGCGCGTTGGTCGGCGACATCTTGCGCCAACCGACAGTGCGTAAAACGCTGCCTTTCATCGTGATCTTCATGCTGCTGTTGTCGGTGGCGGTGTTCTTCACCTCGATGAAGCCTACCCCTTACCGTCCTTTGGTCTTGATGCTCAACGATGCGGACAAGCAGTTGGCCATTGAAGCCTTGAAGGCGGCGGAGTTCAAACCAGAAGTCGACGCTAACACCGGTCAGTTGTCCGTGCCAACCAGCCGTTACCAAGAAGCCCGCATGTTGCTGGCTTCTAAGGGCTTGCCACGCACCGAAGCTTCTGGCATGGACAACCTCAAAGACATGCCCGCCATGACCACCAGCCAGTTCATGGAGCAGGTGCGTTACAACAATGCGATGGAGCAAGAGTTGGCCCGCAGCATCACGCAAATTGGCGGCATCAAGTCAGCCCGTGTGCACTTGGCTTCCCCCAAGCAAAGCGTGTTTGTGCGTGACCGCGCCACCACCAAAGCCTCGGTGGTGATCACCCGTTTGCCTGGCCACACGGTGTCGTCAGCCAACGTGCAAGCCATCATCCGTTTGGTGGCCTCTAGCGTGCCTTACTTGGCGCCAGAAAACGTGTCGGTGGTCGACAACTTCGGCAGCTTGATGAATGAAATGTTGGTCGAGCAGCCTTTGGGCATGACGTCGGCACAGCTGACGCAAAAGCAACAAATGGAAGACTTGTATCGCACCCGTTTGATCCAGTTGCTGGCGCCTATCGTGGGTGAAGCCAACGTGAGCGCCCAAGTCAGCATGACGCTCGACTTCACGCAAACCGAAGTCACCACTGAAGATTACGACGCACAAGACAAAGGTCCGAAAACCCGTTCGGAGTTGTTTGTGGAAGACCGCAACACCATGCGTGACGCGATTGGCATTCCCGGTTCTTTGTCGAACACGCCTCCTGCACCGACCAACCCTCAAGCCACGACCCAAACCAACTCAGATCCTTTGAAGGGTGTGAGCGAAAAAGGCACACAAGTCACGGCACGCAGCACTAAAAACTACGAACTCGACCGCTCTGTGCGTCACACCAAAGGTGCGATGGGCAACATCACCAAGATTGGTGTCGGTGTGTTGATCAACGAGCGTCCCATCCCTGCCGGCACGAAAGTGGAAAAACCTGCCGATGGTTCAGCACCTGCCACGTCGATTCCCTACACGGCTGAAGAAATTGAGCGATTGAACCAGTTGGTCAAAGGTGCCGTGGGTTTCAACGCCGAGCGTGGTGACGCGGTCACCGTCGTCGGCACCAAGTTTGAGCCTCAAATTGACCCAACCGCTGTGCCTTGGTACCGCGACGAAAACTACCAAATCTTGGTGAACGCCGGTGTGGTGGGCGGCATCTTCTTGCTGGTCTTGATGACGATCGTTCTGCCCATGGTGCGCCGTTTGACCACACCGCCTGTGGACGCTGCTGCTGTGGCCGCCGCCGCCGCCGCCGCTGCTGCCGCCGATGCCCAAATGGCCATCGACGTGGCGACGGCCGAGTCGGCCGCTGCACAAGCCAGCGCTAAAATGGCCAAAGAAGCACACGAGGCCGAAATTGCACGCTTGGCCGAAGAGTCTGCCAAGGCTGCCGAGGCCGCCCGAGTGGCTGCCGAAGAAAAAGCGGCTGCTGAAGCTGCCGTGGCTGAGCAAGAGCGCATCAAGCAAGAGGCCAAAGCAGCTTTGGGCCCTGAAGCCGAAACCGCTGAGATCGAAATTCAAGAAGGCGAAACGCTGGAAGAAGTCAAAGCCCGCATGGCCAGCCTCAAACCTAAGAAACAATCGATTTCTGCAGACTTGTTGAACACGGCCAACTCGTATGATGACAAAGTGGCGTTGATTCGCATGATCGTGGCAGAAGACTCCACCCGTGTGGCGGGTGTGCTCAAAGCGCTGATTCGCCCAGCTGCCTAAAAGAATAAGTTTGAGGAAAAACCATGGCTGATAACGACAACGCGATTGTGATGACCGAGGCGCTGCGCGCCGAGCTTGCCAACATCACTTCGACCCAACGTGCAGCAGTGTTGATGCTGCTGTTGGGTGAAGAGCAAGCCGCAGACATCATCAAGTTTTTGAACCCCAAAGAAGTCCAAGCACTGGGCGGTGCCATGGTGTCTGTGGCCGATTTTTCGCAAGACGCTGTGAACGTGGTGCTTGACGAATTTGTGGAGCACTTGAAGAAGCAATCCACCTTGAGCATGGGCAACACCGATTACGTGGAAAACGTGATGCGACGCGCTTTGGGCGACGACAAGGCTGCTTCTGTGTTGGGCCGCATCATGCCCGACCAAGGCACCAAAGGTTTGGACATTTTGAGCTGGATGGATGCGCGCGGCATTGCCGACATGATCCGTGGCGAGCACCCGCAAGTCGTGGCGATTATTTTGTCGTTGCTGGAGAGCGAAGTCGCCGCCGATGTGTTGAACTATTTGCCGCCCGATACCCGCGCCGAAGTGATTCAGCGTGTGGCCAGTTTGGACACGGTTCAGCCTTCGGCCATGGCCGAGCTGGAGTCGATCATGAAGCAGCAGTTTTCCAAGAGCGCGTCGGCCCAGTCGTCGAGTTTTGGCGGTGTGCAGGCGGCGGCCAAGATCATGAACTTGACCAAGACCGCGTTGGAAGCCAGCATCATGAATGGCTTGAACGAAATCGATCCCGATTTGATGCTCAAGATTCAAGACAATATGTTCACGTTCGAGAACTTGATGAGCGTGGACAACAAAGGTATTCAGGTGCTCATGCGCAACGTCGAGCCCGACATGTTGATGATGGCCCTCAAAGGTGCCAGCGACGGCGTGAAAGACCGCTTCTTTGACAACATGTCCGAACGTGCGCGTGGCATGTTCCGTGATGACATGGAAGCCAAAGGTCCGCAGCGTATGGCAGACGTGGAAGAAGCACAGAAGAAGATCATGCGCATGGCGCGCAAGCTGTCGGATTCCGGCGAGCTGGTTTTGGGAGGCGCCGACTTTGTTTAATCGGCCCAACCCCGCACGCCCCACCAAGGTGTGGCACCCTAATTTAGGCGTGTTGCCTGAGGAGACCTCTCGCGGTTTTAGGACTAGCCGCTGGCAGGGGTCCGAGGCGAAAGGCTTCGCCAACGATGACTTTGGCCTTCATGGCTCGGGTTTTGTGCTTGACGATCATCCGGTGTCGCACGATGCCATGTCCGAGAGCGCACAGCGTGCGTTCAGCCTGTTGGACGATGTCAAGAAACAACATGCACTGGCTAAAAAAGCTTTGGAAGAGCAAGAGGCTGCCAGCGCTAACGCACATTTGCCTTTTGTGCTGGATGTGTATGAAGCGCCTGAGATGAAGCGAGCTGCTCAGTCTGAGCCGACTTTGCAAGAAGATGCTGTGTCACCAGACGCTGCGTCTGCTGATGCCGCTCATACAACCAACGATGAGCCAGAGCAAGTCGCACAAGAAGCTGCGTCTGAATTGGCGCAAGACGCGTTGGCCGATCAAACGGCCGGTCAAGACATGGCGCAGGCTGAATCAGATTTTGAGCAGCAGGTGTCTGCTGACGACGACGTGTCCAATCGCCCCACACATCCGGCTGCAGAGCAAGCAGACTCAGCGCTTGAGGCTGCAACGCCGGCCGGCATTGCGGCCGATGAGGTTGCTCAGCGCGAGGCGCAGCACTTCGAACAAGGCTTGGCCCAAGGCATAGAGCAGGGCATGGCACAAGGTCTTGAACAAGGTTTGGCCCAAGGCATCGAGCAAGGGCTCGCACAAGGACTCGAACAGGGCTTGGCCGAAGGTCGCGAGCAAGGCATGAAAGAGGGCCTCGCTTTGGCGGAAGAGCAAGCGCGCGAAGCGCAAGCATTGGCTGAGCAAGAAGTCACCGCTAAAAATGACGTGATGGCCGAGGTGTCTGCCAAGCTCAACGCGTTGCTCGAAGACCCTACCCAATTTTTTGAACCTCTCAAACGCTTGGCCCTGCATTTGGCCGAGCAAGTGGTGAAGTGCGAGCTGCGTACCTCCAGCCATGCCATCGAGCAACTGGTGCAACGTTGTTTGGACGATTTAGATCACCCCGCCAAGGGCGCGGTGGTGGTGGAACTCCATCCAGAAGACAAAGCACGTTTGCAAGCAGAGGGCGGCGCTTTTATCCAAGGCATGCGCTTGGATGCGGTGCATGACATGAAACCGGGCAGTGTGCGTGTGTTTGCCAACGACATGGTGGTTGAGGACTTGGTGGAGCATCGCTTAGAGGCCTTGGCACGCACCATGTTGATCGACGTGGACAGCTGGCGCAAACAATCGGCTTTGGCGAAGCCCGAGGCCCCTGAGGTTACGCAAGAAGAGACCGAAGAAGTGATCGAGGAGGCGACGGATGTACATCCCTGACGTACTCAATACCCTGTTGATGGGCCTGATTTTCATGGTCATTGTGGTCACTGTGGTGCGTCCCATCATGTTGAACATGTTGACGAGCAATGCCAATCCACAAGACATGCAGCGTGCGTTGATTGAGTCAGTGCAAGCGCATGTGCAGCGCGCCACGCAAGAGGTGGCATCGCAGCGCACAGGAAAAATTCGCTACCAGCAGCTGCTGTTGGAGTTGCCTGAGCGTCGTAAGCCCTTGGCTTTGCCCGCACCACCTGTTGCGGCAGAGGGCGGGACGGATGCGTCAGCCTCGCCAGAGGCACCAGGTGTGGGTGACTCAACCGCCGCTTCTGCTTCAGATGCTCTGACGTCAGAGGGTGTGAGTGCATCAGGCGATGTGCAGGCCACGGCGGGTGATGTCTCGGCGGCTTCGCAGACCGAGGCAAGCCCAGATGCACCATCGGCTGACCTAGCCCCAGGCGAGATTGAAATTGGCGAAGGCGAGTCTTTGCATGACATCAAAGAGCGCATCAAACGTGAGAAAAAGAATTCGGCCAAGCCCACCATTCCGCCGGAGTTGCTGAATGGCGCCAAGAGCTACGAAGACAAAGTGGGGGTGGTGCGCATGGTGGTGCACCAAGACCAAAGCCGTGTGGCTGCCGTGATCCGCGGCATGATTGAAGTGAAATAAGCATGCTCGACTTTGGCAAAGAAGTCAGCGCCACGCTGCCCAAACTGCGTGTTCCTGACCCCAAGCGCAGCGGCACGCTGGTGCGTTTGGTCGGCTTGACGCTGGAGACACGCGGCATCATGGCTCCCTTGGGGGCCTGCTGCGAAGTGCTGGGTCAACATGGCCACCGTGTCGAAGCCGAGGTGGTGGGCTTCAACGACAAAACCTTGTACCTGATGCCTTTCACCGATCCTGTCGGCGTCGGCCCAGGGGACACCGTGCGGGTCATGAACAACTCAGGCCAAGTTCGCTTGGGCGCAGGTCTGTTAGGGCGTGTGATTGATGGCCGAGGCCAGCCTCTGGACGGTCGTCCTCTGCCGCATTTGCCTGATCAGTTGAGTTTGTTGGGCTGCCCGTTGAACCCGATGGAGCGTGGCCCCATCGACACGATTTTGGATGTAGGTGTCAAAGCCATCAACAGCGTGTTGACAATTGGCCGTGGTCAACGCATTGGTTTGGTCGCCGGTTCTGGTGTGGGTAAAAGTGTGCTCTTGGGCATGTTGACCCGTTTCACCAAAGCCGACGTGGTGGTGATTGGTTTGATCGGTGAACGCGGTCGCGAAGTGCAAGCGTTCATTGCCGAATCGTTGGGCGATGAGGGCCTGGCCAAGTCAGTCGTGATTGCGGCGCCAGCCAACGTGTCGCCCGTGCTGCGCCTCAAAGCCACGCACATGACGCACGTGATTGCTGAATATTTCCGTGACCAAGGCAAAAACGTGTTGATGCTGTGTGACAGCTTGACCCGTGTGGCCCATGCGCAGCGCGAAATTGGTTTGGCCATTGGCGAACCCCCTACGGCCAAAGGCTACCCGCCGTCGGTGTTTGCGTTGTTGCCTAACTTGATCGAGCGTGGTGGCGTGGGCCGTCATGGTTTTGGCTCCATCACATCGATCTACACAGTCTTGGCCGAAGGCGACGATGCCTCTGACCCGATCGTGGACATCGCACGCGCTTCTTTGGATGGCCAAGTCATGTTGTCTCGTCGTTTGGCTGACCAAGCGCATTACCCTGCGATTGATTTGAATGGCTCCATCTCTCGTGTGATGCAAACCTTGGTCAGTCCAGAGGATTTGCGTCAGTCCAACAAGTTTCGACGCTTGTGGTCGGTCTACCAACAAAACGCTGATTTGGTTCAGGTCGGCGCCTATGAACATGGTTCGAATCCCGAACTCGATGAAGCCATTCGCTTGCGTGATCACATGGTGACTTTTTTGCGCCAAGAGATGCACGCGCCTGAAGACTACGAAGTCACGCGCGATCAACTGCGCCACATCCTGTCATGAAGCCCCGCGCCGCTTGGCCGATCTTGGCGAAAAAAGCCAAAGAAAAGTGTGAAGAGGCGCAAGCTGAAGTGGTCAAGTCGCGCGAACGTGTGGCGCATTTGGAGCAAAGCCGTGAGCGCATGGAAATGCTCTATCTCGATTACGTGCATCGGTCCAAGGAGGCCGAGAAAAAGTTGCACAGCATGGCCGAGACTTTGAACTATCGCGGTTTCATGCAACAGGTCAAAGCGCTTGTTTTGCGTGTGGATGCTGACTTGGCCAAAGCCAACCAAGACTTAGACGACAAAAAATTCCTGCTGTTGGCCGCTGAGAAAAAACGCATTCAGATGGAAACCTTGATGGAGCAAGACCTCAAGCAAGTGCGTGCCTTTCACCAAAAACGCGAACAGCGCGAGATGGATGCCGCTGGCGTGATGCTCTACAACCTCAAGTCTTAACCCGTCAACTCACCCGTCACCCAGCCTGCCTGCAACCAGTGCCAGTCGTCATGTCGGAAAGCCCATGGGATCAAGTGCGTGGCGGTGCCTGTTGGGAACACGTCTTGCGTCAAGTGGTCGCGCCATTCCCCTTTGGCGCCAACGCTGCTGAGCAAGGCTTGCGAGATATCGGCGCCGGGTGAACCGACCACTTTGAATCTTGGCATCACAGCTTCTGGCTGTGCTTGTCCCTGTGTGGGGCCCGAGTACAAGTCGTGCACGCTGCCCCAGTGGCGGCCAGCCAAGGTCCCCTTCAATTCCCCAAGGTCTTTTTCAGCACGGGCCACATCACGGACGCGAAATCGGTGCTGGCCCAGCACGTTGTCAAACCAGACACAGGCGTCGGGGTGCTGGCGCAACAACTCGGGCAGGGTGGCGAGTGCGTCTTGGCGGTGGTGCGTGACTTGAACCCCGTGTTGTTTCAGGTGAGCGCCGTGTCGTCGTGTGAAGAGTCGACCCGCGAGGGGGTCAATGTCGTAGGCGTCAATCCGTTGAAATCGAGCCAGCCAGCTGGGCGGCATCATCCAGCCCGCGCTGCTGCCGATCAGCAGCAAGTGTTGGCTGTTTGGGTGCACCTTGCCCAAAAACGCATCGAGGTGATTCACCGTGGCTTGCCAGCGTGTTTGTGCGCGCCACGCCTGCACATGCCAGCTTAAACCGCCTGTGCCTCCTGCATGCAGCAAATCACGCCATGCGCTCATTGACGCGCCCTCAGCACACCAAACGCATGATTCTGAAAACCGGGGTGTCGGGTGGCACGGGCTCGAATGCACCAATCACCCCTTCGCTGGACAAAATGTCGCCAGTCAAGCGTGTGCCGCTGTGGTACGACAGTGCCAGGGTGCGTACCGTGCTGTGCTTGCAGTTGAACTCCATCTGCATACGCGTTGATTTGTAAGTCTTTTTGTTGTGTTGGTTGACTTGCGGATCGCGGTAATCCAACGCCGTCCAGACTTTGCTGACTTCGCCTGTGCGCGTCAGGGTGTCCATATCGACGTAAAAGGTGCCAATGTCAAACAAGCCAATGGCGGTCAAGTTGTGGGCTTGGGCCAAGCTGCTGGCCAGCAAAGCCGCGCTGATGAGGAGTGCTTTGAGTTGTTGCATGGAATGACTATAGCGTCAGTAAAACTTGGCACGCAGTTTGCAAGATATCCTAGGTACAGGCACGTCAAGTGTCGGAAAAGCGTCAGTGCGCACAGGAAATTCATCATGCAAAGTTTCGATTGGGGCCAATTCTTCGCCAGCACCTTGGGGGTGCTGCTGCTGTTATGTGCGGCGCTGTGGTGGGTCAAACGCAACCGCGCGATGGGCAACGGTGTGACCTCGGATCGTCGTATTCAGGTGAAAGAAGCCTTGCCCCTGAGCTTGAAACACAAGATTGTGCTGATTCAAGTGGACAACCAAATGGTGCTCACCAGCGTCAGCCCAGGCGAGGTGAAGACCTTGCACACGTGGACAGAAGGGGGCGACCATGTTGCGTAAGCCGATTACCAAAAAGATTCTTTATGTCATCTTGGGCGTGCTGTTGCTCGCCTTGATGTCCTTGCCCGTGATCAGCCACGCCCAAGGTCTGCCCATGGTGAACGTGAGCGGCGGCAAAGGCGGGCAACAGTACAGCATGAGCCTGCAATTGCTGGGCTTGATGACCACGCTCACGCTGCTGCCGTCGATGTTGTTGATGATGACTTCGTTTGTGCGCATCATCATCGTGTTGTCGATCTTGCGCCAAGCGCTGGGCACGGCACAAACGCCCCCTAACACTGTGTTGGTCGGCTTGGCTTTGTTCCTGACGTTTTTCATCATGTCGCCTGTGTTTGAGCAGGTCTACAAAGAGGCCATTGGCCCTTACATGAACAGCAACCTCGATTTCGACAAAGCCCTCATGAAAGCCGAAGCCCCGGTGCGCGACTTCATGACCAAGCAGACCCGTGAAGATGACATTGCGATGTTCATGCAAATCTCCAACCGTCGTGAGTTGCAAGACGCCGCACAAGTGCCGTTCACGACGTTGATGCCCGCTTTCATTACCTCCGAGATCAAAAGCGCGTTCACGATTGGCTTCTTGATTTACATCCCGTTTGTGGTGATCGACTTGATCGTCGCCAGTGTGTTGATGTCGATGGGCATGATGATGTTGTCGCCCATGATCATTTCGATGCCCATCAAGCTCATGTTGTTTGTGTTGATCGATGGCTGGACGCTGCTCATGGCGTCGCTGGCCAACAGTTTTGTGTTTTAAGGAGAGACGCCATGGATACAGCAACCGTCGTCGATTTAGCCCGTCAAGCCCTGTGGATGACCATGTTGATTTCTGGGCCTTTGTTGGCTGTGGGCTTGGTCGTGGGTTTGGTCGTGGGTATTTTCCAGGCCGCGACCTCGATCAACGAGCAGACGTTGAGCTTCATCCCGAAGTTGATCTGCATTGGTTTGACCATGTCAGTTGCCGGTGGCTGGATGATCAACACCATGGTGGACTACACCAAGGGCATCTTCACCCGCATTCCCAGTTTGTTCGTGTAACACCTGCTGCGCATGAACGCCTCGCTCATTGAAATCCTAGACAAGTTTTTGGTCGTCATATGGCCCATGCTTCGCTTGTCTGCGTTTCTGGCGTTCACGTCTATTTTTTCAATCCGTGCGGTCAACATGCGCATTCGCGTGCTGCTTGGGTTTTCGATGGCATTTTTGGTGTCGCAGCAACTCGATATTCCGCGCATTGACCCGCTCAGTGCTGATGGTTTGGTGGAGATCTTTCGTCAAATTTTGATTGGCTTGACCATGGGCTTGGTGTCGCAAGTGGCGTCGGCTGCGATGGTGGTGGCGGGCCAAGCGGTGTCGGGCTCCATGGGCTTGTCGATTGCCAACATGATGGACCCCAACATGGGCAACGTGCCCGTGATCTCTCAGTTCTTCAACATCTTGGGCACGCTGGTGTTCTTGGGCATGGGCGGCCATTTGATTGTGTTTGGTTTGGTGCTGGAGTCGTTCCAGCTTATTCCCATTGGTCAGCCGTTTTTCAGCCAAGACATGCTGGGCAAGATGATCAACTGGAGCGCCATGATGTTTTTGGGCGCTTTGCTGATCGCGCTGCCCGTGATGATGACGCTCTTGTTCATCAACATTGGCCTCGGCTTTGTGGCCCGTGCGGCACCGAGCTTGAACATTTTCACGGTGGGCTTTCCTGCCTTGATCTTGACGGGCTTTGTCATCTTGATTTTCTCTATGGGCAATAACGTGGCGCGCATCCAATGGGTGTGGGCGCAGGCGTTCTTGGTACTTCGGTCTTTTTTAGGAGCCAGCTGATATGTCAGAAGAAAGCGGCGCAGACAAAACCGAAGAACCGACGGCGCAGCGGATCAAAAAGGCCCGCGACGATGGTCAGATTGCTCGTTCGCAAGAGATTGCGCCTGCGGCCATGATGGTGATTGCCACTTTGTTTTTCACCATGATGGGGCAGTACTTGTTCAACAGCATGGGCAACTTGTTCAAAAAACAGTTGCAGTTTGATCGGCTCGTCGTTGATAAGGCAGAGCTGCTGCCCGCTATTTTTGGCAGCTCGATCGTGGACGGCTTTTTAATCATCTTGCCGTTGATGGCTATTTTGTACGTCATCGCTATTTTGTCGACGACCTTGGCGGGCGGATTCATCTTCGCCCCAAGTTTGGCGATGCCCAAGTTCAACAAGCTCAACCCGATGACGGGGCTGGCGCGCATGTTCGGACCTCAAGCCGCGATCAATCTGGGCAAAGCGTTGGTGAAGTTTGTGTTGGTGGGGGCGATCTTGCTGATCTCGGTCATGAACAACTTGCAAGACCTCACGCAAATCTCACAAATGGACTTGAGCCCCGCCATCAAAGTGGCGGGCACCATCATTGTGGACTCCTGTTTTTGGTTGAGCCTCGGTTTGGTCTTGGTGGCTTTGGTGGATGTGCCGTTGCAGCGTCATCAGCTGAACAAGAAGTTGAAGATGACCAAGCAAGAGGTGCGTGACGAGATGAAGAACTCGGAAGGTAACCCCGAGGTCAAAGGTCAAATTCGCCGTCGTCAGCACGAAATCTTGAACAACAAAATGATGTCCAAGGTCAAGGACGCAGATGTGGTCATCACCAACCCCACGCACTTTGCGGTGGCTTTGTCGTACGACCCGACAGGGGACGGCGCGCCGATGTTGGTGGCCAAAGGTGAAGATGGTTTGGCGGCTCGAATTCGTGAAGAAGCCAAAGAACATGGGGTGTATTTGTTTGAGGCGCCCTTGCTGGCTCGCGCCTTATACTTCACGACGAAGCTGGATCACCCGATTCCAGAGGCTTTGTACCACGCCGTCGCGCAGGTGATCGCCTATGTGTTCAGCTTGAATCAGTCGTATGGTCGAGGACACGATGTGATCAAACCCGATCCGTCCATCCCCGACGAGATGAAGTTCGATGCCAACGGCAAAGCCATGAACGCTTAAGACCCCACTGAGCCACCATGACAGATATTTTCCAAAGCCCCGGTGACCGGCTCCGGTTTGAAATTCTCCTCAAGTCTTTGACCGAGGGGAGTATCAACTTGGCCGTTCTGAGTGAGCACGACATGGTGCTCGACTACTACGGCAATTTATTTGAAGAACGATTGCGTGCCAAAGGCAATCACCAAGTGGAGTTTTGTTTTTCCACGAACTCCGAACGCTTGGTGCAAAAGTTCAACGAAATTTTGTCGGAGCTCACACTGAATCAAGCGCTTGAGAAAGACAAAAAGCACGCGCCACGCCGGTTTTTGATTTTCCGTGACTCGATCTTGATGCAAGACTTCGAGTTGCAGTTGTTGGCGCGGCTGGTGAATGGCTTTCCTGCGGGCAACATCAACGTGATTTTGTTGATCAACAGTGCCGATGCGTATCAAAGCAAGCTCGGGGCTTTCGGTAAAAACCTCTTGCAGTGGGAGGTCGAAACCCAAGCGGGCGAGGCGAAAAAACCGCTAACCGATTGGGTGGCTGAATCTCCCAAAGATGCGCCTGCCCAAATTGAGCCCACGTTGAACCCATTTTTGGCTCCCTCGGCACCCGATAGCGGGGCGCCAGTTGACGCTGAACCGTTGAAATTGCCAACCAAAACCTCTTGGCGTGTACCTGGGTTTGGTCAGCGCGACAAACTTCCACCCACCCTAGAGCCTCTGCCACCTGCGCCCAGTGTCTTGCCTTTGACTGAGGAGTCCAGCCAGTCCGCCGCGACGTTTCTAGCTGGCGCAGCGGCATTGCCCGCGACCCCTGTGAGCGACGTTTCTCGCGAGCCAGCGCTGCATGCCAGTGATGTTTTGGTGACGCCGCCTGCCGCCGATGTTGAGGTGTTCAAGCGTCCGACCAAATCGCCGTGGGGTTGGCTCGTGTTGGTTTTCTTGCTGTCCTTGGGAGCTTTTGGCCTGATGTACCAAGATTTGGTCATGCGCGAGGTGGACGCCTTTAAGAAGTACTTGCTGCGCGGCACACCTGCAGCCATCGTTTCTGCGCAGGATGCAGAAGTGGCGGCTTCGGCGGCAAGTGCGGCAGCTGCTGCCAGTGCCGCCGCTTTGGCGTCCGCACTTGAACCCGCCAGTGCTGTGGCAGATGTGGCATCAGCGACCGCCAGTGTGGCTTCTGCGGCAGCCTCTGCGCCCCTTGTATCGCCACCACCCGCCAGCACGGTTTTGCCTGTCGCCAGTGCCCCGCCTGTTGTGATGACGGCTGTTGCTTCCGCGCCAGTGGCGCAGCTGTTGCCAACGACGAAGGTGATTGAAAAGCCTATCCCTAAAGTGGCTGAAAAACCATCGACCAAAGAGCCGGTTGCACAGCCTGATGATGCGTGGGTTGATCAATTGCCTGCCAATGGCTACGTGGTGCAATTGGCCGCGTTTGACACCGAGGCGGATATTGCTGCCTTTAAACGCAGCAATGCGATTTATGCCAAATCGCGTGTTGTTCGTGCTCCGAAGAAGGGCACGGACAAACGTTACTTTATTTTGCTGGCTGGACCCTTTGCGACCAAAGCTCAAGCCGATGCATTTATGCAGACCAGTCCTTTGCTATCTAAAGGTTGGTTGCGCAGCACGAAAGCGCTGAAATCCCAATTTAACAAGCCCTGAGAGGGAATAAATTATGAGAATTACCGGAGACGCAGATTCGAAGAAATTCGAAGGTGAGATTGAAATTCCCGACGCGGATGAGGTTGAGCTTGCTTCGAAAAAACCTGCGGGCGAGGTGGTTCGCGCGGATGACACGGTCCCTTTCGCCAAAGGCTACGACCCTGAAACGTTGCCCAAAATCGAAGTACCCGATTTACCTGAAGATGCCGTCAGCGTGTCTGCGCAGGTCTTGTCTGAAGTTCCTACGTTGACCGATTTGATGCCTTTGGCAGAAATTGATGAGTCTGACGATGAGGATCCCATCCACGCATCTGCGTTAAGTCTCGACGCGCCCGATGCTGAGCCCGCAATTCAAGCGGCCGTTCAAGTTCGATCCGCTGAAGCCGATAAACGTGCAGAGATGATGCAAGCCCGCATGGGCAAGCTCTCGGGCCAGATCAGTTCTTTGAACGACAAGCTGGATCGACTTGCAAACAGTTCCAAGATAAAGGTTTGACCATGGCTGATGACGCCCAACAACCCGCCGATGGCGAGAAAGCCCCCTTGGTGGATGTGGCAGCGACGGCAGATCGTCTGCGAGACATCGCCAGTCAATCGCTAGATAGCAACGAAGTTGCACGACAGATTGAAGAATTAACGTCGGTGGTGCTCGACTCCGCCGAGGTGTCCACACGCTCGGCTTCTGTAGCCGCTGACATCAGCGCCACGATGCGTGCGGTGGTGGTGAAGATTCAAACCACCAACCGTCGCAACATCTTGCATTCACGCATTGTGTTGGGCGTGTTCGTGGTCTGTTTGCTGGTGGCGATTGGCATTTTCTTGGGCATCAGTTTGAAGATGACCAAGTCGATCAAAGAGCTCGACACCATGATTTATGCGATGGCCAAGCGTGTGATCGAAGTGGATGCCAGTTTGACAGCCATTGGTAAAACCAACTCGGACTTCTCGGAGTTGACCGACAAACAAGATGCGCTGACTGCGACACAAACCCAAGTGGCCAGCCGCTTGGACGAACTGAGCAAAATTTTGACAGCCATGCCCACAAGCATCGCTGACCAGTCCAACAAAGTCAGCGATGCCAAGTTCCAAGCCATGCAAAAACAACTGCAAGGTTTAGAAACCAAATTGCAGTCGATGGAGGGCAAGATGCAATCGGCGAGCCAGTCGTCATCGCGTCAGCCTGCCAGCGTTGCGCCGTCAGGGCCGAGCACGCAAACGCTGTTGAATGAAATTCAAAAGCTCAAGCAAGACTTGAACACCTCGACCCAGTCGCATGACAAAGCCATCGCTGCCGCCGAACGCGCGGCCAGCAAGGCCACCGAGAAAGCGGCCGCTGCGACATCGGCGGCAGATAAAGCGTTGGCGTCTGAGCGCGCTGCCGCTGCAGAACGCGTGGCCTTGCAAAAAGCCGCTGCAGAACGTGCTGCTGCCGAAAAGTTAGCTGCCGAACGGGCCGCTGCTGTACGTATCGCCTCTGAAAAAGCAGCGGCAGAGAAAGCCGCTGCTGACAAAGCTGCGGCCGATAAGGCCGCAGCAGAAAAGGCGAAGGCGGCGGCATCTGCGCCCCCTAAAGATCGCCCGATTCAGTACCCTCGCGTTCCTGATTAAAAGCGCGCCGCACTGGCTTGTGGCCAGTCTTGGTAGACGGGGGGAAGGGCGCTGAGGTCTGCTTGAAGCAACGCGCCTGTTGCTACGGTGTCCACGAGTTCCGATAAATGCAGGGTTTGCCTTTCACTGACTCGGCGCATGATGTGGCGGGGCGTGATGTCGCTGGGTTTGTGAAGACCTGAGGCTTGCATCAACTCTTGCAGGGCTTCGAGGGTGTGTGCATGGAATTGGTGAACGCGTTCGGCTTTGCTGGGCACCACCAAGGCCATTTGACGCTGTGGATCTTGTGTGGTGACGCCTGTGGGGCAGTTGCCGGTGTGGCAAGTTTGGGCTTGGATACACCCTAAGGCGAACATGAAGCCCCGCGCACTGTTGCACCAATCGGCGCCCAATGCCAAGGCACGTGCCATGTCAAAGGCACTCACAATTTTTCCGCTCGCACCGATGCGAATTTTGTCTCGTAAGCCTACGCCAACCAAGGTGTTGTGCACCAAACGCAAGCCCTCTTGCAGCGGCATCCCCATGTGGTCTGAAAACTCCAAGGGCGCTGCACCTGTGCCGCCTTCGGCGCCGTCGACCACAATGAAATCTGGTGCAATGCCACTTTCACGAATCGCTTTGACGATGCCAAACCATTCCCATGGATGGCCAATACAGAGCTTGATGCCCACCGGTTTGCCTTCGCTTAAAGTGCGCAGTTGCTGCACAAATTGCATCAATTCCAAAGGTGTTGAAAAGCTGCTGTGGCTGGCGGGTGAGACGCAGTCTTCACCGACATTCACACCACGTGCTTCCGCAATTTCTTCGGTGACTTTGGGGCCGGGTAGCACGCCGCCGTGGCCTGGTTTGGCACCTTGACTGAGCTTGATTTCCACCATCTTCACCTGTGGCGAACGTACATTTTCGACAAAGCGCTCCGCACTGAAATGTCCGTCCGCACCGCGACAACCAAAGTAGCCAGAGCCGATTTCCCAAATCAAATCACCGCCGTGTGTGCGGTGATGGCGCGAGATAGAACCTTCGCCGGTGTCGTGTGCGAATCCGCCCAATTTGGCGCCTAGGTTCAAGGCCATGATGGCGTTGGCACTCAGCGCGCCAAAGCTCATGGCCGAGACGTTGAAGAGGCTCATGCTGTAGGGCTGGGTGCAGTCTGCCTCTCCCACCATCACGCGAAAGTCATGGTGTTCTAACTTGGACGGTGCAATGGAGTGGTTGATCCATTCGTAGCCAATGCTGCGAACGTCAAGCTGTGTGCCAAATGGACGTTTGTCTGACTCACCCTTGGCGCGTGCATAGACCAAGGTGCGTTGGGCACGAGAAAAGGGCGACGCGTCAGTCTCGGACTCTAAAAAGTACTGCCGAATTTCAGGACGAATGGTTTCGAGCATGAACCTCAGATGCCCAATCACGGGGTAGTTGCGCAAAATCGCATGGCGCGTTTGCTGCAAGTCGTACCAGCCGATGCCGCTCAATATCAAAAACAAAAGGGGCCACCATGCGCTGAGCCCAGTCACACCCGCGCCAAGCAAGGTGAAGATCAACAAAACCACAGAGGCAATGAACGCTGTGTAGCGCACTGGATAAATCTGATTGAGTTTGTCCAGCATGGGTGCGCTCCTTAGCGTGAGGGGGATTAAAGCTTGTCGTGCAGTTTCGCCGCTAATTTGGATTGCGCCAAGGCTGAAACTTCTGCGCGCAGTCGTGCAGAAGACAGTTGCTGATCAGCGGCTTGCTGGACCTCTTGCAGATGCGACATGATATTGGCTCTGAGTTCCGCCAAATCTTGATGGAGGTGGCTGAGCCGCTCTTGCAGTTCGCGTTGCAGCGCCATGCGTTGGCTCAGCAGGTTGACTTCTGCCGCGATGGTGCGCCAAGTTTGCGTCAACTCGTCCGTCGGGGAGACGCGCAATTGGTCAAACAGCTCATGAATCAGCGGGTCAAAGACGTTGCTTTTGGCTCCACCAGGGGCCGCATCTAAGGGCTCAGTCAATGTGGGCACATTGTCTGGCACGCTTTTCACAAGCGTGGGCGGGGCGGGGGGAGCCATGGGTTTGGGCTCATTCCAACCTTGGTTGGGGGTGTATTGCTTCAATCCCGTGAAAGACAAAAATTGTGGTTCGGCGCTCATTTTGTGCTCATTCCCATGGACATACGTTTAAAAAATTGTGGAATCCTCATCGAGGCCAAGCTGTTGGTGGTGGCTTGAGCGGGGACCAAGGTGCTTTTGCCAGAGGTCGCGTCTGCGCGCATTTTTTGCAAACGGTGCCGTCCTAAAATGGAGGCTTGGCTAGAGACGGTGACCATTTTGCTGGCCGTGGGTTGGTGCAGCGGCTGACGAACGATCGAGCTCAAGTTGGTGGTTGTCTTGTTGGCTTCACGTGAAGCGAGGTTGGCTTGTCGCATATCCAGCGCAGCCATCACCGCTTTGCCAAATTCGTTGAAGGATGCGCCACAAGCATCCGGCAAGTCGATCAAGTAGCCGCGTTCGAACATGTCGCGTGCTGATTGAGCTTCCAACACAGGGGGAGCCAGCATGAAGCTGACGGGGAAGCGTTGGTTTGAGAAAACGTCGCTGCGTAGTTGCTCGGCATGCACACGCGTTGGGCACATCAGTAATGTGGGGGCGCTGTGCAAGATGATGGTGTCAAACACCCAACGATGACGATTTAAAAACCCAGCCGTGGCTGAAAGTTCAATTTCGGACACAGAAGTTGGGACAATCACCAAGTCGAACTCAAGCATCAATTCGCTGGCAATTGCGTCGATCCAAGTCAAGTCGCACACCACCACGTCGGCGCGTTCGGCCGCACGACGCAAATGCAGTCGCGCATCCAAAATAGGGCGTTTCCCGCCTTGCTCGAGTGGCAAAAGATGGTGCTGCACGGAGACCCCAATTTCCGGCGCACGGTTGAGCCAGTTGCTGGAGGAGGCATGGGTGTCAAAGTCAATCAAGGTGACCGATTGGCCGAGGCGGCGCACAAATGCAGCCAAATTGGCAGCAACGGTACTTTTGCCGACGCCGCCTTTTTGGCTGGTGATCAAAATTTTAAAACTGGACATTCTTTGCTTTCAGACATCGACTGCGAACAAAAGGAGTGAGGGGCATCAATCCGCTAACTTGCATACGAATGTAACTCCAAAATCAAGAAAATCAATCAAACTAGTACTTTTTAATGATCACGGTTGTAAAAACGAAACAAAATTGGAAAAAATAATTATGGATTCGATTGTGTCAAATTACATCAATTCAGTTAAAAATATCAAAATTAATTGACTTTGTTTGTCTTTTTTGCTTGCTGAGTACGGCTCTTTACAGAGATGGCAGCGCCGCATGTGGACGTTTTAATTAAAACTGACCGTTAAAATTTGAGTGTTAATTTTTGTAAAAACTCATTTCATGTCTAAAAGCCACATTGCTCTCCTTTCTTTCATTTCTCTGGCTTTTTTGTCAGCTTGTAGCTCCACCAAACTGGACAACACCGCTGAGGTGACAGGCAAAGTTGTGGCTCCAGCACCAGGGGCTGAGTCGACCGTGATGGCGGTGGTGGCCGATCACTTGAACCCCAACAGCCTGATTTCCACACAACGTAGCGTCTACTTTGACTTTGACCAATTCGTTGTGAAAGCCAGCGATGCCCCCGTTTTGGAGCGTCAAGGCAAATACTTGGCAAGCAAGCCCAACGTGTCGGTGCGTCTTGAAGGCAACGCCGACGAGCGCGGTGGCCGTGAGTACAACTTGGCTTTGGGCCAAAAGCGTGCAGAAGCCGTGGCGCGTGCTTTGAAGGTTTACGGGGTGAGTGACAAGCAAGCCGAACCTGTGAGCTTTGGTAGCGAAAAACCACGCGCAGAAGGTCATGACGAAGCCGCTTGGGCGCAAAACCGCCGCGTCGACATCGCTTACCCTAACAAGTAACTTATCAAACGATCTTTCCTCACATGATGCAACTCAACAGTGAAGTGGTGACCAGTCCAGCGCGTGCTTCGGCCACCGTCATCTTGTTGCGTGATACGCCTCAGGTGGGGTTGGAGGTGTTCTTGTTGCGTCGCCATGCCGCTTCGGCGGTGTTGGGGGGCGCTTATGTGTTCCCAGGGGGCAAGCTTGATGAGGCCGATTGCGCGCCGAGTTTGCACAACCACTTGGACCGTACGCCCCAAGCCTTGCACCAGTCTTTGGGCGAATCTGATTTAGACGCGCACATGGCCGCTGGCTTGTATGTCGCTGCCGTGCGTGAGTCTTTGGAAGAATGTGGCGTGTTGTATGCACGCCACGCCGATAGCCAAGTGTTGGCCCACGATGCGTTGCAGCGTCAAGGCTGGCAGCAGCAGTTGCACGGGGGCCAAGGGTTTGAGCAGGTATTGCAAGATGCCGCCTTGCGCATTGACACCCAGCATTTGGCGCCGTGGTCGCGTTGGATCACCCCGCTCATGCCTTCGGTGACCAACAAGCGCTTTGACACGCGATTTTTCGTGGCGGCTTTGCCTGCCGGGCAAGCACCGATTCATGACAATGTGGAAGCCGTAGACAGCATTTGGCTCACGCCACGTGCCGCACTCGAAAAATACTGGGCACGCGAGTTGTCATTGGCGCCACCCCAAATCATGACCCTGGTCAGTTTGCAAGGCTACGCCGATGCGGCCAGCGTGTTGCGCGCAGCCGCACAGCAGCAGCCCCCCCGCGTGATGCCCGAAACCTTTGATGCCGATGGTTTGCGCCACATTTGCTACCCCGGTGATCCGCTCCATTCGGTGCAACAACGTGCCATGATGGGGCCCACACGACTGCGTTTCATCGAGGGTCGTTTTGAACCGTTGGGCGGACTCGACACTTTGTTGAACCCCTGACATTCAGGGGTCGTTTTTTGAATATTGCCACTATGACGACGCCCTCACTTTCTTCCTTTCATCTCGCAGGCAAAAAAGGCTTGGTCCTTGGACTTGCCAATGAACACAGCATTGCTTGGGGCTGCGCACGACAAGCCCAAGCCATGGGGGCCGAGGTGGTGGCCTCGTGTTTGAACGACAAAGCGCGTCCCTTCGTGGCGCCACTCACTCAAGCTGTTGGGATCGATTTACAAACGTGCAACATCGAAAACGCTGGCGAGCTGGAGGCTTTGGTGGCTTACACCCAAGCGAAGTTGGGCCGTTTGGATTTTGTGATTCACTCGCTCGCTTGGGCGCCGTTACAAGATTTACATGGGCGTGTGATCGATAGCTCTAGTGTCGGTTTTGCCCGCGCCATGGAGGTGTCATGCCACTCGTTTGCCACGCTCGCAAAGCTGTGTGCGCCGCACATGACAGATGGGGGCAGCATGATCACCATGACCTACTTGGGGGCCGATGAGGCAGTGCCGCATTACGGTTTGATGGGGCCCGTCAAAGCGGCCTTGGAATCGTTGGTGCGTTACATGGCGGTTGAGCTGGGACCGCAGGGTATTCGCGTGCACGCGGTGTCGCCTGGCCCCATTCCCACACGCGCCGCTTCGGGCATTGAGGCGTTTGATGAATTGATGCAAGGCAACATCCAAAAATCACCATTGCGCCGCTTGGTGACGTTGGACGAGATCGCCAACCTCAGCACCTTCTTGTGCACTGATGCCGCCAGCGGCATGACGGGGCAAACCATTTATGTCGATGCGGGCAGTCACGCCGTGGCTTGAGTCTTTCGCATCATCCAGAAACTTCAATTCATGTCAGACACGCCAGCCAACACCCTCACCCTCGACGCCGCTTGGTTTGAGAATTTCACCTTTGATGACATCGTGATCGGGCACTCCGCACGGTTGGTGCGCACGCTCACGTTGGATGATATTCGTGCCTTTGCCGCCGTGTCAGGCGACACCAATCCCGCACACCTCGATCCTGCTTACGCCAACGCCACGTTATTTCATGGCGTCATTGGCCACGGCATGTGGGGTGGAGCGTTGATCTCCAGCGTGTTGGGTACCACTTTTCCTGGCCCAGGCACGATTTATTTGGAGCAAAACCTGCACTTCAGTCGCCCTGTGCGCATTGGCGATACCTTGACCGTCAGCGTGACGTGTACCGCCAAGCATGAGGAAAAAAAGACCATCGATTTGGATTGCACCTTGGTGAATCAAAAAGGTGAGCGCGTGTTGTACGGTGTGGCCCATGTGATGGCACCTGCCGAGAAATTGCGCATGCAGCGCATCCAAGCCCCGCACATCAGCGTGTTCGATCCGGAGCAGCGTCATGCCAATTTGTTGGCGCAAGGGGCAGGTCTGGAAGCGGTGCGTTGTGGCGTGGTGCATCCTTGTGATGCGGACTCTTTGCAAGGGGCGATGGATGCACACCGTGCTGGCCTCATCCACGCGGTGTTGATCGCGCCTGAGAAAAAGCTGCGTGCTTTGGCGCAGGAAGCGAACATTGATTTGGGCAACGCCGAAATCATCGACGTCCCGCACAGCCATGCCGCAGCGGAACTTGCCGCGCAAATGGCGGCTGACAAAAAGCTGGAAGCCTTGATGAAGGGCAGTTTGCATACCGATGAATTGATTCACGCGGTGGTCATGCAGCCCGGCCTGCGCACGGGCCGCCGCATGTCGCATGTGTTTCGCTTCGAGACGCCCGCTTACCCCAAGCCACTCTACATCACCGATGCTGCGCTCAACATCGCCCCGAGTTTGTCCGAGAAGGCGGACATCGTTCAAAACGCGATTTTGTTTGCGCAAATCATGGGTGTGGCTGAGCCCAAAGTGGCGATCTTGGCGGCGGTCGAAACGGTCAACCCCAACATGCCATCCACCTTGGATGCCGCAGCACTGTGCAAGATGGCCGATCGCGGGCAAATCAAAGGCGGGTTGTTGGACGGCCCCTTGGCCTTCGACAACGCGGTGTCTGTGCACGCGGCTGAGATCAAGCACATCACGTCGCGTGTGGCGGGTCAAGCCGATATCTTGGTGGCCCCCGATTTGGAGTCGGGCAACATGATGGCGAAGCAACTCGAATACCTAGGCGGTGCTTCGGGTTGTGGCGTGGTACTGGGGGCGCGTGTGCCGATTGCGCTGACCAGTCGCGCCGACACGGCCACCACACGCAGCGCTTCAGCGTTGTTGGCCAAGTTGATTGCCCACCATTACCGCAGCCATCCCGCATGAGCATTTTGTCTGTCAATGCAGGCTCGTCGAGTCTGAAGTTCGCGCTCTATCCGATTCAAGGCCAAGCCATCGGTGAGGCAGAAGTCACGGGCAACATCGAAGGCTTAGAGCCTTCGGGTGAGCCCTGCATCAGTTTTGCCGCCAAAGGCCAAGCGAAGACCGTCACCGAGGTGGCTGTGCTGCCAGACCAAGATGTGTTCGACGCCGCACTCAGCGCGCTCGACATGCTGTTGATGTCCCATTTCTCACACATGCAGGTGCAGGCGGTGGCGCACCGCGTGGTGCATGGCGGTCAGTTTTTCAAAGCCAGCGTGCGTGTGACACCTGAGGTGCTGGCGCAATTGGCCACGCTCAACGCGTTGGCACCTTTGCATCAGCCGCATAACTTGGCGGGGGTGCGTGCATTTGCCGCGTCATTTCCGGATGTGCCGCAAGTGGCGTGCTTTGACACCGCGTTTCACCGCACACTGTCGCCTTTAGAAACCACGTTTGCCATTGACCGCCAACTCACCGCTCAAGGCGTGCGCCGATATGGTTTTCATGGCTTGTCTTACCAATACGTGAGTCAAACATTGCAAGGTGTATCGCCACGTTCGAGTGGCCGCACGTTGATGGCGCATTTGGGCAATGGGGCCAGTTTGTGCGCCACACGCGCCCAGGAGAGTTGCGCCACCACCATGGGTTTTTCGGCCTTGGATGGGTTGATGATGGGCACCCGCAGCGGTGCATTGGATCCCGGGGTGTTGCTCTATTTGATGGAGCAAGGTTGGACGCACGATGCAATTCAAAAGTTGCTTTACAAACAAAGTGGCCTGTTGGGCGTGTCGGGTGAAAGCGCTGACATGCGCACTTTGCGTGCATCGTGTTCTGAAACGGCGAAATTTGCCACCGACTTGTTCGCGCACCGCGTGGTGCGCGAAGCCGGCGCGTTGACGGCTTGTTTAGGCGGCTTGGATGTGCTGGCTTTCACCGGTGGCATTGGCGAGCACGATGCTGTGTTGCGCCAAAACGTGGCGCAAGCGTTGGCTTATTTAGGCGTATCCGTGGATGCCGCTGCGAATCAAGCCGCCAAGGGCGATGCGGTGTGTGCCATTCACACGGCAGGCAGCGCCGTGGAGGTCTGGGTGGTACCAACCGATGAAGGTCGTGTCGCTGCGCAAAATGCGTTGGCCTTGCTGTAGGGCTCGCTCAGCGAGGGTGTTACTTCTGTCGAAGCGCTTGCCAAATCTCGCGTTCAACGGCCGTGGATTTGGTTTCATCCGTCAGTAAGGTGTTGATTTGTGCCGCACTTTTGCCATGCGCCATGCTGCGCAGATTGCTGATCTGTTGGCGGTAGCGCTCCAGCATCACCTCAGGGTCTAGGCCTTCCGTCACATCGTGACCGACGCTGCGCATTTCGTTGCGCACGCGCTCCATGATGCGGGTGACGTCTTGTGGCGTGAGGTGCAGTCGCTCGGCTTCGGCATCCAGTGCTTGGCGATCATGGGCGGAGTAACGACCGTCGGCGACTGCTTTTCGGAATTCATTTTCAAATGTTTCACGGTCGATGCGCAGCTGGTCGGTGAAGGCCGAGGCCATCAAACCTGCGGGGATGGCAAAAATACCAATGCCCATGAGACTGATCACCACGGTCATCGCGCGGCCCAAGGGCGTGACAGGCGTGATGTCACCATAGCCCACGCTGGCCAAGGTGATCACGGCCCAATACATGGTGGCTGGAATGCTCTCGAATTTATCGGGTTGGGCCGCGTGCTCCAGCTCAAAGCCCAAGCTGGCCGTCAAAATCACCAACAGCAACATCATGAAAGCCGAGGCAAACAGCACCCTGTGCTCGCGTTGCACAGCTTTGAAGAGTGTGTTGAGCGTGCCGGTGTAGCGCGTGAGTTTGAGCAAACGGGACAAACGAAACACCCGCAAGAACCGCAGATCGACGTTTTCGTGAAAAACCAAATCAAAGTAAAACGGCGACACCGCCAACAGGTCGATCAAAGCGCTGATCGACGCCATGTAGCGCAATCGACCTTTGATGGGGTGCGCGTATTCTTCGAGTTCACAGCAGCTGTAAACGCGTGCGCTGTATTCGACCGTGAAGATCGCCACGGTCAGCCATTCCAGCAACTTGAACTCAGGCCCGAAGATGGCGTGAATTTCGGGCACGGTCTCCAAAATGATGCTGACCACAGACACCAAGACCGCCGCAATGATCACATGGTCGATGTAGCGGTGCAGTGGCCCCGAGGTGGCCGTGGGGTGCAGCAGCGAAAAGACCTTCTGGCGGACCGTTCGGCCTTTGTTTTTGGTGATGAAGTAGTGCAGCGCTTTGTATAAATTGCCGACCAGATTGATTTTTTTGAGCAGCAGCTGCATGTGGTTTTATTCAAAAAATTGATAAAACCATTTTGCCTTTGTTTATTCGCCAGGAATTCGCGCTTGGTGCAACTGCACCACATGCTTAGACCGCTTCCGAAAGCGAATATTGAGCATCTCCACAATCACCGAGAACGCCATGGCAAAGTAGATATAGCCTTTCGGGATATGGTGGCCCACACCCTCGGCGATCAGCACCACGCCAACCACGACCAAGAAGGTCAATGCCAGCATTTTGATAGACGGGTGTTCGGATACAAACTGGCCAATGCCTTTGGCAAACAGCATCATCAAGCCCACTGACACCACCACGGCGGCAATCATGATGGCCACTTCATCGACCATACCGACGGCGGTGATGATGGAGTCGAGTGAGAACACCAAGTCAATCACCATGATTTGCAGAATGACGCTGGCCAGCGTTGCTTTGGCTGCGCTTGCGGCATTGTTTTCTTCGCCTTCAAACGATTGATGAATTTCACCTGTGCTTTTCCAGATCAGGAACAGGCCGCCGATGATCAAAATCAGGTCTCGTCCCGAAATGGCCTTGTCCATCACTGTGAAAATCGGTTCGACCAATCCGACGATGACCGACAAAATCAGCAACAAGCCGATGCGCATGAACATGGCCATGAACAGGCCAATGCGCCGTGCCATTTCCCGTTTGGCGGCAGGCAGCTTGTCAACCAAGATGGAAATAAAGATGATGTTGTCGATGCCCAGTACCAGCTCTAAGGCGGTCAGTGTGCCAAAGGCGATCCAAGTTTGCGGGTTGGTCAGTAAGTCCATGCGAAGTTTTCCAAATGAAGGCCTGCAGGATAGCCATTCATGAAAAAGCATGCGGTTTGTAAGGCATCCGCGCTGCGCCAAAGAAAAAACCCACAGTCGCAAAACTGTGGGTTTTTATTTGGTGGTGGTAGCGGGATTTGAACCTGCGACATCAGCATTATGAATGCTGCGCTCTAACCAACTGAGCTATACCACCGACAAGGCGACATTGTAAACCATTTTTGAGGCCCTCTCAGGCCCTTGAGTCGCTGTGCGTTGTGGCTGGAAAGGCTGTGCTCATGGTGTGCAAAGGGCTCACGCGCGTGCTGTCTATGTCTTGTGTCTACTGTTCGCGGCCAACTAAGGGTCTTCTCAAGCAGTGCCTCGAATTTCTCGAGAAGCACATCAATTTGGCATGGATATATTTTTAAATTATTAAAAGGCGGATTCAAGGACGAAGTGCAACACGCTTTAACGAGGCATGGAATACCTCGTGAGGTGTCTTGAATCCTAGTCGCTTTCTGGGGCGATGATTCAATCGGTTTTCAATCATAGTCAATTCCTCATCCGTCACGGTT
>NZ_JAVKLQ010000035.1:0-6113 GCF_031539175.1 Limnohabitans sp. | reverse complement strand
TCGGATACCACCGGCTCAATTCGCGCAGCAGCATAGGATTAATTCAAATGCTGCTGCAAATACAAACCATCAAGTTTTGGAATAACCTTGACACATCGGACTAACTTCTAATTCAGTGGTACGGCTAGTGGGGGCAGGTCAGTGGCTAGGTTGCATTCGGCCACGGCATTGAGTTCTAGCTTGTCGGCCGCCATTCGTTCAAGTGTGTTGACGTTGATTTGGTGTTTGATTTTGGTCACGCTGGCATTGACGGTTTGTGTGCCGCACTTGAGCCAGTAGTGGCGTCCGGGCATGAGTGGGTTTTCGGCCATCCACACCAGATGGGCCAGAAACTGGTCAGCCACGGTGGCGGGTGCTTGTGCGGTGGTGAACATGTCACCGCGTGACGCATCGACTTCTTCAGCCAGAGTGATGGTGATGGCTTGGCCAGCCACGGCTTGGGCGAGGTCGCCGTCTTGGGTGACGATGCGGGCAATGTCTACCTCGCGGCCTGATGGCTGCACGCGTATGCGTTGGCCCGCTTTTACAGCGCCTGAGGCCACTGTGCCACTGAAGCCCCTGAAGTCTTGGTTGGGGCGGTTGACCCATTGAATGGGCATGCGAAAGGCAAGCTTGCTCAGGCGGTCTTGTTCGATTTGCACGGTTTCTAAAAAACCCATCAACGTGGTGCCGTGAAACCAAGGCATGTGATGGCTGCGCTCGGTGATGTTGTCACCGCGCAAGGCGGACATAGGAATGGGGGTAACTTGCAGCTCGCCCAGTTGCTGAGCAAAGGCCAAGTAGTCTTGTTGGATGGTTTCAAACACGTCTTGGCTGTAGTTCACCATGTCCATTTTGTTGATGGCCAGCACCACATGCTGGATGCCCATGAGTTTGGCCAAGTAACTGTGGCGGCGTGTTTGGGTGAGCACGCCTTTGCGTGCATCGACCAACACCACGGCCACGTCGGCGGTCGATGCGCCTGTGACCATGTTGCGCGTGTATTGCTCGTGGCCAGGGGTGTCGGCCACGATGAATTTGCGTTTCTCCGTTGAGAAGAAGCGGTAGGCCACATCGATGGTGATGCCTTGTTCGCGTTCGGCGGTTAAGCCGTCGACCAACAAAGCAAAGTCAATCTCTTGGCCTTGTGTGCCGATGCGTTTGCTGTCGGCTTCGAGGGCTTTGAGTTGATCTTCAAAGATCATTTTGGAGTCGTAGAGCAAGCGGCCAATGAGGGTGCTTTTGCCGTCGTCTACGCTGCCGCAGGTGATGAAGCGCAACAGCCCTTTGTGCTGGTGGCTGTGCAGGTAGGCGTAGATGTCTTGGCCGATGAGGTCGCTGACGTGTGACATTTAGAAGTACCCCTCTTGCTTTTTCTTTTCCATGGATGCGGCGGCATCGTGGTCGATGACGCGGCCTTGGCGCTCGGATGTTTTGGTGAGCAGCATTTCTTGAATGATGTTGGGTAGGGTGTCGGCTTCTGACTCCACAGCGCCCGTGAGTGGGTAGCAGCCCAGTGTGCGAAAGCGCACTTTTTTGAGCATGGGTACTTCGCCTGGCCGGAGTGGCATGCGTTCGTCGTCGACCAAGATGTGGTACTGGGCTTTTTGGTGACGTTGACATCCGTAGGGGCTGGTGCTGTAGGTGCTGTGTTGCTGGCTTATTTGTACCCGCTGCGTTTAACGCCGTCGCGTTTGGTCGCTACAGACATCGTGCATGCTGTGCCGTTGGCTTTGTTTGCAGGGCTTGGGCACGTGGTGGTTGGTCACGTCGATTTTGAGCTTTTGACTTGGTTGCTTTTGGGGTCTGTCCCCGGTGTCTGGCTTGGGGCAAAGCTTTCTGCTCGATTGCCGCAGCACTATTTACGCGTGGGTTTAGCCTTGGTGTTGAGTGTGATTGGTTTGAAATTAACGGGACTTGTTGTATGAGCGTCGTCAAGGTGATGGATGAGCAGGGGCTGAAGTTTTTAGTTGATTTGGTCGATGCCGCGGGCAACGTGATCATGGAAATTTATGCCAAACGCGAAGCGTTGCAACATGTCGTGAAAAAAGATGATTCGCCTTTGACCGCCGCAGATTTGGCGTCAAACGAAGTCTTGTCAGAAGGGCTGCGTATGCGTTGGCCGCAGATTCCTGTGTTGTCTGAAGAGAGTGCCAATACGTTTTCTAAAGATGAATGCCCTGTGATGTATTGGGCTGTCGATCCACTAGATGGGACAAAAGAATTCATCAAAGGCAATGGTGAATTCACTGTCAATATTTCACTTGTTGTCAATGGTGAACCGCAAGTGGGGGTGGTGGGGGCTCCCGCGCTTGGGCTGATGTATGTGGGTGCTTTTGGAGGTGCGTGTAGCTTTGTCGCTCAGGCCAAGAAAAGAGATGCCAATGGGTGGCGTGAGATCAAAGTTTCAGGCGCGTCAGCGGAGTCGCTGACCAATCGCCCTGTTCGAGTGGCGACCAGTCGTTCACACCCATCCAATGAGTTGACGAAATGGCTAGAGCAATTTGATGCGGTTGATGGACGCGATATAGGTAGCTCCTTAAAGTTTTGCCTCGTGGCAGAGGGGCAAGTTGATGTGTATCCCCGCTTTGGACCTACATGTATTTGGGATACAGCAGCAGGTCATGCACTTGTCGTTGCGGCAGGAGGACATGTGCAGCAGCCTGGTGGTGAGTCTTTGAATTACCCAAAACCTTCGAACACGTTGAACCCGTTTTTTTTGGCGTTGGGTTACTAACAGATTTTTAGAAAAATCATGGCCAATCATTGATGCATTTCGATGGTTGTTTGTCGAGAGCGAATGAATGTATCGATGAGGTATTTAGATGATGTTTAACTTTTTTGGTTTTAAGAAAAAACCCGTGGTTCAAGAGGTTGCGCTAGAGGCGCTGCCGCCACTGCAGCCATCCCCGATGACGTTTGATGAGGCCTTGGCTGCGCAAGTTGCCGCAAAGGCGGCACAGGCGGCACAGGCGGTGGTCGTTGAAACGCCACCGCTAATGCCAGCGCCAGCTATTGTGCCAGCCGAGGTGGTGGCTGACGTTGTGCCCGAGGCGGCGTGCCAAATGGACACGATGAAAGCCACACGCGAAGACGTGATTGCGGCTTACAAAATCTTCTTGGGCCGCTTGCCCGAGTCGATGGAGGTGGTGGAGCCACGCGTGGGCGTGACGCCTTTCGCGTTGCTGGTGGATTTTTTGGCGTCGAAAGAGTTTTTAGACCAAGCGCCTAAGTCGCAATTGGTGTTGGCGGTGGCGAAGAAAGTGCTGGATGCGCGTGAGCAAGAGGCACCGCCAGCGGCTTAAGTTACTTCAAATACGTTTTCAAGATGGGCCTGTATTTAGCGGCCAAGGCTTCGGGCAAGAACTTTGCACCGTCGTTTTGGCCCTGAATATTGGGCCCTTTTTTTGCGCGCTCGCAGGCGAGTTGGAGTTGCTGCAAAGCGCTGGGTTCGTCGGGTTCGGCCCACCAGCTGGGCTCGGTGAGGTGGGGGTAGTCGTTGGGGCCCACGTCGGTGCGTTGCCAGTTGACGAGCAGGGCGTTGTCGGGCGTGAGGTAGTCTTGCGGCCCCGAAAAATGGGTGCTCACGACATGCAGGCCGTTTTGCAAGGCTTCGACCAAGGTGCGGCCAAAGCCTTCGCTGCGGTGCAGCGACAAATAGCAGTTGGCGCTTCGGTAGAGGTCGGTCAGCTGGTTGGGGCTGAGGGTGTCTTGAATGAGTTTGATGCGTGGGTGATGGGGAATCCACGCAAGTGCAGCTGGCCCCAAGTTTTGCCAGCGGCTGACTTTTAACAACAGGTAGGCGTCGGGCTCGCTTTGCATGAATTGGTGAAAGACCCGCAACACGGCATGCGGGTTTTTGCGCGCAAGGGTGGAGTGCATGTCAAACATGAACAACGACACAAAGGCACTGGCGGGCACGTTGAGTTCTTGCCGAAAGTTGCGGCCTGCGGGTGGGTGTTGCACCACGGGCAGCGGGAGCGACAGGGTGAGTTGGCGCGATTTGGCAAAGAAGGCTTGTTGCACAAAGCGGGTGGGGCACCAAATGTGGTCGACAAGTTGCAGGGCGGCGGCGTGTTGGCTGGGGAAGTCGGGCAGTTCCCACAAAAAGTAGCCAATCTTGCGCTGGGGCTGGGTGAACAGCCGTGGGTGCACGCGGGCGAGGTTTTGGCACTCCATGGCTGACATGAAGAAGACGCTGGTGTTGTAGTCCTGCGTGGTGAGGTGTTGCCACGCGACTTTGACTTGGCCTTGCACGTCGGTGGGGATGTCGGTGACCGAAAAGGGAATGGCGAGGTGCTCCAGCATGGCGGCGAAGGAGCGCAGGTCTTCGCCCAAGCCCATGGGCGAGGTGGCGTAGCCGATGAGGTTGAAGCCTTCTGATGTGCTGCTCATGTGGAATTTTTTGAATTAAATAGTATTAATAAACTATTATCGCTACTTCAGTTAGTTAGTTTTAATTAATTATTTTTAGGATGAATGTTTTATGAAAATCGCAATCGCAGGAACAGGCTATGTGGGCCTGTCTAACGGCATCTTGTTGGCACAAAGCCATGAGGTGGTGGCGTTGGATGTGGTGGCGAGCAAGGTTGAACAGCTCTACCGCAAAGTGCTGCCGATTGAAGACGTGGAGATGGAGGCGTATTTGTCGCACAAGCCCCTGAATTTCAAGGCAACGCTGAGCAAAGAAGAGGCTTACACGGGGGCGAGCTTTGTGATCATCGCGACGCCCACCGATTACGACGCCGAGACGAATTACTTCAACACCAAGTCGGTGGAGTCGGTGATTGCCGATGTGCTGACCATCAACCCGCAGGCGGTGATGGTGATCAAGTCGACGGTGCCGGTGGGCTTTACCGAACGCATGCGCTTGAAGTACATGACGCACAACTTGATGTTTTCGCCCGAGTTCTTGCGCGAAGGCAAGGCTTTGCATGACAACTTGCACCCCAGCCGCATTGTGGTGGGCGACCGTTCTGAGCACGGGCAAGCGTTTGCCGATTTGTTGGTGGAAGGGGCGATTAAAAAGGACATGCCGGTGCTGCTGACCGACAGCACTGAGGCCGAGGCGATCAAGCTGTTTGCCAACACGTACCTTGCGATGCGGGTGGCCTATTTCAACGAGCTAGACAGTTACGCGTCGTCGTTGGGGCTGGACACGCGGCAAATCATCGATGGGGTGTGCCTAGACCCGCGCATCGGCAACCACTACAACAACCCATCGTTTGGCTACGGCGGTTATTGCTTGCCCAAGGACACTAAGCAGCTGTTGGCCAATTACGCCGAGGTGCCGCAAAACTTGATGCGCGCCATCGTGGACGCCAACAGCACGCGCAAAGACTTTGTGGCGTTCGACATCTTGAAGCGCCGCCCCAAGGTGGTGGGCATTTACCGCTTGGTGATGAAGGCGGGCAGCGACAACTTCAGAGCCAGCAGCGTGCAGGGCATCATGAAGCGCTTCAAAGCCAAGGGCGTGGAGGTGATTGTTTATGAGCCTGTGCTGCAAGAGCCACACTTTTTCAACTCAGCCGTGGTGAACGACCTCGCCACCTTCAAACAACGCGCCGACCTGATCGTGGCGAACCGCCAAACCCCCGACTTGGACGATGTGACGGGCAAGGTTTACACGCGGGATTTGTTTGGGGCGGATTGACAAGTTAGACCCTGTTCACACGGGTATTTTGCTATCTATTGAGTGCTTTAGTGTTATTTTGAGAGTTAGACTAGCCGTCGTCTCACAGATTAAACAACCATGGCTTCAAAAAATACACAAAAACAGGTCGTGAAAGCGCCAGCCAAAACAGCGGTCAAGCCAGTCGCCAAGGCCAAAGCCCCAGTGGCCCCCCGGGTTGCTGCTTCAGCAAAGGGTGCGCCCAAAGCAGCGACAAAGCCTGCGGTTAAGGCTGCTGCCTCTAAGTCCGGCGCATCCAAGGCTGTTCTGAAGCCCGCTTCCAAACTGCATCCTGCATTGCAAGCGCCGATTCGGGTGTTTCAAATGGCGGATTCAAGGACGAAGTGCAACACGCTTTAACGAGGCATGGAATACCTCGTGAGGTGTCTTGAATCCTAGTCGCTTTCTGGGGCGATGATTCAATCGGTTTTCAATCATAGTCAATTCCTCATCCGTCACGGTT
>NZ_JAVKLQ010000034.1:0-65958 GCF_031539175.1 Limnohabitans sp. | reverse complement strand
CCCTTGGGTTTGAGCAAATATCGACTCGCCAAGGAAATTGGTGTGCCTGCACAGCGCATTGGTGAAATTGTGGCGGGCAAGCGGTCGATCACCGCCGATACAGACTTGCGTTTGTGCCGCTACTTTGGTTTGAGTGATGGCTGGTGGCTGCGTGGCCAGACAAACTACGACATGGCAATTGCACGTGAGTCGATGGGCGAAGCGCTGGCAAAGATTCAGCGTTGTAATTTGCTGGCGGCTTAACGCTCTCGAATTTTCAATCACAGATGACTGAGAAGCTCAGTGTTTCGTTGAGAGGCCGTTTTGTCGTCCTTGAGCCTTTGACGCATTCGCATGTCGACGGGCTCAAAGACGCCGTGATTGACGGCGAACTTTGGCAGCTTTGGTATGCCAGTGTGCCATCGCCCAAAGAGATGACGAGCTATGTCGATGCGGCTATAAAGGCCTCGACCAATGGCAATATGGCTTTTGTAGTCAGAGACCTCAAAACGCAAAAAGTTGTCGGCACAACCCGCTTTTACAACGTAGAACCATCGCACAAGCGAGGATTGATTGGTTACACCTGGTACGCCAAATCAGCGCAAAGCACAGCGATCAACACAGAAGCCAAATACTTGCTGATGCAATATTGGTTTGAAGAGCAACAGGCCAATGCGGTGGAGTTCCGCACGCACTTTTTCAACGAAACATCGCGCCGTGCGATTGAGCGACTTGGCGCTAAACAAGACGGCATCTTAAGAAGCCATCAAATTTTGAAAGATGGCTCCATTCGCGACACGGTCGTGTATTCCATCATCGCGAATGAATGGCCTGCAGTGAAAAACAACTTGCAGGCCAAGTTGGCTAAATTTAAAACCGCGGCAAATCCGGATGCTTAATCTGCCCCGCACGCACCAACATCTTGCCGTATTCGGCACAGCGGTGCAGGGTGGGGATGACCTTGCCGGGGTTCAGTAAACCCTTGCTGTCAAAGGCGCGCTTGACGCCAAACATCTGTTCGTTTTCTTCGGCGCTGAACTGCACGCACATGCTGTTCACCTTCTCGATGCCCACGCCGTGCTCGCCCGTCACCGTGCCGCCCATGGCCACACTGGTTTCCAAGATGTCTGCGCCAAATTGTTCGCAGCGGTGCATTTGGTCGGGGTCGTTGGCATCAAACAGAATCAGTGGGTGCAAGTTGCCATCGCCTGCATGGAACACGTTCAGGCACTTGAGGGCGTATTTTTTTTCCATCTCTTGAATGGCTTCCAAGATGTCGGCCAAACGCTTGCGCGGAATGGTGCTGTCCATGCACATGTAGTCGGGGCTGATGCGGCCCGAGGCGGGGAATGCGTTTTTGCGACCGCTCCAAAATTTCATGCGTTGTGCTTCGTCGCGGCTCACGGCAATGGCGGTGGCACCGCAGCCGCGCAGCACATCGCTCATGCGGCCAATTTCTTCTTCCACTTCTTCGGGTGTGCCGTCGCTCTCGCACAGCAGAATGGCGGCGGCGCTCAGGTCGTAGTCGGCGTGCACAAAGTCTTCCACGGCGGCGGTCATGGGGCCGTCCATCATCTCTAAGCCGGCGGGGATGATGCCTGCTGCAATCACCGCAGCCACGGCGTCGCCCGCTTTGCGCACATCGTCAAAGCTGGCCATGATGCAGCGGGCCAACTGAGGCTTGGGCACGAGCTTGACGGTCACTTCGGTGGTCACCGCCAACATACCTTCGCTGCCCACGATCACGGGCAACAGGTCAAGGCCCGGTGCGTCGAGGGCGTCGCCGCCAAACTCAACGGGTTCGCCTTCCACGGTGAAGCCTTTGACCTTGAGCACGTTGTGTACGGTCAGGCCGTATTTCAAACAATGCACGCCACCCGAGTTCTCGGCAACGTTGCCGCCAATGGTGCAAGCAATTTGGCTGGATGGGTCAGGCGCGTAATACAAACCAAACTTGGACACCGCTTCGCTGATGGCCAGGTTGCGTACCCCGCACTGCACCACCGCCGTTCGTGCGAACGGGTCGATGTTGAGAATTTGGTTGAACTTGGCCAGTGACAGCGTCACACCCATGGTGTGCGGCATCGCGCCACCCGACAGGCCTGTGCCTGCGCCGCGTGCGACCACGGGTACATCGAGCGCGTAGCAGGCCTTGAGCACGGCTTGCACTTGATCCACCGTTTCGGGCAGGGCCACGCACATGGGGCGGGCGCGGTAGGCGGTGAGGCCGTCGCACTCGTAAGGCACAGTGTCCTCGGTGGTGTAGAGCAGGGCGTGCTGTGGCAGCACTTGCAGCAGCGCTTGCACCACTTGGGCTTGGCGCTCCGCGCGGGCAAGGGTGTTTTGCTGGTCGATCGTGAGTGGGGCGTTCATACGCCTCACTTTAAGGCAAAACTTGGGGGCGACGCGTGAAGAAAGTTTCAGCGTCGATTGAAATGGTTTTGTTTCACCAAAACAAACGCTAAGGCACGGCCTTTTGCAGCCATTCCGCAAACGCCGCACATTCCCAGCGGTCCATGGCGCCTGTGCGCCAGCACAGGTAATGCCCATGGGGGCTGGGCACTTGGCGCGGAAAAATACGCACCAGTGTGCCGTTTTCTAGCCAAGGCGCGCCAAGTTTCAAACGCACCAAGCCCACGCCCAAGCCTTGCGCCGCGGCATCGCACATCAAGCCAATGTCGTTGAAGCTGCTGCCGTCTATGGGTTCGGGCCAATCGAGGTCGTGCGCGGCAAACCAAGTGCGCCAAGGCTCCAGTGGGCTGCGCAACAGGGTGGTATCTGCCAAGTCTTCAGGACTGTCAAACGGCCCATGCTCGCGGATGTAGGCGGGTGAGGCCAAGGGCGTCACATCGTCTTTCATGAGACACACATGCTCCACATCGGCGTAACGGCCCGTGCCGAATCGGATGGTCAGGTCGGCGTCTTCGGCCACCACGTCCAGCAGCGGAATGCTCACTTGCAGCGTGATGTCGATCTCGGGGTAGGCCTCGGCAAATTGGCGCAGGCGTGGCATCAAGATCGACCGTGCGAAAGTCGGCGTCACGGCCAAACGCAGTTTGCGTTTGCTGTTGTTGCTGCTGCCGTCTTTGCCTGGGAAGCGCTCCAGAATCGTCAAGCCTTCGCGCACATGGGCTAAGTACTCGCTGCCCTCGGTGGTGAGCGAAAAATCGGCGCGACCAAACAGCTTGACGCCCAGCAATTGTTCCAACTGCTTCACGCGGTGGCTCACCGCGCTGGGCGTGACGCACAACTCCTCAGCCGCCTGCGTGACCGAACGCAGGCGCGCCAACGCCTCAAACGTGAGCAAGCACTGAATAGGCGGGATGCGGTTGGGGCTCATGGTCGCCAAGCGGGGCGCGCGCTTATTTGAAGATCACGGTCTTGTGACCGTTGATCAACACGCGGTGCTCGCTGTGCCACTTGACGGCGCGGGCCAGCACTTGGCTCTCGGTGTCACGGCCTTGGGCGGTGAAGTCTTCCACGGTTTTGCTGTGGTCCACGCGGGCCACGTCTTGCTCAATGATGGGGCCTTCGTCCAAGTCGGCCGTCACGTAATGGGCGGTGGCGCCAATCAGCTTCACACCACGGTCGTGCGCTTGGTAGTACGGTTTGGCGCCTTTGAAACTGGGCAAAAAGCTGTGGTGAATGTTGATGGCGCGACCGGCCAATTTTTTGCACAAGTCGTCGCTCAAAATTTGCATGTAACGCGCCAGCACGACCAACTCGGCCCCTTCGGACTCGATGACCTCGAACTGCTTGGCTTCCGCCTGCGCTTTGGTGGCCGCCGTGACAGGAATGTGATGAAACGGCACGTTGTAGCTAGCCGCCAGTTGGTAGAACTCGCGGTGGTTGCTGACGATGGCGCGAATGTCCAAGGGCAGCAGACCGCTTTTCCAGCGGAACAACAAGTCGTTCAGGCAATGGCCTTCTTTGCTGACCATCAACACCGTGCGCATGGGCTGGGTGGTGTCGTGCAAGGTCCACTTCATGCCGAATGTGTCGGCGAGGGTGGCCAGTTGTGCACGCAAATCGGCTTGACCCACCGCGCTACAAGCAAATTGCACACGCATGAAGAACAAACCCGTGTCGGGGTCGTTGTACTGCGCGGCCTCTTCGATGTTGCCATGGCGTTCTAGCAAAAAGCCAGAAACGGCGTGCACGATGCCCTGGCGGTCAGGGCAAGACAAATTCAGGATGTAAGCGGTCATGGTGCTGATTGTAGATTTGGTGCACCCATGAAAAAGGGGCGCTCAAAGCGCCCCTTGAATTGGGTGGCAGACTGGCTCAATGCACCAGCACAGGGTTTTGTGCCAACTCGGCGTAGCCCGCTAAGGTGTCTTCCACCTCTTCTTGGGTGGGCGAGTTTTCTTGCCAAGCGCGCAGGTGGGCTTGAAACTGCTCGGCCCATGAGCCTTCTAGGAACAGTTCTTTGCCGGTGCGCTTGTCGACAATCTCAAAGCCGTGGCGGGCCAACACCGGCACATCGGGGCGCACGGGTACCGACGCGTCGTCTTGCACTTGCAGGTGCATCACGGAATAGGTGTCGGAGTTGTAGAGCATGTCCATCGCAGGTCTTTCGAGAAAAATCAAATCACACCCCTAGGATATCGGATTGAAAAGTTCAAATTCAAGGGGAGGGCTTTTCAACACCTTTGAGTGTCTGGTCAATCCAGTCGCCGTTGGCGTTGGTGACGCGCAGGCGCACGGGCAAATAGCCGAATTCGGGGGCCAGCCACACCTCAATGCGCTGGTCAAATTCGCGGCGCGGGCTGCGGTTGAGCTTGACGGCCACCACGCTGCCGTAGGGCAGTTGCAGCGTTTCTTCCTTTTCGACGCTGAATTGCCACACCTCGGCCTCGCGCTGCGACGCGGTTTGGAACGACAACATGGTGCCCGTCGGGTAACGCGCGGGGTCGCCCGCCAACAGCGCGCCGAGTTGAATGATCACGCTCAAGCGGTCCTGCGCGCCTTTGAGCAAGGGCACGCTGGGGCTGTTGGCGCTGAAGCTGATGATGTTTTTGTCGCGCTGGAAATGCGCTGCCAGCTCGCTGCGCGATTTGTCGCCAAAGCGCGTGGGCATCAAGCCCTCTGGGCCCAAGGTGCCTGTGCTGGTTTGCGTGCGCGTGCCGATTAAAAAGGCGCTCACCTCCAACTTGGCGTCGTAGCGCTGGCCGTCTTGCTGCCACAGCAACTCGCCAGTGGCCCAATAAGTCAGCCCTTTGGACTGACCTTGCATTCTGTACGTCAGCACCGTGGAGGCGGGGGCTTTGAAGCTGGTGACCTCGGTGAAGCTCGGGGCGTCGGGGGCGTTGCTCGCCGCGCGTTTAAAGGGCGGCAAATCGACCGCCGAGGCGCTGCGGGCGGGCAGGGCGACGGGAGCGGTCAAGTCGGCGAGCTCTTGCGAGGAGGCCAAAGGCGGCGTGTCTGGCTTGGCCATCGAGGCTGACGCAGCATGGGGCGTGGTGGCACTGAGTTCTGACGCGTGCTGTGGGTGTTCTTGGGCGTCAACCAAGGACTGAGCTTGGGGCGGCTGAGGTAAATCGGGCGGGGGCGTTCGCACCATGCGGTTGGGTTTCACTGTGGGCACCTGCGCTGCGCGTGGCGTGCTGGCCTCGATGGTGCGCGTCACCATCGCTTGAGGGCGCAGGGTTTGCCGCTTTTCTGGCGACCACCACAAAGGTGCGCCTGCGAGCACCCACCAATGCAGCAGCAACACGGCCAGCACCAACAGCGTCGCGTGCGAGCGCTTGAGGTGGGGCGTGGCGGGTGTGGTCAACACGGTGGCATGTGTCCGCGTATCAAGCCGCGTGATGCCCTAATTCGGCGGACAGCGATTGCGCCGCTTGGCGCAGCGCTTGGGCGGGCGCGCCTTTCCAGTCGGCATCAAAGTTCGAGGCGGGGCCAAGCGACACCATGCCCAGCACCAAATGACCGTCCGAGTCGAACACGGGGGCGCAAAAGCCCACCACGCCCGGCAGCAGCACGTCCACCACCCGCGCGATGCCGTGTTGGCGGACTTCGTTCAGCATGGCGTTGGCTTCGGCTTGGGTGGTGGGCACATCGTGGCGCTTCATTTTTTGCGCGTTGGCGATTTCAGTTTTCAGCATCGGTCCAGTCAAGTCGCGCGGCATGTGGGCGGCAAAGCAACGACCGGTGGCGGAGGTGAGCAAGGGCATCACATCGCCCAGCCGCAAAATGGTCATCGCGTGAGGCGACTCTTGCCAGTGGACGATGGTCGGGCCTTGGTTGCCCCAAACCGCCAACGCCACGGTATGGCCAATTTCCGCCATCAGCGGCACCATGCGTTCACGGGCCAGCTTGACGGGGTCGAGTCGTGACAATGCGGCCAAGCCCAGTTGCAAGGCGCTCGGGCCGAGGTCGTAACGGGTGGAGGCGCTGTCTTGTTGCACGAGGGCCAACCGTTGGAAACTCACCAAATAGCGGTGGGCTTTGGCTGCGCTCATGTGGGCTGCCGCCGCCAAATCGCGCAGCATCAAGGGGCCTTCTGCTTTGGCCAGCACGTCGAGTAAGGCAAAGCCAACTTCGACGGATTGAATGCCTGCGCGTTCTTTCATGGGAGCCTCAAGGTTGAATTTGGAATTATGATTAAGTAAATCAATTCATCAATGCGTAATTCTGCCTGAGGACAACATCTATGAAACTGGCCACCTACAAAGACGGATCACGCGACGGCCAACTCGTGGTGGTGTCGCGTGATTTAAGCACTGCACATTATGCGACGGGCATTGCCACGCGTTTGCAGCAGGTGCTGGACGACTGGGACTTTTTGGCTCCCCAATTGCAAGACCTCTACGACACCTTGAACCAAGGCAAAGTGCGTCACGCCTTCCCCTTCGATCCTGCCTTGTGCATGGCGCCGCTGCCGCGCGCTTACCAGTGGGCCGATGGCTCGGCCTATATCAACCATGTGGAGCTGGTCCGCGCCGCGCGCAACTCAGAAGTGCCCGCCAGTTTTTACACCGATCCGTTGATGTACCAAGGCGGCAGCGACGACTTCATCGGCCCCCAAGACCCTGTGGTGTGCGCCAGCGAAGCCTATGGCATCGACTTTGAGACCGAGGTGGCCGTGATCACGGGCGATGTGCCCATGCGCGCCACACCTGAGCAAGCGCTGGGTCGCATCCGTTTGGTCATGCTCGCCAACGATGTGTCGCTGCGCAATTTGATTCCCGATGAGTTGGCCAAAGGCTTTGGCTTTGTGCAAAGCAAGCCCGCCACCGCGTTCAGCCCCGTGGCGGTGACGCTCGATGAGTTGGGCGACGCATGGGACAAAGGCCGTTTGCACTTGACGGTGCAGTCCACTTGGAATGGCCGCAAGGTCGGCATGTGCGATGCGGGCCCCGACATGACGTTTCACTTTGGTCAGCTCATTGCACACCTGTGCAAAACGCGCCATGTGCGCGCGGGCTCCATCATCGGCAGCGGCACGGTCAGCAACCAAGGTGTCGAAGTCAAGGGCAAAAAAGACTGGCCCAAGGGCTACAGCTGCATCGCTGAGAAGCGCGCCATCGAAACCATTTTGGATGGCAAGCCCAGCACCGACTTCATGAAGTTTGGCGACACGATCCGCATTGAAGTCAAGGGCAAAGACGGCCAAACCGTGTTTGGCGCCATCGACCAAAAAATCACCGAGTTCGAGGGCTGACCCAAAGCATCAGGCGGCGCCGGATGACTTTGTGGCTTAAGCGCCGTAGACCGTCTCTAAGTCGGCAAATCCTTTGATCTCCAAGGGGTTGCCGAAGGGGTCTAAAAAGAACATGGTCCATTGCTCGCCGGGCTGACCCGCAAAGCGCAAATGGGGCTCTAAAACAAAGGCGGTACCTGCCGCTTTGAGGCGCTCAGCCATGGCCTGCCAGTCGGGCAGGTTGAGCACCAAACCAAAGTGCGGCATGGGCACCAGTTTGCCGTCCACGCGGCCTGTGTTTTGCGTTTTCAAAGGCTCGCCCAAGTGGAGCGAGATTTGATGGTCGTAAAAGTCAAAGTCCACCCACGTTTCTGTGCTGCGACCCTCGGTGCAGCCCAGCAAGTCGCCATAAAAATGGCGTGCGGTGTTGAGATCAGTGACGTTGAAGGCGAAATGAAAAAGGCTGCGCATGCCTAAAAGCATAGCAGCAGCGCTTGGCCTTGTCCGCGTCTGGCTTATGACGTGACCGCGTTCCCCGCCATGCCATCGAACTTCTTGAAATACTGACGTGCCATGGCGACCAGTTGCGCGTCGCTGGGGTGATCAGTGGCCACGCTGCCGACGATCTGAATGCCGGTGTGGTGTTGCTTGCACCAATCCCCAAATTCTTTGCGTGCCAAGCCAGGGCCGGTCAGCAGCACCTCGTGGGTGCCGGTCAAGGCGCGGGCAATGTCGGCATAAAAAGCGGGCGTATCCAGCGGCTTGCCTTGGTGCGTGTGGTGGCTGCGCGATTTGACGCGTTGTGCCTCGGCGTGTTCGCGGTCAAACATCAGCACATGGGCTTCTTGGTAATCCATCCAAACGACGGCGTGAAAAGTGGTCATATCAAGCTTTCAGGGGTAATCGGGGGTTTAAGGGTGCGTGGTTTCGGCTTGCTGCTGGCATGTGATGCAGCGGGCCACATCGGGCCAAGCTTTGAGTCGAGCGGTGGCAATCTCTTGGCCGCATGCGATGCATTGGCCGTACGTGCCCGCTGCCAAGCGCTGCAGTGCGGCATCGATGTTGGCGAGTTCTTGGGTTTCGTGCTCGCTGATGGCCAGCGCGATGTCGCGCTCGGTGATGGTTTGCGCATGCGAGTCCTGCGTGGGCGCAAATTGCTCGGCAGCCACATCGGCACGGCTGTGCACGCCGCCGCGTTGCTCGGCAATGCGTGCCAACACATGTGCCCGCAGCGTTTCAAGCATGCGTTTGATGCGATCGGTTTCGGTGGGGGTCATCAAAGTTCCTTGGTTAGCACTTTGATGATGATCTTTTCGGTTTTTTCAGTTGTTGATGTACATCAACAAATCCACGAACGCCCCGTATGGGTGGTTTGGCGGCTAAAAACGCAGGCGTGTGTGCAGCCGCCAAGTGCGCGGCTCGGCGGGGTGAAGGTGGCGGTCCAGCACGGGCGCCGTCTCGCCCGCGAGCTGCGAGGCGTAGGCGTATTGGATGTCGTCGTTGGCGCGGTTCCACACATTCAAGACATCCAGCGACACGTCGGTGTCTGCGCTGACGTGGCGCGTGAGGCGCAGGTTGCTGCTGATGTTGGCGCGAGAACGCATGCTGTTGTCGGCCAACAATGCGGCGGGGCCGATGTAACGCCACGTCAGGCTGGCCGACCATGGGCCGATGTGTTGCCACGCCGCCGACACATGGCCGACGCGTTGCACCGCGTTGGGAATGAAAGCGCCGTCGGGGCTGGCATCGCTGTAGCGTGGGCGGGTCCAGGCAACGTTGGCATCCAAACCGAAGTGGGGGTCGGGCGTCCAGCGGGTGCTCCATTCCACACCTTGGCGTTGGCTGGGTCGACCGGCTTCGGTGGTGCCTGCGTCGCCCACATAAACCAGCTCCGCATCAAAGCGCAGACGCCACAAAGCGATGGCGGTTTGCAGCGTCTCGCTCACCTGGTTGCGCAGGCCGATCTCGTCGCCACGCGAGCGTGTCAGGCCCGAGACGGGCGATGCACTGGGCGCGGTACTGCGCGCGTCGTTGCTGTGAAACCCGACCCCGCTGTTGATGAACAACTCGGTGTGCGCCCAAGGCCCCAAGATGACCGAGAGTTTGGGCGAGAGCTGCTGGCTGTCGCTGCCAAACGTGGGGTTAGCTGGTAACAGGCTGTGCACTTGCGCCTGAAATTGATCGATGCGCAAGCCCGTGACCGTGCGCAGCCATGGCGTCCACGGTGTGTCGTTTTGGGCGTAGAGACCGGCCAGGGTTTGTGTCACCTCGTCATCACGCACGGCGGCGGTGACCATGCGTTGCGTGGTGTTGAACAGACCCGCACGGATGCGGTCTTGCCGCAGCTGCAAGCCCACGGTGTTGACTGCTGCGCCGTGGCCCAAACCGTCCACCACCCATGAGTGAAACAGTGTGCCGCCCAGCACTTGGCGTTGGTCGCGCTGGGCAAATTGATCGCTGTTGCCGGTGCCGTTGGAGGCGGTTTGGTAGGTGAAGTTGGAATACAGGGCCAGGTCGTATTGCACCGCGTACCAACGCAGTTGTGTGGCGGCGCGGTCATCGCGTTGGTGCCACTCGCCCGACACGCTGGTGCGGGAGGTGCTGGCGCCGTCGCTGGGGTCCAGCGTGTCAAAGCGGCCAAAGGCTTGGCCTTGCAAACTGCCCGCATCAAGCAAACGTTGTGGCACTTGGTCGGTGGCCGTCCAGTGTGCGCTGTAGGCCGACAGGCTGATGGCGCTGCCTTGGGCCGCCGTCCCGCTGCTGAGCGTGAGCAGCGCGTTACGTTGGCGCAGGCCTTGGGGCGTGTGCCACGGCCCGTTGTTGTTCAGTCCTTCCACGGCGGCCAGCAGGTGCAGGGCTTCGCCGATGTCAGCGGAGCCTGCGGCTACACCACGCTGGTAGCCGTGCGGGCCCAGCGTGAGGTCGGCAAAGGGTTGTGCGAGGCGTGTGCGGTACACCACATTCGCGGCACCCGCCGATGCAAAGTCGCCATCGCCCGCCGCGTAAGGGCCTTTGCGGTAGTCCACGCGCTGGACCAATTCGGGGATCAAAAAATTCAGGTCGCTGTAGCCTTGTCCGTGGGCGTGAGTGGGCAAGTTCACGGGCACGCCGTTGACGGTGGTGGCGAAATCGCTGCCGTGGTCGAGGTTGATGCCGCGCAAGAAATATTGGTTGGCCTTGCCGTCCCCTGAATGCTGGGTGACCACCATGCCCGGGATGTGCTCCAACACCTCGGCGGGGCGTGGCAGGGGGCGGTTGCCCAGTTGCTGCGCACCGATGACACCTTGCGATGCGGCGTCGCTGCTGCCCAGTGGGGTGCCCTCGTCCTGTCCCACCACGTCGACCTCCGGCAGCACCGTGTGCGTCAGCGATGTGGCATGCAGGCCATCGGCGTTGGCGCTCAGCGCGACGCAGGCACAGACAGCTGCGCCAATCGCAGCATGGCGATGGATGCAAGCGATTGCACCAAACATGTGCAATCGCAAGCGTGGCGCGTTGCGTCTTGGGGCAATCATGTGTTGGTTTGGTGCGCGCTGGCAGGTGTGTGTTTCAAAACAGGGCGTGGGATGGTGTGTGGCTGAGTTTGCAAAACCTATGCCGTGTTTGGGGTATTCATGGCGTGCGTGACGCCATCTGAAAGAATGGGGGCTATGAAATTGATTTGGTTCGCTGCCTTGTGTGGCATTTTCAGCACCGCCGCGCAGGCGTTTGACACCAGCATGGCCGAGCGCACACGGGCTTGCACCTACTGCCACGGCGAGCAGGGCAAGGCGGGGCCTGACGGTTATTACCCGCGCTTGGCGGGCAAACCTGCGGGCTATTTGTTCAACCAATTGCAAAACTTCCAGCAAGGCCGCCGCCAGTACGACCTGATGGCGCGGTTGATTGAGCCTTTGCCGGATGCCTATTTGCGCGACATGGCGCAGTATTTTTCCAGCCTCAAAGTGCCGTACCCCGCGCCTGCGTTGAGTGCGGCCAGCGTGCCCGCTGCGTTGTTGGCGCGTGGACGCGCACTGACGTTGGCGGGCGATGCAGCACGTGGCGTGCCCGCCTGTGTGTCGTGCCATGGCGCGCAACTCACGGGCGTGATGCCCAACGTGCCGGGCCTGTTGGGCCTACCGCTGGATTATTTGAACGGCCAACTCGGCGCGTGGCAATCGGGCCAACGCCGTGCCCACGCGCCCGACTGCATGGCGCAGGTGGTGAAGCGTTTGAACGCTGATGATCTGATGGCCGTGGCGCAATATTTGGCCCGCCAGCCCTTGCCCGCGGACACCTCGCCTGTGAGCTTGAGCACCTTGCGTGCGAGTTGGACTCAGCGCCCCGTCTCAGGCGAATTAGTCACCCAAGCCAGCTGGAGCTGTGGCAGCGCACCTTTGCAGGGAGCCCAGCCATGAAGCGCGTATTTGCACTGATTCTGGCGGTGTGCGTGGCGCTCGCTGCGTGGGTGGTGTGGGACAACTTCGCCGATGGCGTGGACACACGCGACGAGGCGGCGGCCGAGCTTGCCCGAGGCCAAACCTCTGCGGCCACAGACGCTACGCATACGGTGTCTGATCGCGTGGCGCAAGGCGCGTATCTCGCGCGTGCTGGCAATTGCGTCTCGTGTCACACCGTCGCAGGCCAAGCGCCTTATGCCGGCGGCCGAGCGCTGGACACGCCCTTTGGCAAGGTCTACGCCAGCAACTTGACGCCCGATGTTGACACCGGTTTGGGCACGTGGAATGCGCAACATTTTTGGCGTGCTTTGCACCACGGACGCTCCAAAGACGGGCGCTTGCTGGCGCCTGTCTTTCCCTACAACCACACCAGCTTGGTGACCCGTGCTGATGCCGATGCCTTGTTTGCCTATTTCCAAAGTTTGGCGCCTGTCGCCAATGTGGTGCCTGCGCACACCTTGCGCTGGCCGCTGGGCACGCAAGCCGCTTTTGCGGTGTGGCGCAGCATGTATTTCAAACCCGCCCAATTCACGGCGGACGCCCAGCAATCGCCCGCATGGAACCGCGGCGCCTACTTGGTGCAAGGCTTGGGGCATTGCGCGGCCTGCCACAGCCCTCGCGACAACTTAGGTGCCAGTGGCGATTTGGACGACATGAGCGGTGGCCTGATGCCCGGTGCCAATTGGTACGCACCGTCGTTGTTGAGCGCCCAAGAAACTCAGTTGGCAACCACCCCGTTGACGGACATCGTGCGCCTGTTGCAAACCGGCAGCGCACCGAAAGCGTGGGTGAACGGGCCGATGGCGGAAGTTGTGCAAAACGGCACGCAGCATTTGACCGAGGCTGATTTGCAGGCCATGGCCACCTACTTGCAAGCGCGCGCCCAAGTGGCGTTGCGCGAGCCCACGGAACAAGACGCCCCTGCGCCAGTGCGCAAAGTCAGTTTGCGCAGCGCCCAAAACGGCGCGGCCATTTACAAAGACCAATGTGCGCAGTGCCACGGCGATCAAGGCCAAGGCCAGTCGGTTGTGTTGGCCAACGGCACACGCGGCATGGCCTATCCACCGTTGGCGGGTAACCGCGCCGTGGTGATGCCCCAGATCAGCAACTTGGTGCAAAACCTCACGTACGGCGGTTTCTCGCCCGTCACCCATGCCCAACCGCAACCCTTTGGCATGCCGCCGTTTGTGCTCACCCTCAGCGACCGCGATATGGCCGATGTGTTGACCCACATCCGCCAGCAATGGGGCAACACGGGCTCGACCGTGACCGAGTTTGATGTGGGGCGCGTGCGGGTGCTGCAAGTGCACTGACGCGGGCACTCTAGAATCTAGGCCTATGCAACACCTGCGCCACGCTCTCAACCTCACCCGCTTTGTGCTGGTGTGGTTTGCGTTGTCTGTCGGTGTCGCGATTGCCTCGCCCATGGTCAATCCGCAAGCGATGGACTTGGTCTGTACCAGCACCGGCAGCATGAAGCTGGTGGTGCAGGGCGATGACGCCGGTGTCGCGGCCACCAGCCACACGCTGGATTGCCCGTTGTGTGCCTCTTTCTCAGCGCCGCCCCCTGCGCTGAACACCGCGCTCACGCAGCCTGCGCCTTCAGCGCTGGCCCATGCGCTTGAGCCCTTGGCGGCAGCGCACATCGCGTCTGTGACAGCCCCGCCGCTGCCCTCGCGCGGGCCGCCTGCACTTTCTCTCTGATGTTTTAAGCGGGCGCAAGGCTTTTGAGTCTTGCCCTGGTTGGTTGGCTTCGTGCTGCGCGTTGGGCGCTTGCATAGGCCGAAATATCTGAGGAGTCGCCGCCACGTTGACCGTGTGTGGGGCTCATGTTGAAAGTCATTCATGGAACACACGAAATTTGTTTTAACCCCTTTGTCCCTGGCCATCGTGTTGGGGTTCGCGGCCGCTGCGAAGGCCCAAGACGCATCCCCGTCGAAAGAATTGGGCATGGTGGTCATCACGTCGGGCCTGCCGTCCTCGCTGCCGACGCAAATCCCCACCACCCTCGAATCGGTGACGGCGAAACAAATCGCTGAAACGATCAATGCCACCGACAGTGAGGATGCGCTGAAATATTTGCCCAGTTTGTCGGTACGCAAACGCTACATCGGTGATTACAACCATGCGGTATTGGCCAGCCGCGCTTCAGGGGCCAACAACCCCGCGCGCAGTGCGGTGTATGCCGATGGCATTTTGTTGTCCAACTACTTGGGCAACTCCGCCACCAATGCGCCGCGTTGGGGCTTGGTGACGCCTGAAGAAATTGAGCGTGTGGATGTGATGTATGGGCCGTTTTCTGCGGCTTATCCAGGGAACTCGGTGGGTGCCGTGATCGACTATGTCACACGTATGCCCACCTCATTTGAAGCGCACATGAAAGTCAGCGCCTTCAATCAGCGCTTTGACACCTACAACACCGACACCCATTTTGGGGGCGCTAATGCCAGTGCAAGCTTGGGCAGCAAGGTCGGCGATTGGTCTTATTGGTTCAATGTGAGCCGACTGGATAGCAGCGGTCAACCCATGGTGTTTGTGCGGGCAACGCCTACGACGGGCACGTTGACCGGAACACGCGTCAACGGCGTGGTTAGCGCGTTGAGCACCACAGGGACACGTTCTGACGTGCTGGGAACCACCACCCAGTACCACACCGTGCAAGACCATGCCAAGCTCAAGCTGGCTTACGATTTTTCGCCCACGCTGCGTGCTTCGTATACCCTAGGCTACTGGCAAAACAACAGCAATGGCAGCCCCTCGACCTACCTCAGCAATGCGGCAACGGGCGCGGCTGTTTACAACGGTAATGTCAACAACGGCGTTAGCAACTATTCCGTCCCTGCCTTCACGGCGTCGCAAGAAGCGCTGACACATGTCATGCATGGGCTCTCTTTGAAGACCAACACGCAAGACGTTTTTGACTGGGAGTTGAAGGCCAGCCTGTATGACTACCAAACAGACTTGAATCGCGCCTCTGGGACGTTGAGTGGTCCCACGACCTATTCAACGGCTGGAAAAATCACCGACCAAAACGGCACGGGTTGGAGCAACCTAGCGCTCAAAGGCACTTGGCGCCCCGAGGGCGTGAAGGGTGCCCACATCCTTGATTTTGGCTATCAGCAAGACCGCTACACGCTCAAGACCATCACCCAAAACACAGCCACAGACTGGCAAGCCGCTGCACCCACGAGCTTGGCGAGCAAGGCGGGTGGTAACACCGAGATGCAGAGCTTGTATGTGCAAGATGCGTGGCGCTTTGCCCCACTTTGGAAAACCGTGCTGGGTCTGAGGGCCGAGGACTGGAAAGCCAGTAATGGCTATGTGGCCACCACGACGTCAAATACCAACACTTTTGCCACGCGTCAAGAAACGCACTTCTCGCCCAAGGTCTCAGTTTCCCACCAATGGGCCCCCGATTTGTTGCTGAAAGCGTCGACCGGTCGATCTTTGCGCATGCCCACAGCGCAAGAGATGTATGGCAACACCTCTCTGTCTGGCTCGATCACCACGTTTTTGAATGATCCTAATTTGCGACCAGAACGCTCATGGACGAGTGAGTTGACAGCTGAAAAAGATGTGGGCAACGGTGTTGTGCGCGTGACGGGTTTTTTTGAAAATACCCGCGACGCCATCTATTCGCAAACCAACACCTTTTCAGACGGAACTAGCCGTACCTTCGTGCAAAACATCAAGCGAATGGAGAGCACGGGCTTAGAGGTCGCTTACTTTGGCAGTGACGTTATCACGCGTGGCTTAGACCTGTCAGGCAGCGTGACCTATGTAGATTCGCGCATCAAAGAAAATGATGGATATGTCCTGAGTGCAGGCGACACCATCAACAAATATCAGCCTCGAGTACCCGCATGGCGTGGCAATGTGTTGGCCAATTACCGGTGGGATGACCAACTCAGCACCTCCATCGGTGCCCGCTACAGCGGCCACCAGTTTGGCAGCTTGAACAATGCGGACACCAACGGGTTTTCCTACACTGGCGTGAGCAAGTTCTTTGTGGCGGATATTCGCGCGGTCTACAAGGTCGATAAGCAATGGACGGTGGCCGGCGGCATCGACAACTTGAACAACTACAAATACTGGAACTACCACCTTTACCCCATGCGCACCTTCTTTGGTGAACTGCGATACGACTTGAGGTAATCTGAGTCTGATCACGAATGAAAGAATCTTTTATGAAAAATTTGCTCCGCCGATTGGCTGTGAGTATTGGAATCGTTGCGAGCGTTCCATGTGTACAAGCGCACGTTGTTTTGTCCGAGCCCAAAGCTATTTCCGGTAGCTACTACAAAGCCACCTTGCGCGTGGGCCACGGCTGCAATGGGTCTGCCACCCACGCGCTCATCGTGCAAGTGCCCGCCGGTTTTCAAGGTGCCAAGCCTCAGCCGAAAGCGGGCTGGGTGATCGCCACGCGCAAATCTAAACTCGCCACGCCGTACAACAGCCATGGCAAAACCGTGACCGAAGACGTGGTGGAGCTGCGCTGGACGGCCGCCAGCAAAGACGCCGCATTGCCAGACGATCAGTTCGATGAGTTTGCCTTCATGGGCCGCTTGCCCGATCAGGCGGGGACCTTGTGGATCAAGATGTTGCAGACGTGTGAGACTGGTCAAAATGATTGGTCAGAAATGCCAGTCAGTGGCACCTCGACGCGTGGTTTGAAATCGCCCGCCGCTTTGCTGGAGGTGCAGCCCGCACCTGCGCACGAGCATCATCATTAATTCCAAGGAGTTCGCATGCGTTTTTCTAAACACCTCATCGCTGCTGCATTCACGACCGTGTGTGCCGCCAGCGCCTTTGCGCAAAACGTGACTGTCACCGACGCATGGGCGCGAGCCACAGTCACGGGCCAAAAAGCCACGGGCGCGTTCATGACCCTGAAGGCCAAAGACAACGCCAAACTGGTGGGCGTGAGTAGCCCTGCTGCAGGCGTGGCCGAAATTCACGAAATGAAGATGGACAAAGACGTGATGAAGATGGCCGCCTTGCCGAACGGGCTCGACTTGCCCGCAGGCAAGGCCGTGGCGTTGAAGCCGGGCAGCTTTCACGTCATGTTGATGGATCTGAAGGCGCCTTTGGCCAAGGACAGCACCGTGCCCCTGACCTTGACGTTTCAAGATGCCAAAGGTGTCAAGTCCAAACTCGAATTAAAAGTGCCGGTCAGTGCGCAACCGCCCATGATGCAGGGGATGAACCATGACCACAGCAGCCATGGCGATCACAATCATGGGGACCACAAACACTGAGGTTTAATTCAACCATCTATTCCCTTCGGAATGACAACAGGAGACAGCCATGAGCAACCCCAGCGGTTTCGATTTCACCAAGTTCGTACCCGGCTTTGATTTTTTGAAAAATCTCACACCGGGCGGCGCTGCGGCGTCGACGGCAGCGCCGGGCTGGGTGGCTCCCACGTTGGATCCTGAGGAGTTAGAGAAGCGCATTCAAGAATTGAAAACCGTGCAGTTTTGGCTGGAGCAAAACGCCAAAGCGGTGGGCGCCACCATTCAAGCCTTGGAAGTGCAGCGCATGACCCTCGCGACCTTGAAGGGCATGAACATGAGTTTCAATGACTTGGCGGAGTCACTCAAGGTCAAGCCTCAGGCCGCGACCGCTGCCTCGCCATTCGCCTTCACACCAGCGCCTGAACCACAAGCGGCGGCACCCGAGCCGGAGGTCAAACCGCAAGCCGGTGAACCCAACGCTGCGGGTATTGACCCTGCACATTGGTGGGGGGCGTTGACCGACCAGTTTCAAACCATCGCCAAGCACGCCATGACCGACATGGCTCAGCGCGCCAGTGCACATGCCAGCGCTGCAACGACGCCACCTGCGAAGGCCCGCCCTCAACCCAAAGCGAAGGCCAAACCCGCCGCGAAGCGTGTGCGCAAACCTGCCACGAAGCGCGCCAGTGCCACCAAACCTGCGGCCCGATGAAACTATTTCCCTACGGTCACGCCACGCACCCGCAATGGCAAATGGCCGCAGGCTTGGTGCTGGCGCAATTGCGTGCTCACATGGCCTTGCCCGATTACGCCGCCGCGCCGCACTTGGGGCTGCTCTACATCACCGACCATTACGCGACGGAGGCGACCGAGATTTTGTCGTTCTTGAGCGCTGAGTTGCCCGAGGTGACCGATTGGGCAGGCACGGTGGGGGTTGGTATTGCGGCGAACAATGTGGAGTACTTTGACGAGCCCGCCTTGAGCGTGATGCTGTGCGACATCGCGCCCGAACATTACCGTGTGTTCAGTGGCGTGGCACCGCTCGCACAGGCCGGTGTGGGCGCTGCACGCGGCCGTCGCTTTGAGCCACACACGGCGCTTTTGCATGCTGACGCTCAGACGCCCGATGTGCCCGAGTTGATTGCCGAGCTGGCCCAACGCACGGCCAGCGGGTATGTGTTTGGAGGGCTGGCCTCGAGCCGCACAGAGGTGGTTCAGTTTGCGTTGAATGGCGATGGCAATGTGGCCGGTCAGGGCAAGGCCACGGGCGTGTTTCATGGCGGATTAAGTGGCGTGGCGTTCGACGCTGACGTGGCCATGATTTCGCATGTGACCCAAGGCTGTTTGCCCGTGGCCAAAGTGCACACCATCACGGGGGCAGACAACAACGTGGTGCTCACGTTGGACAACGAGTCTGCTTTGACGGTCTTAGAGCGCGATTTGCAAATTAGCCTCGCAGACAAACAGACGGCCATTCCCAAAGTGCGTGCGACTTTGGTGGGGCTGTCGGCGGCGCAAGACACCGAGGGGCACCCCACGATCAAGCGCACAGGCGAGTTTGACGAGGTGGTGTTGGTGCGTCACATCATTGGCATCGACCCCGGCAAAGAAGCGGTGGCCATCGGGCAGCCTGTGGAAGCGGGCATGCGATTGACGTTTTGTCAGCGCAACCCAACGGCCGCACGTGCCGATTTGATGCGCATCGGTGCTGAAATTCGTGAAGCCTTAGAGCCAGAAGAAATGACGGCGGAGTTGGCCGGTACCTTGAGTGCCGACACGTCGGCCAGTCCGCACCCCGCGCGGCGCATGGCGGGTGCCATTTATGTCAGCTGTGCAGGGCGTGGTGGCCCGCATTTTGGGGGGCCGAGTGCCGAGATGCACATCGTGCGTCGCGCCTTGGGCGATGTGCCGCTGGTGGGCTTCTTTGCGGGGGGCGAAATTGCTCACCAAGAATTGCACGGGTACACCGGCGTGTTGACGGTGTTCACCACCGAAGCTTAGTGCCCAAAGCAAAAGGCCTGAGCCCCTTGCGGTGACTCAGGCCTGGCAGCGCAAGGTGTGCGCCGTTTATTGTTCTTCGTCCAATGCTGCGTGGAGTTGTTGCATGTCCAAGTCGCCGGTCCACTTGGCTACCACCAGCGTGGCCACGCCGTTGCCGACCAAGTTGGTCAAGGCGCGTGCTTCAGACATGAAGCGGTCAATGCCCAAAATGAGCGCCAAGCCTGCCACAGGCACACCGCCCACGGCAGACAAGGTGGCGGCCAGCACGATGAAACCGCTGCCCGTGATGCCGGCTGCACCTTTGGAGGTGAGTAACAACACGGCCAACAATGTGAGTTGCTGTACCAGTGTCATCGGCGTGTCGGTGGCTTGCGCGATGAACACGGCCGCCATGGTCAAGTAAATTGATGTGCCGTCCAAGTTGAACGAGTAGCCGGTCGGAATGACCAAGCCGACGACCGATTTGCGTGCGCCTGCTTTTTCCAGTTTTTCCATGATGCGAGGCAACACCGACTCAGACGAGGACGTGCCCAACACGATGAGCAATTCTTCTTTGATGTATTTCACGAACTTCCAAATGCTGAACCCGTGCAGTTTGCTGATGAGTCCCAACACCACGAAGACAAAGATCAAGCAAGTCAGATAGAACGTGCCCATCAACTTGCCCAGCGAGAACAAGGACGCCACGCCGTACTTGCCAATGGTGAAAGCCATTGCGCCAAACGCGCCAATGGGTGCCACTTTCATGATGATGCCCACGATGTCAAACAACACGTGTGACAGCTTTTCGATGAAGTCAAACACCATGGTGCCGCGGCCTCCGAACTTGTGCAGTGCAAAGCCAAACAAGACAGAGAACAACAGCACTTGCAAGATTTCACCCTTGGCAAACGCATCCACCACCGACGTGGGGATGACGTTGAGCAAGAAGTCCACGGTGCCTTGCATCTTGCCGGGGGCGGTGTAAGCCACGATGCTCTTGGTGTCGAGGGTGGCCGCGTCCACGTTCATGCCCACGCCAGGCTGCACAAAGTTGACGATGATCAGACCCACAATGAGGGCCAAGGTGCTGACCACTTCAAAGTACAGCAGCGCGAGGCCTCCGGTCTTGCCCACCTTTTTCATGTCTTCCATGCCCGCAATGCCCACCACCACGGTGCAGAAGATGATGGGCGCGATGATCATCTTGATGAGTTTGATGAACCCATCGCCCAAGGGCTTCATGTCTGTGCCGACTTGTGGGTACAAATGACCGAGCAAAACGCCAACGACCACAGCGAACAGCACTTGGACGTAAAGCGATTTGTAAATGGGTTTTGGGGGATGGGTGTTAGACATATGAAATTCTTAAGGGTTAACCATAGGAATCTAACCGTCCACCTCTTCTTTTTTCATGTGGCTTTCCACATGGGGGTGCGCGTCAAACCCCGCGGGCACGGTCCTCGGCAAATTTTTTGCGGAATGCACCAAACTGGCCCACGTCTAACGACTCACGCACTTCGCGCATGAGGTTCAGGTAGTAGTGCAGGTTGTGGACGGTGGTCAGCATGGGGCCTAGCATTTCGCCGCAGCGGTCAAGGTGGTGCAAATAGGCACGGCTAAAGCCGCCGCTGGTGGTGCCGTCTGGGCGTGTGTGGCCTGCGCAGGTGTAACAGCTGCATGTGCTGTCCAAGGGGCCGTGGTCAGACTTGTGGCGGGCGTTGCGAATTTTCAAATCACCAAAGCGGGTGAACAAGGTGCCGTTGCGTGCATTGCGCGTGGGCATGACGCAGTCAAACATGTCTACGCCATCGGCCACGCCTTGCACCAAGTCTTCAGGGGTGCCCACGCCCATGAGGTAGCGCGGTTTGTGTTTTGGCAAACGGTGGGGCGTGTGCGCCATGATTTCGAGCATTTGGTCTTTGGGCTCGCCCACGCTCACACCGCCCACGGCGTAGCCGGGGAAGTCCATCTCCACCAATGCGTCGAGCGACTCTTGACGCAGGTTGGTGAACATACCGCCTTGCACGATGCCAAACAACGCGTTGGGGTTTTCTAAGCGCGCAAATTCATCTTTGCTGCGCACGGCCCAGCGTCGGCTCATCTCCATGGACTTGCGGGCTTCCGCCTCGGTGGTGAGGTGGCCTTTGGTCTCATACGGTGTGCACTCGTCGAGCTGCATCACGATGTCGCTGTTGAGCGTGGTTTGAATTTGCATGCTCACCTCGGGCGACATGAACAACTTATCGCCGTTCACGGGCGAGGCAAATGTCACGCCTTCTTCGGTGATCTTGCGCATCGCGCCGAGCGACCACACCTGAAAACCACCGCTGTCGGTGAGGATGGGTTTGTTCCAACGCTCAAAGTCGTGTAAGCCGCCGAAGCTTTGCATCACATCAAGGCCGGGGCGCATCCACAGGTGGAAGGTGTTGCCCAAGATGATTTGTGCACCCATTTCTTCGAGGCTGCGCGGCATCACGCCTTTGACCGTGCCGTAGGTGCCCACGGGCATGAAGATGGGGGTTTGCACCACGCCGTGGTTGAGCGTGAGCGTGCCGCGGCGGGCGTGGCTGCCTGCGTAGCTGCCGTCGGCGGCAGGGGTGTCTTTTTTGAGAACGTCAAACTTCAACATGGTCGGTCTTTCAAGCGGTTCTTGATGCGGGGGTCTTCTCGAGCAGCATGGCGTCGCCGTAGCTGAAGAATCGGTATTGGTTGGCAATGGCGTGTCGGTACAGCGCGTGCATGTGCTCGAAGCCCGCAAACGCGCTGACCAGCATGAGCAAGGTGCTCTTGGGCAAATGGAAGTTGGTGATCAACACATTGACCACTTGGAACGCAAAGCCGGGCGTGATGAAGATTTGCGTGTCGCCACTCGTCAGCCCGCTTTGTGCCCAGCTCTCCAGCGTGCGCACGCTGGTCGTGCCCACCGCCACCACACGGCCACCGCGCGCGCGGCAGTTGGCAATGGCTTGGATGGTTTCGGGCGGGATGTTGTACCACTCGCTGTGCATGCGGTGCTCGGCCAAGTTTTCGGTCTTCACTGGCTGAAACGTGCCCGCACCCACATGCAGCGTGACGCTGGCGCGTGACACGCCTTGTGCTTCTAGCCCTTGCAGCACACCTTCGTCAAAGTGCAGTGCGGCAGTGGGCGCCGCGGCAGCGCCCGGGTGTTTGGCAAACACGGTTTGGTAACGGCGCTCGTCTTCGGCTTTGCCTTCCTCGGTTTCGTGTTGCGCATCAGCAGTGTTTTGGTGGCGCTCGATGTAGGGCGGCAGCGGCATGTGGCCGTGCTGCTGCATCAGCGTGTGCGGCTCGTCGCTGAACTGGAAGCGAAACAGTTGCCCGTCTTCGTTGGGCCAGCGGCCCAAGAGCGTCGCTGTGTACCCACCGACCATCAATAGCTCAGTGCCCGCAGGCGGCTTTTTGCTCACTTTCATGTGAGCCACCACTTCGTGGTTGGTCAGCACGCGCTCTACCAAGAGTTCTAGCTTGCCGCCCGTGGGCTTCTCGCCAAACAAACGGGCTTTCACCACTTGGGTGTCGTTGAACACCAGCAAGTCGCCGGCTTTCAGCAATGAGGGAAGATCTTTGAAGGTGCGATTGGCAAACTCAGCATGGCGGCCATCGAGCAGGCGCGATGCGCTGCGTTCAGACGCGGGGTGCTGGGCAATCAGAGACTCAGGCAGTTCAAAATCGAAATCGCTGAGCGTGTAAGTGTGTGACATGCGCTTGAGGGCCGGACGGGCCCGTTCCAAGTAAAAACAGCCGTGATTTTCGCACGGCTGTTTTTTAGGTTTTTTAGTTTTTAAACTTTACTGTTTTTCACCCGCTGCGGTGACCCAGTAGTAATAGCTGTTTTCGTTTAGCAAGCTAATTAGGACTAACGCACGACGTGTGCGACCTGGCATCACGATGTATGTTGCAGCACCTTGCAATGTTCTTGCACCGGCTGCGCAAGTATGCCCAGCGGCATTTCCTGTGGTGAGCGATAGGTTGTAAATGTTTTTCGCGCTATTTCGCACAGTGAGTTGTCCCGCGAATGTGCAATTTGTGGATGAGCCAGTGAGGACACCATTTGCGTCAACGGTGTACGTGTATGAATTGCTAAATGCGTTCGGGCTAACGTATGTGCCAGCAATCGTTGATAAAGCAGATGGCTCGTTGTAAGTCGTGTCAAACGTAAAACTACCGGTTCCTGTGTAAGTCGTGCCGTTGTATGTTTCTGAAACATTCACGCTCATATTTGCCCCCGTACTGACCGACCCAGTAAATGTGCCGGTTACCAGAGCGTTCAAAGAGGGGTAGTAGTCCCGCATATTTGATGATGTGATTGTTGAGCCGGTCACGGAAGCCTTGCCAAAGGACACGCCTGAGTAATCAGATCCTGTGCCGAAAAAATACTCACCGGAATCGAGGATCAATCCAATCGCAGGTGTGTTTGCCCCTGAGCTGGATGTTGTTGATCCGACCCAGACGCCTTCGGCAGACTGTTGCGTTGCTTGGTTGTCGCCACCGCCACCTCCGCCCCCGCAAGCAGTAAGAGTGATAGACAGGACGAGAACTAAAAGGTTCGGAATGCGCATGGCGTTCTTTCTATGAAGTGGACAGATGTTTGTCGTATTGATTTTATATGTGAATTAGTGTGTATGTGAATTAGGAATAAATTGGGACATTCCTAAGGGTGAAACCTTCGCTCCAAAAAATCTTCGGTCAATGCGTGCGTGCGCTGCGTCAGGCGCAGGGGTTGACGCAAGTCGAGTTCAGTGAAAAGTGCGGTTTCTATCAGACCTACCTCAGCCGCATTGAGAACGGCCAAGCGAATCCCACGCTCAACGCGATGGAGGTCATCGCGGTGGGTTTGGGGTTGACGGTGTTTGAGTTGTTTGAGCGGGTGCGCGATGTTTCGCAGATTCAACCGACTTCGGGTTGAGCGGTCCTTACTTGGCCGTGACTTTGAAGCCGTCTGGTCGTTCAACGTCGTAAGAGCGAAGTGTCATGGTGTTGTTAGCGGTGACAACGTATCGGTACTGCTCGGTTTGAATGATGGGGGCCGATAAATAGTCAGTCGCCGTGCTGGATGTGGTTGTGTCGTAAGCGTTGACTATCAAATTGAAGACAACGGTGGTTGCCGTGTTTTGTTCGATCACATAACGCCACTCTTCGACGCCTGCTTTTGTTGTTTGGTTGGCATTCGTGTAGTTGTCGAGTACGCCAATTAAGCCTGAGTCACCAACTTTTGCGGAAAACGGGAAGTTCGCTGGAGCTCGCCAGATATTGGGTGCTCCTTGATAGTTGTATAGAAAATTTGAGAGCTTGAAATTTTGATATTTGAAGTAGTGCACGGAGTTGTAGTACTGCAACCCTTGCCAGTTTGCAAATTCTGGGCTGCACCGCTGATAAAGCCCGTTGATTGTGGTGAAGTTGTAGAGGTCGGTGCTCGACACATAGGTGGCGGCTGTGTTGGAGATGATGAACGTACCTGAACACGTGCCGCTGGTGCTCATTTGTTTTGTGTTGGGCGTGAGGTTCAACTGTGTCCATGCCGCAGCAATATCAAAACTGTTGGTTGAGGTGGCGAGCGCACTAGGGTCTTTACTGGCCCAGTCTTCGCCACTGCTGCCACAGCCACTAAGAGTGAGTAGCGCCGATAAAGTGAAGGTCCAAATTTTGCATTTCATGACATTAATGTAGCTTTTTAGGATTAAATATAGGTAACAATTGTTTTAATAAAGTTTACTTAGTACTAATTGCCCATGTCGAACTATCAATTACTCGTCGCTTGCGGGGGGCGGCACGCCTGTCAAAGGTCTCTCGGGTTGGTGTGTGCCCAGTGGTTGATGTGTTTGTGCTTGTTGACACTTGCCGTGAGCGTGTCTGCAAAGTCGTTGGACGACGACTCGGATATTTTTTCCTCGCACGTTGCACAAGTGGGGGTGGATGCATGGCGCTTAAGCCCTAAAAGACCAGAAGCTTTGTTGATGCTGCCGACGAATTCAGAGTGGCATTACAAATCGGTGTCACCGTGGCTCACGTTTGATGGACAGATAACGGTGCATCGCCATGCGGTGCTGAGCTTGAAAGTGCGCGCCGATCAGGCCATGGGCACGCACGTGGACGAGGCGAGCTTGGATTGGTCGGTGTCTCCCAGTCTGGGGTTCAAAGCAGGGGTGGTGAGTTACAAAACCAGTTGGTGCCGAACTTACGACATCGATTCACCTTGGGTGCGTGAAAACGACCCGTTTTGCATGGTCAAGACCACGAGTGATGCCAGTGGTGGTGCGCCGGGCTTGCAGGTGTATGTCAACGCGCCTCTGGGAATCTATCGTGTCCAGGGATTGGCTGGCATCTATCGACCCTTGCTGTTGAACTACAACACGACCGAGTTTTCGAATGCGCCTTATGACAATGCGCACATTGACCGCAATAACAAAAAAGGGTTTTCCGTCAGCATCCAAAATTTAGAAACGGCTTCTGAAGTTCGTTTGGGGTTGCTCAATGCGGATCAGTCGGAGTATGTGTTTGGTAGCTTGAATACAGAGTCTTTTCGCGTTCATCAAAGCTACAACATGGTATTTCTAGGGGGCGCTTTTTACGTGGCACCCCAAGTGCAAGTTCGCGTGCAAACGCTGTGGCATGACATGGCGTCAAACAACCGGTCTGTGCCTGGCAGCGTCAGACCCAGTTATTTGGGGGGTGTCGACTTAATGCGTCGTTCTGATGTGTTGGAGGTGAATTATTGGCATTCGACGCAAGATGTGTTTGCCTTCGCGGTGTCTCGCTACGTTTACGACAGTTCTTACACCGTGACTTCCTACCCATTTCCCGGTTATTTCACAGACCGGAATTACTTCATCTACAAAAACAAAAACCTGTCTGCCAGCTGGCGTCATGACTGGGCGAAGGGCGTCTTCACAGCGGTGCAGTGGAGCTACAACAGCTTAGACATCCACAACCGTCTCATCACGGACGCCCCGAACCGCGATGCAGGCGGCCACGGCCTAGGCCTGCGTTTGGGCTACCAGTTCTAGTTCTCAAGCGGCGGGGCACAATCACAGCCCATGCCTGCCGCCAAGCCCACCGTCACCGTCAAAACAGACAACAAGCCGCTTTCTGCGCCACAAAAGGCGTTGCGCAAGCTGGGGCTCGACCGTGACATTGATTTGGCGCTGCACCTGCCGCTGCGTTACGAGGACGAAACCCGCATTGTTCGATTGGCAGACACCCGAGAGGGTGATATGGTGCAAATCGAAGCCACGGTGGTGTCTTGCGACATCACCTACAAACCGCGCCGCCAATTGTTGGTCGAGGTGGACGATGGTTCTGACACGTGTACCTTGAGGTTTTTTAGCTTTTATCCATCGCAGCAAAAAGCGTTGGCGGTGGGAAACCGTTTGCGTTTGCGTGGCGAGATCAAAGGCGGTTTCATGGGGCGCACGATGATGCACCCCAGTTTTCATGCCGCAGGTGGCGAGTTGCCGCAAGCGCTGACGCCCGTGTACCCCACCTCCGCTGGCTTGCCGCAGGTGTATTTGCGCAAGGCGGTGCACGGGGGTTTGGTGCACGCGGCTCGGCACGGCGCGTTCACGGAGACCATTCCGCAAGAGTCCATGCCGCCCTCGACGCTGCGTTATGGCAAGGGGCGTGACGCCAACAGCGGCAGTGTGGATGCGTGGGGGCTGGCGCAGTCGTTGCATTTTTTGCATCACCCGACGCCCGATGTGTCGTTGGCGCAGTTGGAAGACCGCACACACCCCGCTTGGCAACGCCTAAAAGCGGAAGAGTTGCTCGCGCAGCAACTGTCGCAATTGCAGTCCAAACGCGCGCGCGATTTGCTGCGCGCACCTGCTTTGAGGTTGCGCGCAGGCGGCTTGCATGAACAGTTGTTGGCCGTGCTGCCGTTTGCCTTGACGGGCGCGCAGCGTCGCGTGGGTGAAGAGCTGGCGCAAGATTTGATGCGCCAAGTGCCCATGCACCGGTTGTTGCAAGGCGATGTGGGCTCGGGCAAGACCGTCGTGGCTGCGCTGGCTGCTGCGGTGGCCATGGATGGGGGCTGGCAGTGTGCGTTGATGGCGCCGACCGAAATTTTGGCGGAGCAGCACTTTCGCAAACTCATTGGCTGGCTTGAGCCTTTGTTGTCCCCCTTGGGCAAGCGTGTGGCGTGGCTCACGGGCAGTCAAAAAAAGAAAGAGCGCACGGAGATGCTGGGCTTCATCGCCAGCGGTGAAGCGGCGTTGGTGGTGGGCACGCACGCGGTGATTCAAGAGCAAGTGAAGTTCAAAAACTTGGCTTTGGCCATCATTGACGAGCAGCATCGCTTTGGGGTGGCGCAGCGTTTGGCGTTGCGCGACAAGATGAAATCCACTGAAGCATCAGACGCGGATGGTCGAGATGCCGCTGTCTCTGCGCCTCAACAAGAACCGCACATGCTGATGATGAGCGCCACCCCCATTCCTCGCACCTTGGCCATGAGCTATTACGCGGACCTCGATGTGTCCACCTTGGATGAACTGCCGCCTGGCCGCACGCCAATCGTGACACGCTTGGTGTCCGAGAGCCGCCGTGATGAGTTGATTGAGCGCATTCGCCACCAAATCGACCAAGGCCGACAGGTGTATTGGGTCTGCCCACTCATTGAGGAAAGCGAAGCCATCGACTTGACCAACGCCACAGAAACGCATGCCTTGCTCACCGAGGCCCTGAACCCGCCCGGCCGTGCGCCCGTGTTGGTGGGCTTGCTGCATTCGCGCATGCCGGCTGCTGATAAAAAGGCCGAAATGGCAAAGTTCGAAAGTGGGCAGATGGCGGTGTTGGTCAGTACCACGGTGATCGAAGTTGGGGTGGATGTGCCCAATGCCTCGTTGATGGTGATTGAGCATGCCGAGCGTTTTGGTCTGTCGCAACTCCATCAACTGCGTGGCCGCGTGGGACGCGGCGCGGCGGCTTCCGCGTGCGTGTTGATGTACGCCACCGGCGACAGTGGCCGCTTGAGTGAGACCGCCCGTGAGCGCCTCAAAGCGATGGTCGAGACCACCGATGGTTTTGAGATCGCCCGCCGCGATTTGGAAATTCGAGGGCCTGGCGAGTTTCTGGGTGCGCGCCAGTCAGGGGCTGCGCTGCTGCGATTCGCCGACTTGGCAGAAGATGTTGAACTGTTGGAATGGGCCCGCGAGCTGGCGCCGAAGATGCTGGATCAATACCCGCGTCAAGCCGAGCAGCATGTGGCGCGTTGGTTGGGTGGAAAATCGGACTTCTTGAAAGCTTGAACGCATGACCCTGACTGAACTCAAATACATCGTGGCCGTGGCCCGTGAAAAACACTTTGGACGCGCAGCTGATGCGTGCTTCGTGTCGCAGCCCACGTTGTCGGTGGCGATCAAAAAGCTGGAAGAAGAGCTGGAGGTCAAGCTCTTTGAGCGCAGCGCCAACGAGGTCGCCGTCACCAGTTTGGGTGAAGAAATTGTGCGACAAGCCCAAAGCGTGCTGGAGCAAGCAGCCAGCATCAAAGAGATTGCGAAGCGAGGCAAAGACCCGTTAGCGGGGCCTTTGCGCCTTGGGGTGATCTACACCATCGCGCCGTATTTGTTGCCAGCCTTGGTGCGTCAAAACATCAAAAAAACGCCACAAATGCCGTTGATGTTGCAAGAAAACTTCACCGTCAAATTGCTGGAAATGTTGCGCACCGGCGAGATCGATTGCGCCATCATGGCCGAACCGTTCCCAGATACAGGCTTGGCCACGGCGCCTCTGTATGACGAGCCGTTCATGGCGGCCGTGCCCAGCAACCATCCTTTTGCCGCATTGCAGCAGATCAACGCTGAAGAACTGAAGAACGAAACCATGTTGCTGTTAGGCAATGGGCATTGCTTTCGAGACCACGTGTTGGAGGTCTGTCCTGAATTCGCTCGGTTTTCAAGCCATGCGGAAGGGATTCGCAAAAGCTTTGAGGGCTCGTCCTTGGAAACCATCAAGCACATGGTGGCTGCAGGCATGGGCGTGACCTTGGTGCCGCGTTTGAGTGTGCCCAAGGAGGCGCTTGAGCCTCAAAAGCGTAAAAAGAGCGAAGAAACGTATGTGCGTTATTTGCCCATCATTGAGGCTGAGGGCGTCGCACCTCCGACGCGACGCGTGGTGTTGGCTTGGCGACGTAGCTTTACCCGTTACGAGGCCATTGCTGCCTTGCGCAATGCCATTTACGCCTGCGAATTACCAGGCGTGAACCGTTTGTCGTGAGGGGATGAGGATGCGCGAACGCTGGGCCTTGTATTTGGATTTGATCCGTTGGAACCGACCGGCTGGTTGGATGCTGCTGCTGTGGCCATCGCTCTCGGCGTTGTGGTTGGCGGCAGGTGGCTGGCCCGGTTGGCACGCGCTGGCTGTCTTCGTGCTCGGGACGATTCTGATGCGCAGCGCAGGATGTTGTATCAACGACGTAGCGGACCGCGAGTTTGACCGCCATGTCAAGCGCACCGCTCAGCGGCCCGTGACGCGTGGTGCGGTGTCTGTGCGTGAAGCGTTGGCGGTGGGCGCTGTGTTGGCCTTGCTGGCATTTGTGTTGGTGCTGACCACGAATGCGGCCGCCGTCGGTTGGTCTTTTGCGGCGTTGGCTGTGACGTTGGTGTATCCCTATGCCAAACGCCATGTGTCGATGCCTCAAGCCGTGTTGGGCGTGGCGTTCAGCTTTGGCATTCCCATGGCGTTTGCGGTGATGCATGGCGAGGGATTGGCATGGCAAGCCTTGACCTTGCAAATGTGGTGTGACGTGGTGCCTTGGCAAGCGTGGGCACTTTTGGCATTCAATTTGTTTTGGGTGCTGGCTTACGACACGGAATACGCCATGGTCGATCGCGATGATGATTTACGCATTGGCATGAAGACCTCTGCGATCACGCTGGGTCGATTCGATGTCGCGGCCATCATGGGCTTCTACACCGTGTACCTCATGGGCTGGGCCTTGGTGTTGGCCGATCAGCGCTTGGGCTGGCCTTGGACTTTGGCTTTGCTTGCGGCTGCAATGCAAGCGTTGTGGCACTTTGTGCTCATTCGCGGGCGTACGCGTGAGGGGTGCTTTCGCGCGTTTCGTCAAAACCATTGGCTGGGGGCGACGGTATTTGCCGGCATCGCCATCGGGTTCGCTTTACGCCCTTGATTGAAGGTCAACGGGACATGAAAAAAGCGCTTGAGGACAAGCGCTTTTTGATGTTGTCAGCAGCAAATTAATGTGCTTTGGCTTTCTTCGCCTTCTTGGCTTTTTTGTGCTTCTTTTTCTTGGCTTTTTTGTCTGCCTTAGGGGCTACATAAGGCTCAGCTTTGTAAGTTGGGGCTGGTGCTGCCTGTGGGGCTTGCGCGGCCGGTGCCGCTTGGGGGGCGGGTGCGACTGGCATGGTTGCAGGGGCAACGGCTTGAGCCGAAGCCACCAAGGGCAATGCCAAGGCGGCAGCAGAGATGATCGATGTGATGAATTTGTTCATGATGGAGGGTTTCAAATACTTGTGAACTGATTGTCGCATTGGTTAGAGCGCCTTAACGTCCAAACGCTTCGCCCATTTCGGCGGCCCGCTGCTGCGCAGCCACCAAGGCAGCTTGGAAATGCGCGGCCATTCCCGCTTCTTGCATGGCTGTGATGGCCGCGTAGGTGGTGCCGCCTTTCGACGTTACGCGTTCGCGCAAGATGGCGGGGGATTCGCTGGCGCTGCGCGCTAGTTCAGACGCGCCGACAAAGGTGCCGACCGCTAGTTGGTGGGCTTGCGCTTCGGTCAACCCCATTTTGACGCCAGCATCCACCATGGCTTCGATGAAAAAGAACACATAGGCAGGGCCTGAGCCAGAAATGGCCGTGACGGCATCTAGCAATGCTTCGTCATCGACCCACAGGTGCTGCCCGGTGGTTGCCACGACCTGCTCAATCCATTTTTTGTCTTTCACGGTCACTGAAGGTCGTGCAAACAGACCCGTTTGACCTAGGCCGACCAAGGCTGGGGTGTTGGGCATGGCGCGTACCACGCGTTCTGTGTCCAGCCATTCGGCAATGCTGTCGCTGCGAATGCCGGCGGCCACGCTCAAGTGAAGAGCATGTTTGCAAAAAGCACCCGTCTGATGGGCGGCATCTTTGAACACTTGTGGTTTGACGGCCCAAATCACCAAGCCTGCTTCTTTCAACGCGGCGCCTGCTGTGGGGGATGTTTTGACCTTGAATTGGCTTTCGAGCCGCTGGCGTGCTTCATCAAAGGGCTCTATCACCAAGATGCTGTCAGCTGGGGTGCCTTGTTTGATGAGGCCGCCAATGATGGCGCTGGCCATGTTGCCGCCTCCAATGAAGGCGAGTGTCGATAAGGGGGTGTGTGTATCAAGCATGGAAGAGATTGTGAAGCACACGACCAGAGCGCACAGAAAAATTTTGTGAAATAAATTGACGCAGCCTAAATAGTTGTGCCATAATCTGCGGCTCCGCTCAAAAAGCGGAGTTATCTGCCCAAGTAGAAGCGTTGCGAGTGGTTCGTGGCGTGGATGACGGGCCCAAGACTGATCGGTTGAGTGTGTGGTGTAAGCCAGACGTTCACTGATGCAAGTTGGGAATATATAAATGATCCAGACTGAATCTCGGTTAGATGTCGCTGACAACACCGGCGCAAAGTCCGTTTTGTGCATCAAGGTGCTCGGCGGTTCTAAGCGTCGCTACGCAAGCGTGGGCGACATCATCAAAGTGAGCATCAAAGAAGCTGCGCCACGTGGCCGCGTCAAAAAAGGCGAGGTTTACAGTGCTGTGGTGGTTCGTACTGCCAAAGGCATTCGCCGCGGTGACGGTTCGCTCGTTAAATTCGACGGCAATGCAGCAGTTTTGCTCAATGCCAAATTGGAGCCTATCGGCACCCGTATCTTTGGCCCAGTGACGCGCGAGTTGCGTACTGAGAAGTTCATGAAGATCGTGTCCTTGGCTCCTGAAGTTCTGTAAGGGCACATCATGAACAAGATTCGCAAAGGCGACCAAGTCATCGTCCTCGCTGGGCGTGACAAAGGCAAGCGTGGCGTTGTGTCGCTGCGCAGTGATGACAGCCACTTGGTGGTCGATGGCATTAACTTGGTGAAAAAACACACCAAGCCAAACCCAATGGCTGGCACGCAAGGCGGCATCGTTGAAAAAACAATGCCAATTCATCAGTCCAACGTGGCAATTTACAACGCTGCAACAGGTAAGGCTGATCGGGTTGGTATCAAGGTTCTGGCTGACGGCAATAAAGTGCGCGTCTACAAGTCCAGCGGCGAAGAAATCAAGGCGGCATAAGCATGGCACGACTGCAACAACACTATCGCGAAAAAGTGGCTCCTGAGTTGACCGCTAAGTTCGGTTACACATCGCCCATGCAAGTTCCGCGTTTGACAAAAATCACGCTGAACATGGGTGTGAGCGAAGCTGTCGCTGACAAGAAAGTCATGGACAACGCTGTGAGCGATTTGACCAAAATCGCAGGCCAAAAGCCTGTGGTGACCAAGGCTAAGAAAGCTATTGCGGGTTTCAAGATCCGTGAGCAGCAGCCTATCGGTTGTATGGTTACATTGCGCGGCGTGCAAATGTATGAATTCCTGGACCGTTTCGTGACCGTGGCTCTGCCTCGCGTTCGTGACTTCCGTGGTATCTCTGGTCGCGCATTCGATGGTCGTGGTAACTACAACATCGGCGTTAAAGAGCAGATCATTTTCCCTGAGATTGAGTACGACAAAGTCGACGCACTGCGCGGCCTCAACATCAGCATCACGACAACGGCTAAGACTGACGAAGAGTGCAAGGCTCTCCTCGCTGGTTTCCGTTTTCCGTTCAAGAACTGAGGTCGAACATGGCTAAACAAGCATTGATCGAGCGCGAGCTCAAGCGAGACCGTCTGGTTGCCAAGTTCGCTGCTAAGCACGCAGAGTTGAAGGCGATTGCCAACGACTTTAAGCGTAGCGACGAAGAGCGCGCAGCTGCCCGTTTGGGTTTGCAAAAGTTGCCTCGCAACGCGAACCCAACACGTCAACGTAACCGTTGCGCCATCACCGGACGTCCCCGCGGGACATTCCGCCAATTTGGCCTCGGCCGAGCCAAGATTCGTGAATTAGCCTTCCAAGGCAACATTCCCGGTATCACCAAAGCCAGCTGGTAATAGGCAGGAGATTCAACATGAGCATGAGTGATCCAATCGCCGACTTGCTGACTCGTATTCGCAATGCGCAAATGGTGGCTAAGCCCACTGTGATGGTGCCTTCTTCCAAAGTGAAGATCGCTATCGCGCAAGTGCTGAAAGACGAAGGCTACATCGACGGTTTTCAAATTAAAAAAGACGCTGGTAAGACTGAGCTTGAGATTACTCTCAAGTACTACGCAGGTCGTCCAGTGATTGAACGTATTGAGCGTGTGAGCCGTCCTGGTTTGCGCGTTTACAAAGGCTGCGATGCTATTCCTCAAGTCATGAACGGCTTGGGTGTGGCTATCGTTACGACGCCCCAAGGCGTGATGACAGATCGCAAAGCGCGCGCTACCGGTGTCGGTGGTGAAGTGCTGTGCTACGTCGCTTAACCGCAGCCTAAAGGAAAGACTGAAATGTCCCGAGTAGGAAAAATGCCTGTGACCGTCCCCCAAGGCGTGGACGTGTCAATCAACAGCCAACTCATCAGTGTCAAAGGTACCGGCGGTTCGCTGTCGGTTGCTTCTCACGCTTTGGTGAAGGTTGTGAACGAAGCTGGTCAAGTGACATTCACACCAGTGGATGAGTCACGTGAAGCCAATGCCATGAGTGGCACTCTGCGCCAATTGGTCAACAATATGGTGACCGGTGTGACTAAGGGCTTTGAAAAGAAGTTGTTGTTGGTCGGCGTGGGCTACAAAGCCGCTGCACAAGGTACCAAGCTCAACTTGGCGGTGGGTTTTTCTCACCCCGTGAACAAAGACATGCCTGAAGGCATCAAGGTTGAAACGCCTGCTGCTACGGAAATCATCATCAAAGGTGCTGACCGTCAACGTGTGGGCCAAGTGGCCGCTGAGATTCGTGCAATTCGTCCCCCAGAGCCTTACAAAGGCAAGGGCATCCGTTATTCGGATGAGAAGATCACGATCAAAGAGACCAAGAAGAAATAAGGAGCTGCACCATGTTGACCAAAAAAGAGCAGCGTCTTCGCCGGGCACGTCAAACTCGCATTCGTATCGCCAACCAAGGCGTGGCGCGTTTGATGGTGAACCGTACCAATTTGCACATTTACGCCAGCGTGATTTCTGGTTGCGGCACCAAAGTGCTCGCATCTGCATCTACCGCAGAAGTCGATGTGCGCAAAGCGCTTGGCGCAACTGGCAAAGGCGGCAACGTCAATGCTGCCCAAGTGATCGGCAAGTTGATTGCTGAAAAAGCAAAAGCTGCTGGCGTTGAGAAGGTTGCGTTTGATCGCTCCGGTTTCGCTTATCACGGTCGCGTTAAGGCTTTGGCCGACGCAGCCCGCGAAGCTGGCTTGCAGTTCTAATCGAATTGGAAATTACAAATGGCTAAATTTCAAGCTAAAACGCAGGGTGATGGTCCAGAAGACGGTCTGCGTGAAAAAATGATCGCGGTCAACCGCGTGACCAAAGTGGTGAAGGGTGGCCGTATTCTCGGTTTCGCAGCCTTGACCGTCGTTGGTGATGGCGATGGCCGCGTGGGCATGGGCAAAGGCAAGTCGAAAGAAGTGCCAGCAGCTGTTCAAAAGGCGATGGAAGAAGCGCGCCGCAACATGACCAAAGTGTCGTTGAAAAACGGCACCATCCACCACAAAGTGCATGGCCACCACGGTGCTGCAAACGTCATGATGATCCCTGCACCTAAGGGTACAGGCATCATCGCCGGCGGTCCAATGCGCGCTGTGTTTGAAGTCATGGGCATCACCGACATCGTGGCGAAGAGCCATGGTACGTCGAACCCTTACAACATGGTTCGTGCGACTTTGGATGCCTTGAACAACGCAACAACTGCTTCGGAAGTCGCAGCCAAGCGTGGCAAGACCGTCGAAGACATCTTCGCCTAATCCCGGAGCATTCGATGACTACCCCACAAACTGTGAAAATCCAACTGGTTCGTAGCCCGATTGGTACCAAAGAATCGCACCGTGCCACTGTCCGTGGCTTGGGTCTGCGTAAGCTCAATTCTGTGAGCGAGTTGCAAGACACGCCCGAAGTGCGCGGCATGATCAACAAGATCAGCTATCTGGTCAAAGTGCTGTAAAGGTTGAAGATGGAACTCAATAACATCAAACACGCACCTGGCGCTAAACACGCCAAGCGTCGTGTCGGTCGCGGTATTGGCTCCGGTCTCGGCAAAACTGCCGGCCGTGGTCACAAAGGCCAAAAGTCGCGTTCAGGCGGCTACCACAAAGTTGGTTTCGAAGGCGGTCAAATGCCTTTGCAACGTCGTCTGCCTAAGCGTGGTTTCAAGTCAACGAGTTTGAAGTACAACGCTGAAGTGACCTTGGCTGCTTTGGAGCAGTTGGGTGCCACTGAGGTGGACATGAACAGCTTGAAAGAAGCTGGCTTGGTGGCTCACATTGCACGCGTTGTGAAGGTCGTCAAAACTGGCGAACTGACCAAAGCAGTGAAGTTGAACGGCATTGGCGCCACTGCAGGTGCTAAAGCTGCGATTGAAGCCGCTGGCGGCTCTGTCGCTTAAGCAAACTAATTAGGAATAGCACTCCGTGGCAACGAATCCTTCATCGGTCGGTAATTCAGATAAGTTCGGCGATTTGCGTCGTCGACTGATCTTTTTGCTGCTCGCCTTGGTCGTTTACCGCGTGGGTGCGCACATTCCTGTGCCCGGCATCGACCCTAACCAACTCCAGCAGTTGTTCAAGGGTCAGCAGGGCGGCATTTTGAGTTTGTTCAATATGTTCTCGGGTGGCGCTTTGTCGCGCTTTACCGTGTTCGCATTGGGCATCATGCCTTACATCTCTGCATCGATCATCATGCAGTTGCTGACTTATGTGTTGCCCTCTCTGGAGCAGCTCAAAAAAGAAGGCGAAGCAGGTCGTCGCAAGATCACGCAGTTCACACGTTATGGCACCTTAGGCTTGGCATTGTTCCAGTCCATGGGTATTGCTTTGGCTTTGGAAGCTTCAGCAGGTCTGGTGAATGTGCCTGGTTTTGGTTTCCGTATGACCGCGATGGTGAGTTTGACTGCCGGAACCATGTTCCTGATGTGGTTGGGCGAACAAATCACGGAGCGTGGTTTGGGTAACGGTATTTCGATTCTGATTTTTGCAGGCATCGCCGCTGGATTGCCAAATTCTGTGGGTGGTTTGCTGGAATTGGTTCGCACTGGTGCCATGAGTATTTTGGTTGCGTTGTTGATCGTTGTCGTTGTGGCGATGGTCACTTACTTTGTCGTGTTCGTTGAACGCGGTCAGCGCAAGATCTTGGTGAACTATGCACGTCGCCAAGTGGGCAATAAAGTTTATGGTGGTCAGTCATCGCACTTGCCACTGAAGTTGAACATGGCCGGTGTTATTCCTCCCATTTTCGCTTCGTCGATCATTCTGTTGCCTGCAACAGTTGTCAGCTGGTTCAGTTCCGGTGACAGCATGGTTTGGCTCAAAGATATTTCTGCTGCATTGGCTCCCGGACAACCTGTCTACGTGATGTTGTATGCCGCAGCTATTGTTTTCTTCTGCTTTTTCTACACTGCGTTGGTTTTCAACAGCCGTGAAACAGCAGATAACTTGAAGAAAAGTGGTGCGTTTGTTCCTGGTATTCGTCCAGGTGAGCACACCGCCAAGTACATCGATAAGATTTTGGTTCGACTCACCTTAGCTGGTGCCGTGTACATCACTTTTGTATGCTTGTTGCCCGAGTTTTTGATTTTGAAATACAACGTCCCGTTTTACTTCGGTGGAACTTCGTTGTTGATCATTGTGGTTGTCACTATGGACTTTATGGCTCAGGTGCAAAACTACATGATGAGCCAGCAGTACGACTCACTGCTTAAAAAGGCCAGTTTCAAAACAACGCTCGGTTGAAGAACCGGATAACAGGTGTCTCATCCCTTTGATGGGGGTGAGGTAAAATTGGGTTTTAGGAGAATGAAATGAGAGTTTCGGCTTCGGTCAAGAAAATTTGCCGCAACTGCAAAATCATCCGCCGCAAGGGCGTGGTTCGTGTGATCTGTACAGATCCACGCCACAAACAGCGTCAAGGCTGATTGAACTGGTTTAAAGAGGACGCACATGGCACGTATCGCTGGCATTAACATTCCGCCGCACAAACACGCTGAAATCGGTTTGACATCGATTTTCGGTATTGGTCGTACACGCGCTCGCAAAATTTGCGAAGCATGTGGCATTGATTACGCAAAAAAGATCAAAGATCTGACTGACTCGGACCTCGAAAAGATCCGTGACCAGATCGCTGAGTTCACGATCGAAGGCGACTTGCGTCGTGAAACGACCATGAACATCAAGCGTTTGATGGACATCGGTTGCTACCGTGGTTTCCGTCACCGCCGTGGTCTGCCAATGCGTGGTCAGCGTACGCGTACCAACGCTCGTACACGCAAGGGCCCGCGTAAAGCAGCCCAGGCGCTGAAGAAATAACAGGATTGAGGCAGAACAATGGCTAAATCACCTAGCGGCGCAGCATCGCGCGTCCGTAAAAAAGTTCGTAAAAATATTGCCGATGGCATCGCACACGTGCATGCTTCGTTCAATAACACCATCATCACGATCACTGACCGCCAAGGCAATGCTTTGTCGCGGGCATCGTCGGGTGGTCAAGGTTTCAAAGGCTCACGCAAGTCGACACCATTTGCTGCTCAAGTAGCATCTGAAGTTGCTGGCCGTGCGGCTGTTGACCAAGGTATCAAGAACCTCGATGTTGAAATCAAAGGTCCAGGTCCTGGTCGTGAATCTTCAGTGCGTGCTTTGGCCGCATTGGGCATTCGCATCAATTCGATTGCTGACGTGACACCTGTGCCGCACAACGGTTGCCGTCCACAGAAGCGTCGTCGCATCTAAGCTTTTCGCTTTTATTGTTAACCACAAGCCCACCGCCGCTGGTATCACTACCAGCGGCTCCTCACTTTTTGTGAGCAGATGATTAAAGAAGGAATTTCAAGTGGCACGTTACCTCGGCCCCAAGGCCAAACTCTCACGCCGTGAAGGCACCGACCTGTTTTTGAAGAGCGCACGTCGCTCTATCGCTGACAAGTCAAAATTCGACACCAAGCCAGGCCAACACGGCCGCACATCGGGTCAGCGTACGTCTGATTACGGTCTGCAATTGCGCGAAAAACAAAAAGTCAAGCGCATGTACGGTGTTTTGGAGCGTCAGTTCCGCCGCTACTTTGCACAAGCTGACCGCCAGAAGGGCAACACAGGCGCTAGCTTGTTGTTCATCCTTGAGTCACGTTTGGACAACGTTGTGTACCGTATGGGCTTTGGCTCAACACGCGCTGAAGCACGTCAATTGGTGTCCCACAAGGCCATTACGGTCAACGGTAACCAAGTGAACATTCCTTCGTACTTGGTCAAAGCCGGTGACGTGATCGCTGTGCGCGAAAAATCCAAGAAGCAAGGCCGTGTTTTGGAAGCTCTCGAGTTAGCCAAACAAGTGGGTATGCCTGCTTGGGTGGAAGTCAATGCTGAAAAAGCTGAAGGTACTTTCAAGCAGTCACCTGACCGTGATGAATTTGCAGCCGACATCAACGAATCGCTGATCGTCGAACTGTACTCGCGTTAATTCTGGTTGAAGTTTTCAACCTAACGCACCCCACGCTGCCTGCTCGCGCAGCGTGGTCCAGACACCCTGCCTTACCGGTGTAACGAGCCGGGGGTATTGAGAGGAAATCTGAATGCAAACAAATTTGCTGAAACCTAAAAACATCCACGTCGAGCAACTGGGTCACAACCGCGCCAAGGTTACCTTGGAGCCGTTTGAGCGTGGCTATGGACACACATTGGGCAACGCACTGCGTCGCGTTTTGTTGTCGTCGATGGTTGGCTATGCTGTAACTGAAGTCACCATTGCTGGCGTTGTGCACGAGTACTCATCGATCGATGGCGTGCAAGAAGATGTGGTCAACATTTTGTTGAACCTCAAAGGTGTTGTGTTCAAGTTGCACAACCGTGACGAAGTCACTTTGAGCTTGCGCAAAGACGGCGAAGGCCCGATCACTGCGGCAGACATCCAAACACCGCACGATGTTGAAATCATCAACCCTGAGCACGTGATTGCTAATTTGTCGCAAGGCGGCAAGATCGACATTCAGCTCAAAGTTGAAACAGGTCGTGGCTATGTGCCCGGTACCGTGCGTCGCTACGGCGAAGAGCCAAGCAAGTCCATCGGTCGTATCGTGTTGGACGCCTCGTTCTCGCCTGTTAGCCGCGTGAGCTACAGCGTTGAAAACGCCCGCGTTGAACAACGTACGGATTTGGACCGTTTGGTCATGGAAATCGAAACCAACGGTGCGATTTCTGCTGAAGATGCCGTGCGTGCATCGTCAAAGATTTTGGTTGAGCAACTCAAAGTGTTCGCACAATTGAGCGACGAAGAAGTGGCCGGTACATCAGCCTCTTCAGGTTCGGGCAATACACAAAACTTCGATCCCATCTTGTTGCGTCCAGTTGACGAGCTCGAGCTCACCGTTCGTTCTGCCAACTGCCTCAAAGCAGAAAACATTTACTACATTGGCGATTTGATCCAACGTAGCGAAAATGAGCTGTTGAAGACGCCTAACTTGGGTCGTAAATCTCTCAACGAAATCAAAGAAGTTCTGGCTTCACGTGGTTTAACCTTGGGCATGAAGCTCGAGAGCTGGCCACCTGCAGGCTTAGAGCGCCGTTGATTTAAAATATTCATTGACATCACGTCCCCTGGCCGTACCTGATACGGCGGCCGGTAAAATAACTTAAGGAAATTTAAAATGCGTCACGGACACGGACTTCGCAAACTCAACCGCACCAGCTCACACCGCTTGGCTATGTTGCGTAACATGATGAACTCGCTCATTGAGCACGAGGCCATCAAAACCACATTGCCAAAAGCAAAAGAACTGCGTCGCGTCATCGAGCCCATGATCACTTTGGCCAAAGTGCCAACAGTGGCTAACCGTCGTTTGGCATTTGACCGTTTGCGCGATCGCGACAGCGTTGTCAAATTGTTCGATGTGTTGGGCCCACGCTTCAACGCACGTCCAGGTGGCTACACACGTATTTTGAAAATGGGTTTCCGCGTTGGTGACAATGCGCCCATGGCTTTCGTTGAATTGGTGGAGCGTTCAGAAAATGATTCTGAAGTTTCTACTGATACAGCAGCTTAATAGGTTATACTAATCCTCTTGACGCGCGATGGAGCAGCCTGGTAGCTCGTTGGGCTCATAACCCAAAGGTCGTAGGTTCAAATCCTACTCGCGCAACCACTTTAAAACGCCCACTTCACAGTGGGCGTTTTTCTTTGTCTGAACGTATGTCACTTGTTCAAACCGTACTTGCCCATGCCCAGCGCATTGAGATGACCATGCCGTGGGGGCTTCTGGTCTGGCATGTGTGGCGACCAACGCACGGGGCCAAAACCAAGCCATGCGTGCTCTTGCATGGCGGCTCTGGCAGCTGGACACATTGGGTCAATAATGTGTTGACTCTTTCACAAGATCGTGAAGTCTGGGCATTAGATATGCCAGGCTTTGGAGACTCTGCATTGCCAAGTCATGTGAAAGATGCCGATGATTTGGTGCCCTATGTGGCTCAAATATTGTCGGAAACATTTCACCAAAAAGCCGTTGATGTTGTCGGCTTCTCTTTTGGGGGCATGACGGCGGGATTAATGGCGGCGCAATATCCCGACTTGGTGTCTAATTTGGTTTTGGTGGGTGTGCCGGGCTTAGGGTTGATGGTTGAGAACTTGCCAATGCGCGGCATGTTGGACTCTATGACGGATGCACAGCGTCGCGCAGTGCATCGGCACAACTTAAACGCGATGATGTTAGCCAGTCCTAAGTGTGTGACCGAAGACCTCATCGATTTACAGATGCACAATGTGGATCGAGACCGCATGCGCCGTCGACGTATTGCACGTACCGATGTGTTGGCCAAAGTCCAAACACAGTGGATGTGTCCTGTTCATGGCATTTGGGGCGCAGAAGATGCTTTGTACGTGAACACGCTCGCGCGTGTGCCAGACGTGTTGCATACCCTCACGACGTTCCAAGTCATCCCAGATGCGGGGCACTGGGTGCAGTTTGAAAATCCAAGCGCCTTTCATGCAGCGCTCGAAAAAACACGGTGATCGTTAGATTCAACAGCGCACAATGCAACGATGCTGTACAAATTTAAATCCAAAGAAACCAGTGACTTGATCATGCTCGAGCCACATGCGCGACAAATCTTGTCCCTGATTGGTAAAGAGTCTGGTGCCCAAGGCATTGTGTTACCCGATGAGATGGCAATGGCGATCCAACGGCTGCATGACGCCATTCAAGCCGAAGAGTTAGCCAAAGCAGAGGCCAAAAGGTTGGCCGCAGAACACGCCAAGAGCGAAGACGCCACAGATGCCAGCAACTCTAAGGATGAACCGGCTCGCCATGTGTCGTTAAGGCAGCGTGCAACGCCCTTCATCGACATGCTCAAGCGTGCCCAAGCCGCTCACGTAGAGGTGGTTTGGGGTGTTTGATGAGGTGCGGATGCCGCATGCCTATGACGCCCTGACACCAGACGTCGTGCTGGATGCGCTTTCTGATCTTGGACTTGCCGTGGACGGGCGATTGACCGCTTTGAGCTCGTATGAAAACCGCGTCTACCAAGTCATGTTGGACGACAACAGCGCGGTTGTCGCCAAGTTTTATCGGCCTGAGCGCTGGACCGATGCGCAGATCTTGGAAGAGCACAGTTTTGCCGCAGAGTTGATGGCCGAAGAAGTGCCTTTGGTGGGACCGCTGACGTTGCAAGGTAAAACTTTGCATCACACCCGCGGCTTTGCCTATAGCGTGAGTCCGCGTCGCGGGGGGCGCATGCCCGAGCTCGACGATGCCGAGGTGTTGGAGTGGATTGGGCGCTTTATCGCACGCATTCACAACGTGGGCGCGCAGCGCAACTTCGCAACGCGGCCTACATTGAACGTGCACGCATTTGCCGTGGAATCACGCGATTGGTTGATCGCGCAACAGACCATTCCGATGGACCAGCAAACAGAATGGTTGGCGGCATGCAACCAAGCCATCGACATCGCGACACAAAAATTTGCCCAACACCCTGCACATCACATCCGTTTGCATGGTGACTGCCACCCCGGCAACATCTTGTGGACCCCCACAGATTTGCCGAATGGCGGTCCGCACTTTGTGGACTTAGACGATGCGCGCATGGGGCCTGCCATACAAGACCTCTGGATGCTGCTCAGCGGCGAACGCAAGGAGCGTACGTTGCAGTTGTCTATGCTGCTCGATGGATACGAGCAAATGCGTGAACTCAATCGCCATGAATTGGCGTTGATTGAGCCCCTGCGTACCTTGCGTTTGATCCATTACAGCGCGTGGCTCGCGCGTCGCAAAGACGATCCGGCATTCGTACAGCACTTCTCATGGTTTGGCAGCAGCGACTATTGGGCGGGGCAAACGCACATGCTGGTTGAGCAGTGTGAAGCCATGCAAGAAGAGCCGCTCTACGTTTAGCAACCCAGTAAATCGGCCAGTGCATGCATGTCGCGTGCATGCAGATCGTTGCCGCGCTGCGGTGAAACGTCCTTGGGCTGCGTGGCACCAAACTCGAGGGGCCGTTCAATGTAGGCCGAGAGCAAGCCGCATGCACGCGCCGCCGCTAAATCATCATGGTGCGCGGCGCACAGCATGACTTCATGCGCCTGCAGGTCGAACACTTGGGCGACGCCAAGGTACGTGGCTGGGTCTGGCTTGTAAGCCCTAAAGACTTCCGCTGACAGCACACAGTCCCAAGGCAGTCCCGCGCGTTTGGCCATGTTGGTCAGAAGCCCAAGGTTGCCGTTAGACAGTGTGCAAAGGGTGAATTTGGTTTTGAGTCGTTGAAGTCCCGCCACGCTGTCGGGCCATGCCTCTAAGCGATGCCAGACGCGGTTGAGGTGCACACGTTGCGCCTCGCTCAAATGTGTCAAACCAAACTGCGGGAGCAAGGTCTCCAGAATCAAGCGGTGTAGCTCGTCAATGCGGGTCCAGCCCAGCTCGCCCGAGCGCACGCGTGCCATGGCGGGTTGGTAGCCAGCACGCCAAGCCAACGCAAATGCGTTGGCATCGACAGACGGGTAGAGCGCTTGCACCTCCCGAACAATGCTGCCGTGCCAATCGACAACCGTGCCAAAAATGTCAAAGGCCAACACGCGTGTGTTGGCCTTGACTGCGTCAACTGACGCGGGGTGAGGGAGGTCCATGTGTGCCATGGACTATGTTTTACACCAAGAGTGCGTTCACCCGTTTCACATAGGCGGCAGGGTCTTCAGGCAAGCCGCCTTCAGCCAACAGCGCTTGGTCAAACAAGATGTGGGCCAAATCGTTGAAGTTGGGGTTGGCATCTGCGCTGAGTTTTTTCACCAAGGCATGGTCCGCATTGACTTCCAGCACGGGCTTCATCTCAGGCGCTTGTTGACCCGCTTGCTTGAGCATGCGTGCCAGTTGCATGGACATGCCGTGGTCTTTCACCACCAAACAAGCGGGCGAATCCACCAAGCGGGTGGTCACGCGCACGTCGTCGGCTTTGTCTTTCAGCGCTTCTTTGAGCTTGGCCAAGACGGGCTTGAATGCTTCTGCCGCATCCTCTGCCGCCTTCTTCTCCGCTTCGTCTTGGAGTGAGCCCAAGTCCACGGCACCTTTGGCGACAGACTGCAGCGGTGTGCCATCGAACTCTTGCAAGAAGTTCAGAGCCCATTCGTCCACGCGGTCGGTCATCAACAACACTTCGATGCCCTTTTTACGGAACACTTCCAGTTGAGGGCTGTTCTTGGCCGCCGCCAAGGTGTCAGCGGTGATGTAGTAGATGGCCTCTTGGCCTTCTTTCATGCGCGCCTTGTAGTCGGCGAATGACACGCTCACGCTGTCCGAGCTGGTACTGGCAAAGCGCAGCAGTTTGGCCAGTTTGTCTTTGTTGGCAAAGTCTTCGCCCAAACCTTCTTTCAGCACTGCACCAAACTCGGCGTAGAACTGGCTGTATTTGCCTTGCTTGGCTTTGTCTTCGTCGCTGAGTACATCAGTAACACCGTCATCGCCTGCGACGGGGGCTTTGTCGTACTTGGCCAAGTCCTCCAGCACGGCCAACACACGGCGTGTGTTGCCTTCGCGAATGGCTTTGACGTCACGGCTTTCTTGCAGCAACTCGCGGCTCACGTTCAGTGGCAAATCGGCCGAATCCACCACGCCTTTGATGAAACGCAGATAAGAGGGCATCAAGGCTTCGGCATCGTCCATGATGAACACGCGTTTGACATACAGCTTCAAGCCCGCTTTTTTGTCGCGGTTGAACAAGTCCATCGGCGCTTTACCAGGGATGTACAGCAACTGGGTGTACTCGGTACTGCCTTCTACGCGGTTGTGGCTCCAAGCCAAAGGTGGCTCAAAATCGTGGCTGATGTGTTTGTAAAACTCGGCGTGTTGCTCGGCGGTCACGTCTTTCTTGGGGCGTGCCCACAGGGCGTTGGCTTGGTTGACGGTTTCCCACTCATCGGTCAGCACCATTTCGCCGGGTTGGTCGTTCTCGCCCTCTTTCCACTCTTCCTTGCGCATGCGGATGGGCAAAGAGATGTGGTCTGAGTATTTGTTGATGACCGACTTGAGCTTCCATGCGCTCAGGTATTCCTCGGCATCGTCACGCAGGTGCAAGATGATCTTGGTGCCGCGCTCGGCTTGGGTGATGGTCTCCACCTCAAAGTCGCCCGTGCCCGTGCTGCTCCAGCGCACGCCTTCCTCGGCCTTCAAGCCTGCACGGCGTGACTCGACCGTGATGCTGTCCGCCACGATGTAGCCCGAGTAAAAGCCCACACCAAACTGGCCAATCAACGCGCCTTGGTCTTTGGCATCGGTTTTTTGATCGCCGCTGAGCTTGCCCATGAACTCGCGCGTGCCGCTCTTGGCGATCGTGCCGAGGTGGGCAATGGCTTCTTCTTGGCTCATGCCAATGCCGTTATCGGCAATGGTCAGGGTACGGGCATCTTTGTCAAAGCTCACACGCACTTCGAGGTCGGCGTTGCCTTCAAACAACGCATCGTTGTTAAGGCCTTCGTAGCGCAACTTGTCGCAGGCGTCAGAGGCGTTAGACACCAATTCGCGCAAGAAGATTTCTTTGTTGGAATACAGCGAGTGCGTGACAAGGTGCAGCAGCTGCGAGACTTCGGCTTGGAAGGAATGGGTTTGTTTGGTCATGGTTTCAAAAACTAAATTACAAAAAACAACGCCCCGAGATGTGGGGCATTGGCCAAAATTTCAAGAGTCCGCAAAAGAGAGCGCTTCGCCTCGCTCAGAACCGTTCGTGGGCGCCTAAATAGCGCCACTGTCCCACAGGCAAATTCCCCAGTACCACGCGCCCCATGCGGATGCGCTTGAGCCCCACCACCAGCAAGCCCACTTGCTCGCACATGCGGCGAATTTGGCGCTTCTTGCCTTCGGTCAATACAAAGCGCAGTTGCTCGGGGTTTTGCCATTCCACTTGGGCCGGCTTCAAGGGCTTGCCGTCTAGGCTCAGGCCATGGCGCAGGCTGGCCAGTTGCTCGCGTGGAAATACTTTTTGCACATTCAGGGCTTCGCCTTGGTAGGTCACGCGTACCAAGTATTCTTTTTCCATGTGGCTGTCTTCGCCAATCAACTGGCGGGCCACGCGGCCGTCTTGCGTCAACACCAGCAAGCCCACCGAGTCGATGTCCAAGCGACCGGCAGGGGCCAAGCCGCGCAGTTGCGAGGGTTGAATGCGGTTTTTCGAGGTGTCTTCGCGCCAGTGGCTGCGGCCATGGATCAGTGTGATGGCGGGTTCGTGGCCGTCCTCGGCTTGGCCGCTCACATAGCCCATGGGCTTGTGCAGCAGGATGGTCACTTGCGTTTCTTGATGGCCTTTGGCGCGTGGGTCAATTTCCACGCGATCATTCGGGCCAACTTTCACGCCCATTTCAGCAGGGCGGCCATTGACCAAGACCCAGCCTTGCTCAATCCACGCGTCGGCCTCGCGGCGTGAGCAAAGCCCAAGTTCGGCCATGCGTTTGTTGAGTCGTGTGAGGTCTTGAGATGTGTCTGACATAAGCGGTGCAAGTAAGGCGATGAGTTTAACGAGTGGCGGCCCAGCATTTGCCGCTCAGGTCGTTGTGCCGTAGGCGCGTAGGGCGGTCAAGTCAAGCACGCGCATGCCGCCGTACTCAATGCGAATCGCGCCTTGCTCTTGCAGTGTGTTGAGCGCCACATTCACGCGCTGGCGTGACAGTCCCACCAAATACGCCAGCTCTTGTTGGGTGATGCGCAACATCTCGCCCACGCCAGGGAACAAGGTCGGGTTAAACAGCGCTGCCAAGTTACGCGCCACGCGCACATCGGGGCTGTTCGAGCGGTCAATCTCACGCGCTTCGATGAACTGCGCCAAGCGTTCGTTGAGTTGGTTCATCACAAAACGGTTAAAGCCAATCGAGTTGTCGAGCAGCCAATGGAAGGTGTCGATGGGCAGCCCTGCCACCACGCTGCGGCGCAGTGCCATGATGTTGTAACGGTAGGGCTCACGTTTGATGGCCGTGCCTTCGCCAAACCATCCGCCCGGCGGCACGCCGGTGTACGTGATGGTGCGACCGCTCGCGCTGTCGGTGCTCATCTTCAGCAAACCTTCGATCACGCCAAACCAGAACGTCGCTGAGCGGCCCATGCGGCACACGTAATCACCAGGCATCGGGTCACTCACCACCAACTGAGGTGTGATGCGCGCACGTTCGTCCGACGTGAGCAAAGCCAGCCAAGGAATTTGGTTGGTTTCAGCCACGCTGGGCGCGCGACGTCGCTGAAAAACACTGGATTCTGTCGCCATAGCAGTCCTAAGTAATTAATGTCTTTTTGAGAGGTAAGACTCGGGTAAGTCCTTGTAGGTGTCTACCCTAAATTGTCGTCGAAACGACAACTTGGCGTCAAACATAGTCCTACGATCGCGCCCAACAGGATGATCTCGTCTCAAACGAGACAGCCACATTCGTCGACATAGAACACTTGAACAAGGACTCGGAATGCAGACCACGTTCCCCCGACTGTTACTCCAGCATGCCAGCGAGCGCCCTGAGGCGCCCGCCATGCGCGAAAAGGAATACGGCATTTGGCAAACCACCACGTGGGCTGACATGGCGCATTTGGTGGAGCACATGGCGTGCGGCTTGCACCAAGCGGGGTTGACCCGTGGTGAGCACTTGGTGGTGGTGGGCTCTAACCGCCCTCGCTTGTACGCCACCATGTTGGCTGCCCAGTCTTTGGGCGCGATTCCCATTCCTTTGTACCAAGACGCAGCAGGCCCCGAATGCGTGTTCCCCCTCAACAATGCCGAAGTGCGTTTCTGCGTGGTGGAAGACCAAGAGCAGGTCGACAAGTTGCTCGAGATTCGCGAGCAATGCCCACAAATTGCACATGTCTTTTTTGATGATCCGCGTGGTCTGCGCAAGTACGACGAGCCTGGCTTGGCGTCGCTCGATGAATTGTTGGCCGCAGGTGAGGTGTATGCCAAGCAACATCCCGCGTTCTTCCGTGCCGAGGTGGAGAAGGCCAACGCGAAGGATGTGGGCGCCATGTTCTTTACCTCTGGCACCACGGGAAATCCCAAAGGCGTGGTTCACACGCATGACTCATTGATCAACCGTGCCGAAGCCGGTGCGAAGTTTGACAAGCTCACGTCTGAAGAAGACGTGTTGGCCTATTTGCCACCCGCATGGATTGGTCAAAACATCTTCAGCTACGCGCAGTGGTTGTATTGCGGCTATGTGGTGAATTGCCCCGAATCTGCCGCCACCGTCACCATCGACTTGAAAGAAGTCGGCCCCACTTATTACTTCGCGCCACCCCGCGTGTTTGAAGGCTTGCTCACCAGCGTGATGATTCGCATGGAAGACGCCGGAGCCATCAAGCGCGGCATGTTCCATTACTTCATGGATGTGGCTCGCAAATATGGCCCCACCAAAATGGCTGGCCAATCGATTGGCTTGCTGGGTGGTTTGCTCTACACCTTGGGCAACTTCTTTGTGTACGGGCCGCTGCGCAACAACCTTGGCATGAGCCGCGTGCGCGTGGCCTACACCGCGGGTGAAGCGATTGGTCCAGATTTGTTCAGCTTCTACCGCTCCATCGGCGTGAACTTGAAGCAGCTGTATGGCTCCACCGAAACCGCCGTGTTCGTCTGCTTGCAGCCCGACCACGAAGCGCGTGCTGACACTGTGGGTGTGCCTTGCGCTGGCGTGGAAATCAAGGTCGCCGACAACGGTGAAATCTTGGTCAAGTCGCCTGGCTTGCTCAAAGGCTATTACAAGAACGACGCCGCCACCGCCGAAGTGCTGACCGCAGACGGCTGGTACCACACCAGCGATGCCGGCTTCTTGGATGCCCATGGCCATTTGAAGATCATTGACCGCGTTAAAGACGTGGGCCGCATCAAAGGCGGTGCCAACGACGGCGCCATGTTTGCACCTAAGTACGTCGAGAACAAACTCAAGTTCTTCCCGCACATCAAAGAAGTGGTGGCCTATGGCGACCAACGCGAAAAAGTGTGCGTGATGATCAACATCGACTTTGATGCCGTGGGCAACTGGGCGGAGCGCCGCAACTTGCCCTACGCGGGCTACACCGATTTGGCGCAAAAGCCCGAGGTGTACGGTCTGATCAAAGAGTGTGTCGAAAAGGTCAACGCTGATTTGGCCGCTGACGAACTGTTGGCCGGTAGCCAAGTGAGCCGCTTCCTCGTGTTGCACAAAGAACTCGATGCGGACGATGGTGAACTCACCCGTACCAACAAAGTGCGTCGCGGCTTCATCGCCGAAAAATACGACGCCTTGGTCGGCGCCCTGTACAACGGTGCGACCGAGCAATTCATTGAAACCGTGGTGAAGTTTGAAGACGGCCGCACCGGCAGCGTGAGCGCCACGCTCAAGTTGTCTGACGCCAAAACCTTCGCGCCTGTGGGGAAAGCAGCATGAGCAAAAAAATCGGCGACGTCATCCTCGACGTCAAAAACATCAGCCTGCGCTTCGGTGGCGTGAAAGCCTTGACCGACATTTCGTTCAACGTCAAAGAGCACGAAGTGCGCGCCATCATTGGCCCCAACGGGGCGGGCAAGAGCTCCATGCTCAACTGCATCAACGGTGTGTATGCGCCGCAAGAGGGCTCCATCACCTTCCGTGGTGAAACCTTCGGCCACATGGACAGCCACCAAGTGGCGACCATGGGCATTGCACGCACCTTTCAAAACTTGGCCTTGTTCAAAGGCATGAGCGTGCTCGACAACATCATGACCGGTCGCAACCTGCGGATGAAGAGCAACATCTTCATGCAAGCCTTGCGCATCGGTCCTGCTGAACAAGAAGAAATGGCGCACCGCGAAAAGGTCGAGCGCATCATCGACTTCTTGGAAATTCAAGCCTTCCGCAAAACACCCGTGGGTCAACTGCCTTATGGCTTGCAAAAACGTGTCGACTTGGGGCGTGCGTTGGCACTCGAGCCGCAAGTGTTGTTGCTCGACGAGCCCATGGCCGGTATGAACGTGGAAGAGAAGCAAGACATGTGTCGCTTCATCTTGGACGTGAACGACGAGTTCGGCACCACCATCGTGTTGATCGAACACGACATGGGCGTGGTGATGGATATTTCTGATCGCGTCGTCGTGCTCGACTACGGCAAGAAGATCGGCGACGGCACCCCCGATGAGGTGCGCAATAACGAGGAGGTCATCAGCGCCTACCTCGGCACTTCTCACTAAGGACAAGAACATGGCATTTTTTCTTGAAACCCTCTTTGGCGGCCTGATGGCTGGCATGTTGTATTCGTTGGTGGCCCTCGGCTTTGTGCTGATTTACAAGGCCTCGGGTGTCTTTAACTTCGCCCAAGGCGCGATGGTGCTGTTTGCTGCGTTGGCCATGGCCCGCTTTGGCGAATGGATTCCAGCGCTGACGGGGATCGACAACTTTGTACTCGTCAACCTGTTGGCTTTTGCTGGCGCCGCGGCGGTGATGTTTGTCGTGGCTTGGGTGATTGAGTTCTTGGTTTTGCGTCACTTGGTCAACCAAGAAGGCACCACTTTGTTGATGGCCACCTTGGGCATCACCTACTTCCTCGATGGCTTGGGCCAGTCCATCTTCGGCAGCGACATTTACAAGATCGATGTGGGCATGCCCAAAGAACCTTGGATGCTGATGGAGTCCACCTTTGATGGCGGCATCATGATCAACCAAGAAGACTTGGTGGCGGCTTTCATTGCCGCTGGTTTGGTGGCTTTGCTCAGTGTGTTTTTCCAAAAAACAACCACCGGTCGTGCACTGCGTGCGGTGGCGGATGACCACCAAGCGGCCCAATCCATTGGCATTCCACTCAACCGCATTTGGGTCATCGTTTGGTGCGTGGCCGGTGTGGTGGCGTTGGTGGCCGGCATGATTTGGGGCTCCAAACTTGGCGTGCAGTTTTCGCTCTCCACGGTGGCTTTGCGTGCGTTGCCTGTGGTGATTTTGGGCGGCTTGACTTCGGTGCCCGGCGCCATCATCGGCGGCTTGATCATTGGCGTGGGCGAGAAATTGTCTGAAGTGTTCCTCGGCCCCTATGTGGGCGGCGGGATTGAAATTTGGTTCGCCTACGTCTTGGCCTTGGGCTTCTTGTTGGTGCGTCCGCAAGGCTTGTTTGGCGAAAAAATCATCGACCGCGTGTAAGGAAAAGAATCATGTTTTACAGAGAAAACGGTCAATTCAAAACGACGTACAAGGCAGATCAACAGATCTTCCCGATCACGCAAGACCGCATTGGCGTGTTGCTGCTCATCGCCTTCGCCTTCATTGGCGTGCCCATGCTCGCAGACGAATACATGCTGCGTGCGATTTTGATTCCCTTCCTCATCTTGTCGCTTGCCGCTTTGGGCGTGAACATTTTGGTGGGCTATTGCGGCCAGATCTCTCTGGGCTCAGGGGCCTTCATGGCGGTGGGTGCCTACGCGGCCTACAACTTCTTTGTGCGCATCGACGGCATGCCGCTTATCGTGGCGGTGCTGATGGGCGGCTTTTTTGCCACCTTGGTCGGTATGTTCTTTGGCATTCCCAGTTTGCGGGTGAAGGGCTTGTATTTGGCCGTGGCCACGCTGGCGGCGCAGTTCTTTTGCGACTGGGCGTTCTTGCGTATCAAGTGGTTCACCAACGACTCGGCATCGGGCACGGCTTCGGTGTCTGACTTGCAGGTGTTTGGTTTCTCCATCAACACGCCGTTTGAGAAGTACATCTTCTGCTTGAGCTTCTTGGTGGTGTTTGGTTTATTGGCCAAAAACTTGGTGCGTGGCGCCATTGGCCGCGAGTGGATGGCCATTCGCGACATGGACGTGGCCGCTGCTGTGATCGGCATTCGCCCCATGTACGCCAAGCTCAGCGCCTTTGCGGTGAGCTCGTTCATCGTGGGGGTGGCTGGCGCTTTGTGGGCTTTTGTTTACCTCGGTTCTTGGGAGCCTGCGGCGTTCTCGGTGGACCGTTCGTTCCAGCTGTTGTTCATGGTCATCTTGGGCGGCATGGGCTCCATCATGGGCAGCTTCTTTGGCGCGGGCTTCATCGTGATTCTTCCCGTCATCATCAACCACGCCTTGCCTTGGTTGGGTGACTTGGTCGGCATCCCCGTCAGCACCGCCGCGCTCACACATGCTGAGCAAATGATCTTCGGTGCCTTGATTGTTTGGTTCTTGATCGTCGAGCCGCACGGCTTGGCCAAGTTGTGGAGCATGGGCAAGCAAAAACTGCGCTTGTGGCCTTTCCCACACTGATTTGTTTTTCTGGTGTTTGCATAAATTTTTCTAAGGAGACTTCAAAATGAAAATTCGTTCCCTCATGTTGGCTGTTGCCGTGGCTGCCACAGGCATGACCAGCGCCTTGGTCACCACATCCGCTCAGGCGCAAGCCAAAGAGCAGTTCTTCCCGGTGCTGCCTTACCGCACAGGCGCCTATGCACCCAACGGTGTGCCATGGGGTAACGCCTATGTGGACTACTTGAAGTTGATCAACGCGCGCGATGGCGGCATCAACGGCGTCAAGATCACGTATGAAGAGTGCGACACCGCTTACGCCACAGACCGTGGTGTGGAGTGTTACGAGCGACTGAAAGGCAAATCACAAGGCGCGGTGTTCCAGCCCTTGTCCACCGGCATTACCTTCGCCTTGACCGAGAAAGCACCGTCAGACAAAAACCCACTGATTACTGGCGGCTATGGCCGTTCAGAGTCCAGCGATGGTCAAGTGTTCAAGTGGAATTTTCCCTTGCAAGGCACGTATTGGTCGGGTGCTGACATCATCATGCAGCTGATCACCAAAAAAGAAGGCGGCAACATCAAGGGCAAGAAGATTGCCTTGGTGTATCACGACAGCCCGTTCGGCAAAGAGCCTATTCCTCTGTTGCAAGAGCGCGCCAAGATGCAAGGTTTCGACTTGCAACTCTTGCCCGTGACCGCGCCTGGCGTGGAGCAAAAAGCCACCTGGTTGCAAGTGCGTCAAGCCCGTCCCGACTACGTGTTGTTGTGGGGCTGGGGCGTCATGAACTCTGCCGCTTTGAAAGAAGCTGTGGCCACCGGCTACCCGCGCGAAAAAATGTATGGCGTGTGGTGGTCCGCTGCTGAACCCGACGTCAAAGACGTGGGTGAAGCTGCCAAGGGCTACAACGGCTTGGTCGCCACAGGCGAAGGCGGCAAAGTCATGAACGATATCAAAAACATTGTTCACGGCAAAAAGCAAGGCACTGGCCCTGTTGAGGAAGTCGGTACCACGCTTTACAACCGTGGCTTGGTCAGCGCCGCTTTGGCTGTGGAAGGTGTTCGTCGTGCGCAAGAGCGTTTTGGCAAAGGCAAAGTCATGAACGGCGAGCAAATTCGTTGGGGCTTGGAGAACTTGGCCCTGGACCAAAAGGCCCTCGATAAATTGGGCTTAGGCACCGTGATGAAGCCAATCAGCACCTCTTGCTTGGACCACGAAGGTTCACGCTCTGCGCGTCTGCACACATGGGACGGCAAGAAGTGGGTCTACAGCTCTGATTGGGTGGAGGCCGATGAGTCCATCATCAAGCCTTTGGTCAAGCAGTTCGCTGACAAGTACGCCGCAGAGAAAAAACTGACACGTCGCACACCTGCAGACTGCCAGTCTTAATCTGACGCAGATCAGCCCGTGTGGCTGATCGTTTGGTGGCTCTTACGAGCCGCTAAACCTCAGGTTCACCCGCCAAGGTTGGGTTTGAGGTTTGGTTCAACCAGCAACGTTTTTTTAGCAAGGTAAGTTATGAGCGCCAACAACATCGTTCTCAACGTCAACGGCATCGAGGTCATTTACAACCATGTGATCTTGGTTTTGAAAGGCGTTTCGCTGCAAGTGCCAGAAGGCAGCATCGTCTCTTTGTTGGGCGGTAACGGTGCGGGCAAGACCACCACCTTGCGCGCCATTTCTAACTTGCTGCAAGGCGAGCGCGGTGCGGTGACCAAAGGCAGCATCGAGTTTCGCGGCGAGCGCATTGAAAACCTCACGCCTGCTGATTTGGTGCAGCGCGGGGTGGTGCAGGTGATGGAAGGGCGTCACTGTTTTGCCCACTTGACCATCGAAGAAAACTTGCTCACGGGCAGCTACACCCGCAGCGACAAAGGCGAAATCGCCGCCAACTTGGAGAAGGTCTACAACTACTTCCCGCGTTTGAAAACACGTCGCACGTCTCAGGCTGCCTACACCTCGGGCGGCGAGCAGCAAATGTGCGCGATTGGTCGCGCCATCATGGCCAACCCCAACATGGTGTTGCTGGATGAGCCCTCGATGGGCTTGGCACCGCAGATCGTGGAAGAGGTGTTCAACATCGTCAAAGACTTGAACGACAAAGAAAAAGTCACCTTCCTCATTGCTGAGCAAAACACCAACATGGCTTTGAAGTACGCCGACTACGGCTACATCATGGAGTCGGGCCGCATCGTGATGGACGGTGCCGCGTCTGACTTGGCCAACAACGAAGACGTGAAAGAGTTCTACCTCGGCATGGGCGGCGGCGAACGCAAGAGCTTCAAAGATGCCAAGAGCTACAAGCGCCGCAAGCGTTGGTTGGCTTAACGTCATACGTCAATTCACACACCTTGAATGCAAGTCATGACGACCCCTTCACACTACGACACCCTCGAAACCCGCAACCCCGCTGAACGCGAAGCCGCCCTGATGGCCGCCTTGCCTCAGCAGGTGGCGCATGCGCAAAAAAACTCACCGGCTTTCACGGCCTCTTTGGCGGGCATTGATGCGGCCAGTGTCAATAGCCGATCCGCCTTGGCCAAGCTGCCTGTTATTCGAAAATACGAACTGCTGGCGCAACAGCAGGCCCAGCGCGCCACCAACGTGTTTGGAGGCTTCGCTGCGATTGGTTTTGGCAAAGCCATGCCGCGCGTGTTTGCCAGCCCCGGCACCATTTACGAGCCTGAAGGCGCACGTCCTGATTACTGGCGCATGGCCCGTGCCATTCACGCGGCAGGCTTTCGCCCCAATGAGCTGATTCACAACTGCTTCAGTTACCACTTCACGCCCGCGGGCTCGATGATGGAAACGGGGGCGCATGCCATGGGCTGTACGGTCTTTGCGGGAGGCACCGGCCAAACCGAGCAGCAGGTGGGCGCGATGGCCGAATTGAAGCCAGCGGGCTACATCGGCACGCCCAGCTTCTTGAAAATCATTGTGGAAAAAGCGGCCGAGATGGGCGTGGCTTTGCCGAGCGTTAAAAAGGCACTGGTGTCTGGCGAAGCTTTTCCACCTAGCTTGCGCGACTGGTTGGCGGCGCGTGGCATTGCTGGTTATCAGTGCTATGCCACGGCAGACCTCGGCTTGATTGCGTACGAAACCGAGGCGCGCGAAGGCTTGGTGTTGGATGAGGGCGTGATTGTAGAGATCGTGCGCCCCGGCACGGGCGATCCGGTGCCGGAAGGTGAAGTCGGCGAGTTGGTGGTGACATCGCTCAACCCCGATTACCCGCTGATCCGCTTTGGCACAGGCGATTTGTCAGCCGTGTTGCCAGGCCCATGTCCCACAGGCCGCACGAACGTGCGCATCAAAGGTTGGATGGGCCGCGCCGATCAAACCACCAAAGTGCGTGGCATGTTTGTGCACCCCGGCCAAGTGGCTGAGGTGGTCAAGCGTTTCCCTGAAATCGCGCGTGCCCGACTCGTTGTCACCGGCGAGATGGCCAACGATCAAATGCGTTTGAATGTCGAAGCCGCAGAGACCGAGGGCTTGGTGCAAAAAATTGGAGATGCCGTGCGCGACATCACCAAGCTGCGCGCGGAGGTCACTTTGGTGGCCGTCGGTAGTTTGCCCAATGACGGCAAGGTCATTGAAGACGCGCGAACGTATCAATAAAAAACGCAGAGGATTTTAATTGATGTTGATCAATGCAAGTCCCTACGTAATTACCGAAATCTCAAAACTGTCAATAGTGCTTTAGTATGGGGCTTCAATCAGAAGAGGCTTCCATGAAAAAACTGTTTACCCTGAGCCTGCTGGCTTTTGCCGCAATCACTGGCACACAAGCCGCAGATTTCCCGATCAAAGACAAGCCGGTCACCATCGTGGTGCCTTTCACTGCCGGAGGTCCTACGGATCGCGTGGCACGCGATTTGGCCGAAGCCATGCGCAAGCCTTTGGGCGCTAACGTGGTCGTTGAAAACGTGGCGGGCGCTGGCGGCACCATCGGTGCCAACAAAGTGGCCAAGGCGCCGCAAGACGGGCACACCATCTTTTTGCACCACATCGGCATGGCGACATCGCCTGCGCTGTACCGCAAGATGCCTTACAACACCTTGGAAGACTTTGAGTACTTGGGCATGGTCAACGACGTGCCCATGACCCTGATTGGTCGTCCCACCTTGCCCGCCAACACGTACAAAGAGTTGGCCGCTTGGATTGAGAAAAACAAAAGCTCGGTCAATTTGGGCAATGCCGGTTTGGGGGCTGCATCGCACCTGTGCGGTTTGTTGTTCCAAAGCGCCCTCAAAATCGACATGACCACCGTGCCCTACAAAGGCACAGCACCCGCCATGAACGACTTGATGGGTGGCCAGATTGACTTGTTGTGCGACCAAACCACCAACACCACCAGCCAAATCGAAGGCAAGACGGTCAAGGCGTTTGCGGTCACGTCGCTCAAGCGCTTGAGTACGCCCGCTCTGAAGCATTTGCCCACGTTGGATGAGTCAGGCCTCAAAGGCTTTGAAGTCAGCATTTGGCACGGTTTGTATGCACCCAAAGGCACACCGGCCGATGTGACGGCCAAGCTGAACACCGCATTGAAAGCTGCGTTGAAGGACCCTGAGTTCATCAAAAAGCAACAAGGTTTGGGCGCAGTTGTCGTGACCGACAAGCGCACCGATCCTGCGGAGCACAAGAAATTTGTGGCTTCAGAAATCGCCAAATGGGGGCCCGTCATTCAGGCTGCTGGCGTTTACGCAGACTGATAAAGAAGCCACCTACGGGTGGCTTTTTTATTAGGGGTAATCACTTCACCCGCTTTCACATAGGTGACCGAATCCGCATGCATGCGGTGGCATCATCACCCCAGAAAATCAAATCAGGAGACCGTATGTTTTTACGCCGAAATTTATTGCAATTGAGCCTTCAAGCGGCTGTGTTGAGTGCGGCTGCGTTGACAGGTGTGCACGCCCAAGCGCAAGCTTGGCCCGCCAAGCCTGTGCGCATCGTGGTGCCTTTTGCCCCAGGCGGCACCACGGACATCTTGGCCCGCGCCATGGCACCGGAGTTGTCCAAAGCATTTGGTCAAACTTTCTTTGTGGATAACAAGGCGGGCGCAGGTGGCAACCTCGGCGCCGACATCGTGGCCAAATCTGCCAACGATGGTTACACCTTGCTCATGGGCACGGTCGGCACGCACGGCATCAACCGCGCGCTTTACAACAAGTTGCCGTTTGACCCCATCAAAGACTTCGCGCCCATCACCGTGGTGGCCGGTGTGCCTAACGTGATGGTGGTCAACGCCGAGACCGCGAAAGCGCGCAACATCAACACCGTGGCCGACTTCATCGCGTATGCCAAAGCCAACCCCGCCAAACTCAATATGGCGTCCAGCGGTAACGGTACCTCCATCCATTTGGCGGGTGAGTTGTTCAAGAGCATGAGTGGCACCTTCATGGTTCACTTCCCCTACAAAGGTTCAGGTCCCGCGTTGCTCGACCTCTTGGGGGGCTCCATGGACGTGATGTACGACAACCTCCCATCGTCCATTCCGCACATCAAATCTGGCAAGCTCAAAGCCTTGGCCGTCACCAGCAGCCAGCGTTCCGCGGCAGTGCCTGATGTGCCCACGGTGGAGGAGGCTGGCGGCCCCAGCATGAAGGGCTACGAAGCCAGTTCGTGGTTTGGTTTGTTGGCCCCTGCAGGCACTTCATCCGAGGTGGTGTCTCGCATTCAGCAAGAAGTGGCGAAGGCCCTGAACTCGCCTGCCGTCAAAGAAAAACTGTTGTCTCAAGGTGCGATTCCTGGCGGCAACACCCCCGCCGAGTTTGCCAAGTTCATCGATGCCGAGCACAAGAAGTGGGCGCAAGTGGTGAAGGCCTCGGGCGCCAAAGTCGATTGATGCGGGGTTGAGACGGGCGCTCAGAGCCTCTCAAAAGGCAGCGTCTGTTTCACCAACATCACCGTGCAAGGGGCGTCCATCGCTACCTTGATCGGTACGGTTGTCACAAACCGTTGCATCTGCAAACCATGCGTGGCCGCGCCCATGACGATCATGCTCACATGGTTGCCTTCGGCGTAGCGCAGCAGCGCGTTGGCCACGTCGTTGGCTTCTAGGACATGGAACGATGTGGGGTGCTGTGCGATGTCCAGCGGTTGAGCCCATTGGTGCAATTGGGCGAGGTGTTGGCGGTGAACGGACGTTTCGCTTTTGGCGCTCTCTGTCGCACTGGTTTGGCTGGTTGAAATCACGGTGACCACCGTCAACCGCGCGCCGGGACGATTTTTCAAGACCCGTGCCACCGCTTGGCGCAGTGCATAGAGGGTGGCGTCACTCGCTTCGTGGTGTGGCACGGCCACCATGACGATGGGCACCTCGTCAATCTGTTGCGTCGGCATGGCGCTGGGTTGGTAGTGCATGCCTGCCGCTTTCACCCAGCGTTTGAGGTGCGTCCAAAAAGACGTGCCTTTCAGCTGACGGCCACGCGCCGTCACGTGAATGGCTTCTGGGTTTTCCAAATCAAACGCCACATGCGCTGCCGAGGGGTAGCGCTGGTCCGCTTCGGGGGCTAGGCAGCGCAGTACCACTTCTTGCAGCCACTCCGGCACATCGGCGCGCCACTGACGTGGCGGTTTGGGGTCCATCCACAAGCGCTGGCGCATGCCACCGTCGGTTTGAGGATTGCCAAAAGGCAACTCGCCCGTGGCCAACTCATACAGCACGACACCCAGCGCAAAGATGTCGCTGCGTGGGTCGCCCCGCACGCCCACCACTTGTTCGGGGGCAATCCATGCGGGTGAACCCACGGCCTTGCGCAGCTCTTCGGCCAGCAAGTCGGGGTAGTGCGCGTGGCAAGACAAGCCAAAGTCAAGCAGCACGGCATGGCCATCGGGATGCATCAACACGTTGGCGGGTTTGAGATCGAGGTGGCAGGTGTTTTGTTGGTGCAGGCTGTGCAGCGCACGGGCGACAGCGGCGCCAATTTGGGCGATCTCCGCGGCGCTGGGGCGTGTGTGCTGTTGCGTGAAGTGGTCGAGTCGCTGCTGCAAGGTTTGGCCCGGCACATGCTCCATCACCAAATAAGGCAAATTCACCAAGTCGCCCGCTGCCACAAAGCGGGGCACATGCATGCCTTGCAACAGCTGCAAGATTTGATGCTCGACTTCAAAGCTCACGATGTTCTCGGCACCGTCACCCGCCGTCATGCGGGGCACCTTCATCACCATCGCAAACGGAGCGGGGCGTTGGTCGGCGTAGGTCACTTCATAAATGTGCGCCATGCCGCCTGCATGCAGGCAGGCACCAATGCAAAAGCCGTCCAAGGTGGTGCCTACTTCTAGGCGTTTCATTGCCCCGTCTCCAAGCGGCGTGCACAAAACTCAGGCAAGCCTGCTTCGCGTACACAGCGTGCGGCCGCCATGTGGTCGTAGGCGACGCGGTGAAACGTGAGCTTGCCCGCGGTGCTGTCAAACAGCGCATACATGGCGCGTGGGTTGCCATCGCGCGGTTGCCCGACCGAGCCCACGGTGGCGATCCAGCGGCGGTGAGAGGGCACCGGAATGGCCACGCCTGCGGTGGGCTTGAACGCCATCAACTGGCGCCCCGTGCCACGGTAATACAGCGAGGGGTGGTGCACATGACCACCAAACACATAACGCACCTCGGGGTTGGCGCACGCGGCATCCAAGCTCAATGCGGCAATGCGTTCATCGGTGATGTAACGCCATTTTTCTGGCGCATCGGCGCTGGCATGCACCAGCAAGGTTTGCTCAAGGTGCGCCGTCAGCGGCAAGATTTCTAACCAAAAGCGCTGAGCGGGGGACAGCTGGTCATGCGTCCATTGCGCGGTTTGCTCGCCCAGCGTTTGATCGGTCTTGGGCGTCATGCCCGCGTGGCGTTGCACCCACTCCTCATGGTTGCCACGCAGCACGATGGCGCCTTGCGCTTGCAATGCTTGGCAACGCGTCACCACCTCTGACGGAAAAGCGCCGTAGCCCACCAAATCACCCAGCACCGCGATGCGGTCTGCCCCTTGTGTTTGGGCATGCAGCAAGCACGCATCAAGTGCGTGCAAATTGCTGTGCACATCGGAGAGCAGAGCCAGTTTCATGGCGCGAGGTGCTTGTCAGGGCGTTGAAAATTCGTTCAGTAGACGTAAACGCCACGGCCCGTTTTGCGACCCAATTGACCGGCGGCCACCATTTCTTTCAACAAGGGGCAAGGACGGTATTTGCTGTCGCCGTATTCGTTGAGGTAAACCTCCATCACAGCCAAGCACACGTCCAAGCCAATCATGTCGGCCAAGGCCAAGGGGCCAATGGGTTGGTTGCAACCCAGCACCATGCCGGCATCGATGTCTTTGGCGGTGGCGAGGCCTTCTGCCAATACAAAGAAAGCTTCGTTGATCATGGGCACCAAGATGCGGTTCACCACAAACCCTGGGGCGTTTTTCACCGTGATGGGGCTCTTGCCCAAGCGCGTCGACAGCTCATGCACCGCGGCGTGTGTGGCGTCAGAGGTTTGCAAACCACGGATGATTTCAACCAGCGCCATCATGGGCACGGGGTTGAAAAAATGCATGCCAATGAAACGGTCGGCGCGTGTGGTCACGGCGGCGAGTTGGGTGATCGAGATCGACGAGGTGTTGGATGCAATCAGCACGCTGGCATCGAGCAAGGCGTCCACTTGCTTCAAGATTTTGACTTTGAGTTCAAAGTTTTCGGTGGCGGCTTCGATGACCAATTGCGTGTCTTTGAGGTCGTCGTAGCGGGTGCTGCCTTTGATGCGAGCCAGCGCCGCAGCTTTGTCGTCTTCGGTGATTTTTTCTTTCTTGATCAAGCGGTCTAAGCTGCCTGAAATGGTGGCCACGCCTTTGGCCACGGCCGCCTCAGAAATGTCCACCATCACCACGTTCACGCCCGACACAGCGCAGGCCTGTGCAATGCCGTTGCCCATGGTGCCGGCGCCTATGATGCCTACAGTTTGAATGCTCATTGGAAAACTCCCTTAGCGGTTTAAATCAAAGATTCCATGTTACCGAGGCTTGACCTTCGATTGGCTGACGTTTGTTGCGATCGCTACGGCCAAATGGGGGCGCTGAATCGCGGCATGTCATCAGGCTTTGAAGCGTTTTTTCGTCAAGTGCAGCGCAATCTTCCAAGCGACAAGCGTGTACACCGCGAGCACGCCCAAATGCAGTGCCACATCGGTGGGCCACTGGTCCATGAACAGTGGGCGAACCAAGGCAATGGCTTGGGTCAGCGGTAACCAGGCCGAGATGTCGCGCACGATGCCTGGCAGTTGATCGCGTGGAAAGAACACGCCACTCAAAAACATCATGGGCGTCAAAAACAAGGTGAAGTAATACGTGAAGAAGTCATAGCCTTTGGCGAGGGCATTGAAGATCAACGCGATGCAGCTGAAGGTGATGCCGACGAACAACAAAATCGGCCAAGCGGCCAGCAACTTCCAGCTGTGCGTGATGCCCAGTGCAAACATGACGCCCAAGATGGCGGTGATGGTGAACAGGGCTTTAAACGCCGCCCACAGCATTTCGGCCAACAGCACATCGTCCAAACGCATGGGGGCGTTCAGAATGCCGTCCCACGTTTTTTGCACATGCATGCGCGAGAAGGCGGAATACAGCGCTTCAAAGGTGGCGGCGTTCATGGCACTCATGCAGATGGAGCCGCTGGCCAAGAACAAGATGTAGGGCACCTTGTCGGCGCCCAACGTGACGTCGCCCACCAAGGCGCCCAAGCCGTAGCCAAAAGCGACCAACCACATCAAGGGCTCGGCAATGTTGGCCACGAGGCTGGGTATGGCGAGCTTGCGCCACACCAAGAGGTTGCGCAAGAAGACGGGCCAGAAACGGAAATAGGTGTGCATCGCGTTTAGCCTTCTTCACGGATTTGGCGTCCGGTCATTTTCAAAAACAAGTCTTCCAAATTGGCAGGGCGGTGCAGCGTGCGCAGACCTGGGTGTGCGCTCAAACCTTGCAGCAAGGGCGCTGCGTCTTGGGTGTAGAAAAACACGGTCTCGCCGCTGGTCTCCACACGTTGTGCCAACGCGGCGATGGGGCTGTTCACCAAAGCCAAGGCGCCGTTGCCATACACCTCCACCACGTCGGGCTCTAGGTGTTGGGCGATCAAGTCGCGCGGGGTGCCTTCTGCAATCTTTTTGCCGTGATCGAGTAGCAACAAGCGGTGGCACAAGCGCTCGGCCTCGTCCATGAAATGCGTGGTCAGCAAAATCGATTTACCTTGCTGCAGCAGTTGTTGCAAGCGTTCCCACATCAGGTGACGCGCTTGTGGGTCGAGGCCCGTCGTGGGCTCGTCCAGCAGCAGCACATCCGGATCGTTGATGAGGGCGCGCGCCAAGCTGAGGCGACGCTTCATGCCGCCCGACAACTCGCCAGGCTTGGCGTTGGCTTTGTGCGTGAGCGCGGCAAACTCCAACAGCTGCGGAATGCGCGCTTGAATGTCGGCCTTCTTCATCCCAAAGTAACGGCCAAACACCATGAGGTTTTCGGCGCAGGTGAAGTCGGGGTCGAGCGTGTCGAACTGGCTCACTACGCCTAAGCGTGCTTTGATGGCCAGCGCATCGTTGGGCATCGACAAGCCAAACGCATGGATGCTGCCGCTGTCGGGCTGTGCCAAGCCGAGGCACATGCGCAAGGTGGTGGTTTTGCCTGCGCCGTTGGGGCCAATGACGCCCAAGCATTCGCCGGGGGCGATGCTGAATGAGACATCGTTCACCACGGTGTTGTCGGCGTAGCGTTTGACCAGGTGTTGGCATTCAAAAAGTGGGGTGCTCATGCGCTTCATTGTGCCCGCCTAAAATTGCGAAATGAATGAAAAAACCTTTGTGGCCTTGCAACATATCTTGCCCAAGCAGTTGCTGACGCAATTCGCGGGTGCTGTGGCGCGCGCGCGTTGCGGCAAGTGGACGCACGCCCTCATCACATGGTTCGTTGGCAAATACCAAGTCAACATGGACGAAGCCGCGCAGCCTGACATCACGCAGTACGCCTGCTTTAACGATTTCTTCACCCGCGCCTTGAAGCCCGGCGCACGCCCCTTGGCCGATGCGGCATTTGTGTGTCCGGTAGACGGTGCCATCAGCCAGCTGGGCCGCATCGATGGCGACCAAGTGTTTCAAGCCAAAGGCCACAGTTACAGCACGCAAGCGCTGGTGGGCGGCGATGCGACCTTGGCGGCGCAGTTCCAAGACGGCGAGTTCGCCACGATTTACCTCAGCCCCAAGGACTACCACCGCATCCACATGCCCAGCGCGGGCCGCTTGCGCCGCATGATTCATGTGCCCGGTGATTTGTTCTCGGTCAACCCCGCCACGGCGCGTGGCGTGCCCGGCTTATTTGCACGCAACGAACGTGTGGTCTGCGTGTTTGACATGCCTTGTGCTGCCGGGGAAACGCTTCAGCAATTTGTGTTGGTGCTGGTCGGTGCCACCATCGTGGGCAGCATGGCCACACCGTGGCATGGCGTGGTCAACCCACCCCGCTCAGGCACCCTGCGCGAGTGGACCTATGACGACCAAGACTTGAGCTTGAAACAAGGCGACGAAATGGGCCGCTTCTTGTTGGGTTCTACCGTGGTGTTGCTGTGGCCCAAGAACACCATCGCGCTCAACCCTGCTTGGCAGGCCGCACAAGGCGTGCGCTTGGGCGAGAAGATGGGGGACGCCGCTTAAGGCTTATTGAAACGCCACCTCGGCAAAGCTACGCAACTTCCGGCTGTGCAGTTGCGCTGGCCCTTGCTGGCGCAGCAACTCAATCGCGCGCATGCCAATGCGCAAGTGTTGGTCCACGCGTTCGCGGTAAAAGTGGTTGGCCATGCCCGGCAGTTTGATCTCGCCGTGCAGCGGTTTGTCGCTCACGCACAGCAGCGTGCCGTAGGGCACACGGAACCGAAAACCATTGGCGGCAATCGTGGCGCTTTCCATGTCGAGTGCCACGGCGCGGCTCTGGCTGAAGCGGCGTTGTGGCGTGTTGTCTGGCAACAGCTCCCAGTTGCGGTTGTCGGTGCTGGCCACCGTGCCCGTGCGCAAGATGCGTTTGAGCTCTGCGCCTTCGCATTGCGTCACATCCTTCACCGCTTGTTCAAGCGCCACTTGAATTTCGGCCAATGCGGGGATGGGCACCCACAGCGGCAACTCTTCGTCCAGCACATGGTCTTCGCGCACATAGCCGTGGGCCAGCACGTAGTCGCCCAGCTGCTGCGTGTTGCGTAGGCCTGCGCAGTGGCCCAGCATGAGCCATGCGTGTGGGCGCAGCACCGCGATGTGGTCGGTGATGTTTTTGGCGTTGGCAGGGCCCACGCCAATGTTGACCATCGTGATGCCTGTGTGATCTGCGCGCACCAAGTGGTAGCCGGGCATTTGCGGCAAACGGGGCGGCACTTTACCGAGTGCGTCATTCGCTTCAGCGGGCAAGCCCACGCGGCGTGTGACCACATTGCCGGGCTCCACAAACGCGATGTAGTCGCTGTGGGGGTCTTGCATGGCCTCAAGTCCTAAGCGCACAAACTCGTCAATGTAGAACTGGTAGTTGGTGAACAACACATAGTTCTGAAAATGCTCGGGGCTGGTGCCGCTGTAGTGGCGCAGGCGTTGCAGCGAATAGTCCATGCGCGCGGCTGTGAAGAGCGACAAAGGCAGTGGCTCGCCCGCTTTCGGTTGGAACGTGCCGTTGGCAATGCCATCGTCCATCGCCGTGAGGTCGGGCAAGTCAAACACCTCGCGCATCAGCTGGCGGCGCTCTGCACTCATCTCGCCTTCAATGTGATCGTTTTCGGCAAACGAAAAATGCACAGGAATCGGTTGATGGCTGACGCCCACCTCCAGCGTGCCGCCATGGTTTTGCAGCAGCAAACGGAATTGCTCGCGGTAATACGCGGCAAACAAATCAGGCCGGGTGAGGGTGGTTTCGTAACGGCCAGCCTCGGCCACAAAGCCGTAGCTCAGGTGCGCGCTGTCGCTGTTCTTTTTCAGCGCCCCTTGTTGGGTGTGAATGCGCACAAACGGGTAACACGCGCGCACCCGTTGCTCAAACGCAGCACCTCCCACAAATTGCTTCATGGCCAGTCGCAAATGGTCAAGACTGGTTTGGTACAGCGCCTGCACTTGGGCAAGCGCGCTGTCGGCGTCGGTGTGACGGGTGGGGGCGATGAAAGGTGGACGAATACTCATGCCCCGATGTTACGAGCGCTTTGTGTCACTTTTTAACAGCGCCCGTCACATGGCCTTACATGTTCCTGCGGTACTGACCACCCACCTCAAACAAGGCGTTGGTGATCTGCCCCAGCGAACACACACGCACCGCATCCATCAACACCTCGAACACGTTGGCGTTGTCGATGACGGCTTGTTGCAGGCGTTTGAGTTGCACCGTAGCCGCCTCTTTGTGGCGGGTGTGGAAGTCGTTCAAGCGGTTCAACTGGCTTTGCTTTTCCTCTTCGGTGGAGCGGGCCAACTCCAGCTTGTCCATCACTTGCTCGCCGTGCGGGTTGCGGAAGGTGTTCACGCCGATGATGGGCAGCTCGCCCGTGTGCTTGAGCATTTCGTAGGTCATCGATTCGTCTTGAATCTTGCCGCGTTGGTAGCCGGTTTCCATCGCGCCTAACACGCCACCGCGCTCGGCAATGCGTTCGAACTCGGCCAATACGGCTTCTTCCACCAACTCGGTGAGTTCTTCGATGATGAACGCGCCTTGGTTGGGGTTTTCGTTTTTGGCCAAGCCCCACTCGCGGTTGATGATGAGCTGAATCGCCATGGCGCGACGCACCGAGTCTTCGGTGGGCGTG
>NZ_JAVKLQ010000033.1:0-4198 GCF_031539175.1 Limnohabitans sp. | reverse complement strand
TTTGGTATCGTTCTTCTCGGCTGAGGTGCTTGTACATTGGGCAATTTCGATTTGGCGGTTAAAGCGGCCATGATGCTCTCGCATCCTCAGCCACCTATAACCAGTTCATCTTTGTTGCACTTCGTCCTTGAATCCGCCTACTTTAATGCTTGACATTAATGATGATAAGGATTAAAATCTATTATCAATTAAGCACTAGATTAGTAAAGCTCTATGAATCGTCTTTCTCTATCAGATCGCGCCCAAGTTCTTGCGCTACTTTGCGAAGGCATGGGCGTTAATGCCGTTTGTCGCGTAACAGGCGCAAGCAAAATGACGGTGCTAAAGCTTTTAGCGGATGCTGGTAGCGCTTGCGCTGGATACATGGATGCGCATCTGCGCAATCTTCAAACAAAACGAATTGAATGCGATGAGATTTGGTCGTTCTGCTATGCCAAACAAAAAAACGTAGCCGCCGCCATTGCTGCGCCAGAGGGTGCGGGCGATGTTTGGACATGGACAGCAATTGATGCAGATAGCAAGCTGATGGTCAGCTATTTCATGGGGTCTAGAGATGCCGAATGTGCTTTAGAGTTCATGCGCGACTTGGAGGCTCGTTTAACGAACAGAGTGCAGCTGACGACTGATGGACACAAAGCCTATTTGAATGCTGTTGAAAATACGTTTGCAGGTAATGTTGACTATGCGCAGATCATTAAGGTCTTTGGTGCGTCAATTGATGGCACCAAGGGACGTTACAGCCCAGCTGACTGCACAGGCATTAAAAAGGAGCGCGTGAGCGGCACACCAAACATGAAGCTTGCCAGCACCTCATATGTGGAGCGTAGCAATTTGACGATCAGAATGCAAAATAGGCGGTTTACGCGCTTGACGAATGCTTTTAGTAAGAAGCTGGAAAATCATCTTCATGCCTTCAGTTTGTTTGCTATGCACTACAATTTTTGCAGAATCCATAAAACGCTGCGCGTGACCCCTGCAATGGAAGCTGGTGTCGCAAATCATGTGTGGTCGCATCACGAAATTCTGGAATTGTTAGCAACGGATGAGCAGCCTAAAAAGCGCGGCTCTTACAAAAAGAATGAAATTTCAAACTAGACCACGACCGGCTTTGCCTATGGCGAGCTGGGTATTGGCGAAGACGTGCGAATGGCTGTGGAGGCGTGTGAGGCCGCGGGTATTCCTTATCGTGTGGTGAATATTGATGCGGGTAAGGATTTGCGCCAAGCTGACGGGGCGTTGCAAGCGCAAGTGCAACGCAGCGATGCACAGGCGCCTTACGCTGTGAATGTGTTTTGTTTACCTGGCTTTGATGTGGTGTCTCGGGTGTTTTTGCGCATGGGGCCGGAGATTTTTCGTGGTCACTACAACATTGGTTGGTGGCCGTGGGAGTTGCCGGTTTGGCCAAAGGCTTGGGGCGAGGCTTTTGATTTGATGGATGAGTTGTGGACGGGGAGTGAGTTCACGCGTGCAACTTACGCGAATGCCACCAAGAAACCCGTGCATTTGATGCCGTTGCCTGCATCGGTAGACCGAGGCCAAACACTGAGCCGACGCCGTTTTGGGTTGTCTGATCGCAAGTTTCTTTATTTGTTCATCTTTGACTTCAATTCACATTTGGCGCGCAAGAACCCGCAAGCGGTGATTGAGGCATTTAGACAGGCGTTCCCTGCCAAAGACAAAGATGTGAATTTGGTGCTGAAGGTGATGAATGCCAAAGAGGACGACCCGCGCTGGGGGGTGTTTGTGACGCTTTGCAAAATGGACCATCGGATTCGGCTGATTACCGAGACGATGGACCGCTCAGATGTGCTGGGTTTGGTGGAAGCGTGTGATGCGTATGTGTCGCTCCACAGAGCCGAAGGTTTTGGCCGTACGTTGGCTGAGGCGATGCTTTATGGCAAGCCTGTGATCGCCACGGGCTATTCAGGTAACGCAGACTTTATGCATCCAGAGTGGACTTTTTCGGTTGACTTTGAAACGGTACCGGTGCGGGCGGGGGAGTATCCGTTTGTGGAGCCTGAAGATGGCGCTGTGTGGGCCAATCCCTCAGTCACGGATGCCGCCAAGAAGTTGCGTCTGGCGCGTGAGCGTACGAAGGATAAAAGTTTTGCCGCTTCCGTTCGCAATTACGCGAAGGAGCAATTCTCTATTCCACGAATTGGACAACTGATGAGTACTCGGTTGAAGGCGATTCGAACGTTTTGAACAAAATATCAATGTCGGCTTGGCGCAGCCACTCTTAAAGCCGCGTTGAATAACCGATTGACGATCGAGTGATCAAGGTTGAGGCTTGGATGTGTCGGTAGGGGTGCGGTGGTAATCGTTTTAATGTACTTGAAATTGTTCGTTAATGAGTCAATAATAGGATTTTGACTCATTAATAGATCATTATGGTGAAGCCTGCAACCCGTCCACTTTCTCAGTATTCGATGCTGGCCTTGCAGTTGCTAGGGCAGCTCATTCGCGAAGGGCGATTGGCGAAGGGTTTTAACACCACAGATCTAGCCGCGCGTGCGGGTATTTCGCGTGCTTTGCTTCAGCGCATAGAGCGGGGTGATGTGGGCTGTTCCATAGGTGCATGTTTCGAGGTGGCGGCTCTTTGTGGCGTTGCCTTGTTTGAGCCAGATGAAAGTGCCTTGGCTAAGCGCCTTTCGGCCCACACTGAAAAGCTAGCGTTGTTGCCTAAGGCGATCAGACGCACAAAGGCCGAGGTGCATGATGACTTCTAAAGCCATGAAACAAGCGATTTATAACCAAGCCTATGTTTGGGTTTGGCTGCCTGACAGCGATGCGCCGGTGGTGGCAGGGGTGCTGACGCGGCAAGGCCGGCAACTGGTGTTTAACTATGGCCGCAGTTATTTAGAGCGATCCAATGCGATGGCTCTGTATGCGCCAGAGTTGCCCTTGGTTGCTGGTGCCATTCCGCTATTACCGGGCATGGATATGCCAAGCTGCATTCGCGATGCATCGCCCGATGCATGGGGCCGCCGTGTATTGATTAACCGCAAGTTTGGGCTCAAAGGTGTTGCAGCCGCAGATGCAGAGTTGGATGAGCTGACTTATTTGTTGGAGTCTGGCTCTGATCGTGTCGGGGCTTTAGATTTTCAGGTGTCGCCCACTCAGTATGTGGCGCGCCAGCCGCAGAAGGCTTCATTGGATGATTTGTTTTCTGCAGCAGACAAAGTCGCTCAAGGTTTGCCGCTTGCCGCAGATTTAGGGCAGGCGCTGCAGCACGGCACGTCATTAGGCGGGGCGAGGCCAAAGGTTTTGCTGGATGAGTTCGATAGCAAGTGGATTGCCAAGTTTTCAGCGAGCAACGATTTGTACAACGTGGTGAAGGCGGAATACATCGCCATGCGGTTGGCTGCAAAAGTTGGTTTGAATGTGGCCAACGTGCAGCTGACGACAACATTGGGCAAAGATGTGTTGCTGATTGAGCGGTTTGATCGTGTTCGCCACCAGGGTGGTTGGCATCGACGTGCAATGGTGTCTGCACTGACCCTACTGGGCCTAGATGAAATGATGGCGGCGTATGCAAGTTATGAAAAATTAGCCGAATTGGTGCGGTTCAGGTTTAAGGACGCCAAGGCAACGTTGCGAGAGTTGTTTGGCCGCATTGTGTTTAATGTTTTGTGTGGCAATACAGACGACCACGCGCGGAATCACGCTGCTTTTTGGGATGGTCATCAATTGACGTTAACGCCAGCGTATGACATTTGTCCGCAGGCGAGGGCTGGCGAAGAGGCAACGCAAGCCATGTTGATTCATGGTCAAAAGCGCAACAGTCAGATTGCAACGTGCTTAGACGCTGCGGCTGCCTTTTTGCTAAAGCCAGATGAGGCGCTTGCGATTGTGAATGGGCAGATTACCGAGATTCGCGAGTCGTGGCTTGCCTTGTGTAACGAGGCCAAGTTAAGCGAGGTAGACCGAAATTATTTTTGGCACCGCCAGTTTTTAAATCCTTACGTGTTTTATGGCGCGCCAGATGGTTTGCAGCACTGAGCTTTTAAAGCGCTTTGGTAACAAGCCCCAACCGAGTTGGCGTTGGGCAATTTAACTTTGGCGGATTCAAGGACGAAGTGCAACACGCTTTAACGAGGCATGGAATACCTCGTGAGGTGTCTTGAATCCTAGTCGCTTTCTGGGGCGATGATTCAATCGGTTTTCAATCATAGTCAATTCCTCATCCGTCACGGTT
>NZ_JAVKLQ010000032.1:0-263139 GCF_031539175.1 Limnohabitans sp. | reverse complement strand
TTTGGTATCGTTCTTCTCGGCTGAGGTGCTTGTACATTGGGCAATTTCGATTTGGCGGTTAAAGCGGCCATGATGCTCTCGCATCCTCAGCCACCTATAACCAGTTCATCTTTGTTGCACTTCGTCCTTGAATCCGCCGAGTAATTGTTGTAAAAGTGCGTGGCCTTGCGGCCAGTTGCCAATGCGAGAGTCGGCGTTGATGTGACCGCACATGCCGCCATCCACCATCGACGAGCCCCACGCTTGAGCCAGTGCACTGGCTCGCATAAAGCTGCAATACGGGTCGTCGCGGCTGGTCACAACAATGCTGGCAAACGGCAATCGATCACGCACGATGGGTTGCCAACTGTGCAGCGTGTTCTGCATTTCAGGGCGCTCCGCATCACAAGGTGCGACCAACAAAGCCGCTTTGACGCGGTGGGTGTTACGCGAATGCGCAGCCCATGCAGCCACTTGAAGACAGCCTAGGCTGTGCGCCACCAGCACGCTTTGCGGGTGTTGCAACACGGCTTCTTCGAGTTGCGACAACCAGTCGCCGCGCAAGGGCCGGTCCCAGCTGTGTTGCTCAACGCGCGCATAACCATGCTCAGCTTGCCACAGGCTTTGCCAATGCTCAGGACCGCTGTTGTGCCAGCCGGGTAAAAGGAGAACTTGGGGAAACATTTGCGCATTCGCCGCTGGCGAATCAGAGGGCTTTGACACGGTCCACCATCTCTTGCGCAAACTCCACAAAGGCTTGGCTGCCTTTGGCGGACGGGTCAAACACCACGCCTGGCAAACCGTAACTAGGCGCCTCGGCCAAACGAACATTGCGGGGGATCACGGCATTGAACACTTTGTCACCAAAGTGGTCGCGCAGTTGATCGCTGACTTGTTGTTGCAAGGTAATGCGCGGGTCAAACATGACGCGCAGCAAGCCAATGATCTTCAAATCACGGTTGAGATTGGCATGCACTTGCTTGATGGTGTTGACCAAATCGGTCAACCCTTCCAGCGCAAAGTACTCGCACTGCATGGGCACGATCACGCCGTGCGCGCTGCACAAGCCATTCAGCGTGAGCATGGACAGCGAAGGCGGACAGTCGATGAGCACGAAGTCATACTCTTTGTCGACGCTGGCCAAAGCCAGTTTGAGTCGGTTCTCGCGACGCTCGAGGTCAACCATCTCCACTTCGGCACCGGCCAAATCACGGTTGGCACCCAGCACATCGTAGGTGGCTGCTTTGGCACGCGCGCCTTCGTCCCCCCAATTGCTGCGCACACGCGCTTCCACGATGCTGGCAGACTCCAGCAACACGTCGTAAACCGACAAAGCCAGCTGGCGTTTGTCCACACCCGAGCCCATGGTGGCATTGCCTTGAGGGTCTAAGTCCACCATCAAAACACGCTGCCCCACGCTGGCCAAGCCCGCCGCCAAATTGACGGCAGTGGTGGTCTTACCGACACCACCTTTTTGATTGGCAACACAGAAAATTTTGGCCATGACGGGCTTTCGTGAAAAGAGAAAAAATTACTTGAAAAAAGCCAACTTGAGGCCAAAACCAATGAGCAACAAACCCGCAATTTTGTTCAGCACCTGTCCAATGAGGGGATTGGCACGCACACGCGCAGCCAAAAAGTGCGCGAGCAAAACAGCCACCAAGCCATAGCCAAAGGTCAACACGGCAATGGTCGCAGACATCGCGGCAAAGGTGAGCAAGCCTTGATGAATGGCAGGCGTCACAAACAACGGGAAAAACGCCATGTAAAACACAATGGCCTTGGGATTCAACACCGTGATGAAAAGCGCTTGCCGAAAGTAATGGTGCGGCGTCATGTTCAACACAGGCGCATCGCCCAACTTGGACTTCAACAACGCAAAGCCCAGCCCCACCAAATACGCCGCACCAGCCCACTGCACCGCAGAGAACACCGAAGGACTGGCGACCAGCAATGCCGCAACACCGGCGACAGCGGACCAGAGCAACACTTGGTCGCCCGCGATCACCCCCAAGGTCGCTGCCATGCCACCGCGCACACCGCCCTTGGCTGTGGCCGTCAACAAGGCCAAGTTACCCGGGCCAGGGATGGCTAAAAAAACAAGGATGGCAACGACAAAAGCGCCGTAGTCGGCAATACCGAACATGGAAACCTCAAAAACAGAAGAGGGGGCAGTTTAACCCCGCATCCAGACGATGCAGCGCTCCGCGTCCAAACCAGGCACATGGAGCTGTTCCACGTGAAACACATTCACCCCATCCGGCAAGGCAGCCATCTCTTGGTCGGGGTGCTTGCCCTTCATCGCCATCCACACACCGTGAGACGCCAAGGCCGACTTAGACCAAGTCGTGAAATCAACCAAGGAAGCAAAGGCGCGCGAACAAACCACGTCGTAAGGTTGCGTGAGCGACTCCACACGCGCATGCAAACCTTTGAGATTGGGCAAACGCAATGTGGCAGCCACTTGCTGCACAAACGCAGCCTTCTTGGCCACCGTATCCACACACGTGACCTGCACCTCTGGGCAAGTGATGGCAATGACCACACCCGGCAACCCCGCCCCCGCGCCCACATCCAACAAACGGTATGTGGCAGCAGATGCATCAACACCCTCGCCTAGTGGCAGTTTGGCCAACTCTCGCCGCAATGGCGCAATGACCGCCAAGCTGTCGAGCAAGTGGTGCGTGAGCATCTCGTCTGCATCGCGCACCGCCGTCAAGTTGTAGACCTTGGTCCACTTGGCAATCAAATCCATGTAGGCCAGCAACTGGGCTTGGCGCTCATCGCTGACAAGCAAGCCCAAGCCCTGCAAACCGACACGCAGCTTTTCTGACAACGGATGCATCTCAGTTTGCCCCCGCAGAAGCACCGACAGGCACCTCGGCATCCACAGCACCCTCCGTCGCAAAACCCTTCACGCGAGAACGTTTGAGATGAATCAGCAACAAAGAAATAGCCGCTGGTGTGATGCCGGACAAGCGCGAAGCCTGACCCAGAGTCTCAGGCCGGTAACGGGTCAAGCGCTGACGCACCTCGATCGACAAGGCCGTGACTTGCGTGTAATCCAATGTCTCGGGCAAGCGCAGGTTTTCATACTGGGCAGCACGCTGCACCTCATCACGCTGGCGGTCGATGTAGCCTGAGTACTTGGCCGCAATCTCAACCTGCTCAATCACGGCACGTGTTGTTTCACGTGAAACGTCACCCGCAGCCAAAGCCTCCATCAGCTCGGCACTCTGGTACTTGCCAGCATCGAGGGACATCAGGCCTTTGTAACTCACATCGGGACGGCGCAACAAGTCCACCAAGCTGTACTCGTGCTCAATGGCCTTGCCCATCACCCGCTCAGATTCGGCAGCAGACAGATTGCGTGGGTTCACCCAAGTAGACTTGAGTCGCTCTGTTTCACGTGAAACAGCATCACGCTTGCGGCTAAACGCCTCCCAGCGAGCATCATCCACCAAGCCCATTTGACGGCCAACCTCGGTCAAGCGCATGTCGGCATTGTCTTCACGCAACTGCAAACGGAACTCGGCGCGACTGGTGAACATGCGGTAAGGTTCGGTCACACCCTTGGTCGTGAGGTCGTCCACCATCACGCCCAAATAGGCTTGGTCACGGCCCGGCATCCATGCGCCGCCAAAGTCGTTAGGCGCACCCGCCAAACTGCGACATTGCAGCGCGGCGTTGATGCCCGCAAACAAACCTTGCGCGGCCGCCTCTTCGTAACCCGTCGTGCCGTTGATCTGTCCGGCAAAGAACAAACCGCCGAGGGCACGGGTTTCAAACGTGCGCTTGAGCTCACGCGGATCGAAGTAGTCGTACTCGATGGCGTAGCCGGGGCGGATGATGTGGGCATTCTCCAGGCCCTTCATGGAGCGAACCAATTCGTACTGAATATCGAACGGCAAGCTGGTGCTGATGCCGTTGGGGTAGTACTCGTGGGTGGTCAAACCTTCTGGCTCCAAGAAGATTTGATGGCTGTCTTTGTCAGCAAAACGGTTGATCTTGTCTTCCACGCTCGGGCAATAGCGTGGGCCGACGCCCTCGATCTTGCCGGTGAACATGGGGCTGCGGTCGAACCCCGAACGGATGATGTCGTGCGTGCGCTGGTTGGTGTGCGTGATCCAGCAAGGCATGTGTTGCGGGTGCATCGCCGCACGTCCCATGAAGCTGAACACAGGCACGTCGCCCAACACACCGGCCGACGGTGCGCCCGTCGCAGTCTGTGAGGCAACGCCATCGCCGGGCTGTTCTGTGCATTGGCTGAAGTCAATCGTGCGGCCATCGATACGCGGTGGTGTACCGGTTTTCAGTCGTCCTTGTGGCAACTTCAACTCTTTGAGGCGCGCAGACAAGCTCACCGCCGGTGGGTCACCCGCACGGCCACCCGCGTAGTTGTTCAAGCCCACATGAATCTTGCCATCCAAGAACGTGCCCGCCGTCAACACCACGGTACAGCTGCGAAAGCGTATGCCCGCTTGCGTAGATGCACCGACCACGCGGTCGCCCTCCACCATCAAGTCGTCTACCGCTTGCTGAAACAGCCAAAGGTTGGGTTGGTTTTCCAACATGCGGCGAATGGCGGCCTTGTACAAAATGCGGTCAGCTTGGGCGCGGGTGGCGCGCACCGCAGGCCCCTTGGAACTGTTCAAAATACGGAACTGAATACCACCCTCATCCGTGGCCAACGCCATGGCACCACCCAATGCGTCCACCTCTTTGACCAAGTGGCCTTTGCCAATGCCACCGATAGACGGGTTGCAACTCATCTGACCCAAGGTTTCGATGTTGTGTGACAGCAGCAATGTTTTGGCGCCCATGCGCGCAGACGCGAGCGCGGCTTCCGTGCCGGCATGGCCACCGCCAACGACGATGACATCAAATTCTTCAGGATACAACATAAAACCAACCTTTGGGGGGATGCAGGGGCTGTGCGCCGCCCTGCCTAGCAGACCGCAATTTTACAAGGCGGGTTTTTCAAACGTGACGGTCACGCGCAGGCCGTGGGGGCTTTCGTTTTGCATGACGACGCGGGCGCCCAACAAACGCACATATTCACTCACGATGGCCAAGCCCAAACCCGAGCCCTCTTTCAACGCTTCGCCAGCCGAGCCTTGCACCCAACGGCGCGAGAGTTGCGTGAGCTGCGCTTGAGACACCCCTGGCCCGTTGTCGGTGACCGACAGCACCACGGCCTGCGGGGCGTCCACCACCGACACGGTGATGCGACTCTCGCCAGACGCGTCGCGTCCGTAGCGCAAGGCGTTGTCCAACAAGTTGTTCAGCACGCCTTCGATCAACGCGGCGTTGCCCATGACCAGCACAGCACGGTCCACACCGCGCGCGCCCAAATCAACTTGCACGGCGTCGGCGCGGGGCAAAAACCGCAACACGGCCTCGCCCACCAAGGCATCCAAGAACACGGGCTCTTGCACCAAACTCTGGTGCGACTCATCCGCCAACGCCAACGCCAAGAGCTGGTCTACCAAATGGCTGGCACGGGCTTGGCTTTTGGCGATGCCCGCCAACTGCTCGCGCCACACTTGTGGATCGGGATGACGCAAGCCGTAATCAGCCAGCGCACGGATGCCTGCCAAGGGCGTGCGCAACTCATGCGCCACGTTGCCCGAAAACTCGCGTTGCGCTTGCACACTGAAAGCAATGCGCCCCAACAAGCCGTTGATCGCCTGCCCCAAACGCTGCACATCGCGCGTGCTGGCCGACACGGGCACAGGCGTGAGGTCACGCGCGTCACGGCGTCCCAAAGCGCGCTCAAGCTGCGCCAAAGGCACCAAATCGGTCTCAATGGCACGCTGCAGCCAAGCCGCCAAACCCATCAACAACAGCACCTGCGGCGCAATCGAAAACACCAACAACCGCTGCAACAAACGATCGCGGCTGGTGGTGGTCTGGGCCATCACCACATAAAAGTCGGACGGCTGCTGACGGTGAATGGTCACACTGCGAAGCATGTGATTTTGATAATCCAATGCATCAAATTGCGGAGCAGCCGTGCCATTCAAAGTCGCCGGACGCAAGCCCGCATGCCCAGCCAACATAGAGCCATCCGGACGCAGCACCGCAAAGTACAACGACTCGCTTTGGTCAAACAAGACCGTGCTCATCTCTTGTGCAGACAAACTCAGCTCTAAGCCACCCACACCGACATCTGCCGTGCGTCGTACATGGCTGGCCACCAAGTAGGCATCGTCCAAGAGGGCGCGGTCAAACGCCTGTTGCATAAAGTAAGAGGCCACCCCTACGACCAACGCCGAGCCAATCAACCAGGTCAGCGCCAAGGGCAGCAACACATGGCGCAACAAGCGGTTGCGCAACGAGGGCTTGAGGTGCAGTCGATCAGGCGTTGTCACGCGGCGCCTCCAGCACATAACCAATACCGCGCAAGGTGCGAATGGTGGCCCCACTGTCTGCCAGTTTTTTACGCAGCCGTGAAATGAAGGCCTCCAAAGCGTTGTCGCCCAAAGCCTCGTCAAAGCCCGACAGCTTGTCAGACAAGATGCGCTTGCTCACCGCACGGCCCGGCGGTGTCATCAGCTCCCAGAGCACCTCAAATTCACGTGCAGGCAAGGCCAAATCGTCCTCGCCCAGCAAGATGCGGCGGTTTTTGCGGTGCAACGCCAAGCGACCGACACGCTCCACATCGTCCGCGCCTTGTGCGCGTCGGCCCAAAGCACGCAAACGGGCTTCAACCTCTTCTAAATCAAAGGGCTTGCCCAAATAGTCATCGGCCCCCGCGTCAAGACCCGCAATGCGCTCGTCGGTGCGGTTGCGCGCCGTCAGCACCAGCACAGGGGTGCGATCGCCACGGGCACGCACGTTGCGCAGCAGTTGCAAGCCGCTGCCTTGCGCGGCATGGGTTTGGCCGTTCAAGGGCAAATTCAGGTCCAACAGCACCGCGTCGTAGCTCTGGACCTGCCAAAAATGCGCCGCTTCTTCGAGGTGGCTGGCCGCGTCCACGCGATGGCCCGCATCGCTCAAGCTGCGCAGCATCACCGCTTGCAACACGGCGTCGTCTTCGATGAGCAAAATTCGCACGGGTTTAGACAAAAAGAATGAAGAAAGACCGATGCCACTGCGTGGTCAGGAATTGGTCAGGGAGGATCGGCGATAAACCTGACATGAGCATACGACAGAACCTGCGCTTGCGCCGTTTACAGGCCGCATCCCGCCACACTTTACGCACCGCCGTGACCACGACGAGGGCCGCGGCCCTCGTGGCCGTTTTGGCATTCAGCCAAGGCAATGTGATGGCGCAAACCGCCACCGAAACACTGGGCCTGAACCGCGTTTTAGAGGCCGCCCGCAACAACTTAGACGTGGCCATCACGCGTCAAGCCGCCGAAGCGGCCAAAGCCGATGTGTTGGCCGCTGACCGTGCGCCCTTTCCCGTCTTCACTGCCAAAACCAGCCAAATATATTTGGACAACGGCGTGAACGGCAACCAAGGCGTCGGTCCGGGCGCCTTTGGTCAAAAGAACATCGACAAGTCCGGTGGCATTGACTGGACTTGGGAACGCGGCAGCAAACGCGCCTTGCGCACCCAAAGCACCGGTCGTCTGGCCAATGCCGCGCAAGCAGACCTGCAAGACATGCTGCAAATGCAACAAGCCGGCGCCGCCTCCGCCTACTTTGACTTGCTGGCTGCCCAAGAACGCAACCGAGAAATGCAAACGCTCTCCAACAGCGCCTTGGTGCTCGCCAAAAGTGCAGGTCTGCGCTTCAAAGCCGGTGACCTGTCCGCGCAAGACGCGGCCCGCCTCGAAATAGAAGCCCAACGCGCCCAAGCCGACGCCCACAGCGCACAGCTAGACCAACAGCGTGCCGTGTTGCTGCTGGGCCAACTCACCGCCTTGCGCATCGACCTCGCCCGCTGGCAAATTGCGGCCGATTGGCCTGCGCTGCCCACCGACGCACTCAGCAACACCGTGCCCGAAACTTGGGTGGAACAACGCCCCGATGTGAAAGCCGCATTGGAGCGCGTCGCCGCTGCGCAAGCGGCCCTCGACTTGGCCGTGGCTCAGAAAAAAGCCGACGTCACCGTGGGCAGCAGCTTGGACCACGACCCACGCGTGTCCCGCCGCAGCCTCGAGTTGCGCTTCTCTGTTCCCCTGCAATGGGGTTACGGCTTTGAAGGCGAAATTGGCCGCGCCCAAGCACAGCTCACCCAAGCCCAAGACTTGGCCGAAAAAACCAAACAAGACGCCCGCGCCGAGTTGCAACGCCTACTCGAAGAGTTCCGCACCGCCTTGCAACGTGAAACGCTCTACGCCCAAGACATCGTGCCCCGTGCACGCCGCGTGGCCGAACAAGCCGAGTTGGCTTACGCCAAAGGCGCTTTGTCACTCACCGACCTGATCGACGCCCGCCGCACACTGCGCAGCACGCTGATCGAGGCTGCATTTGCCCGCGCTGATTACGCCAAATCCAGCGTGGTGTGGGGCCTGCGTACCGCCAACACCCACAGCAGCACCGACCACACATCGAACGTCAGCCGCTAAAAGAACAACATGTCTGAACACACAAACACCATGACCGACAAAGCCTCTTCCTTTCTGAATACACCTGCCAAGCGCTACGGGGCCATCGCGGCCGTGGTCGCATTGCTGGTGCTGGGTTACACACTCAGCGGCCAAGAAGCGCCACGCCATGCCGCGGCACCCCAACCCATCGTGCAGGGTCAACAGCTGCGCTTTCCCGCTGGTCACCCGCAACTCGCCTTGCTGAGCACAGCACCTGCCGTTGCCGCACAAAGCGTGACCATTGAGTTGCCTGCGCGTTTGGTGTGGAACGAAGAGCGCACCCAGCGCATCTACCCCGCGTTTGCAGGGCGAGTTGCACAACTGAATGCCGACATTGGCCAAACCGTACAAGTCGGCCAAGTGCTGGCCACACTGGCATCGCCCGAGTTTGGCGCGGCCCAAGCCGACACGGCCAAAGCCCAAGCCGATGCCCGGTTGACCGAACGCAACTGGTTGCGCCAACGCGAACTGTTTGAAGCCGGCATCGTGTCGCGCAAAGACCTCGAACAAGCCGAGGCCGAAGCTTCACGCGCCCAAGCCGAAGTCGCGCGCGCCCATGCACGCACCAGCCTTTACGGCGCAAGCAACGGTGTGAACCAACAACTGGGCTTGGCCTCGACCGTGCGCGGCGTGGTGGTGGAACGCAATTTGAGCGCGGGCCAAGAAGTACGCCCCGACCAAGGCGGCCCTGGCAACCCAGCCCTCTTTGTGGTCAGTGACCCCAGCGTGTTGTGGGTGCAAATTGACGCCCACGAATCTGACGTGGCCTCGCTCAAACCCGGCACCACCATCACCCTGACCTTGCCCAACTTCCCCGGTCAAACTTTCCAAGCCAAGATCGCCGCCACAGGCGACTTCATCGACAGCAACACGCGCACCATCAAAGTTCGCGCCGTGATCGACAACGCCCAACGCCAGCTCAAAGCTGAAATGTTGGGCACCGCCCGCATCGAACGCAAGCTGGCCGCTGGCGTGCTGGTACCAGCCAGCGCCGTGCAATTGCGTGGCACCGAGCATTGGACCTATGTGCAAACCGAACCCGGTGTGTTTGAGCCACGTTTGGTCAAACTCGGCTACGAAGGTCTGCAAGAAGTGTTGGTTGTCCAAGGCCTGCAAGCCGGTGACTTGGTGGTGAAAGACAACAGCTTGTTGTTGGCCCGCGAATTCCGCAACGCCCAAGATGAAGCCATGCAGCACACCCCTGCGCCCGGTAGCCAACCCGCGGCCAGCGCGCCTGCGGCCACCACGGCGGAGAAGAAATGAAACGTCTGATTCACTACGCGCTGAACCAGCCGCTGTTCATTCTGCTGGGCACCTTGCTCTTTGTGATGGCGGGCGTGTTCGCCTTTAAAAACCTGTCCGTCGAAGCCTTCCCCGACGTCACCGACACCCAAGTGACGGTGATTGCGCTCTACCCAGGACGCGCTGCCGAAGAAGTCGAAAAAGAGGTGTCGTTGCCCATCGAGGTGGCGCTGTCGGGCTTGCCCAACTCCATTCGCGTGTTCTCGCACACGCAGTTTGGTTTGTCCTTCACCGTGGTCACGTACGACGACAAAGCAGAAGTCAACTTGGCACGTCAGCAAGTCAACGAACGCTTGAGCGGCGTGGACTTGCCACCGGGCGTCCAAGCCAATGTGATGCCCAACGCCACCCCCGTCGGTGAAGTCATGCGCTACCGCCTCAAAGGCGACGGCAAAACCTCGACCGACTTGCGCACCATCGAAGACTGGACCGTGGAGCGTGCCTTGCGCCAGATCCCGGGTGTGGCCGATGTGGTGGGCATGGGTGGCTTCATCAAGCAATACGAAGTGCAGCCCGATTTGCAAAAACTGCGCGCCTTCAAACTCACCCTGCAAGACCTGCAAGACGCCCTCGGTCGCGGCAATGCCAACGCGGGCGGCAGCTACGTGGCACAAGGTGCGCAACAGTTCGCCATTCGCGGCATTGGTTTGCTGCACTCGGCAGATGACATTGGCACCATCGTCGTCACCTCGCGCGGCAACACGCCGGTGTTGGTGCGCGACGTGGCCCACATCGCCATCGGCGCAGTACCTCGCTTGGGCACTGTCGGCCAAGACATGGACGACGATGTGGTCACCGGCATCATCATCATGCGCAAAGGTGAAAACCCCAGCGTGGTGTTGAAAGGCGTGAAAGAGAAAATCGACGACCTCAACAACCGCGTGCTGCCCAAGGGCGTGCAGATCGTGCCGTTTTATGACCGCACGTGGTTGATGGGCAAAACCCTCACCACCGTGTTCAAAAACTTGGTCGAGGGTGCGCTGCTGGTGTCACTGGTGCTGTATCTGTTCTTATCGAACATGCGTGCGTCACTGGCCGTGGTGGTGGTCATTCCACTCGCCTTGTTGTCCACCTTTTTGGGCCTGAAGATTTTGGGCGTGCCCGCCAACTTGCTGAGCTTGGGGGCGATGGACTTCGGCATCATCGTGGACGGTGCGGTGATCGTGATTGAAAACATCATGCACCGTTTGGCCGAACGTGGTGAAGGCATGAACGAGAAAGAGCGTCGCACCCTCATCACCAACGCGGCCAGCGAGGTGGGGCGTCCCACCGTGTTCTCGATGCTCATCATCATCGCGGCACACATCCCCATTTTTGCGTTGCAACGCCATGAAGGCCGCATCTTCCAACCCATGGCGTTGTCGGTGACGACGGCGTTGATTGGCTCCTTGATTTTCTCGCTCACCCTCGTGCCTTTGCTCGCTTATTGGATGCTGCGCAAGGGCATTCCACACGGCGACAACGGCGTAGTGTCTTGGGCCAAGCGCGTGTACGAACCCGTGCTGAACTGGGCGCTCGAAAAGCCACGCCAAGTCGTGGTGATTGCCTTGAGTGGCTTTGCCTTGTCGGTCGTGGCCGCCGCGCATTTGGGTTCCGAGTTTTTACCGGAACTGAATGAAGGCACGTTCTGGGTGAACTGGGACATGCCTGCCAGCGTCTCGCAAGAAGAAGCCACCAAAGTGCTGCGCAAAGCGCGCTTGCAACTGATGACCATTCCTGAAGTGCGCACCGTCGTTTCTAAAGCGGGTCAGCCCGAAGACGGTACCGACCCGAAAACGCTCAGCATGGCCGAAGTGTTCGTGGACGTGAAACCGGTCGAAGAATGGCGCAAAGGCATGACGCGCGATTTGCTGATCGAAGAGATGGACCAAAAACTGGCCATCATCCCCGGCGTCGACCCCGCGTTCTCCATGCCGATTCGTGACAACGTGTTGGAGTCAATTTCGCAGATCAAGGGCCAAATTGTGGTCAAGGTCTCGGGGGACGATTTGGGGGAACTGCGCCGCACCACCGAAGCCATGCAACGCGAGTTCAAACAGGTCGTGGGGGTGCAACGCGCCGAGATTGACCGTTTGGGTGAAGTGCCGCAACTCATCGTCGACATTGACCGTGACCGTGCCGCGCGGTTGGGTCTCAATGTGGGCGACATTCAAGACGTGATTGAGTCGGCCTTGGCCGGTCGCGCCACGACCCAAATTTGGGAAGGCGAGCGCAAGTTCACCGTGGTGCTGCGTTTGTCGGGTGACAAGCGCACCGTCACCAACTTGCCCACCACCCCCATTGCACTGCCCGGTGGTGGTTACGCCACGTTAGAGAACGTGGCCACCATTCGCCAAGGCAGCGGCGCGATGAACATCGCCCGTGAAGCCGGACGTCGCACGATGGCGATTGGCATCTTTGTGAAAGGCCGCGACATGGGCTCGGTCGTGGCGGACATGAAGGCACGCGTTGAGAAAAACGTGAAGGTGGCCGACAACTACGCTGTCACGTGGTCAGGCGAGTTTGAGAACCAAGAGCGCGCCATGCAACGCTTGGGCGTGGTGGTGCCGATCTCGCTGTTGCTGATCTTCGTGTTGCTGTTTGACGCATTTGGCTCGTTCAAAACGGCAGGGCTGATTTTGATCAACGTGCCTTTGGCGCTGATTGGCGGCTTTGTGGCGCTGTGGATTTTCAGCATTCCGCTGTCCGTGTCTGCGGCCATTGGTTTCATTGCGCTGTCAGGCCAAGCGGTGCTCAACGGGGTGGTGATGCTGTCGGTCTTTCAGCAGCTGCGCAATGCGGGCTACACCGTGATTGACGCAGTGAAAGAAGGCGCCTTGCAGCGTCTGCGCACGGTCTTGATGACGGCCATGCTGGCTGCTTTGGGCCTGCTGCCCATGGCATTGAGCCACGACATTGGCTCTGAAACACAACGGCCTTTGGCCATTGTGGTGATCGGTGGCTTGGTCACCGCCACGCTACTGACCTTGGTGGTGTTGCCTGCGTTGTATGTGGCTTGGTTCTCAAACAAGCCCTTGCATGCCCCCAAAGAAGCTTAAGCCGCTTTAACGCGATGCACAAAGCCACAGCAGACATGCTGTGGCTTTTTGCTTTAAGGCTTCCAACGCTTGAGCAATAAAGCGTTGGTCATGACGCTGACCGAGCTCAGCGCCATGGCCGCCCCTGCCACCACAGGGCTCAAGTAACCCATGGCGGCCAGCGGAATGCCCGCTGCGTTGTAAGCAAAGGCCCAAAACAGGTTTTGCCGAATCTTGGCCACGGTGCGCGCCGAAATGTCGAGCGCGCCGGCCACCAACGCCACATCCCCGCGCATCAGCGTGATGCCTGCGGCCTGCATGGCCACATCCGTACCGCCACCTTGACCCTGCACGCTGACATTGGCCATGGCGAGGCCCACATCAGCAGCAGCCAAAGCAGGCGCATCGTTGATGCCATCGCCCACAAAAGCCACCACATGCGCAGGGCCGTCGGGGTTGAGCTGCAGCTGACGCACCAACGCCGCCTTGTCGCCGGGCATGACATTGGCATGCACTTCGTCTGTGCGCAGGCCCAAACGAGCAGCCATGGCTTGCGCTGCACCTGGGTTGTCGCCAGAAATCATGACCAAACGCAAACCGCGCTGACGCAGTTGAGCCAAGGCGGCTTGCACGCCCGGCTTAGGTTCGTCACCAAAGGCCAGCACGGCACGGGCTAGGAGGCCCTGTGGCGTGCGTTCGACCAAAACCGATACCGAAGCACCCTGTGCCTGCCATGCGGCCGCCTGAGCCCGCCATGGGCCTTCTGGAACCTGCAACACATCCATCCACCGCAAGCTACCCAACAACAACGCCCGACCTTCCACGAAACCCTCGCTGCCGAAGCCAGGCACAGCCCGCACATCGGTCGGCGCCACCCAGCTCAACCCTTGGGCCGTGGCGGCCTGCACCACCGCGTGAGCCAAAGGATGTTCGCTGCCGCTTTGTAAACTGGCAGCCAACGCCAACCAGCTGGCATCGAGACTGTCGGTGAACAACAAACGCGGCTGACCGACGGTGAGCGTGCCTGTTTTGTCAAACGCTACCGTGTCCACGCGGTGCGTAATTTCTAAGGCTTGCGCATCTTTGATCAGAATGCCAAATTTCGCTGCCACACCGGTACCGGCCATGATGGCCGCCGGCGTGGCCAAGCCCAAAGCACAAGGACAAGCGATGACCAGCACCGCCACCGCATGGATCAGCGACACCTCCACGCTGTGGCCTGTCCACCACCAGCCCCCCAAGGTGAACACGGCCAACACCAACACCACGGGCACGAAGACGGCAGACACTTGATCGACCAAGCGCTGAATGGGTGCCTTGGCCGCTTGGGCGTCTTCCACCCATCGGATGATGTTGGCCAGCACCGTGGCTGTTCCGGTCGCCGTCACTTTCATCACCACGCGCCCCTCGCCGTTGATGCTGCCACCGGTGACATGTGCGTCCACGGTTTTAGGCACGGGCAAAGGCTCGCCTGTCAGCATAGATTCATCGACTTGGGTTTGACCTTCCAAAACCACGCCATCCGCTGCAAAACGCTCACCCGGCAAAACGACCACGCGATCGTCCACCAGCAATTCGTCAATAGGAATTTCAATCTCACCCTCCAAGCCAATGACGCGTGCACGTTCGGGCCGCAAGGCGTGCAATGCGCGAATGGCATCGGTCGTTTGACGCTTGGCACGCGCTTCCAACCATTTGCCCAGCAGTACCAGCGTGATCACCACGGCTGAGCCTTCGAAATACAAATGCACCATCGGCCCTGCCGGTGCACTGAGCCATAGCCAAACCGACAAGGCCCAACCTGCCGTTGTACCCAAGGCCACCAACAAATCCATGTTGCCGCTGCCTTCCAGCAAGGCATGCCAACCCGCTTTGTAAAAACGCGCCCCGAGCACGAATTGCACAGGCGTGGCCAACAAAAATTGCCACAACGCAGGCAGCATCCAATGCTGGCCCAAGGCATCGCCCAACATGGGCAAGACCAAAGGTGCACTCAGCAGCAAGCCAATGGCCACGGGTAAAAAACCCACCCAAGGTCCGACAGGGGCAAGTTCTAAGTATTCGGCAGCGAGGGGCTCATAACCCGCATCACGGACCGCACGTCGCAAACGGGCTTGTTGTGCTTGGGCATCTGAGGCAATATCTGCGTCAGGATTGGTGGCTGTATCACTACTGGGCGCTGGATTTGCCCACGTCACGCGGGCTGACTCCGTGGCCAAATTGACGCTGACCGATTGAACACCTGGCACTTTGGCAATCGCGCGCTCCACACGGGCCACACACGAAGCGCAAGTCATGCCACCAATACCGATATCGCAGGACAATTCATTCATGCGGTAAGGTTACATCTTTATGAGGAGCGACTTATGGAACATACTTTTCAAGTTCAAGGCATGACCTGCGGGCATTGCGAAATGGCGGTTAAAAAAGCCGTGTTGCGTTTGGATGCACAAGCTCAAGTTCAGATCGATCGAAGCCACGACAAAGTGGTGGTTCAGACAGAGCAGCGCCGTGAAACCGTGGCCCATGTGATCGCTGAAGAAGGCTACGCCGTCGCATGAGCGCCGTCACACAAGGCCGCGGCGTCGAGCGCTTGGTGCAAGGCCAAAACACACAAGATGGCGCAGGTGTGCGCTTGACACGCGTGCTCTCGCATGACTTGCAAGAACGCTTAGACCCATTTTTGATGCTCGACGCCTTTGGCAGCGACAAGCCCGACGACTACATTGCGGGCTTCCCCAACCACCCGCACCGTGGGTTCGAAACCGTGACCTACATGATCGCTGGGCGCATACGTCACAAAGACAGTGCAGGCAACGAAGGGTTGCTGCAAAACGGTGGCGTGCAATGGATGACGGCTGGACGTGGCTTGACCCACAGCGAAATGCCCGAGCAAGAAGAGGGCGTGATGGAAGGTTTTCAACTTTGGTTGAACTTGCCGAGCCAAAACAAACTATGCACACCCGGCTACCGCGACATTCAAAGCGATGACATCCCTGAAGTCACCACAGGCAACGATGTGTTGGTGCGTGTGATTGCAGGTGCCTCACATGGGGTCGAAGGTGCGGTGCAACGGGAACACACACATCCAATGTATTTGGACCTGCAGTTTCCGCCAACAAACGACACACTCTTTGAACAAACGCTGCCCCGCACGCACAACGCGTTTGTGTACGTCTATCGAGGTCGCTTGGACGTGGTTCACGGTGATCAAGCGACGGCTGTACCCATCCAACGCATGGCCATTTTGAGCAACGAAGGCGATGGTGTTGTCTTACGTGCCCAAGCCAGCACGCGGGCCATCTTGATTGCCGGCCAACCTTTGGGCGAGCCGATTGCGCAATATGGCCCGTTTGTGATGAACACGCGTGAAGAACTCGTTCAAGCAGTGGACGACTTTCGTGCGGGCTTGATGGGTTAAAAACCCTTGGCGCACTTACACAACTTTACCCAAGTTGTTATTTAACGCACAGACGCGACACATAGACGGTTCACAGTAAGTACTTGACAGAGGCATCTCGCCTTTCACTTCAAGGAACTTCTATGAACCGTTTGAACATCCCCCGTTTTGCGTTAACCGTTTTGCTTGCCAGCACGGCATTGGCAGCGACGGTCTCAGCGCAAGCCCAGCCCATGATGGGTGGAATGGGCATGTACCACGATGAGGGCCAGATGCATGAGCGCATGGTCAAGCATTGGGAAAAGCGTCAGACTGAGCTCAAAGCCAAATTGCATTTGGCACCGGCACAAGAACCTGCTTGGAAAGCATTTGTTGAAAGCATGCAGGCCCCTGCGAAGCCTCTGGGACAGCCTATGGACCGTGATGCCATGGCCAAGCTGAGCACGCCTGAACGTCTGGAAAAAATGAATGCCACGCACGAAGCCAATCTGGCAGCGATGCAGGCCCACATCAAACAACGCACCGAAGCCACACGCACGTTTTACAACCAACTGAGCGTCGAACAACAAAAGGTGTTTGACGCTGAAACCCTCCCAGAGCATGCACGCTGGAAGGGTCGACGCGATTAAATATCGATGTTGGCAGCGCGCAAGGCGTTGTTTTCGATGAAGTGACGACGGGGCTCCACCTCGTCACCCATCAACATGGTGAACACGCGATCGGCTTCGATCGCGTCGTCGATTTGCACACGCAGCAAACGACGCACGGTGGGGTCCATCGTGGTTTCCCACAACTGAGCAGGGTTCATCTCACCCAAACCCTTGTAGCGTTGACGGGCAGTGGCGTTTTCGGCTTGACCAATCAGCCACTTCATGGCTTGACGGAAATCGCTGACTTTTTCTTCTTTGGCCTTCTCACCTTCGCCACGCTGCACACGTGAACCTTCGCTCAACAAACCACGGAAAGTTTGTGCGGCTTCGGCCAATGCAGCATAGTCGGCGCCATGCACAAAGTCTTGCGTGATGATGCTGCTCTTGACATTGCCGTGATGGCTGCGGCTGATGCGCAAAATGGGTTTGTCGGTGCGGACATCGAACTCACCCGACGCTTCTGAGCCACTGCCCAACTCGCGCAACTTGGCTTGCATCGCTTCAGCGGATGCTTGTGCATCAGCCACGGTGTCGAGGTTGACAGACACGCCATCGGCCATGGCACGCAACGCTTCGGCATCCATGAAACCGCTCAAGCGTGCAATGACAGCTTCTGCCAATTGGTGCTTGCGCGCCAATTCGGCCAAGGTGTCGCCACTCAAAGTTTGTGCATTGTCACCACCGGTGGTGATGCTGGCTTCCTTCAATGCAATGCGCAACAAGAAACCATCAAGTGCAGACGCATCTTTCAAGTAAAGCTCTTCTTTGCCAGCTTTGACTTTGTAAAGCGGCGGCTGTGCAATGTAGATGTGACCACGTTCCACCAACTCAGGCATTTGACGGTAGAAGAACGTGAGCAACAGCGTACGGATATGCGCACCGTCCACGTCCGCGTCGGTCATGATGATGATGCGGTGGTAACGCAATTTGTCGACGTTGAAGTCATCGGTCGCTGACTTGCCTGACTCCGCACTGGCTTTGCCAATGCCGGTACCCAAGGCTGTGATGAGCGTCAAGATTTCGTTGCTGGTGAGTAACTTTTCGTAACGCGCTTTTTCGACGTTCAAAATCTTGCCACGCAATGGCAGGATCGCTTGGAATTTGCGGTCACGACCCTGCTTGGCAGAGCCACCGGCGGAGTCACCCTCGACGATGTAGATTTCGCAGAGCGCTGGGTCTTTTTCTTGGCAATCAGCCAACTTGCCGGGCAAGCCCATGCCATCGAGCACACCTTTGCGGCGTGTCATTTCACGGGCTTTGCGGGCTGCTTCGCGTGCACGCGCAGCTTCGACAATCTTGCCGCAAATGATCTTGGCGTCGTTGGGACGCTCTTGCAGATAGTCACCCAAGGCTTTGGCCACGATGTCTTCCACCGGCGCGCGCACTTCGCTCGACACCAGTTTGTCTTTGGTCTGGCTGCTGAACTTGGGTTCAGGCACTTTCACCGACAACACGCAACACAAGCCTTCACGCATGTCGTCGCCGGTCACCTCGACCTTGGCTTTTTTGGCGAACTCGTGCTCTTCGATGTATTTGTTGATCACGCGTGTCATGGCTGCGCGTAAACCCGTCAAGTGGGTGCCACCATCGCGCTGTGGAATGTTATTGGTGAAGCACAGCACGTTCTCGTTGTAGCCGTCGTTCCACTGCATGGAGACTTCCACCCCAATGCTGGTGCCAGGAATACCGCCATATGTTTCTGCAGGACGTTCACCTTCGGAATGAAAAGCGTTGGGGTGCAACACTTTTTTGCCAGAGTTGATGAAGTCCACAAAACCCTTGACACCACCAGCACCAGAAAAGTCATCTTCTTTGCCTGTGCGTTCATCCATCAAACGGATACGAACACCGTTGTTCAAGAAGCTCAATTCACGCAAACGCTTGCTCAAGATTTCGTAATGGAAATCTGTGTTTTGGGTAAAGATTTCGGTGTCTGGCAAGAAGTGCACTTCCGTGCCGCGCTTCTCAGTTTCACCTGTGATGCGCATGGGCGAAACTTCCACGCCATTCACGACCTCGATGATGCGGTTTTGCACGAAGCCTTTGGAAAATTCCAAGGTATGCACTTTGCCTTCGCGGCGCACCACCAAACGCAAAGATTTAGACAACGCGTTCACGCATGACACGCCCACACCGTGCAAGCCACCCGACACCTTGTAGCTGTTTTGGTTGAACTTGCCGCCTGCATGCAGTTCGGTCAAAGCAATCTCGGCGGCACTGCGCTTGGGCTCGTGCTTGTCGTCCATCTTCACACCGGTTGGAATGCCACGACCGTTGTCGGTCACGCTGATGGAGTTGTCGCTGTGGATGGTGACCACGATGTCATCGCAATGACCTGCCAAAGCTTCGTCAATCGAGTTATCGACCACCTCAAACACCAAATGGTGCAAACCTGAACCATCCGACGTATCGCCAATGTACATACCTGGGCGCTTACGAACGGCCTCAAGTCCTTCAAGGATCTGGATCGATCCTTCGCCATAGCCTTCACCGGCTGGAGGTGTGATGGGAGTTTCAGGAATTTGAGTAGGTTCGGTCATAGCAAATCTTCGTGCGCAGCGCACAAGGCGCTGCGAATTCTGTCGGGAAAAAAATGATCAGTGGCGCTTAAATACGCATCGGCATCACCACGTACTTGAACGTGTCGTTGCCAGGAATGGTGATGAGCGCAGAGCTGTTCGAATCGGCCAAGTCCACCTGAACCATGTCTTGGTCCATGTTGGTCAAAGCGTCGATCAAATAGGTCACGTTGAAGCCAATTTCAATGGCGTCACCGCCGTAGTCGATTTCAAGTTCGTCCACGGCCTCTTCTTGTTCCGCGTTGCTAGACGCGACACGCAACACACCGGGCTCCAAATTCAGGCGAACGCCTTTGAACTTGTCGCTGGTCAAGATGGCCGTGCGTTGCAAAGTCGCCAGCAAGGCTGTGCGACCCATGGTGATGGTGTTTTTGTGGTTCTTAGGAATCACACGGTTGTAGTCGGGGAACTTGCCTTCGACCAACTTGGTGACGAACTCCATGCCTTCAAACGTGAACTTCGCTTGGTTGTTGGCGAACTGCATGTCGATGGCGCCTTCTTTGTCGCTCAACAAACGCTGCATTTCCAAAACTGTCTTGCGCGGCAAGATGACTTCTTGGCGTGGCACTTCCACATCCAACAAGGCTGATGCAAATGCCAAGCGGTGACCGTCTGTGGCCACCAAACTCAGTTGCTTGCCTTCTGCGACAAACAAGATGCCGTTGAGGTAGTAACGGATGTCGTGCACAGCCATCGAGAAAGAGACTTGGTTCAACAACTCTTTCAAGGTTTTCTGAGGCACGCTGAAAGCCGGACCGAAGTTAGCGGCCTCTTGCACCAAAGGAAAGTCTTCTGCTGGCAAGCTTTGTAATGTGAAACGGCTTTTGCCGCCTTTCAAAATCAATTTGCTTTGGCTGGATTCCAAGCTCACGGTTTGATCGGAAGGCATGGTGCGCAAGATATCGATCAACTTGCGTGCGCCCACAGTCGTGGTGAAGTTGCCTGCGTCTCCATCGAGTTCAGCGGTTGTGCGTATTTGAATTTCTAAATCGCTGGTGGTCAATTGCAATGAACTGCCTGTTTTACGAATCAACACATTGGCCAAGATGGGCAATGTGTGACGACGTTCAACGATGCCAGCAACGGATTGCAATACGGCCAAAACTTTGTCTTGCGTAGCTTTCAGAACGATCATCTCTTCCTCTTGTTTTCTTTATTTAAAGTAGTAGTAGTAGATAAGCACAGCAGGTTTCTGTGGAAAACAGCATTTTCCTCTTTTTTTTCAAGGACTTGGATCACTTTGAAGGGTGTTGGCAAGCTTGCTTTTCTGCTGTCTCTCAAAACTGGATAACTTTGGTGGATTGCTTTGGCCTGTGGATAACTGGTGTGTTGTTCAAAAATTATCCACAGGGTTATGCGAAGTTGAAAAAATTAGCCTTTTAGTGTCTGTTCGAGCACATGAAGCTGTTGGTTGAGTTCGGTGAGTTGCAAACGTTCAGCAGCAATTTTGCGAACGGCATGCAAAACAGTCGTGTGATCACGTCCACCAAACAGCTCGCCAATTTCAGGCAAGCTTTTTTGAGTCAGCTCTTTGGCCAAGTACATCGCAATTTGGCGAGGTCTCGCAATGGAAGCGGGCCGCTTCTTGGAGTACATGTCTGCGACTTTGATTTTGTAATAGTCCGCGACTGTCTTTTGGATGTTCTCTACAGAGATTTGACGGTTTTGGATCGACAGCAGATCTCTGAGCGCATCACGCGCGAGCTGAATTGAGATTTCTTTTTGGTTGAAACGTGAGTACGCCAAGATCTTGCGCAGGGCGCCTTCTAACTCACGCACGTTGGAGCGCACGTTTTTAGCGACGAAGAAAGCGACTTCTTCGGGCATCTCTGTACCTTCGTTGCGTGCTTTGGTGATCAAAATGGCAACGCGCATTTCCAGTTCAGGCGGTTCGATGGCGACGGTCAAGCCTGCGTCAAACCTCGAAACCAAACGTTCGTGAATGTCTGTCAACCCTTTGGGATAGGTGTCGCTGGTCATGACGATGTGCGATTTTTTCGCCAATAACGCTTCAAAGGCGTTAAAGAACTCTTCTTGTGTTCTTTCTTTGTTGGCAAAAAATTGAACGTCGTCAATCAGCAGCAAATCTAGGGAGTGGTAACGCTCTTTGAATTCGTCAAATGTTTTACGTTGGTAGGCTTTCACCACATCTGACACAAATTGCTCAGCATGGATGTAGAGAACTTTGGCATCTGGACGTTCTGCGAGCATTTTGTTGCCCACCGCATGCATCAAATGGGTCTTACCCAAGCCAACGCCACCGTAAATGAACAAGGGGTTGTACAACTGTCCAGGCATGGTGGCCACATGCAGTGCTGCAGCCCGTGCCATGCGGTTGGCAGTACCTTCGACCAAACTATCAAAAGTAAGCGCTGTATTGAGACGTGTGCGAGGACCAGTGGGGGCTGCTTCTTCGATGCCGACAAAGCTTTCAGGCAGCGATTCCAATTCTTGTGTGTACGACACAACCCTTGTTTTAACAGGGGCCTCTTTGGGTGTGATCGCCAGCTCAACTTGAATTGGTTGGCCATAAAGTTGGTGCAAAAGTGCAGCAATGCGGTTGGCGTATTGGGCACGAACCCAGTCAAGTTTGAAGCGATTGCCCACCAAAATAACCACTTTGCTGAAATTTTCAGCAACTGTGGCTTGCAGGGGTTTGATCCAGGTGTTGAACTGTTGTTCTGGGAGTTCTTGCGCGAGTTGGTCGACACAGGTTTGCCATAAACCATCGCCTGAATTTGAAGGTAAACCGTCTGCGGCAGAGGAAGGGAGACCCTGAATCATGAATTATTTTTCTGTGGATAGCTGGGTAAAAATTCCCGCGAAAACGCACTTTATCAAACTTTTATCCACAGGTCACGGTAAAAATTTTTAAGCCTTGAAACCAGCTCAGTTCATCCCATCAAGCAAGAAAATTCAGAGGGGCTTAAAAATTTGAGATAATCACGGGTTTCCCTGATCTTCAGGGTCTAGATATTTGGAATCATCATGAAACGCACTTACCAGCCTTCTAAAACACGCCGCGCCCGTACACACGGTTTCTTGGTCCGCATGAAAACACGTGGCGGCCGTGCTGTGATCAACGCACGTCGCGCCAAGGGCCGCAAGCGTCTGGCTGTCTAATTCTCAAACCACTGAACAGGCCCGCGACGTGAGCGCCGTGGAACGTCTGACACAGTGGACTGAGTTTCAGGCTGTCATGGCAGCAGGCAGTGTCGCAAGAACACCGCATTTTGTGCTGCATCAATGGCGTCCAACGCAGATCAATTTGGCAGGGCCAGAGTTTGAAAAAACTCCGGCCCTGTTTTTGCACGATGTTTTGATGTTGGGTGCTTTGACGCCTAAGCGGTGGGCCAAACGCGCCGTGACGCGCAATTTGATCAGGCGTCAGATTCACAGTGTGTCGCAAGAGTTTGCAGACAAGCTGATGCCAACACCCTACGTCGTGCGCTTACGCACCACGTTTGACAACAAAAAATTCATCAGCGCGTCTTCGGATGCCTTGAAAATTGCAGTTCGCGAAGAACTGACACAGTTGTTTGGCAAAGTTATTTCGCCATGATGCAAATGTTCCTCATCCGATGCGTTCGAGCCTATCGACTGTTTCTCAGTCCTTGGCTCGGTTCGGCATGTCGATTTGAGCCAACATGCTCGGTCTATGCGCTTGAAGCTTTGTCACAACACGGTGCAGCGCATGGCAGCTATTTGACGCTGCGCCGTTTGGGTCGTTGTCACCCATGGTGCGTGGGTGGGCAAGACCCTGTTCCGCCTACACCGCTTGCATTTTTGACTTCTTTGACATCTTCCAACTCCGGAAAGAACTCTCCATGAACGACATTCGCCGCACCATTTTATGGGTGATTTTTGGCTTTTCCATGGTCCTTTTATGGGACCAATGGCAGGTCTTTAATGGCCACAAAGCCACTTTCTTTCCTAACCCAGCGCAACAAGCACAGGTCGCAGCAGTCGCAAAGCCTGCTTCTGATGTGCCTCAAGCCGCTGGCGTTCCCGCTGCTGTGGCTGCTCAGCCCGGTACCGTGCCTGTCACGGAAGCTCAAACGTCGGCTCCTAAAGAGTTGGTGGAGGTTCAAACGGATGTGCTCAAACTCACATTTGACACAGAAGGCGGTACCTTGGCGCGTGTGGAGTTCTTGACCCAAGCCGATGTGCAGCATCCTGGTCACAACGTGGTCTTGTTGGACGACAGCAAAGAGCGCATTTACATGGCTCAAACGGGTTTGATTGCCAGTACCCCAGGCGTGGCGATGCCAACACACAAGAGTGTGATGAAAGTTTTGCCAGGCGCACGCACATTGCAAGGTGATGCCAAAGAACTGAACATCACGTTCGAATCAGCCGCACAAGGTGGCGTGAAATTGGTGAAAACCTACACCGTCAAGCGTGGTGCATATGACATGGCGGTCAAACACGACATCGTCAACACCAGCGCACAAGAGGTGTCGCCTCAGTTGTATTTCCAATTGGTTCGTGATGGCAACAAGCCCGCAGGTGAGTCGTCGTTCTACTCCACCTTCACGGGCCCTGCGGTTTACACCGACGCCAAGAAGTACCAAAAAGTGGAATTTTCTGACATCAAAAAGAAAAAGGTCGACATCGAAAAGCAATCGGCCAATGGCTACATCGCCATGGTTCAACATTACTTTGTCAGCGCTTGGATCTTGCCCGACGGTTTGAAGCGTGACATTTCGATGGACGCCGTGGACATTGGTTCTTCCATGGCTGACTGCTGCTACCGCGCCACCTTGATTGCCCCGTTGGACGCCATCAAACCCGGCGAAACCAAAAGCGTTGCCGCTACTTTTTATGCAGGTCCGCAAGAAGAGAAAAAACTCGAAGCTCTGTACCCAGGCTTGGAATTGGTCAAAGACTATGGCTGGCTGACCATCATGGCCAAGCCTTTGTATTGGCTGCTCGATCAAATCCACAAAATCTTAGGCAACTGGGGTTGGTCTATCGTGGCCTTGGTGTTGTTGCTCAAAGCAGGTTTCTACTGGTTGAATGCCCACGCCTATCAGAGCATGGCCAAGATGAAGGCGGTCAACCCACGCATCACCGAAATGCGTGAACGCCTGAAAGACAACCCACAACAAATGCAAATGGAGATGATGAAGATTTACCGCGAAGAGAAGGTCAACCCCATGGGTGGTTGCTTGCCTATCGCGATTCAGATTCCCGTGTTCATCGCCTTGTACTGGGTGTTGTTGTCTACCGTTGAAATGCGCAACGCACCATGGGTGGGTTGGATCCATGACTTGGCAGCGCCCGATCCCTTCTTTATCTTGCCTTTGGTGATGACGTTGACAACACTGTTGCAAACGGCTTTGAACCCCGCACCACCAGATCCGATGCAAGCCAAAATGATGTGGATCATGCCGCTGGCTTTCAGCGTGATGTTCTTCTTCTTCCCCGCAGGTTTGGTGCTGTACTGGATCACCAACAACGTGTTGTCGATTGCACAGCAGTGGTTCATCAACACCCGTATGGGCGTGCCACCGCAATTCAATTTGCCAAAGTTCTAATTCAAAACTTGAAAGCTTGACAGCTTTCAAAAATTTGAAAACCCGCCGTCCGAAAGGGTGGCGGGTTTTTTTCTGGACAATCCACCCATGCTTTCACAACACGACGCCCCCATCATTGCCATAGCCACAGCGCCCGGTCGAGGTGCGGTCGGTATCGTGCGACTCAGCGGTAAAGGGTTGGCCCCCGTGGTGCAAGCCTTGTGTGGGCGCAGCCTCAAACCGCGTGAAGCCACGTATTTGCCTATTCCTGACGCCAATGGCACACCCATTGACCATGTGTTGGCCCTGCACTTTCCCGGCCCCAACAGCTACACAGGTGAAGACGTGCTGGAGCTGCAAGCCCACGGCGGGCCTGTGGTGCTGCAACTGTTGTTGGCGCGTTGTCTGAGCGTCGCAGCACAATTGGACGCTGAACAACGCCCTTTGTTGCGTGGCTTGCGTTTGGCCCAACCCGGTGAATTCACACAGCGTGCCTTTTTAAATCACAAGCTCGACTTGGCCCAAGCCGAAGCAGTGGCTGATTTGATCGATGCCAGCACCGAGGCTGCGGCGCGCAGTGCCAGCCGTTCGCTCGCGGGTGCGTTTTCAACCGAAATTCATCAGCTGCGCGATGCCTTGATTCACTTGCGCATGTTGGTCGAAGCGACCTTGGACTTCCCAGAAGAAGACATCGACTTCTTGAAACAAGCCGACGCCCAAGGCCAACTTGATCGCCTGCAAGCCAACCTTTTGCGCGTGACGCAGCAAACCCGTCAAGGCGCGTTGCTGCGTGAAGGCATTCGCGTGGTCATTGCGGGGCAACCCAACGCAGGCAAGAGTTCACTCCTCAATGCCTTGGCGGGGGCAGAGTTGGCCATCGTCACGCCCATTGCGGGCACCACGCGCGACGTGGTGCAACAAACCATTCAAATCGAAGGCGTACCGCTGCACGTCATCGACACGGCTGGACTGCGCGATCACCCCGATGTGGACGAGGTTGAACGCATTGGCATTGCGCGCGCGTGGGATCAAATTGGTCAAGCGGATGCTGTCTTGTTTTTGCATGACCTCACCCGTCAAAGCGACGATGCCTACCAAACCGCAGACGCCGACATTGGAGCCACCCTGCAGCAAACGGTGGCCGCCCATGTGCCCGTGCTGCATGTGTGGAACAAGGCAGATGCCAGCGAGGGTGTGAGCGCAGACATCGCCACAAGCCAAGCTTTAGCTGAAAGCAAAGCGCAGGGCGAGACGGCAAGCGACAGGCCTTCTGCTGCCACACGTCTCACGCTGCGCCTATCTGCCAAAACCGGTGATGGGTTGCCCGCTTTGCGTGAACATTTACTCCAAGTCGTGGGTTGGCAAGGCGGTAGCGCGGAGGGTCTTTACATGGCGCGTGAACGTCATGTGCAAGCGCTGCGCGAGGTCGACGCGCATTTGCATCAGGCCAATGCGTGTTTGCAAGCGCGAATCCCCGCGTTGGACCTGTTGGCCGAAGAACTGCGATTGAGTCAAAACGCACTGAACACCATCACCGGTGAGTTCTCTTCCGATGATTTACTCGGCGTGATCTTTTCGAGCTTTTGCATCGGCAAATAAACCGGCACCTGGCCGATAAAATCGCACCATGATCCAAACTCACGCCCCCACAGCCGCGCCCGTGGACGACCAACGCATTTTGCAACTGGCCCACGACACGTTGGAGATCGAGGCCAACGCCGTGCGCGACTTGCGTGACCGCTTGTCACCTAGTTTCGTGCTGGCGGTACGCGCCATTCTCAAAGTCAGCGGCCGTGTGGTGGTCATGGGCATGGGCAAAAGCGGCCATGTGGGGCGCAAGATCACCGCCACCTTGGCGTCCACCGGCACGCCCGCTATGTTTGTGCACCCTGCCGAAGCCAGCCACGGCGACCTCGGTATGGTCAAAGACGGCGACTTGGTGATTGCGATTTCCAACAGTGGTGAGAGCGATGAACTCGCTGCCATCTTGCCCGTGCTCAAGCGTCAAGGTGTGCCCTTGGTCGCCATCACCGGTGGCGCGCAATCGACCTTGGCCAAGCATGCCGACATCGTGCTCGACAGTGCCGTAGCCAAAGAGGCGTGTCCGTTGAACTTGGCCCCTACTGCGAGCACTACCGCTCAAATGGCCTTGGGCGATGCCTTGGCCGTTGCCTTGCTCGACGCGCGTGGTTTTCGTGCCGAAGACTTTGCACGCTCTCACCCCGGCGGGTCTTTGGGCCGACGCTTACTCACCCACGTCAGCGACGTGATGCGCAGTGGTGACGACGTGCCCCATGTGTTGCCCACCGCCACCTTCAGCGAACTGATGCGCGAGATGAGCGCCAAAGGACTGGGCGCTTCCGCGATTGTGGACACACAGCGCAAGGTGTTGGGCGTGTTCACCGATGGCGATTTGCGGCGCTTGATTGAAAAGGGCACCGACATGCGTCAACTCACGGCTGAGCAAGTGATGCATGCTCAGCCACGCACCGTGCGTGCCACAGCTTTGGCGGCAGAAGCCGCGGAGTTGATGGAGTTGCACCGCATCACCAGCGTGCTGGTGATTGACGCGCAAGGCCTGCTCTGCGGCGCTTTGAATACCAACGATTTGATGCGCGCGAAGGTGATCTGATGACACAACGTTCACAAACAGCCATGCCCACACCTGCCCTCAACTTTGACCCTGCATTGCTCTTGCGTGCCCAAGGCGTGCGCGTGGCATTCTTTGATGTAGACGGCGTGCTCACCGATGGCGGTTTGTATTTCACGGAAAGTGGTGAAACCATCAAACGCTTTTGCACCCTTGATGGCCATGGGTTGAAGATGTTGAGAAAAGCAGGCATCACACCGGCCGTGATCACAGGGCGTGACAGTGCACCGCTGCGCACCCGACTCAAAGCTTTGGGCATTGAGCATGTGCGTTATGGCACCGAAGACAAAGCACCGGCCGCTCAAGAAATATTGACCCAACTGGGCCTCGACTGGTCGCAGGCCGCACACATTGGCGACGATTGGCCCGACATGGCGGTCATGCGTTTGGCGGCCTTTGCTTGCGCACCAAGCAACGCGCACATCGAAGTCAAAGCCATTGCCGATTACGTGACCCAACGTGAAGGGGGGCACGGCGCTGCGCGTGAGTTTTGCGATTTGTTGGTGGTCGCATCGGGACGCTACGCTGAGTTGTTACACGGTCACCTCGCATGAGCCAAGCGCCCGTGTCGCGATCCGTTTGGGCGCGGTTGCGTCAAACGTGGGACCACCTTGCGGTCTACTTTCCCATTTTTTTGATGGCGCTGATGGCGCTGTCTACGTATTGGTTGGTGCGCAACACACCCGTCATGGGCGAGGTCGAGTTAGAGTCCGCGCCGCGTCATGTTCCTGATTACTTCATGCGCGATTTTTCTGTGAGGGTGTTCGGTGCCGACGGCAAACTTAAAAGTGAAATCTTGGGTGCTGAAGGTCGCCACTACCCTGACACCGACACGCTTGAAATTGACCATCCCCACATTCGAGCCTTTTCTTCAGAAGGTCGGCTCACCATCTCAAGGGCTGAACGTGGTGTGATCAATGCGGATGGTTCAGAAGCGCAGCTGTTCAACAAGGCGCAGATCGTGCGGGAAGCGGCGAAAACACCGCAAGGCGTGGTGTTGCCCCGTACCGAGTTGCGCAGTGACTTCTTGCATCTTTTTGCCAACACAGAGAACGTGCGCTCGCATTTGCCTGTTGAGATGTTGCGTGGCACAGGGGATCGCTTTACCGCAGATCGCATGGATTACGACAACCTAGACCGTGTGATCCAACTCCATGGCCGTGTCCGCGGCACGATTGCGCCGAGATCTCAAGTAGCTGAAAAAACGAACCCATAAAAAAAGGCTCCCGAGGGAGCCTTTTTGATGTGCAGTTAAGCAGATCAGTAGCTGTTGCCACCGCCGCCAAAGCCGCCGCGACCACCGCCGCCGCCACCACCACTACGGCCACCGCCAGCACCGCCGCCACCGTAGGGGCTACGGAAACCGCCGCCACCGCCGCCGCCTTCGCGACCGCCACCACCGTAGCCGCCACCGCCACCACCGTAGCCACCGCCACCAGTGCGGGGAGGACGTGCCTCCATTGGACGGGCTTCGTTCACCACGAGGCTACGACCACCCAAAGGTGCGCCGTTCATGCCTTCAACCGCAGCCAAAGCTTCGGCATCGCTGCCCATTTCCACAAAGCCAAAACCTTTGGAGCGACCGGTGTCGCGTTCCATCATGACTTTAGCGCTGGTCACAGTACCGAACTGTCCGAAAGACTGCTCGAGGTCGCTGTCGCGAACCGAATACGGCAAGTTGCCGACGTACAATTTATTGCCCATGAAAGGGACTCCTTAAAACACAAAAACAAAGCGATGGAGTCCCGAACCGAAACTGACCGATCACCAAATACACCGTGTCAAAACTCAGGTTTAAACACGGCAACGGTCATTATGGGGCACAAGCACCCCATAAAACCAAGCGTTTTCCAGTATTCGAACGAATAAATCTCTGAAAAACCACAATTCATGCGGCTTACCAGCTCGATTCCCGGTCTGGCGACGCGCTGATCTTGTGGATAGACAGGTCAGCGCCTTCAAATTCTTCTTCTTGGCTCATGCGTAAACCGAGTGTCATTTTCAGCACGCCGTAGACCACAAAGCCACCTAGCAGCGCCCAAGCCACACCCAGTACCGTGCCTGCCAATTGAGCCGTGAGGCTCACGCCGCCTAAGCCACCCATCGATTGGGCACCAAAAATACCGGCGGCAATGCCACCCCAAGTGCCGCAAAGCCCGTGCAAGGGCCACACGCCCAACACATCGTCAATGCGCCATTTGTTTTGGGTCAAGGTGAACATCACCACAAAGATGGCACCGGCCACAGCGCCCACCACCAAGGCGCCCATGGGGTGCATCAAGTCAGAACCCGCACAGACAGCCACCAGGCCGGCCAAGGGGCCGTTGTGCACAAAGCCTGGGTCGTTTTTGCCCAAGAGCAAGGCCACCAATGTGCCACCGACCATGGCCATCAATGAGTTGACCGCCACCAAGCCTGAAATTTTGTCCAGAGTTTGTGCGCTCATCACGTTGAAGCCAAACCAGCCCACGATCAAAATCCATGCGCCCAAAGCGAGGAATGGAATGCTTGAAGGGGGATGCGCCGAAATCGCGCCGTCCTTGCGGTAACGGTTGCTGCGTGCGCCAAGCAACAGCACCGCGGGCAAAGCAATCCAGCCGCCCACGGCGTGCACGACCACAGAGCCTGCAAAATCGTGAAACTCTTCGCCGGTGAAGGCCTTCAGCCATGCTTGAAAGCCAAAGTGCTGGTTCCATGCAATGCCTTCAAAGAAGGGGTACACAAAACCCACAATCACGGCGGTTGCCAACAGTTGTGGCCAAAATTTGGCACGTTCTGCGATACCGCCCGAAATGATGGCGGGAATGGCTGCGGCAAAGGTCAGAAGGAAGAAAAACTTCACCAACTCATAGCCATTTTTATCAGCCAATGATTCCGCGCCGACCATGAAACTCGCGCCGTAAGCCACGCCATAGCCGACCACAAAATAAGCCACGGTGGACACGCAAAAGTCCACCAAAATTTTGACCAAGGCGTTGACTTGGTTTTTTTTCCGAACTGTGCCCAGCTCTAAAAATGCGAAGCCGGCGTGCATGGCAAGCACCATGATTGCGCCGAGCAGAATGAACAAAGCATCCGCGCCCTGTTTGTGTGCGTCCATAACTATTTCCCTGTCTTAAATGTTCTTTTTTGGTGCGTATTTGGCGGCCTCCAAAGAGGCGCACCGGATTTAAGCAAAAAATGCACCAAATGGAGAGGGATTGCCGCAATTTGGGGATTTAAGTGGTGGCGCGTTTGCTAAACGTCATTCAACTTTGTATTTCAATGGCGTTGACCGTGCATCCATTGGTACGACTGTCTTAGGACGTTATTTACCCATTGAGCCATCACTGGCCACCCGTATTGACGGAGGGAAATCGCCATAGCCACGTATGAAGGCGATGCTTTCCCTTGGGTTTGGATTTTGAGTTTCTAGGCCGATCAACCGGCCGCTTCTGCCTCGTCTTTTCCATCGGCGCGGTAACCCGCCAACACGTCATCCCACGGCACCGCCCCCACCCGTTGAGCCCAGGTCTTCCACTGCGCGATCAGTTCGTCGACGATGACCGGCTGTTGTGTCGTTAGGTTCGTGTTCTCGGCCCGATCCGTGTCCATGTCATAAAGCTCCCAAGGGTTGGGATACTCGCGCACCAGTTTCCAGCGCCCGCGACGGATCGCAGCGTTGCCGGTGTGTTCCCAATACAAGGTGTGGTCGGTGGGCTGGTGGCCGCGCAAAGCCGACAGGAGGCTGCAGCCTTCGCCTGGCGGAATATCGCGGACCCTGTTGTTGTCTGGGTAGGGGACTTGCGTGGCTTCCAAGATGGTTGGCAACACATCGGTGAGCTGAAAGGGTGCCCGAACAATGGCGCCATTGATCAGTCCACCTGCAGGCCAGTGCACGATCAAGGGGGTGGAGATGCCCCCCTCATGCGTCCAGCGCTTGTAGAGCCGAAAAGGCGTATTGGACAGGTTGGCCCAAGCGCGGCCATAGCTTGCATAGGTGTCCTCCGGACCCGGAACGATGGCCGGTTCGTTGCCGACCTTCAGATCACGGCCATTGCGTGGCTTCAGACGATCGAGGTCCGGCCTGCGCTTGATAAACGCTTCGGCACTGCCGTCCAGCGGAAGCACTTCAGCGCAAGCCCCGTTGTCCGACATGAAGAACACCAGGGTGTTCTCAAGCTGACCCGTTTCTTCGAGTGTGGCCAGAATGCCGCCGATTCCTTGGTCCATCCGGTGTATTTGCGCTGCATACACCTCCATGCGACGAGCCTCCCAAGCTTTGTCCTGCGCATCTTCCCAGGCAGGCTCCGCGGGATCGCGCTCGCATTCCTTCACCGCATCCGCCAGCAGGCCGGATTCACGCAGCCGCTGCATTCGCCGTTCACGCAGCACATCCCAGCCTTCGTCGTAACGGCCACGGAATTTGGCGATGTCCTCTTCGCTCGCCTGCAAAGGCCAGTGCGGCGCGGTGTAGGCGACATACATGAAGAACGGCTGGCCGACCTCTGACTGTTCACGCACAAAGGCGCAGGCTTCTTGGGTGATCGCGTCGGTGTAGTAGTAGTCCGACTTTTCCGTCGCTTCAGCTTCGACGTTGCGTTCACCGCGCGTGAGTGATGCGGGCTGGAAATACGAGCACGACCCCGCGAGCGTTCCGTAAAAGTGACCGAACCCGCGTCGCGTCGGCCATGCATCGTTGACCTGCCGAATGTTCGAGGCCAGATGCCACTTCCCAACGAGAGATGTCGCATACCCAGCGTCGGACAGAATTTCAGCAACGGTGATGCAACGGTCATTGAGAGAGCCCGGGTAACCATGCGGGCGATCGTCTTTCGTGAGGATGCCAATTCCCGTCTGGTGCGGATGCAAGCCCGTCAACAACGAGGCCCTAGATGGGCTGCAACGTGCTGTGTTGTAGAACTGTGAAAAACGCACACCCCCTGCGGCCAATCGGTCGATGTGGGGCGTTTCAATCTCGCTGCCGTAACAGCCGATGTCGGAGAACCCCATGTCATCGGCCAGGATCAGGAGTACGTTGGGTTTGTTTGCCATGTGTCTTGAATTCAATAGGCACCGCTTGGTGTCTGGGGATCAGTCGAAGGTGATCTTGGCCTTTTTCACGAGTTGACCAATTTGCTCGTAAGACTTTTGCAACGCTTGGCCATACTCCACGGGCGTTGATGCGAATGGGGAGAATCCTGCGCTTTCCAGTTGCTGGCGGATTTCAGGCTGCTCCAAGAGGCGCTTGATCTCGGCATTGATCCGTGTCACTGCCGTTGCGGGCGAGCCGGCCGGCATCAGCAAGCCCCAGTAGTTGCCGAACGAGAAGCCCGGCACGCCCGATTCCCCGATCGTGGGCACGTTCGGCAGCACCGCAACGCGTTCAGCGGTCACGGCGAGCGCTTTCAGTTTGCCAGCCTTGACCTGCGACAAGGCGCTGCCATCAATCAACAAATCAATATGCCCGCCGAGCAAGTCATTGAGCGCTGGCGCACCACCACGGTACGGGACATGCACGATGTCGAGACCCGCCGCTGCCTGCAACGCTTCGAGGCACAGATGGCCCATGGTGCCATTGCCTGCCGTGCCGCACTTGTACTTGCCCGGGTTGGCCTTGGCCAGTGTCAGAAATTCCTGAAACGACTTCGCCGGAAAAGTCGGCAGGCAAGTCACGACGATGGACACTTTCGCCAAGGTCGACACTGGGGCAAAGTTTTTCGCCGGATCGTAGGGCACGTTGGGCTGCGCGTAACGGCTCACCACCAGGTCGCTCAGGTTGCCAAGCCCGAGGGTGTGACCATCGGCGGTGGCGCGGGCTGCGGCCGTCATGCCGATCACGCCGCCAGCACCTGCGCGGTTTTCAACGACCACGGGCTGGCCGAGTGCCTTGGCCAGCGGCACCGAAAAAATGCGGGCCAAGATGTCCGTGTTGCCACCGGGTGGGTTCGGGACAATCAGCGTGATGGCTTTGGTTGGATAGAGGGACTGCGCCCGAACGGTTGTGGGCAACATGGCTGCGGCTAGGGCTGCGGATGTCGCGTGAAGCAAGGTGCGACGCTTGAAGGGGGCTTGCGTGAAGCCCTCGCCCAAACGCAGCGATCGACCAGTGACGAATCTCATGGGGTGTCTCCGTGATTGATGTGCCGAAACAGGGCTCACATTGCCAAGCACTTTGTGATCTTATGCCGCGATTTTTCGTCAGGTATTACCTCGACAAGCACGAGACCCATGCTTCTGAAGATATACCTGACTGATGCCGATTCGCTAAGGCTGATGTCCTTCGGACATCCATTGCGTCAATGTGGGCAACACTTGTTTCACATGACGGCTCACAACGGCGTGAACTGCTTGGCATGCCTCCGTTGGTGCCGCGTGTGACGAAAGCCGCAGCACGATGTTGCGGTCCAAGCTCGGCTGGACGATGCGGGCCGCCTGCAGTTCATGCCGCGCAACTTCCGCGCGTATGGCGCTCATGCCGACGATGGCATAAATACCACCAGCGCCGACCAATTTCTTTTGAAGATTCAGGCTGTCGCATTCGAGTCGGATGTTGAGTTGAATGCCGCGACGTCCAGCCCAATGCTCTAGAACGTTGTGAAAAGCATAGGGGCGACCTGGAATGACCAACGGCATGTTGTGCAACTGGTCGAACGGGATCGTCTCTGCGGCCGTCAACGGGTCTCCGGGTGCGCTGATCAAGACATGCGGCATTCTGGCAATACCGTCTCCTCTTCCACTGCGACCTCGTGTGTTTTCGGAAAAAAGCGCGATGTCGAGCTCTCCGTTTTCAAGGCGAGCAGAAACGCGACCGCTCATGCCGCTGACCAAATGCAACCGGACCTTGGGGAACAGGCGTTCCATTTTGGCGTGGATCGGACCACACAGCGATTCGGCCAAAGAGTCGATGATGCCGATGCGAACCACCCCAGCGGGCTCTCTGAGCAAGCCCGTCGCGTCTTCGGTGAGGAGTTGTCCCGCCGTCACCCATGTCTTGACGCGCGGGTAGAGCCGCTGCCCGATCTCGTTCAGGCGCACACCGCGCGCCGTGCGTTCAAAGAGCTTTCCGCCACACGCGCGTTCGATGGCGCCAAGCTGACGGCTGATGGCCGATTGCGCTACATCGCGTGCCGCAGCAGTGACCGTCAAGCTGCCGCACTCCGCGATCTGAAGAAACAGTAGCCATTGGTCGACGGAGAGCGGCGAAGTCACGACATCATTTCAGTGGAGGTGACTGGAGGGCGCAGCGATGTTTCATAGGTCGAATCTTATCGTCACCGCCCCTGTGCACGTTCAGCCAAGAAAATCTCGATCCGACGGTTACGGGCGCGACCGGCTTCGGTTGAGTTGTCGGCAATGGGTTCGCGCTCGCCGCGGCCATCGATGGTGATGCGGTTGGCACTCACGCCGCGTGACACCAAATAGTCGCGTGCGCTTTGTGCCCGGTTCAGTGACAGTGGGTTATTGACCGCATCGCTGCCTGTGTTGTCGGTGTGCCCGATGATGCGCACTTCGGTGCTTGGCTGTTGGGCGAGACCTTGGGCGAATTGGTCCAAGATCGGGCGCAAATTGGGCTTGATGTCATGGCGTCCCGTGTCAAACGAGATGTCGTTCGGAATCGTCAGCTTGAGCTGGTTGTCTGCGGTTTGTGTGACCACCGTGCCCGTGCCTGCCGTGGCTTGTTCCATGGCGCGTTTTTTGTCTTCCATGTTCTTCGACCAGACATAACCGCCCAGAGCGCCCAGGCCCGCACCGATGGCGGTAGAGCGTGAATCGTGGCCCAAAATTTGGCCGGCCACGGCACCGATCAGTGCCCCCGTACCGGCGCCCTTTTGCTCAGGGGTTGCTGTGGCACAGCCCGTTAACAAAGCCGCAACGGTGCACGTTGCAAGGCCGATGTGTGTGAATACAGCTGTTTTTTGAATCATGGCAGTTCCCCTTTAAAAATAAACGCACTTGAATCTAGCCGAGAAGATGGTGCGTGACTGTTTTTTACCGTACAAAGAGTTGCAAGTAAATGTATGAAAGATGAACATGGTGGAGGGTTGTGCCGACGTTACGGTGCATCATTTCGAAATGACACACACATTTGAACCACACACCGGACTGACCGCTGAGCAAGCCCGCGAACAACTCGCCATCGACGGTCCGAATGAGCTCGATGCCACGCATCGTCTGGGATTGCTGCGCCGCTTGTGGGGTATGTTGCGTCAGCCGATGTTTGCGCTGCTCGTGCTGGCGGCTGTGCTTTATCTTGTCTTGGGTGATTTGGCCGAGGGTGTGACGCTGTGTGTGTTCGTCTTGGCGGTGTTGGTGTTGACGTTTTATCAAGAAGGCAAATCAGAAGCTGCCATTGATGCATTGCGCCAATTGAGTCAACCTTTTGCACAGGTGGTACGCGATGGGCAGCGTCTGAAAATTCCGTCACGCGAGGTCGTGGTGGGCGACTGGCTGTTGATCTCAGAGGGCGATCGCATCGCCGCAGATGGCTGGTTGATTCAAGCGGACCAAATGCTGGTCGACGAGTCGATGTTGACGGGTGAATCGGTCACGGTTGGCAAACTCGGTGCTGACTTTGATGCGGCGGCCGCAGCAAAACCATCCATCGGTGGCGACGATCAACCGACTGTGTTTGCGGGCACGTTTGTGGTGCGTGGGCACGGCACCTTGCGGGTGACTGCCACGGGTATGCGCGGTCAAATGGGCCGCATCGGCGCCACACTGAATCAAATCGGAGACGAGGTCACACCGCTGCAAGAGCAAACAGCGCAGTTGGTCAAAGTGTTGGCATTCATCACACTCTTTTTGTGTGGGGTGATGGTGTTCACCTTGGGGCTGCGAGATGGCGCGTGGGTGCCTGCGTTGTTGTCGGGCATCGCCTTGGCGATGGCCATCTTGCCCGAGGAATACCCCGTGGTCTTGGCTTTGATGCCCGCTTTGGGGGCGCGTCGCTTGGCGCAAGAAGGTGTGCTGACCCGCCGCCTCAATGCCATCGAAACCTTGGGCGCGATCACCGTGTTGTGTACCGACAAAACCGGCACCTTGACCGAAAACCGCATGACGGTATCGGCCTTGGCCGTGGGCAACGCGCACCAACCCACCGTGTTGAACTTGGCCCAACTCAGCGTCAAAGGCAAGCCAGATGAGGTTTTGCCCGAGGCGTTTCACGGTTTGGTGGAACACGCGATTTTGGCCAGCGCCGAGCGCCCGTTTGACCCGATGGAAGTGGCGTTTCATCAGCTCGGCCAACAGTTTTTACAGGACACCGAGCATCTGCACCGCGACTGGCGCTTGGTGCAAACCTATGCCCTCAGCCCCGCGTTGCGCGCCATGTCGCATGTTTGGCAGGCCCGCGAAGGCGATGTGCAGACGGTGTCGGCGAAAGGTGCCCCTGAAGCGGTGATGGGTTTGTGCCACATGTCGCCCGAGCTTCAAGCGCAGTGGGCCCACGCGGTGAATGACATGGCGGCCCAAGGCTTGCGCGTATTGGCTGTGGCGCAAGGTGTGTTTGAAGGCCATGACTGGCCCGCGTCTGAGCACGACTTTGAGTTTGCGTGGTTGGGCTTGGTGGGGCTGAGCGACCCGTTGCGGGCAGAAATTCCGCAAGCCGTGGCAGATGCTTACTCGGCAGGGATTCAGGTGATCATGATCACCGGTGACTATCCTGCGACGGCGCGCGTCATCGCTAACCAAGCGGGCCTGCGCAGCGGCGTGACCTTGACCGGTGATGACATCGATGCGATGTCGGATGAGGCGCTGAGTCAGACGATTCGCGAGACCCGTGTGTGTGCGCGCATCTCCCCCCATCAAAAACTGCGAATCGTGGAGGCTCTCAAACGCAACGGGGACGTGGTCGCGATGACCGGCGATGGTGTGAACGATGCGCCCGCACTGCGCGCCGCGCACGTCGGTGTCGCCATGGGTTTGCGTGGCACCGATGTCGCCCGCGAAGCCGCTTCTTTGGTGTTGGTGGACGACAACTTTGCCTCCATTGTTCAGGGCATTCGCGCAGGACGACGCATTTATGGCAACTTGCAAAAATCGATGGCCTACATCTTTGCCATCCACATTCCAATTGCCTGCTTGGCCTTGGTGCCCATGTTGTTTGCGTTGCCACCGTTGTTGATGCCGCTGCATATTGCATTGCTAGAACTCATCATCGACCCCTCGTGTTCCATCGCCTTTGAAAACGAGCCCGCCGATGCCGATGTCATGCAACGCCCGCCGCGCGATCGGTACGCCCCGCTCTTTGGCACACGCGCTGTGCTGGGGGCGTTCGGTCAAGGCTTGTCGGTCATGGTCGCCACCGGAGTGACGTATGTGTTGGCGTTGGGTTTGTCACCTGCGCACAGCCGTGCCATGGTCTTCACCACCTTGGTCATGTCCAACATCATGCTCATGTGGGTCAACCGCACACAGGCGGGGCAACTGTTGCAAGGTTTGAGCGTGCGCAACGATGTGTCGGCTTGGGTGATGGGCTGCACGCTTGCGGGCGTGTTGTCATGCCTGTATGTGCCGTGGTTTGTCGAGCCGCTTAAGTTTGCATCGCTAGACGCTGAGCAACTGCTGCTTGCGCTAGGCGTTGGCATGGCCAGCGTGTGGGGTGCACTGGCCTGCCGTTGGGCGATGGGGCAGACGCTCAGTGCGCAGCGCGAATCAAGTCCGCCGCCTTCTCCGCAATCATGAGGGTGGGCGCATTGGTGTTGCCGCCAATCAAGGTGGGCATGATCGACGCATCCACCACCCGCAGGCCTTGCACGCCGTGCACCCGCAGCTGATCGTCGACCACCGCCATCAAATCGTGGCCCATTTTGCAAGTGCCCACGGGGTGATATTGGGTGTCTGCGCGGTTGCGAATGTCTTGTTCGACGGCGCGTGCATCGTTTTGATCTAGCGCGTAAAGCGCTTTGCCACGCACCCCATCAAAGGGTGATGCATCGAGAATGCGGCGTTGTGCGTGAGCCCCAGCCAACAGGGTGTCGAAATCTGCGGAGGCGCTTAAAAATTGGGGGTCAATCCGTGGGTGGTCGGAGGCGTCGGGTGACGCAATTTCCACCGTGCCGCGACTTTGCGGACGCAGCACCGTGACGTGGCAGCTGTAGCCATGACCGAGGTGCTGTTTGCGTGCGTGGTCATCGACGATGCCTTGCACAAACACCAGTTGCAGGTCGGGCACGTCCACGTCGGGGCGGCTGCGAAAGAACGCACCTGATTCGGCAATCGACGACGTCATCATGCCTTGACGCTCACGTTTCCATTGCGCGATGCCCTTCATCACGCGGACGGCGCCTGGCAGCGACAGCCCCAAGGTATCGGTGTTGCTGGTTGTGCGGTAGCTGAAGACGTAGTCAATGTGGTCTTGCAAATTCTGGCCAACGCCGGGCAAGTCGACGGCGGTGGCAATGCCCTTCGATTGCAGCAACGCCCCAGGCCCGATGCCTGAGAGTTGCAGCAGCTGCGGTGAGCCAAAAGCGCCCGAACTCAGCAGCACCTCACGACGCGCTTTCAGCGTGAAGTCTTGTCCCTTGACGCGCGCTTGGACACCGACAGCATGGCGACCTTCCAACACAATTTTTTGCGTCAAGGCGCCGGTCATCACGGTCAAGTTCGACCGGTTCAAGTTCGGGGTGAGGTAGCCTTTGGCTGCGCTGCAACGCTCGCCATTTTTTTGCGTCACTTGGTACATGAACGCGCCGAATTGCGTGGCACCGTTGTAGTCGTGGACCGCCGGAATGCCACACAAATGCGCGGATTCCAAAAACATCGCATTGAGTGAGCTTGCTTGGCGCAACTCTGCCACGTTGAGCGGACCGCCCTGGCCGTGAAACGCGTCTTGGTGTGTTTCGTTGTGCTCTGACTTTTTGAAATACGGCAGCACCTCGTCGTAAGACCAACCGGTGTTGCCCAACGAGGCCCAATGGTCGTAGTCACTGCGGTGGCCGCGCACGTACAGCATGGCGTTGATAGAGCTGGAGCCGCCCAAGGTTTTGCCGCGCGGCTGGTAGCCCCGTCGGCCGTTCAAGCCGGGTTGAGGCACGGTGTTGAAGGCCCAGTTGTTGATCTTGGTGGGCACCATCGCCACGATGCCTGCGGGCATGTGAATCAGCATGCTGCTGTCGGGTCCGCCCACCTCCAGCAAGCAGACGCTGACGCTGGGGTCTTCGCTCAGGCGGCTGGCCAACACGCAACCTGCGGAGCCCGCACCGACCACGATGTAGTCATAGCTTTGGTCCATGGTGATTCCTTAGCGCGGGGTGCGAGGTTCAACCATGGGGAAGCCCACGCTGAACGACTCCAACATGCCCAGCAATTCCCCCACTTTTTCACGCTTGCCGGAGACCACAATCAAGCCTGCTTGCAGTGCCGCAGGGAAGGTGGTTTTTTGCAACGAGATGTCATCCAGCGTGGCGCGGCTGAGTGTCAAGGTCGCATCGGCGTTGGGAACTTGGGCATCTGCCATGTAGGTCAGCGCACTGTTTTCAAGGTTGAGCACGTACTTTTGCTGGGTGTCTGTGAAGTGCCAGTTGAAGGCCATGGTTTTGCCTTGCGCTTTGTCACCGTTCAAGCGCACGCCCAAGAAGTCAAAGAACATGTCGAGCGGCAGCGCACGAATCACGTCGGGCGAGGCCGAGACAAACGAGGGCAACTTAGGCACGCCGTTGCGCAACTCCGCGGCGCCTTGCAAGAACGCGTTGCGTGCGGTGGCGGACTCCATTTGGTAACCCAACTGCTCATAGGCTTCAGCCCCCAAGGTGCGGGCTTCTTGGTTGGTAGCGTCTGCAAATACCAGCTGTGAGGTGACCTGTGCCACCCAGCGGTATTCGCCGCGCGCAAAGTCTTCACGCGCACGTTTGAGCACGGCATCGGCACCGCCCATGTACTCGATGGTTTTCTTGGCTGCGGGTGCGGGGGGCAAGGCTTCGAGGTTGACGGGGTTGCCGTCGTAGTAGCCCAAATAACGTTGGTAGATGGCTTTGATGTTGTGTTTCAGGTGGCCATAAAACGGGTGTGTGGACCAGTCTTGCGACAAGCTCGGTGGCATTTGAATGTTCTCAGCAATTTCAGACGCCACGTAACCGTGGTTCATCAAGCGCACGGTTTGGTCATGCAAAAACTTGTAGGTGTCGCGCTGGTTTTTCAGTGTGCGCTGCAGGCGGTCGCCACCCCACACGGGCCAGTTGTGTTGGGCAATCATCACGTCGCTTTTGTCACCGTAGCGTTGCAGCGCGCCACCGATGTACTTGGACCACGACAGGGCATCACGCACCAACGCGCCACGCATGGGCAAGAGGTTGTGCATGTTTTGGGTGGCGATCTCGGTCATGTTCAACACCTTGAATTGGGGGTGGTACATGATCATTTCGGCGGGGGCTTCGGCGCCGGGTGTGAGTTCAAAGACGATATCAATGCCATCGATGCGATGCTTCTCCACGGGCTTTTCAATCAGTTGCGTGGGGGCGATCAAACTGATGGTGCCTGGTGCTGTGGGCTTGCCCAAACCCGCATCGACTTGGCCCTTTTCATTGCGCGGCAAGAGCATGCCAAACTGGTACATGGCACGACGTGACATGGCGTTGCCCGCGATCACGTTCTCCCCCACCGCTTCTTCCATGAAGCCTGCCGGCGCAATGATTTTCACTTTGCCTGCCGCCACATCGTCGCCGTTGACCACGCCGCGCACGCCGCCAAAGTGGTCCACATGGCTGTGCGAATAAATCACGGCCACCACGGGTTTGCGGGGGCGGTGTTTGTAAAACAAATTAAGCGCTGCTTTGGCTGTTTCGGTGGACACCAAAGGGTCGACCACGATCAAGCCCGTGTCGCCTTCAATGATGGTCATGTTCGACAAATCAAAGCCACGCACTTGGTACATGCGGTCGGTCACTTTGAACAAACCGTTCGCCATGTTCACGCGGGCATGGCGCCACAGGCCAGGATGCACGGTGTCGGGCGCGTCTTCTTTCGATAAAAACTCATAGCCTTTGAGCGTCCAGACGGGGCGGCCGGTGGGGCCCAAGATGAGCTGGTCGGTGGCCGATTCGATCAGGCCGCGCTTGGCGTCTTCAAACGACTGCTTGTCACCCAAGGGCATTTGGGCGCGTGCACTTTGGTTGGCGGCGCGCGTGGCTGCGGTGGCGTCTTTGGCTTGTGGTGCAGCAGGGGCTTGGGCCCAAGCGGCGTGTGTGGCCAGCGCCAAAACGGTGGTGGTGAACAGGGTGTTGATTTTCTTCATGAGGTTCTTTCTGAATTCAGGGCTGAAGGCGTTAAGCCACATCGCGCAATTCGCGACGCAAAATTTTTCCAACGGTGGACTTGGGCAGCGCCTCAACGAAGCGCACGACTTTGGGAACTTTGTAGGCGGCTAGCGATTGGCGGCAATGCGCGATCAGATCGTCTTCGCTCAGGGCTGCGTTGGCTGACTTGACCACGAACAGCTTGACGGCTTCGCCCGTTTTGTCATCGGCAAAGCCCACGCACGCACATTCAGCAACGCCCGCGCATGCGGTGGCCACCGCTTCAATTTCATTGGGATAGACGTTGAAGCCCGACACCAAAATCATGTCTTTCTTGCGGTCCACGATTTTCAAAAACCCTTGAGCATCGAAGGTGCCAATGTCGCCAGTTTTGAAATACCCGTCAGGCGTGAATGACGCAGCATTGGCCTCGGGCTGGTTCCAATACCCGCGCATGACTTGAGGGCCTTTGGCGCAAATTTCACCTTCTTGTCCGAGGGCCACTTCGTGCCCTTGGTCATCCAACAATTTGATGTCGGTCGAGGGCATGGGCAGGCCCGTGGTGCCGTTAAAGCTTTGGATGTGTGAGGGGTTGAAGCTCAACACCGGACCGGTTTCTGACAAGCCGTAGCCTTCGCGAATGAACGTGCCGGTGATGGCTTGCCACTTGTCCGACACCGCGCCAATCACAGCCGCGCCACCCCCGCCCGCCAAACGCAAACGCGACCAATCGACCTCGCGCGTGGCGGGGTGCATGACCAGTCCGGCATACAAGGTGTTCACGCCCATGAACACCGTCGGGCGTGCGGCTTTCAAGGTGCCTACAAAGCTGTCAAAGTCGCGCGGGTTGGGCACCAGCCAGTTGTCAGCGCCGACTGAGAAGTAGGTGATGAAGTTCACCATCAACGCGAAGATGTGATACAGCGGAATGGCGGTGACGATCACCTCTTCGCCGGGGCGCAGCGCTTGCGGCATGAAGCATTTGAATTGCTCGGTGTTGGCCACCAAGTTGCCGTGTGACAAGGCCGCGCCTTTGGACAGGCCCGTCGTGCCACCGGTGTATTGCAAAAACAGCAAGTCGTCGCTTTGCACGTCAACCGGTGTGAGGCTCATGTGCGCACCTTGTGCCAAGGCCTCGGTCAGCGCCACGGCGTGCGTGAGGCGTGCATCGACGGGTGGGCTCGGCAAGTTCGCGCCGCTGCCGTCACCCACACCCGCCGTGATGACATGACGCAGTTGAGTTTTGGCCATCACCTCGGCCACGGTGGCAGACACGCCGTTGAAGACGAGGATGGTTTGCGCACCCGCGTCGTTGAGTTGATGTTCCAACTCGCGTGGCGTGTACAGCGGGTTCACGTTTACTTGCACGGCGCCTGTGCGCAAGATGCCTAAAAACGCGATGGGAAAGGCCAGCAAATTTGGGGTCATCACGGCGATGCGGTCGCCCTTGCGAATGCCTAAATGGGTTTGCAAGTAAGCAGCGAAGTCTCGCGAAAGTCGGTCGAGGTCGGCGTAGGTCAGGGTTTGACCGGCGCAGCGTACGGCGGGTAAGTTCGCGAAGCGCTGCATGGCGGCTTCCATCATCGCCAGCATGGAGCTGTAAGCCTGGGGCTGAATGTGGTGCGGAATGCTGCCGTAGCTCGCCAGCCAATGTTGTTTGGTCATGTGGTCTCCCAGTGGTATGTCTTCACTTTAGAAACACCTTGCGGTGACCACTATCCGTTTTTCGTGAGATTGCTGCGTTGGCACCTAGGGAAATCCTGCATGCCCGATGGCAGGGCTTTTGATTAACCTCAAATTTAATAAATTTATGAAGCGCTTCAACGCCTACTCCTTGCTTTATGGGCATGCCCTTGCTGTGTGAATCTTCTGCCTCGCCTGCTTCTTTGCGGGCCACGCACATGCTCGACTTCGATCCGGAGGTGATGAGTGTGGCCATTCAGGATGGCGTGCTAGAGCATGTGCAATTGGAGTGTGGGCAGTTCAGTGGACAAATCGCGCACACCGCCGCGCCAGAGAGTTGGGTGGATTGGGGGCGCTACACCTTGTCGGTTTTGGCGCGCGGGGATTTGAGCCGCGACCGCGTGACGATTGCCATGGCCTTGCAGGGCCAAGGCGACTGGCGTTTGCAGGGGGCCAGTGCCTTGACGGGTGACATCGTGGTGTTTCCTGAACGCGGCGAGTTGTTGGCTGCTTTGCCGCCGCAAGCGCAATGGTTGTCGGTGCAAGTCTCGCGTGAGCGCTTAGACGCAGCGGGCTTGGCTGTGCATGCCTACAGCCCGAGTCAAGCCCATCGCATCAATGCGGGCGAGGCACCGGAGTTGTACCGCACCTTAGCCAGTTTGGCCCCCGTTTTGGCCCCCATGCCCAGCGCCGAAACCTACGACAGTGCAGCCGTCGCATGGGCCCATGATCAACTGGTGGATGGCTTGTTTGCACAGCTCGCGCGTTTGAGCGCAGCAGGGTCGGTCGAGACGCCGCTGGGGCCTACCGAACGTCATCATGTGGTGCGTCGCGCAGAGTTGTATTTGGAGGGGCGCGATGAGCAGTCCGTGCGCATGGAAGACTTGTGTCAAGCCGCTTGCACGAGTTTGTCTCGCTTAGAGCGTGCCTTTCGTGAGACCTTTGGTGTCAGCCCACGCCGTTATTTGACTTTGCGGCGCTTGGCCGCTGTGCGGCGTGAACTGTTGCGTCGCGAGTCTCACGCGTCCATCACCGATGTGGCGATGCGTTGGGGCTTTTTTCACCTCGGACGTTTTGCGCAAGATTACAAAGCCTTGTTTGCCGAGTTGCCTTCACAGACTTTGCGCAGCAGGCGTCATTAAAAACAAATCCAACGCCGCTGCGGTGAGGTCATCCAAGGTGGCGTGTTTGGCGGCTTGGCGCTTGTTCGCCGTTGCCAGCGGTGCTTCGTACCATTGCACCGACCAGTTGAGTGCCCCAAAAATCATCAGCCGCGCCAAGCCCACCGGCGCTCTTAAATCTCCGCTGTCATGCAGCGCTTGCAACACCGGAATCCAAGCGGCCTCGTAGTCGTCTTTGAGGGCGGTGATGGCTTGGCTTTGTGTGGGGTTGAGTGAGCGCCATTCGTACAACATGACGGGAATGAAGTCGCTGTCAGGGCCGAGCAAAACATCAAAGTGATGGCGCACGAGTGCTTGCAATCGCGCCCGTGGCGTGGTGTGCGGGGCTTGTAAAAGCAGGGCATCGAGCACGCGGTGTTGGCGCGCAATGGCCTGCTTCATGCCCTCGACCATCACCGCCAACAGCAAGTCTTGCTTGTTGCCGAAATGGTAGAAAGGCGAGCCCGCTTGCATACCCACTTTGGTGGCGATTTCTCGCGTGCTGGTGGCGTCATAACCTTTAAGTTTGAAAAGCTGCGCAGCGGCCGAAATGAGGGCTTGGCGGCGGTTGCCGTCGTCGCGCTCGTCTTCGGTTTTTTTGGGTCGACCGCGCGCGCGTTTGGTGGTGGTGTCTGGGGTTGTCACGGGTTGTATTGTCAGCGCCCCGCCAAACCCATGCTGCGCGAGATCACTTCTTTCATGATCTCGTTGGTACCGCCATAGATGCGTTGCACGCGGGCGTCGGCATAGGCGCGGGTGATGGGGTATTCCCACATGTAGCCATAGCCGCCGTGCAGCTGCACGCATTCGTCCATCACCTTGCATTGCAGGTCCGAGCACCAGTACTTGGCCATGCTGGCGGTCGCCGTGTCCAGCTTGTCTTGCAGCAACAGTTCGCTGCACTTGTCCACAAAAACGCGGGCGACTTGCACCTCGGTTTGCAGCTCGGCCAAGGTGTAACGTGTGTTTTGGTAGTTGCCCACGGCCTGGCCAAACACCTTGCGGTCTTTCACGTATTGCACCGTCCAATCGATGGCCGCTTGCGCTGCGGCAATGCCACCAATCGCGATTTGCAGGCGTTCCCAAGGCAGCTGCTCCATCAGGCAAATGAAGCCCTTGCCTTGCATGGCGGTGCCGCCCAGCAGCTGGTCGGCGCTGACCTTCACGTTGTCAAAGAACAGCTCAGACGTGTCTTGGGCTTTCAGGCCCAGCTTCTTCAAGCGCTTGCCTTTTTCAAAGCCGGGCATGCCGCGCTCAATCAGGAACAGGCTGGTGCCTTTGGCGCCTGCGGCCGGGTCGGTCTTGGCCACCAGAATCACCAGATCGGCGTGCCAGCCGTTGGTGATGAAGGTCTTGCTGCCGTTGATGAGGTAAGTGCCATCGGGTTGCAGCATGGCTGTGGTTTTGACGCCTTGCAGGTCTGAGCCCGCAGCCGGTTCGCTCATGGCAATCGCGCCCACCATCTCGCCGCTGGTCAGCTTGGGCAGGTATTTTTGTTTTTGTGCCTCGGTGCCGTAATGCAGGATGTAAGGGGCGACGATCTCGCTGTGCAAACCATAGCCAATGCCACTGAAACCGGCGCGTGACAGCTCTTCCATCTGCACCACCGAATACAGCTTGTCGGCATCCGAGCCGCCATAGGCCTCGGGCAGGGTCATGCACAAAAAGCCGTTTTCGCCCGCTTTGTGCCATACCGCACGGTCCACATAGCCTTGCTCTTCCCAAGCTTCATGGTGGGGTGCAATTTCTTTGTCCATGAAGCGGCGAAAGCTGTCGCGGAAGGCTTCGTGGTCGGGGGTAAAAAGCGTGCGTTCAATCATGGCGGTTCCTTGCAAAAAACTAGGGTTTATTTATACAGAGCGTTTGCTTTGTAAAAAGTATACTGATTCGAAATTCCAGCAACACAGGGTCTAACCCTTGATGACATTCAGGAGACATTCATGAGCGAAGCATTTGTTTATGACGCCATACGCACGCCGCGTGGCAAGGGCAAAAAAGACGGCCGTCTGCATGAGGTCAAACCCGTTAACTTGTTGGCAGGCGTGTTGCGCGAGCTGCAAAGTCGTAACCAGCTTGACACCGCTGCGGTGGACGATGTGGTCATGGGCGTGGTCTCACCCATTGGTGAGCAGGGTTCGGTGGTCCCTAAAGTGGCGGCACTGGTTGCAGGTTGGGACTGGCGTTGCTCGGGCGTGCAGCTCAACCGCTTTTGCGCCTCGGGGTTAGAAGCGGTCAACATGGCCGCCATGAAAGTGCGCAGCGGCTGGGAAGACTTGGTGGTGGCCGGTGGCCTAGAGAGCATGAGCCGCGTGCCGATTGGCTCGGACGGTGGCGCTTGGGCGCAAGACCCCGAGACCAACAGCGCCACGCTGTTTGTGCCGCAAGGCATTGGCGCTGACCTGATCGCCACCCTGAGCGGCTTCACCCGCCACGATGTGGATGCCTTTGCGGTCGAATCGCAAAAGCGCGCCACGGCCGCGCGTGCGGCGGGCTACTTTGATGGCTCGGTCGTGCCGGTCAAAGACAAGCTGGGCCAAGTCATCCTGGCGCAAGACGAATTCATCAAGCCCAACACCACGGTGGAAACACTGGGCGGCCTCAAAGCCTCGTTCGAGCAACTGGGCGCGATGGGTTTTGACGCGGTGGCCTTGCAGCGCTACCCGCAGGTCGAGCGCATCCACCATGTGCACCACGCGGGTAACTCCTCGGGCATCGTGGACGGCGCAGCGGCGGTGCTGATCGGGTCAGAGGCCGCTGGTAAAACCCATGGCCTCACGCCGCGTGCCCGCATCGTGTCGGTGGCCCTGTCGGGCGCTGACCCGACCATCATGCTCACAGGCCCCATGCCTGCTGCCCGCAAGGCACTGGCCAAGGCGGGCCTCACGATTGATCAGATCGATTTGTTCGAGATCAACGAAGCCTTTGCTGCCGTGCCCATGAAGTTCATGCAAGAGATGGGTGTGCCGCACGACAAGGTCAACGTCAACGGCGGCGCGATTGCCATGGGCCACCCGCTGGGGGCCACGGGCGCGATGATCATGGGCATCTTGATTGACGAGCTGCACCGCCGCAAGTTGCGTTATGGCATGGCCACTTTGTGTGTGGGCGGCGGCATGGGCATTGCCACCATCGTTGAACGCGTTTGATTGGGAAAAGAACACCATGAGCAACATCATTTTGAAAACACTGCGCTACGAACTGGCCGACGGCATCGCCACCCTCACCTTTGACGAGCAAGGCTCGCCGGTCAACACCATGTGCCTGCAATGGCAAGAAGACTTTGCGCAAGCGACCGAGCAAGTGCTGAAAGACAAGGCAGGCCTGAAAGGCATCGTTTTGGCGTCGGCCAAGTCCACCTTCTTTGCCGGCGCTGACCTCAAGGGCGTGATGCGCTCGCAGGCCACAGACGGTCCGCGTGTCTTTGCTGAAATTCAGCGCATCAAACAATGCTTTCGCACGCTTGAAACACAGGGCGTGCCCGTGGTCACTTGCCTGAATGGTTCGGCCTTGGGGGGCGGTTGGGAAGTGGCGTTGGTGGGTCACCACCGCATCGCCACGCGCAACCCGAAAACCCAATTGGGCTTGCCCGAAATCACGCTGGGTCTGATTCCTGGCGCGGGTGGCATCACCAAGATGACCCGCCTGCTGGGCCTGCTGGCCGCCCAGCCTTATGTGCTGGAAAGCAAATTGTTTGGCCCCGACGAAGCGGTCAAGCTCGGCTTGGTGCATGAGTTGGTGGACAGCGACGAGCAATTGCGTGCACGCGCTTTGGCTTACATCGATGCATCGCAAGGCCAGCCCGAAGCCGCCCAGCATGTGTGGGACCGCAAGGATTACAAGATGCCCGGCGGCACCCCCAGCAACCCCAAGATCGCGGGCATGTTGAGCGTGGCCCCAGCCGTGCTCAAGCAAAAAACACGCGGCCTCTACCCCGCACCCGAAGCGGCGCTGGCCGCCATGGTTGAAGGCGCGATGGTGGACTTTGACACCGCCATGCGCATCGAAAGCCGATATCTGGCAGGTCTCATGACCAGCCAGGTGGCGCGCAACATGATCAACACCTTCTTCTTCAACATGAACAGCATCAAGGGCGGCCAAAGCCGCCCCAAGGCTGCGCCGCGCTACAAGCCGCAAAAGGTGGGCATCTTGGGCGCGGGCATGATGGGCTCGGGCATTGCGTATTCACAAGCCAGCCGGGGCATCGCCACCGTGCTGAAAGACGTGAGCGTCGAGGCCGCTGAAAAAGGCAAGGCCTACAGCCACAAGCTCACCCAAAAACGCGTGGACAAAGGCCGCATGGCGGTGGACAAACAAGCGGCCTTGTTGTCACTGATCCAGCCCACCGCCAGCGCTGCTGACCTGAAAGGTTGCGACCTGATCATCGAAGCCGTGTTTGAAAACCGCGAACTCAAGGCCCGCGTCACGCAAGAGGCCGAGCCGATGCTCGTCGAAGGTGGTTTCTTTGCCAGCAACACCTCCACCTTGCCCATCAGCGGCCTGGCCACAGCCAGCGCCAATGCGAATAAATTTGTCGGCATCCATTTCTTCAGCCCCGTCGACAAGATGCAGCTGGTGGAGATCATTCGCGGCGCACAGACCGACGACGAAACCATCGCCCGTGCGTATGACTATGTGCAGGCGCTGGGCAAGCTGCCGATTGTGGTGAACGACTCACGCGGCTTTTACACCAGCCGCACCTTTGGCACCTTTGTGATGGAAGGCGCGGCCATGTTGGGCGAGGGCATCCCCGCCCCCGTGATCGAAAACCTGGCCATGCAAGTGGGCATGCCCGTCGGCCCGCTGGCCGTGCTGGACGAAACAGCGCTGTCGCTGTCGGTGCATGTGCTCGACCAAACCCGTGAAGACTTCACCAAAGAAGGCAAGACCTACACCGCCACACCTGGCGAGCTGTTTGTGGAGCGCATGGTCAAAGAACTCAAGCGCCCCGGCCGCGCCGCAGGTGGTGGTTTTTACGACTACCCCGCTGGCCAGAAAAAAGTGCTGTGGCCTGAACTGAAAACCCGCTTTGAAAAAGCCGACGTGGCGCTCAACCTGCAAGACATCAAGGACCGCCTGCTGTACCGCCAGGCGGTGGAGACCGCCCGCTGCCTGCAAGAAGGCGTGCTGACCTCGGTGCACGACGGCAACATCGGCTCGATCTTCGGCATCGGCTTTCCGGCCTGGACAGGTGGCGCGCTGCAGTTCATCTACGGTCAAGGTGTGGAGGCGTTTGCCAAGCGCTGCGCTGAATTGGCCGCAAAGTATGGGGCGGGGTTTGTGCTGACGGCGGAAGTCATCGACAGCCTGAAGCAGCACCAGCCGGTGTATTGAGGGCAGCATTTCGTCGCGAGGTGTGTCACACATTTGCGTGTGTTTGGTGTGACACCCGCGTAGGCTAGGCCGATGGGCACAAGCACTTCCGTTTGTGTACTTTCAGAAAGAGCTTTCATGTTCCCTGCGTACAAGCTTCAGCGCATCCAGTCGCTGCTTTTCGGGTCTTGTGTGTTGGCGCTGTCCTTTGCCGCCCATGGCCAAAGCAGCACAACGTGGCCCACCAAAACCATCAAGCTTGTGGTGCCGTATGCCGCAGGCGGTCCTGCCGATTTGGTAGCGCGTGAGCTGGCACAAACGCTGACGGCCGATCTCAAGCAAGCGGTCACGGTGGAGAACTCGGGCGGGGCCATGGGCGTTCCTGCTTTGGGCGCCGTCGCGAGGGCCGAGCCCGATGGTCACACGCTGCTCTTGGCGGCGTTTGGCAATGTGGTGCTGCAGCCCTTGCTCAGCAAGCACGGTGGGTCGGACTTGATTGCCAAGCTCAAACCCGTGTCCACCATTTCAACGGCGCCGCATGTCTTGGTGGTGTCTAGCAAATTACCCATCAAAACAGTGGCGGAATTGATGGACTACGCGCGTGCGAACCCGGGGCAAATCAGCTTTGCGTCGGCAGGCACCGGCGGCACCTCGCATTTGGGCATGGAGATGTTCAAGGCCATGTCCAAAACGGACGTGATCCATGTGCCCTACAAAGGCAGTTCGGGTTCGGTGAATGACTTGATTTCGGGCCAAGTGTCAGCATTGTTCAGCAGCTTGCCTTCCTTGCAGGGCTTGGTCGACAAGGGCTACATCCGCGTGTTGGCGGCCACGGCGCCCAGCAACACCCCCGCGACGAAATCATTGCCCCTGATGTCGGCGGCCTTGCCGGGTTACGAGTATTCCACGTGGTACGCCATGTACGCGCCCGTGGCCACGCCGCCTGCTTTGGTGGACAAGATCAACCAGGCGCTGAGTCGTGCCTTGAAAAATCCGGCTTTGATCGCCAAGATTGAACCGGCGGGCACCGAGTTGCATGCGGGCTCACCCGACGAGGTGTTGCAGTGGACCAAGCGCGACACCGAGAAGTGGGCGCGCGTGATTCGCGACGCCAAGATCGCGGTGGAGTAGTCCGTGCGACTCAGGTGGGCTGGCTGAGTTGGGCGATTTCTTGCGCTGAGTAACCCAACGCTGCCAACAACTCGGCGTTGTGTTCACCCAACTTCGGTGGCGACAAGCGCACGCCCAAGCGCTGGCCGTCGAGCAGCACCGGCATCAACACGGTTTTGGTTTCGCGGCCATCGGGCAAGGTGATGGGGGCCAAGCCACCGCTGGCGTTGAGGTGGGGGTCGTCCAGCAGTTCTTCGGGGCGCGTGATGGGGGCGAAGGGCAAGCCTTGGGCCTCAAAGGTGGTGGCCAGCATGTCGGCGCTGTGCACGCGCAAGCGTTCGCGCAAGATGGGCATCATCCATTCGCGGTTCGTGACGCGACCGTTGTTGGTGCGCAGGCGTTCATCGGCTTTGAGGTCGGCAAAGCCAAAGGCATTGCAGAAGGTGACCCAAGCGCCATCGCTGACCACAGCCAAGAAAATTTGCGCGTCGTCTTTGACCTTGAAAATGTCGTAGATGCCCCACGCTGAAATGCGTGCAGGCATGGGCGCAGGCGCTTTGCCAGTGACGGCAAATTGCATCATGTGTTGTGCCATCAAGAACACATTGTTTTCAAACAAGGCGCTTTGCACTTCTTGGCCGCAGCCTGTTTTCTCGCGTTGCGCCAGAGCGGCCATCGCGCCCAATGCACCGAACAGGCCACCCATGATGTCGTTCACGCTGGTGCCCGCTCGCAAGGGGTCGCCGGGGCGGCCCGTCATGTAGGCCAAGCCGCCCATCATTTGCACCACCTCATCGAGGGCGGTGCGGTGCTCGTAGGGGCCGGGCAAGAAGCCTTTGTGGCTGACGTAAATCAGACGTGGATTGAGGGCTTTGAGGCTGTTGTAATCCAGCCCCAGTTTTTGCATGGTGCCGGGTTTGAAGTTCTCGCTGACCACATCGGCGGTGGCGATCAAGCGCAATGCGGCTTCTTTGCCCTCGGGCGTTTGAAGGTCGAGCGCGAGGCTTTTTTTGTTGCGGTTGAACATCGGAAAAAACCCCGCGCCAGAGCCCAAGAGCTGGCGCGTGGCGTCGCCGTTTCGGCCGTGGCCAATCGGTTCGACCTTGATCACTTCGGCCCCCAAATCAGCCAGCACCATGCCGCAGGTGGGGCCCATCACCATGTGGGTGAACTCAACGACGCGCAGGCCGGTGTAGGGCAAAGAGGGGGTTTCGGTGTGCATGGTGTGTATGAATTTAAATCCAGCCCTTGGGCAAACCGGCTTCGGGCGTCATGCCGTACAGCGGCTCGTGGGGCAGGCCGTGTTGCAGCGGGGCGCGTGCGGCAAAGAGTCGTTCAAGGTTGACACCGGTGTGGATGCCCATGGCCTCGAACATGAAGACCAAGTCTTCGGTCACCACATTGCCCGAGGCCCCTGGCGCATAAGGGCAGCCGCCTAAGCCTGCCAGTGAGCTGTCAAAGGTGCGCACACCCACGTCATAAGCGGCCAAGCAATTGGCGAGGCCGAGGCCACGCGTGTTGTGCATGTGGGCGGCACCGGTGCGTTCGCCAATGGCCGTGCGCACGCGCTGGAACAAGCGGCGCACTTGTGCGGGGTTGGCCATGCCCGTGGTGTCAGACAGACCCGTTTCATCGGCACCCGCTTGCACCACCGATTCGGCCAGCCACACCACGTCGTCTTCGCTGACGTCGCCTTGCAGCGTGCAGCCAAAGGCGGTTGAAATGCCAGCCTCTACTTTCACGTGTGGTGCCAGTTGGTTTTTCAGTGCCACGATGGCGCGCACCTCGGCCACCATCTCTTCCCGGGTCTTGCGCACATTGGCCATGGAGTGGGCCGCGCTCGCCGACACCGGAATGGTGAGTTTGTGCACCCCCGCACGCAAGGCCGCTTCTGCGCCGCGCACATTGGGCACCAAGGCCATCACGGTCAGGCCGGAGTGGGTGAGCGCGTGGCGCACGACCTCGGCGGTGTCGGCCATTTGCGGCAGCAGCTTGGCGGGTACAAACGAGCCCACTTCAAGCTCTTGCAAACCAGCGGCCACCAAGGCATCAAGCCACGCCAGCTTGTCGGCGGTGGCCATGGTGGCCTTCACCGATTGCAGGCCGTCGCGCAAACCCACTTCGCTGATCAGCACCTCGGGCAGTCTTGTCGCCATCATGCGGTGTGTCACTCTTTGGGCGCGCCAGAATCTTTGACGATGCCCTCGTAGCGTTTGATTTCAGACAACGTGAACTTGGCAAACTCGCTGGAGGTGCCACCCATGACTTCTGCACCCATGTCGCTGAGGCGTTGGCGAATGTCGGGTTGTTTCAGCAGTTTGTTGAGCTCGGTGTTCAAGCGCTCCACCACTTCGGCAGGCGCGCGTGCGGGCAACATCACGCCGTACCAAGCCGAGGCCAGCATGGGCGTGCCGGCTTCGTTGAAGGTGGGCACTTGGGGCAGGGCCGTCAAGCGTTTGCTGGATGCCACGGCGATGGGTTTGAGCAAGCCACCACGAATGCTGCCCAATGAGCCGGTGTCGATCATCAGGTCAAGGTGGCCGGCAATCAGGTCTTGTGCGGCGGGGCCGCTGCCTTTGTAGGGCACATGTTGGATGTCGATGTTGGCGGCCGTTTTGAACTGCGCGCCTGCCAAATGTTGCGAGCCGCCGATGCCCGCAGAGCCGTAGGTGAACTTGCCCGGTGCTTGCTTGGCGGCGCTCACGATGTCTTTCAGGCTGTTCCACGGTGACTTGGCGGGTACCACCATGACGTTGGGTATTTCGCATAGGGCGACCACGGGCGAGAAGTCGGCCGCGGGGTCAAACCCGAGCTTGCTGTACAAGTGCGGTGCCGCCGCGTTGGTGGAGCTGGTGGCCAAGAGCAGCACATAACCATCGGCTTTTTCTTTGACGAACGTTTGCGTGCCAATGACACCTCCCGCCCCGCCCTTGTTGTCCACCACCACGGGCACGCCCATGGCTTGCGACAGGGGTTGGGCCAACATGCGCGCAATTTGATCGGTGGCACCGCCTGCGGCCCAAGGCACCATGATTTTGATGGGCTTGTCGGGGTAAGCCGCCCAAGACAGGCCTGACAAGGCGCAGAGGGCAGCGGCGACCAGCGCGTTGCGGCGGGTGAATGGATGTGGGGCATGTGTCATGTCAAACACCTTTCGCTTTCAACGCAGCATCGACCCAAGCCGATGAATACGTGCCATTGAGAATTTCAGCAATCGTGGCCTGTTCATGGGCCACTTTGTCGTGGGACAAGCGGGCAATCTCTAGCGCTTGTGCAGGCGACACCGCCACCAAGCCATCGGCATCGCCCACGATGATGTCGCCGGGGTTCACCTGCATGCCGCCCACGTTGACGGTCACGTTGATGCTGCCCGGCCCATCTTTGTAGGGGCCGCGCAGATTCACGCCGCGCGCCCAGCACGGAAATTGATGGGTTTCAAACGCATCGACATCGCGCACGGCGCCGTCCATCACAAACGCAACGGCACCGCGTGTGCGTGCGGAGGTCATCATGATTTCGCCAACCAGGGCGCGCGACACATCGCCCTCACCGTCCACCACCAACACGTCGCCCGGCATCAACATGTCCAAGGCTTTGTGAATGAGCAAGTTGTCGCCAGCGCGCACGCGCACGGTGAAGGCGTTGCCGCACACGCTGACGGTCGAACGGTTGACCGGATGCAGACCTGTGGTGCCGACCAAGCGACCCATCACGTCGCTGATGACGGAGGAGGGCAAACCACTTAAAGCACGCACGCCTTCGGCGAACGCTTCGTGACGGGGATGAATTTCGATTCCGTGGGACATATCAAGATCCTGTGTGTGTGAAGGGCAGTCGTGGGTAATCTAACGCACAAACGCGCTCACTTAAACTGGGCAGAGTCGCCTCGGTCGTCGATCATTTGGATCGGCACCGCCTGAGTTGGGCGTCTTGTCATTTTGGGATGAATGTTGGAAGCTTTTTTGATCTCGACGGGCATCGTCGCGCTCGCCGAAATGGGCGATAAAACACAACTCTTGGCCTTGGTTTTGGCGGCGCGATTTCGCAAGCCTTGGCCCATCGTGTGGGGCATCTTCGCCGCGACGCTGGCCAACCACGCGTTGGCGGGCAGCTTGGGCGCGTGGCTGACCCAATTGATCAACCCCACGTATTTGCGCTGGGGTTTGGGCGTGTCATTTTTGGCCATGGCGGCGTGGATGTTGGTGCCCGATCAATTGGACGAGGACGACACGGCCATCGCCCCCAGATTCGGCGTGTTTGGCACCACCTTGGTGGCCTTCTTTTTGGCGGAGATGGGCGACAAAACGCAAATTGCCACCGTCATGTTGGCCGCCGAATACCACGCTTGGTGGTGGGTGGTCGCCGGCACCACACTGGGCATGATGTTGGCCAATGCGCCCGTGGTGTGGTTTGGCGAGCGCATCACGCGCCTGATTCCGCTGACGTGGGTACACCGCATCAGCGCGGTGGTGTTTGTGGTGTTGGGCGTGCTGGTGTTGCTGGCATAAAAAAACGCCAGGGCTTCGCAGCACTGGCGTTGTTCTTCAGCCGCCAAGCACGCGAGGTGCTCAGCGCAGAGGCTGATTACTTGGCGATGACGCGCACCATTTCCAAGCACTTGTTCGAGTAACCCCACTCGTTGTCGTACCAGCTGACGATCTTGACGAAGGTGCTGTCCAGTGCGATGCCTGCATCGGCATCGAATACCGAGGTGCATGGCTCGCCACGGAAGTCAGTGGCCACCACTTTGTCTTCGGTGTAGCCCAACACGCCTTTCAAAGCGCCTTGGCTCTGGGCTTTCATTTCAGCGCAGATTTCGGCGTAAGAGGCTTCTTTGTTGAGCTCAACGGTCAAGTCAACAACAGACACGTCGCTGGTGGGCACGCGGAACGACATGCCGGTCAGCTTTTTGTTCAGCTCAGGAATCACCACGCCCACCGCTTTGGCTGCGCCAGTGCTGGAAGGGATGATGTTTTCCAAGATGCCACGGCCGCCGCGCCAGTCTTTGTTGGAAGGGCCGTCCACGGTTTTTTGTGTGGCGGTGGCAGCGTGCACGGTGGTCATCAAACCGCGCTTGATGCCCCATTTGTCGTTCAACACCTTGGCCACAGGCGCCAAGCAGTTGGTGGTGCACGAGGCGTTGGACACGATGGTTTGGCCAGCGTATGTGGCGTGGTTCACGCCGAACACGAACATGGGGGTGTCGTCTTTGGAAGGCGCAGACAACAACACTTTCTTGGCGCCTGCGGCCAAGTGCTTTTCAGCGGTGGGCTTGTCCAAGAACAGGCCGGTGGCTTCGATCACGATGTCGGCGCCGATTTCGTTCCACTTCAAGGCAGAAGGATCACGCTCTTGGGTCAGGCGAATTTTCTTGCCGTTGACGACCAGTGCGCCGTTGTCCACAGAGACCTCACCTTTGAAGCGGCCATGCACGCTGTCGTACTTGAGCATGTAAGCCAAGTAGTCAGGCTCCAACAAGTCGTTGATGCCAACGACTTCGATGTCTTGGAAGTTTTGCACGGCAGCGCGAAACACCATACGTCCGATACGGCCAAAGCCGTTGATACCGATCTTGATAGTCATGGAATTACCCTTCTAAAGTTAAAAATCAAAAAACTTGCTTATTTGGCCAACACGGCTTGCACCGTTTCAGCCACGTTCTCAGGGGTGAAGCCGAAGTGTTTGAACAACACCGGCGCAGGGGCCGACTCACCGTAGGTGTCAATGCCGACCACGGCCGACACGCCATATTTCCACCAGCCATCGGTCGAGCCCATTTCCACCGCAATGCGGGGCACGTCAGCGGGCAACACGGCGGCTTTGTAGGCCACGCTTTGGCGGTCGAAGGTGGTGGTGCTGGGCACCGACACCACGCGCACCGCAATCTTTTGCGCGGCCAGCAAGGCTTGTGCTTTCAATGCCAATTGCACTTCAGAGCCCGTGGCCAAGATGACGGCTTGCGCCTTTTTCTTGAGGCCCACTTCCGAGGGTTCTGCCAACACGTAGGCGCCTTTGTTGATGGCGTCCAAGCCCGAAATGTCGCCAGCAGCTTCGGTGGCTTTGGTGGCCACCACATCGCCTTTGGGCAAGTAAGGCAGGTTTTGACGGCTCAACAGCAAGGCCGTCGGCTTGTTTTTGTTTTGCAAAGCCACAGCCCATGCCACGGCCGTTTCGGCTGTGTCAGCGGGACGCCACACGTCCAAGTTAGGGATCAAACGCAGCGAGGCCGCGTGTTCGATGGACTGGTGTGTCGGGCCGTCTTCGCCCAAGCCGATGGAGTCGTGGGTGAACACATGGATGATGCGTTGCTTCATCAGCGCCGCCATGCGGATGGCGTTGCGTGAGTAGTCGCTGAACGTCAAGAAGGTGCCGCCGTAAGGGATGAAGCCGCCGTGCAAAGCCACGCCGTTCATGATGGCGGCCATGCCGAATTCGCGCACGCCGTAGTTGATGTGACGGCCACCGACGCCTACTTCGTTCTTCACCACGTTGCCTGCCAGGTCAAAGCGCAGGTTGGGGGTGGATTTGGTGTTGGTCAGGTTGGAGCCGGTCAAGTCGGCGCTGCCACCCAAGAGCTCGGGCAAGGCGGCGGTGAAGGCTTCCAGTGCCAATTGGCTGGCCTTGCGGCTGGCCACGGTTTCGGCTTTGGTGTGGGCACCGATGACGGTGTCGACCACGGTTTGTGCAAAGTTCTTGGGCAACTCGCCGGCCATGCGGCGCAGTAGTTCTTTGGCCAAGGCAGGGTGAGCGGCTTTGTAGGCAGCGAACGCTGTTTTCCATTCGGCTTCTTGGGCCTTGCCTTTGGCGGCGGCATTCCAATCGGCGTACACCTCTTTGGGCATTTCAAACGGCGCGTGGTTCCAGCCGATGGCGGCGCGGGTCAGGGCAATTTCGTCGGCGCCCAAAGGTTCGCCGTGGGCCTTGGCGGTGTCCGCGCGGTTGGGGCTGCCTTTGCCGATGCTGGTTTTGCACACGATCAAGGTGGGCTTGTCAGCGCTCAGTTTGGCGGTGGCGATGGCTTGGCTGACCACGGCAGCGTCGTGGCCGTCGATGGGGCCGATGACTTGCCAGCCATAGGCTTTGAAACGCTCAGGCGTGTTGTCCGCAAACCAAGGGGCCACTTGGCCGTCGATGGAAATGCCGTTGTCGTCGTACAGGGCGATGAGTTTGTTCAGCTTCCAAGCGCCTGCCAATGAGCACGCTTCGTGGCTGATGCCTTCCATCAAACAACCGTCGCCCATGAAGGCGTAGGTGTGGTGGTCGACGATGTCGTGACCTTCGCGGTTGAACTCCGACGCCAACAGCTTTTCAGCCAGCGCCATGCCCACCGCGTTGGTGATGCCTTGGCCCAAGGGGCCGGTGGTGGTTTCGACACCAGGGGTCACGCCCACTTCAGGGTGGCCCGCAGTTTTGCTGTGCAACACGCGGAAGTTTTTCAACTCGTCCATCGGCAAGTCGTAGCCGGTGAGGTGCAACAAGGCGTAAATCAGCATCGAGCCGTGGCCGTTGGACAGCACAAAGCGGTCGCGGTTCAACCAATGGGGGTTCTTGGGGTTGTGGCGCAGGTGGTCGCCCCACAAAGCGACAGCCATATCGGCCATGCCCATGGGCGCGCCGGGGTGTCCTGAGTTGGCTTGTTGTACAGCGTCCATTGCCAAGGCGCGAATTGCGCTGGCCATTTGTTGGGTGTTTGCCATGTCAGGCGGCTCCGGTGGGGTAATAAGGGAAAACGAAGATTTTAGCGAGCCGCCCTACCCCAGCCTGACCGAACCGTTCTTGGCCGCGTGACCCCCTCGCTACACTGCGGTTGTGAACACGACTTTTAGCTCTATTTCCCCCGCTGACGCCGCCTCCGAGCCTCGCAAAGCCACTGCCTTTTTGCTCGCCGCAGGACGTGGTGAGCGCATGCGCCCGTTGACCGATGCACACCCCAAACCCATGCTGGCCGTGCGCGGGAAGCCGCTGATGCAATGGGCCATGGAAGGTTTGCAGCGCGGAGGTGTGCAGCAGTTGCTCATCAACACCGATTGGCTGGGCGCACAAATACCGCAGTATTTTGGCGATGTGTTGGCCACGCCCAATTGGGCGCCCCTGCGTTTGCGCTACTCCCACGAGGGCGTAGATTTTGGCGGTGCGCTTGAAACCGCAGGCGGCATTGTTCGCGCCCTGCCCCAATTGGACGATGTGTTTTGGGGGGCCGCAGGTGATGTGTTTGCGCCCGAATTTGAGTTTTCATCACACACGTTTGAGCGTTTCAAAGCCAGCCCACAGCTGGCCCATGTGTGGCTGGTGCCCAATCCGGCGCACAACGTGGGCGGTGACTTTGGTGTGTCGGCTGAGGGTTTGGCGCTGAATTTGCCCAAGCTCACCGCACCTGCCGCGGTGGGCGAAGCCCCGCGCTTCACCTTCAGCACCATTGCGTTGTACAAACGCGCGTTTTTTGAAGCCGCTTGGTGTGACATTCCTGCGGGTAATCCAGCGGGCATCAAAGCCCCTTTGGCACCCATGCTCCGCGCAGCGATGGATCAAGGGGCGGTGAGTGCGTCGCTTTACGCGGGGGCATGGACGGATGTGGGGACGCCCCAGCGATTGGCGCAACTCAATGAGGGCTGAGTCTCAAGCGAATCAAGACTTGTCGATGGCCTTGACCTTGTCACCCCCTGCCACCGAGTAACGCATGGACACCTTGCGTGTGGCTTGGAACTGCTCGATGGTCTCACCCCGGAAAGCGGCGTAGACCTCGGGGTTGGACACACCCAACACAGCCGCCATTTTTTCGAGCACGAAAAAAATCACACCGCGGCGGATCATTTCGATCCACTTCCGGCCACGAATCAAGTCTTTTTCTTCTTCAAATAGACCGTGCTCGCTGGCCAGCGCTTCAAAGTCATTCATAAAACGCGCGCGATGCTCTGGCCGTGTCAAAGCATGCAAAAAGCGGTTGATGCGTAAGTTGGCGTGGCTGCGTGCGTGCGTGAAGGGGTAGGTGCCTTGCAGGTTGCTCGCGCCTTCTAGCTCATAGCCCATGTGCTTTCGGTGCGCTTCGACGACTGCGGCATCGGGCTCGTCGCCTAGGTCTTCGAACACCAGCGTGGCGATGTTGGTCATGGAGGGCGCATAGGTCTGTTTATGGACCAACTGGACCCGATCTGACAGCGCGCCGCGCATGATCAGCCACATGATGACCTCGGCGCCTTCCATGCCGCCCTTGGCCGCGTACTCGGCGATGCGCATGTTCACCAGTTGTTCGGGGGCTTTTTCGAGCAGGTTGAGGAATTCGTTGTCCCAGGCTTCGTTCAAAAAACCCGCACGCTCGCCATGCACCTGGTGCGACAACCCGCCCGTGGCCATGATGGCCACGTTCAGGTCTTCGGGGTAGCTCTCGATGGCGCGGCGCAGCGCCTGACCCAGTTTCCACATGCGTTTGGCACTGGGCACGGGCAGTTGCAGCACGCCCACTTGCAGCGGCACCACCTGGCCGGGCCAGGGGCCGCGCTCGTCACCCAGCATGGACAGCGGCGACAAAAACCCGTGGTCCACCGGCTTGCCCTGAAAGAACGACATGTCGAACTCGTCGGCCACCAGTGACATGCCGATGTGCTGCGACAGCCCCAAGTGCCCCATGGCTGGGGCCACATCACGTGGGCCACCGCCTTCGTCAGCGGCCACATAACGGTCGTCGATGCCCAGCACAAAGGCCGAGTAATGGTCGAGGAAGAACGATGTAATGTGGTCGTTGTAGATCATGAAGATCACGTCGATCTTCTTGGCATGCACCCAGTCTCGGATGGCGTCGAAGCCATCAAAAATCGGCTTCCACGCCGGGTCGTTGTGCTTGCCGGTGTCTTTGGCAAAACCGATGGTGGGCGAGTGCGAGGCGCCAATGCCTCCGACGATGCGTGCCATGTGTTGCTTTCTGCGCTGGGTCAGTCGAGGGCTGCTTTGGCCTTGATGATCACAGCCGCCAGCTTGGTCGATTCGGCCTGGATGTAGGCGTTGAACTGCTCGCGTGTGGGCGTGAAAGGCTCGTAGCCGAACGAGACAAACTTCTCGCGCACATCGGGCTCGGCCAGGGCCTTGGCGATGTCGGCGTTGATCTTGTCGGCCACGGCTTTGGGCAGGCCCTTGGGCGCAGCGATCGCGGTCCAACCGCTGACTTCAAAGTCCTTGGGGCCACCGGCCTCGGCCACGGTGGGCACATCTTTGTAAGCGGGCAGGCGCTTGGGCGCGGCAATCGCCAAGAATTTCAGCTTACCCGCACGGTAGAGCGGGCCCGCTGTGGCGCTGGTGCCCATCGCAAAGGCCAATTCTCCGGTGGCTACGCCGGTGTAGAGCTGGCTGGTTTCTTTGTAAACCACGTGTTGCATCTCGGTACCGGTCACGGTTTCGAACAAGGCCGAGCCTAAGTGCACGGGGTTGCCCACCGACCAGGAGCCGTAGTTGAGCTTGCCGGGGTTGGCTTTGGCGTCTGCGATGAGGTCGCCCACGTTTTTGTATTTGCTATCGGTCGCCGTGGTGAAGAAGAAATAGGTCTTGAACAGCGGCAGCAGCACATCAAAGTCAGCCGCGGCGTTGTAGGGCAACTTTTTGAACAGGTGCGGGTAGGCCGTCAGGTGCACGTTGTCGAGCTGGATCAGGTCGGTGCCGTCGGTCGCGCCGCGCTTGAAGGCGTCGATGGCAATGAAGCCATTGCCACCGGGGCGGTTCTCTACCGTGACGGGTTGGCCCCAAGTTTTGGAGAGCTTATCGGCCACCAAACGCGCGACGCCTTCGGGGCCGCTGCCCACGGGGAATGGGGTCAAGATGCGAACGGGTTTGGACGGGAAGGTCTGAGCTTGGGCCGTGAGCGTGAGGCTGAGCGCCAAAACAGAAAGAATGCGACGGATCATGTGTGAGAGCTCCTGATTTTTGAGAGGGTCATGTCGGGTTTTCAAATGCAGCGTGATTGTGAAAAACCTAGGACGTCCTGCACAGATGTCAGATTCAAGCTCGCGATATCATTTTGTTATCGCTTTTTAGGGGTTACGCCATCAAACTCACTGCTTTACAGGCCTTGGTGGCCGCCATTGAAGAGGGCAGTTTGCGTGCGGCTGCGCGCCGTCTTCACGTGTCTCAACCTGCGTTGACCAAACTCGTTCGCGAGCTTGAGTTGGAGCTCGCTAGCCCCTTATTGCGTCGTCATTCCAAAGGCGTGAGGCCCACGGCGCAAGGTCAAGTGTTGTTTGAGCATGCGTTGAAAGTCGTCAGTGAGTTGGCGACGGCCACCGAGTTGATTCAACAAATGGGTGGGCAGATGAAGGGCAATCTGAACGTCGCTGCGGTTCCCGTTGCCATGATGTTGCTGATTCCCGAGACACTGCGAACGTACAGCCGCGCGTTTCCTGAAATTCAATTGCGCGTGAGTGAAGAGATGTTTGTGGAGCAACTTCAAAAACTCAGGAAAGGCGAGGTGGACATGGTGGTGGGCGGCATACCCGAGGGCTTGCCGCTGGGTGAATTCATCACGGAATCTTTGATGGAAACACGCATGGTGGTTGTCGCGCGAAAAGGCAGTCGCCATGTCCGAGCCAAGAAATTGGCAGATTTGGCAAATGAAGCTTGGATCTACACGGGAAACTCGCAACAAACAGGCTATGTCTCGCGTCTATTTGAGACACACGGCCTTCCACCTCCGCCAGCTGGCGCGATGGTGAATTCCACTTTGGCCTTGCTGGCGTTGCTTGGTTCTGCGGACTTGTTGGGGTTGATGCCTGAGCAAATCATCGCCCATCCACTGGGGCAAAACATTGTTCGAGTCCCGTTAGAAGAGACGGGGCTTGCCCTGAGCGTGGGCATCATCATCCGCAGCAGTTCTGCGGTGTCCCCTGCCATTCGTCACTTTATTTCTCATCTACACAGAGCCGCGCATCAGATCCGCTGATGACATCCCACTCCTACAATCCCCAAATGACTACCAGCCCTTCTCTTTACGCAGCCCGTCGAGCCCGCTTGGCCGCCCAGTTGGGCCATGGTGGCGTGGCCATCATCCCGACCGCGCCCGAGCATGCGCGCAACCGCGACAGTGATTTTCCGTATCGCCACGACAGTTACTTCTATTACTTGACGGGCTTTACCGAACCCAATGCGTGGTTGGTCATCGACGCCACAGGCCGCAGCACCTTGTTTTGCCAACCCAAAGATTTGGAACGCGAAATTTGGGATGGGTACCGACTCGGCCCCGATGTCGCCGTGGCCACGTTGGATGTGAATGCCGCGGTTTCTGTGGCTGAGCTGGACAAGCAGTTGCCTAAATTGCTCGAGAACCAACTCACCGTTTGGTACCCGTTTGCGACCCACAAAGGGTTGGAGACACGCGTGGATGGTTGGCTCAACGCTGTGCGTGCGCGCGTGCGTTTTGGTGTGGCATGTCCCGCCATGCAGCGGGATTTGTGCGGCCCGTTGGATGACATGCGCTTGATCAAAGACGCGCACGAGCAAGACATCATGCGACGCGCTTCGCGCATCAGTGCCCAAGCGCATGTTCGCGCCATGCAAACCAGCGCCCGCATGTTGCGGGCAGGCCAAGATGTGCGCGAGTACCACTTGGACGCCGAGTTGCTGCACGAGTTCCGCATGCATGGCTCGCAGTTCCCCGCCTATACCTCCATCGTCGCGGCAGGCGCCAATGCTTGCGTGCTGCACTACCGCGCCGATGCGGCGCCTGTTCGCGATGGTGAGTTGGTGTTGATCGACGCGGGGTGCGAGCTCGACGGTTACGCCTCTGACATCACCCGCACGTTTCCCGCCAACGGGACCTTCACCGGACCGCAACGCGATCTGTATAACTTGGTGCTGGCCAGCCAAGACGCCGCCGTGGCCGCGACCCATGCGGGCGCACGGTTCACCGACCCGCACGACGCCACCGTGCAAGTGCTGGCGCAGGGCTTGTTAGACCTTGGCTTGCTGAGCAAAACCAAACACGGCAGCGCCCAAGACGTGATTGAGCAACGCGCTTACTTTCCGTTTTACATGCACCGCACGGGTCACTGGCTGGGCATGGATGTGCATGACTGCGGCAGTTATGTGGAGCCTGTTGAAGCGGAGGAACACAGCGTTCGCAAAGACCCGCTGTCTGGCGAAACCATCGTCAATCGTCCCAGCCGCATCTTGCGCCCAGGCATGGTGCTCACCATTGAGCCCGGTTTGTACGTGCGCCCTGCGCACGATGTGCCCGAAGCCTTTTGGAACATTGGCATCCGCATTGAAGACGATGCCATCGTCACCGAGGACGGCTGCGAGCTCATCACGCGGGGTGTGCCTGTGCTTGCGCAAGAGATTGAGGCGTTGATGCGGGGTTGATTTTTAGACATCCTTAGAAAGACTGAGGACAACGTATTTTGAATACGATAGTTTTATTTTTACTATCCGGAGTCGCAATGACGTTGTTTGTCTATTTCGTAAGTTATTTTTTCTTTGCGTTTGCTTGGCGCTCGTGGGTTGTTTATCAACGAACAAAGCTTAATCCAGTGGTTTTGCCTCAAGAAGACAACGCGCATGGTTATGTGGGGCGCGCGTTTAAGTGGGTGATGGCATTGATTGCCGTTTCTGTGCTTTTTCAATCACTGGGCGCCCCTTGGTTTGAGATGCTCGTTCCTCTGACATTGTTCGCATCATCAACTGCTGTATGGGGCGGTTGGTGCTTGTTGATGGCGTCACTGGCGTGGTTATTGATTGCGCAGTACCAAATGGGTAACTCATGGCGAATCGGTATCGATTCAGCAAACAAAACTAGGCTTGTATCAACAGGTCTGTTTGGCGTTTCAAGAAACCCCATTTTTTTATCCATGCGAGTGAATTTGCTGGGCTTGTTGTTTGTGCTGCCAACCACGGTAACGCTAGTGGCTTTGGTGGCTGGCGAGTTATTAATGCAAATACAAGTACGTTTGGAAGAAGTGCATCTGGCAGCGTTACATGGCGACGATTACTCAGCCTACTGCAACCGAGTGCGTCGATGGCTTTAAATTTCGAGCACCTTGATAGACGCTATCGATTGGTTCAATTTTTTCAATTGGTCAAATCAATTGTTTGTGCCTATCATTCCTCCTGTCCCGATTAATTTCGTTAACTGAAGGAGTTCCAAATGACTGCACAAACCCGCCCCGAGATCAAGACCATGGCCAACCTCGAAGCTGCATTTGCTGGCGAATCGATGGCCCACATCAAGTACCGCTACTTCGCCAAGATTGCACGCGAAATGGGCGATGAAGAAACCGCACGCACGTTTGAAGAAACGGCCGATCAAGAAGTGATGCACGCCTTTGGCCACCTCGACTTGCTCTACCCCAAGGCCACGCTGACGCCAGCGAAGGCTTTGCAAATTGCCATCGGCGGGGAAACCTACGAGTACACCGAGATGTACCCCACCTTCCGCAAAACCGCCGAAGCTGAGGGCAATGCGGCGGCTGTGGCCGAGATGGATGAGCAAATTGAAGAGTCCAAAGTGCACGCGGCCCAATTCACAGCCACCTTGGTGAAGGCCCAAAAGCGTTTCGCCGCCCTGGCCAAGGTGGAAGAGCGCCACGCCAACCACTACCAAGCGCAGCTCAACAAAGTGACGGCACAGGCTTAACGCCTTGCCAAGCTCGATTTAGGCGCCGGCAAAGGGCCTTACAAATCCCACGAAAATTCAATTCAATCATTTCAAGATTCAAAGAAAGCACACCATGAGCACTCCTACTTTCAAAACATACGTCTGCATCGTTTGCGGTTTTGTGTACGACGAGGCCGCAGGCCGACCCGAAGACGGCATTGCCGCTGGTACCGCTTGGGCCGATGTGCCTGAAGACTGGGCTTGCCCCGAGTGCGGCGTTGCCAAAGCCGATTTCGAATTGGTCGATTTCTAAGGGGCCGACCATGACGGCACAACGTCACCCAGACGGCCCCGTGTTGGTCGTGGGGTCGGGTTTGGCAGGGTGGACTGCGGTGCGCGAATTTCGCAAACTCGACGCCATCACGCCGGTGGTGTTGGTCACCGCTGACACGGGCGACTTTTATGGCAAGCCCGCCTTGTCGACTGCACTTGCGCAGGGGCGCACACCAGCCCAGTTGGTCACCATGCCTGCGGAACAGATGCGTGAAACCCTGAATGTGACGGTGATGGCGCACACCCACATCACGCGCTTGGACGTGCAGGCGCAAGCCGTGCACACCTCGGAAGGGGTGTTGACTTACCGCGACTTGGTCTTGGCCACGGGCGCGCACCCCATTCGTTTGGATCTTGGTGGCAACGCGGCTGCCGAGGTCATGTCCGTCAACGACTTGGCCAGTTACACCGTGTTTCGCCAAAGCCTGTCGCCTCAAGCGCGGGTGTTGGTGATCGGTGCGGGCTTGATCGGCTGCGAATTTGCCAACGATTTGGTGGCCAAGCATTACGCGGTGCAGGTCGTCGATCCCAACGCCGTGCCCTTGGCGGCTTTGTTGCCCGAGGCGGTGGGCGCGCAATTGCAAGCGGCCCTGCAGGCGCTGGGCGTGCAATGGCGCTTCGGCACATCGGTCCAAACGGTGGACCGCTTGGACGACGGCTTGGTGGTGACTTTTGCCAACGGCCAACAGACCGAGGTGGACGTGGTGCTCAGCGCGGTGGGTTTGCGTGCCGACGTGGCCTTGGCGCAAGCGGCGGGTTTGACCACCGAGCGCGGCATTGTGGTGGACGCGCAGCTGCAAACCAGCGCCGCCCATGTGTATGCCTTGGGTGACAACACGCAATACGCATCGGATTCGGTGGGAGGCGCGGCGCGCACCTTGCCGTATGTGTTGCCGATCATGCATGCGGGTAAAGCCTTGGCGCAAACTTTGGCGGGCACGCCCACGGCGGTGCAGTTTCCGCTGATGCCTGTGGCCATCAAAACCCCTGCGCTGCCTTTGGTGGTGGCGTCCGCCGCGCCGGGCACGGCGGGTGCTTGGCAAGCGGTCGACGAAGGGCTGTGGCATTTCGTCGCAGCAGAGGGCCAAGTGCGTGGCTTTGTGCTGAGCGGCAGCAGCACCAGTCGGCGCATGGAGCAAGCGAAACTGGTGACCGCTTAAGTTCACTTTTGTGAATAAGTAAAAAGCGTCGTCACTTGCGTAAGCACATCCCCCCATCAGTGGGGTAGATGGCGGGCCTAAAATGAAACGACCAGCTCGGGGTTGTTGCTTCGTCACAGAAGCAGCGACCCCTTGCATTATTAGGAGATTTCATTGAGCTCAAACCCCTCCCACAACAGCGCTGAGGCCCGTGCCGAATTACGCCGTGCCGCCCTCGAATACCACGAGTTCCCCACCCCTGGAAAAATTGCGATCCACGCCACCAAGCAACTGGTCAACCAGCACGACTTGGCGTTGGCCTACTCGCCTGGCGTGGCGGCGCCCTGCGAAGAGATCGTCAAAGACCCCAACAACGCTTTCAAATACACCAGCCGTGGCAACTTGGTGGCCGTGATCACCAACGGCACCGCGGTGCTGGGCTTGGGCGATATTGGCCCCTTGGCGTCGAAGCCCGTGATGGAAGGCAAGGGCGTTCTGTTCAAGAAGTTTGCGGGCATCGACGTGTTCGACTTGGAAATTGACGAGAAGAACCTCGACAAGTTGGTGGACATCATTGCGTCGTTGGAGCCCACTTTTGGTGGCATCAACCTCGAAGACATCAAGGCGCCCGATTGCTTCTACGTTGAGCGCAAGTTGCGCGAGCGCATGAAGATTCCCGTCTTCCACGACGACCAACACGGCACCGCCATTACTGTGGGCGCGGCTATTTTGAACGGCCTCAAGGTCGCGGGCAAAGACATCAAAAACGTCAAGCTCGTCACTTCTGGCGCGGGCGCGGCAGCGCTGGCTTGTTTGGGCCTGTTGCTCAAAATGGGCATGCCTCGCAAAAATATTTATGTCACCGACTTGGCGGGCGTGGTCTATGAAGGCCGCACCGAGTTGATGGACGAAGACAAGATCCAGTTCGCACAAAAAACCGATGCACGCACCTTGAGCGACATCATCGAAGGTGCGGACGTGTTCTTGGGTCTGTCTGCGGGCGGTGTGTTGAAGCCAGAGATGGTCAAGAAGATGGCGTCTAAGCCCATCATCATGGCCTTGGCCAACCCGAACCCAGAAATCACGCCTGAAGAAGTGAAGGCTGTGCGCGATGACGCGATCATTGCCACTGGTCGCAGCGACTATCACAACCAAGTGAACAACGTGCTGTGTTTCCCCTACATCTTCCGCGGTGCGTTGGATGCGGGTGCCTCCACCATCACCGACGAGATGGAAATTGCCGCGGTGTACGCCATCGCTGAATTGGCGCAAGCCGAGCAAAGCGAAGTGGTGGCCGCTGCTTACGCGGGAGAGACTTTGGCCTTTGGCCCTGAGTACCTCATCCCCAAGCCGTTCGATCCACGTTTGATGATGAAGATTGCTCCTGCCGTGGCCAAGGCCGCCGCAGACAGCGGTGTGGCCACGCGCCCCATCCAAGACATGGAAGCCTACATTGAGAAGCTGCAAGGCTTTGTGTATGCCTCCGGTTCGATCATGAAGCCGATTTATGCGGCCGCCAAGCGTGCCAGCAAAAAGCGCGTGTGCTACGCCGAGGGCGAAGAAGAGCGCGTGTTGCGCGCCGTGCAAATCGTGGTGGACGAAGGCTTGGCCAAGCCCACCTTGATTGGCCGCCCCGCCGTGATTGCGCAGCGCATTGAAAACTTCGGCCTGCGCCTCAAGCAAGGTGTGGACTACGAAGTGGTCAATGTGGAGCAAGATCACCGCTATCGCGATTTTTGGCAAACCTATTACAAGATGACCGCCCGCAAAGGCGTCACCGAGCAGTTGGCCAAGATCGACATGCGCCGCCGTTTGTCGCTGATTGGCACCATGATGCTGCACAAAGGCGAGGTCGATGGCCTGATTTGCGGCACTTGGAGCACCCCGCACACCCACTTGAACTATGTGGACCAAGTGATCGGCAACCGGTCAGGCATCAGCACCTATGCGTGTATGAATGGTTTGTTGCTGCCCGATCGCCAAGTGTTCTTGGTCGATACGCACATCAACTACGACCCCACGGCTGAGCAGTTGGCCGAGATCACGGTCATGGCGGCTGAGGAAATGCGTCGTTTTGGTATCCATCCCAAAGCCGCGTTGTTGTCTCACTCGAACTTTGGCAGCAGCAACCAGCCTTCCGCCATCAAAATGCGCGAAACGCTGGCATTGGTGCAGAAAAAGGCGCCTTGGCTTGAAATTGACGGCGAAATGCACGGCGATGTGGCCTTGGATGGCCATGCACGTGGCTTGCAAATGCCCAGTACGACCTTGATTGGGGACGCCAATTTGTTGGTGTTGCCAAACTTAGATGCGGCCAATATTGCCTACAACCTGCTCAAAACAGCGGCTGGCGGCAACATTGCCATTGGCCCCGTGTTGTTGGGTGCTGCCAAGCCTGTGCACATCTTGACTGCGAGCACCACGGTGCGTCGTATCGTCAACATGACGGCGCTCACGGTGGCCGATGCCAGCGCCGTGCGTTGAGGTGATTCGGGTTTTCCTACTCTAAATTTACTGAATTTAAGTAATAACCCTCGGGGCTCGCTCAGATTTGGGCGGGCCCTTGCTTTTTTGTAGCGTTTCTGTAACACTTGCGCTTCACTTTTTTCGGGTTTACCCGAAGAGCTACTTCAAAATTTCCCTAGTTACAAGAAACGGCGATAGATATGCCACTGCGTACTGTCAAGACGAATATCGTTCAGTCGATCCGCGCTTTCCGCGTGCCCCAATTGCAAGAGGCTGCTCAAGCCTTGGGCCATCACTTTTTGTATGCCAATCTGGCACAAACACAAAGCAAACAAGACATTTTGGATCTGATTGCGAAAGAGTTCACGTTTTCAGCCCAAGCCAGCAAAAACTTTGACTCCTTGTCGGATGGCTTGACCGACGTGTTGCACAAGTCTGGCAGCCAGCCTGGTTTCATCGTGGTGTTGGAGCACATTCCCGCTCACGCCAAGTTTGACAAAGAAGCCCGCGAACAGCTGCTGGACATCTTTCGCGAAGCCTCTGACTTTTGGTCGGATCGCAAAGTGCCGTTCCGCTGCTTCTACTCGTTCTCCGTGGCGCGTGCGCCATCGGTTGACAAGGCCGGTGTTGCGCTCGATAGCTTAGATGGCTTGGAAGACGGCGAAAAAATGCCGACAGACAAACTGGTGGACGTGTCGCCCATGGCCTTGCGCATGAGCAGCCCCTTCAACGCGGGTTACTGGCAAGCGGCCACCGCCTAAGACGCGGCTTGCGGTTCAGACGAACCGCTGTGCTGAAAAACAAAACCCGCCGCAGTCACTGCAGGCGGGTTTTTTGTTTCAAAGGCTTTGCACCAACGCCACGTATTCAGCGACGGGTACCTCTTCGGCGCGGCGCTGCACATCGAACTGGCCTGCAAAATTGCGCCCTTCTAGCCAGCGGCCCAAGGTGTGACGCAACAGCTTGCGGCGTTGGCTGAAGGCGATTTTGACCATCTCCTCCATCAACTTGACATTGATGATGGGGGGCGCAGCCAGCGGCACCATGCGCACCACCGCGCTGTCTACCCGAGGCGGTGGGTCAAACGACTCAGGCGGTACAAACAGCACGTTTTCCATGTCGTAGCGCCATTGCAGCATCACGCTCAGGCGGCTGTAGTCGCTGGTGCTGGGCTTGGCGACCATGCGGTCAATCACCTCTTTTTGCAGCATGAAGTGCTGGTCTTGCACCACAGCCACGTGCTCGAGCAGGTGAAACAGGATGGGCGACGAGATGTTGTACGGCAGGTTGCCCACCACGCGCAACTTGCGTGCCTTCAACGCTGCGGCCAGCTGGGTGAAGTCAACCCGCAAGACATCCGACTCAATCACGCTCAAGTGTGGGTGTTCGCGCAGGCGCGCAGCCAAGTCGCGGTCTAGCTCGATCACATGGAGGTGACCCAAGCGCTCGACCAAGGGTTGCGTCATCGCTGCCAAGCCGGGGCCGATTTCGACCATGGGCTCACCGGCTTGGGGGGCGATGGCATCGATGATGCCTTCAATGATGGCGCCGTCGGTTAAAAAATGCTGGCCGAAGCGTTTGCGGGCAATGTGTTTCAAGGTGTGCTTTGTGCTTTATTGCGGGGCGTCGCGGTATTCGACGTAGGCGCGACCGCGCATTTCCTGCGCCCAGATTTGGTAGGTCTCTTCGTACTTGCTGTCACGTAATTTGTTGCGCACCAATTCACGCAATTCGCGCTCGGTGATGGGCGCTTCGCGGCGTGCAAGCACTTGAATCAAATGCACGCCAAAGCGCGACACCATGGGGTCTGCGATTTCGCCAATCTTCAGGGCGTTCATGACGGTTTCAAACTCAGGCACAAACATGCCCGGCGCGACCCATCCCAAGTCACCCCCATTGGGGCCGCTGGCGTCTTGTGAATGCTCTTGGGCCAGTTTGGCAAAGTCGGCCTTGCCCGCTTCAATTTGGCGCTTGTAGCCGGCCAACTGCGCACGTGCAGCAGCAGGACTGAGTTGACTACTCAAGCGCAACAAGATGTGTCGAGCACGCGTTTCGGTGATGGTGGCCACCGCGTTGCCTTGCTTGCTGACCAGCTTCAAGATGTGAAAACCAGCGCCGGAGCGCACGATGTTGCTGAGCTCGCCCACGGCCAGCTTTTGGGTCGCGTCGACAAACAGGGACGGGTAACGGTCGGCAGGGCGTGCGCCCATCAAACCACCTTTGTCGCGCTCGGCGCCCTCCGACACGTCTTTGGCCACGGCGGCAAAGCTCTCACCTTTTTTCAGTTGGGCGAGTGTGCTTTCAGCTTTGGCTTGCAAGGCAGCAACTTGCGCAGGGCTGGCGGTCTCTGGGACGGCGATCAAGATGTGACCCAGCTCGACCGTGGGGTTGGTGTTGGCGCTTTGCGTTTGGCGCTCTTGCATGGCTTGCGCAATTTCCACGTCGCTGATTTTGATGCGCGCTGGCACATTGCGTTCAGCCAAGCGTTGCAACGTGAGTTGATCGCGCAGGTCTTGGCGCAATTGGGTGATGGAGGTGCCTTCGGCCTTGGCCTTTTTGTGCAGCTCGTCGACCGTGATTTGGCTTTGCGCAGCCAAGCGTTGCTCGGCTTGTTCAACGGCAGCGGCATCGACGTCTACGCCTGTTTCTTTGGCAAATTGCAGTTGCGCTTTTTCATCGATCAAGCGCTCTAAGGCTTCGCGCATCAGGCTGGCGGGGGTGCTGGCGCTGCGGGCTTGTGCGGTCATCTGCTGGCGCATTTGTGCCACGCGACGTTGCACGTCGAGGTTGGTGATGGGCGCGGTGTCGACCACGGCCACGATGAAGTTGCGCCCTGACGAGGCAGCGGCGCTGTTGGTTTGCGCGTTGGCACCTAGGCCAGTCAGCGTGAGCAACGCCAACAGCAGGCAAGAGCAAAGCGCGGTGCGCTGGAGGAAATTGGGCATGGTCAACATCAATCGTAATTGCCGAAGCGGCTAGGTGTCATGGAAGGCTGGCGCAACGGTTGGTAGCGCGGCACATTGGTGCGCAGCGAGCCCATGGCGTTGGTGCCAATGCGCGAGAAGCCTACAAATTCAAGTTGGAACAACAAGCGTTGGCGGGCCAAACCATCGGCCACTTGCAAACGCTCGGTCACCACGCGGCTGATCCAGCAGCCTGCATCGTATTCGAAGCCAATGATGGACTCGACCACCCGTTTGTCCATCGGGCTGTAGTTCAGGCGGGCCACGCTGTACCAACGTCCCTCGCCCAAACCGCGGCCTTCGGCGCTGTCATCGTCGGCGCCGCCCCACAGGTCATGCAAAGGCCATTGCCAGCCGACGTCAACTTGTTTGGACAGCGGTTCACCGTTTTCGTCGTTTTGCGTGCGAACTGCGGCGTTGATGACGCGGTAGGAGCCTGGGTTGTAGCGTCCGGCCACCATGCGACGCAGCATGTTGGAGGTTTTTTGGTTGTACTGAACGGCAGAGTCCAAGGCCCACGTGCGGTTGAGGTTGAGCGTGGCGCCGGCCAAGATTTCGCTGATACCGGATTTGGCGGTCGGGTCGTCCGGCAAGGTCACGCGCTGCTCTTGCATGCGCAGGCGTTGGGCCACGCCAAAGCGGGCGCCTTCAGCGCCAGTTTCGGGGTCGAGCAGGCGCGAGGTCAGGCCCAGCGTTAAGAGCTTGCTGTCGGAGATGCGGTCATGTCCACCAAAGGCGTTCTCGGTGAAGATGCTGGCGAAGTTGAAGGCATTGCCGCCCGAGTCGTAGTTGGGCAGGTAGTTTTGTTCGCGGTAAGGCGTATAGACATAAAACGCACGTGGCTCCAAGGTTTGCACCCATGCGCGGTCAAACCAGCGGCTGTTGCGCTCGAAGGCCATGCCGCTGTCAAGGCTGAAGGTGGGCACCGTCACGCTAGCGCCGGTTTGGCCTTGGTGTGCGCCATAAAACTGCGCGTTGGGCAAGCCGCCATCAAATTGATAGCTGCGTCCGTGCATTTGCACTTTGGGCGTGATGTAGCCATAGGGCGAGACAAAGGGGCGGCTCAGCTGCACCCACGACACGGCACGGTTGGCGTTGGGCGCGCAGTTGTTGTAGGTCGTGCTGCTGGATGCGGCCGTGCAGTCAATGTCACGGATCGACTCAAAGCGCGTCAAGTCACCGTCCACGCTGAAATCAAAGCCACCCACGCTGTGACGCTGCATGCGTGCCGTGAACTGCGGCGCACGGTCAAACGGCGGTGTGATGCGGTTGCTGGCGTTCGTCAAGTCTTGCAAGGTTTGCCAGCGTTGCACGCGCATGCCGGTGCTGTACGTGCCGTCGGTCCAGTTCAGGTTGGCGTCGTTGTTGAGCAAGCGCTGGATGCCTGAGTTGCCGATCAGGGAAAAGTCTTTCCAATAATCGTCGTCGCTGACGCGGTTCATGCTCAGCGTCAGGCCCAGTTGTCCACCGGCGTAGCTGGGGTTGAGAATGCCCGTGTGGTTGTATTGCATGCTCCAGCGGCGCGATTCACGCAGCAGGTCTTTTTCCATGTAGTCCAAGCGCAGTTGGCCTTGGAAGACCGGCTGTGGCGCTGCGCTTTCTAGGTAGCGGAACTCGGTGCCAAAGTTCAGACCGCGCTTGCTCCAATACGTGGGGAAGAAGGTCACGTCGCGGTTGGGCGCGAGGTTGATGTAATACGGCTGCGTGTATTCCAAGCCGCCAATGTTGTCCACGCCAATGGTCGGCGGCAGCAAGCCTGATTTGCGCTCTTCGCTCAGCGGAAACGCCACCGAGGGCACGGGCAAGATGGGCACACCCTTGAATCGCAGCGACGCGCCTTCGGCCACGCCCACGTTGCGGTCTGTGTCCAAGGTGATTTTGTCGGCTTTGAAAAACCAATCGGGCATCCAGCTCGGGCCGGGCTTACGTTGGCAGGTGGTGAAGTCGGCTTTGTAGAGCACCGTGTTGGCGCTGTCGATGAAGTCGATTCGCTCCGCTTGCCCGTGTGCTTTGTTTTTCAGCAGCTGGTAGCTGGGTTGCGTGAAAAAGCCCTCAAAGGCATCCAAATGCAAATCGAGCGCGGGCCCTTGGTAGACGTTGCCGGCGCGGTTGATGTACACGTTGCCACGTGCTTTGGCGAGGTCTTCAATTTGGTTGTATTCGAGGTGATCGGCTTTGAGCAGCAAATCGCCACGGCGAAATTGGACATGCCCGTCCAGCACCGATTGCACATCGGTGCGGCCGCTCACGCTGTCGCTTTGCAAAAACGAGGGCAATTGCTGGCGTGTGTCGTCGGTGATTTTTTCTTGCAGCAAACTGCTGGGCCGCAGCACCAAAGGCGGTGCGCTCACGGCGGGCTCGGCGCTCTGCGCTTGCGCCAACACAGCGCCGTTGCTCAGCAAGCCCAACGCCAGCCAAGACAAGGCACAAGCACGGCGAGGAAAATCGGGCAGCAACATGAACGCGGGACAACCTTAAAAAGAGCACAGCGCGAGGTCAAGATGCGCCCAAAAATGGGCCGACCGAGGCTGATTTGTAGAATTTAGATTATCCATGAGCACTCAGCCTAACTCCCAGCCTTCGGGCACCCCCTCTTTCCCCGCCATTGAATGGGCTCAGCCCGAACGCGCGGCGGCATTTCATCAGTGGCTCCAGCCCCTCGCGCAGGCCCACGGCGTGTTGCCCGCCACCGTGCGTGCCGCGTCGGCCGATGCCAGCTTCAGGCGTTACTTTCGGGTCGATTTAGCGCCCGGCTCGGCTGCCCCGTCGTGCGTCATCATGGACGCCCCGCCCGACAAAGAAAACTGCGAACCGTTTGTGCGCATTGCACGCTTGATGCAAGACGCCGGCTTGTATGTGCCCCGCATCTTGGCGTGGGACGAGCCCCAAGGCTTCATGCTGCTCGATGACATTGGCCATCAAACCATGATGGAGGTCATCGACCGCGAGAACCCACAAGCCAACCACGGCCTGTACATGCGCGCGCTCGACGCCCTGCTGGCCTTGCAACAAAGCAGCCGCCCCGGCGTGCTGCCCGCCTACGACGACGCGCTGTTGAAACGCGAGCTGTCGCTGTTCCCCGATTGGTATTTGACCCAGCACCGCCAGTTGCAGCTCGACAGTACCCAACGCGACATGTTGGGCAAAACCTTTGAGACCATCGTTCAACGCAATTTGGCCGCGCCCAGCGTGTACGTGCACCGCGACTTCATGCCCCGCAACTTGATGATGCCGCGTGACCCCGCAGAGTCTCGCTTGGGCGTGTTGGACTTTCAAGACGCCGTTTACGGCCCCGTCACCTACGACATCGCCAGCCTGATGCGCGATGCCTTTTTGACGTGGGACGAAGACTTTGTGCTCGACATCACCATCCGCTATTGGGAGCGCGCCCGCAAAGTCGGTTTGATGGACCATGACGGTTGGTCGCAAGACTTCGGCGAGTTCTTCCGCGCTGTGGAATGGATGGGTCTGCAACGCCACCTCAAAGTGGCCGGCATCTTCGCCCGCCTCACCTTGCGCGATGGCAAGCCCAAGTACTTGGCCGATGCGCCGCGTTTCATCCACTACATCCGCTCAACCGCCAGCCGATACAGCGAGCTCACGCCCCTGCTGCGTTTGATCGACAAGGTCGAGGGCACCGAGCCCGCCATCAGCTTGGCCTTCCCGCGCCTCACCCCTGGTCGCAAGGTTTAAACATGGCGCGTTTTCACTGTCCCCTGCCCTTGTCCGTCGGTTTGGTGCTGGATTTGCCCGCCACCGCCGCTCGGCATGTGCAAGTGCTGCGCATGCAGCCTGGCCACACGCTGACCTTGTTCAACGGCGAGGGCGGTGAGTACATCGCCGAGGTCGAGCACATGGGCCGCAGCGATGTGCGCGTGGTCGTGCGCGAGCACATCGCCCAAGAGCGAGAAGCCGCCCAGCGTGTGCATTTGGCGGTCGGCATGCCCGCCAACGAGCGCATGGATTGGTTGGTTGAAAAAGCCACCGAACTCGGCGTGCACCGCATCACCCCGCTGATGACCGAGCGCAGCGTGATTCGCTTGACCGGCGAACGTGCCGAGAAAAAACAAGCCCACTGGCAAGCCGTCGCGGCCAGCGCCTGCGAGCAATGCGGGCGCAACCGCGTGCCTGTGATCGACTTGCCCGAGCGTTTGGACACTTGGCTGGCGCGCCAAACGGTTGGCGCACAACAAACGACAACGGCACCAAGCGATGCTTCGCAAGGCGGTGAGGTCACTGTGCACGCCGTGTTGTCGCTGCACGCCAGCACGCAGCCGTTGAACGCACTTATGCAAGCTCTGATGGAAGCGCAGAAGGTTTCCGATGCGTCACATGAAAATGCCACGGCATTGGCAGCCCTGGCTGAAATGCCTGCCTCACCCATGCCAAAAACTTGGGTGTTGCTTAACGGTCCCGAAGGCGGCTTGAACGATACGGAAGACGCCGCAGCCCGCGCCAAAGGCTTTGCGGCCGTGAGCTTGGGCAACCGCGTGTTGCGCGCCGAAACCGCGGCCTTGGGCGCGTTGGCGCTGTTGACTTTGACGCCTTAAGGCATCGCCGCCATCACTTGCGCCACCGCGGCCGTGAGCTTCGTGGCAAATGGCACATGCAAGAACTCGTTCGGTCCGTGGGCATTGCTCTTGGGCCCGAGTACGCCACACACCATCATTTGCGCTTTGGGGAAACCTTGGCTGAGCATGTTCATCAGCGGGATGGTGCCGCCTTGGCCAATCGTGGCGCAAGGTGCGCCGAAGTGGGCCAAGCTGGCTGCATCCAAAGCTTGTTCAAACCAAGGCGCGGAGGTGGGGGCGTTCCAGCCGTTGGCTGAGCCTTCGGCGTGAAAGGTCACGTTGGCTTGGTAAGGGGCGTTGTCTTCGAGCAAGGCCTTGAGGTCTTGCACGGCCTGGGCGGCGTTCACCAGCGGTGGCAAGCGCAGGCTGAGCTTGAAGGCCGTGGAGGGGCGCAGCACATTACCAGCGTCTTTGAAGGCTGGAAGGCCTTCGGCGCCGGTGACGCTCAGCGTGGGTGCCCAGGTGCGCTGCAACAGGGCTTGCAGCGGGTCTTGCGTCATGGGCAAGGTGACCAAGTTGGCGCCGCCGCAGTCGTGGTGGGCCCAAGGAAAACGTTTGTACAGTTCGTCACCCAGCAAGGCGGCGGTGGCCTGTGCTTGGCGCAAGCGGTCAGCGGGCACCTCGACGTGGAACTGCGCAGGCAACAAGCGGCCTGTGGCGCTGTCTTCCAAGCGGTCCAGCACCTGACGCATGATGCGAAAACTCGACGGCACCACGCCCGAGGCATCGCCTGAATGCACGCCTTCGCTGAGTACCTCCACCTTCAACACGCCGCTGGCCATGCCGCGCAAGCTGGTGGTGAGCCACAGCTGGTCGTAGTTGCCCGCGCCGCTGTCGAGGCACATCACCAAGCCGACGTTGCCCAAGCGCGTGCGCAGGGCGTCCACGTAGGGCAGCAAGTCGTAAGAGCCCGATTCTTCGCAGGTCTCAATCAAACCCACGATGCGCGGGTGGGGCGTGTTTTGTGCTTTGAGTGCTTGGATGGCTGCGATGCTGGCGTAGATGGCGTAGCCGTCGTCCGCGCCGCCGCGCCCGTAGAGCTTGCCGTCTTCAAATTTAGGCGTCCAAGGCCCGAGGTCGTTGCGCCATCCGCTGAACTCAGGTTGCTTGTCGAGGTGGCCGTACATCAGCACCGTTTCGCTCTGCGCGTCGCTGGGGCGGGTCGCGGCCACTTCAAAGAACAGCACAGGCGTGCGGTTGGGCAAACGGATCACTTCTAGCGACAGCCCCGCTACTTTTTGCGCCAACACCCAATCGGCGGCGCGTTGCACCACCTGGTCGATGTGGCCGTGCTGCGCCCAGTCGGCGTCAAACGCGGGCGACTTGGCGGGAATGGCGATGTAGTCGGTGAGCTGCGCGACGATGTCGCTGTCCCACGCTTGGGTCACCGATTGCAGCAAGGCGTGGGTGTCGAGGGCGGGGGCGCGTGCATTCATCTGCAACTCCTGAGTTATTTTTGCAATTTAAAGACGGCAGTGCCCGCCATCAAGTTGGGCCACACATCGACGCGTTGGCCGTCTTGCAGGCCGAACGCGTCGAGCACGCGCAGTCCGTTTTTGTGGGCCAGCACACCAAAGTCGGCAAACGTGCCCACGCGAATATTCGGCGTGTCGTACCACTGGTAGGGCAAGCGTTTGGTCACGGGCATGCGGCCTTGCAGAATGCTCAAACGGTTGGGCCAATGTGCGAAGTTAGGGAAGGCGACGATGCCAGTTTTGCCCACGCGCGCGGTTTCGCGCAGCATGGTTTCCGCATTGCGCAAATGTTGCAAAGTGTCGATTTGCAGCACCACATCAAACGACTGATCGCCAAAGACACGCAGCCCTTTGTCGAGGTTGAGTTGCAACACGTTCACGCCGCGTTGCACGCAGGCGAGCACGTTGCTGTCGTCTAGCTCTACCCCGTAGCCGGTGCAGGCCTTGTGTTGTTGCAGGTGGGCCAGCAAAGCGCCGTCGCCACAGCCAAGGTCGAGCACGCGGCTGCCGTGGGGCACCAGCGCGGCGATGGCCAGCAAGTTGTCGTGCGTCATGCGGCACCTCCGGTGTGTGCCGTCAAGGCGGGTTGCGCGCCGCTCTTAGAAAACTCGCTGCTGATGCGTTCAAAGTAAGAGCGCACCACGTTCATGTAGCGGGCGTCGTCGAGCAAGAAGGCATCGTGGCCGTGGGGGGCGTCGATTTCGGCATAGCTCACATCGCGTTGGTTGTCGAGCAAGGCTTGCACCATCTCGCGGCTGCGCTCAGGGGAGAAGCGCCAGTCGGTGGTGAAGCTGACCAGCAAAAACTTCGCAGCGGTGCGCGCAAACGCCGCTGACAAATCGCCGCCGTAGGTGCGGGCTGGGTCGAAGTAGTCGAGGGCTCGGGTGATGAGCAAGTAGGTGTTGGCATCAAAGTACTCGCTGAACTTGTCGCCTTGGTAGCGCAGGTAGCTTTCGATTTGAAACTCCACGTCTTGCGTCGAGTACTTGTAGCCGGTGGCGCTGCCAACTACTGCATCGCGCAGTTGGCGTCCGAACTTTTCGTTCATCACATCGTCGCTGAGGTACGTGATGTGACCCACCATGCGCGCAATGCGCAAACCGCGTTGCGGCACCACGCCGTGTTGGTAGAAGTGGCCGCCATGAAAGTCTGGATCGGTCACGATGGCGCGACGCGCCACTTCGTTGAAGGCGATGTTCTCCGCCGTGAGGTTGGGCGCGCTGGCCACCACCACGGCGTGACGCACGCGCTCGGGGTGCTGCAGCGTCCAGCTCAGGGCTTGCATGCCGCCTAAGCTGCCGCCTAAAACGGCCGCCAGTTGGGCGATGCCCAAGCGGTCGAGCAACAAGGCTTGGGCGTTGACCCAGTCTTCGACGGTCACCACGGGGAAGTCCGCGCCGTAGACGCGACCCGTGTCGGGGTTGGTGTGCATGGGGCCGGTGGAGCCAAAGCAAGAGCCGAGGTTGTTGACGCCAATCACAAAGAAGTGGTTGGTGTCGACGGGCTTGTCGGGGCCAATCATGTTGTCCCACCAGCCTTCACTTTTGTCTTGGCCTGCATAGACGCCCGCCACGTGGTGCGAGGCGTTGAGCGCGTGGCACACCAACACGGCGTTGGAGCAGTCGGCGTTCAAGGTGCCGTAGGTTTCATAGGCCAGGGTGTAGTCGCGCAGGCTGGCGCCACTTTGCAGGGCCAGCACGTCGCTGAAGTGCATGGTCTGTGGTGTGGCGATCAGCAGGGCGCTGTCGGGGGCTGCATTCAAAGGCATGCGTTCACTCTTGTTGGTTCACCAGAATTACTCACCCACGGGGCGCAGGTGTTTGCCTGCGATGCCGGCGAGTTCAAACATGGTCACTTGGTCTTTGCCAAACACGGGTTTGAGTTTGGCGTCCGCGTTGATGGCGCGTTTGTTGGTGGCGTCTTGCAAACCGTTGGCCTTGATGTAGTCCCACAGTTTTTTGATCACTTCGGTGCGGGCCACGGCCTCATTGCCAATCACGGCGGCGAGGTCGGCGCTGGGCAAATACCCGGCGGTGACTTTGCGCGGTGCTTTCTCTTTGGCCACCTTGGCAGGCTTTTCAGCTTTGGCTTTCGTGGCCTTGGCGGGCACTTTTTTGCCAGCAGCTTTGATCAGCGCGTTGGTCGTGGGCGTTTTGCCACCTTTGGGCGGGTACTTGCTGGTGCGTGGTTCGAAGGCGAAGTTGACTTTGCCGGCCTCGGCGTCCCATTGCAAGAACGCTTTGAAGGCACGGCGCGTGCGCATGGACACAAACTTGTCGAGCAAGTCGGTTTTGCCTTCGCTCAGCAACTTGGTCATTTGCTCAGGCGCGACGGGTTGCTGCAAGATGATCTTGCCGCTCTTGAAGTCGCAGCTCGGTGTGGCTTGTGCGTGTGTGGGCAAGGCTTTGCTGCACACGTAGTTGCTGCCGTGTTCGTGCACGGGGCTGCCGCACTTGGGGCAGTTGCCCAAACTGGGGGTATCGCCAAACTCAACGATCTCGCCCGACTCGCCATTTTTGTCATCGCCGAAGTCGAATTCGAGTTTCCAGTTCTGATCTTCTTCGCTGTACTTGAGGGCAATTTCGGCGGTGAATGGCCAGCCCGCTTTCGAGCGGAAGCCTTCCAACGGACCAATTTTTTTGTCCGTCAAAAACTGCTCCACTTCGGCCACGTCAAAGGTGCGGCCACCTGGAATTTTGCTGATCGAGAAGCCGCAACCCGTGCCGTTTTCACCGGAGTCAGACGCCGTGCCGTCTTTGCCCACGCAGGCGTAGCGGCGGTAGTTTTCTTTCACCACGCCGCCGCATTTGGGGCACGGTGTTTTCAGCGTGGCGTAGTCACCGGGGATGGTGTCGCGGTCAAACTCTTTGGCCTTTTTGACGATGTGTTCGGTCATCTCGGCAATCTCGCGCATGAAGGCTTCTCGGCTCAATTGGCCGTGCTCCATTTGCGACAGTTTGTGTTCCCAGCCGCCCGTGAGTTCGGGCTTGGACAACTCTTCCACGCCCAAGCCGCGCAGCAGCGTGAACAGCTGGAACGCTTTGGCGGTCGGAATCATTTCGCGGCCATCGCGCAGCAGGTATTTTTCGTTGATCAAGCCTTCGATGATGGACGCACGCGTGGCAGGTGTGCCCAAGCCTTTTTCTTGCATGGCTTCGCGGAACTCGTCGTCTTCCACCAATTTGCCTGCGCCTTCCATCGCGCCCAGCAAGGTGGCTTCGCTGTAGCGTGCGGGGGGGCGGGTTTTGAGGCCTTTGGCGTCCGCCGATTCGTTTTTGGCGGACTCGCCTGCTGTCAAGGCCACGAGCGTCTTGCCGTCTTCTTCGTTGTCGGTGGCTTCTTGTGCGGCATCTTTGCCGTACACGGCCATCCAACCGGCGTTGACCAGCACTTTGCCTTCGGTGCGGAAGTTGTGCTCTTTGCCCGCCGCTTTGACGGTGCTGATGCGCGTGGTCACCATGTATTCAGCGCTGGGAAAGAACACCGCCAAGAAGCGGCGCACCACCAAGTCGTACAGCTTTTGCTCGGCGTCTGACAAACCGCTGGGGGCCTGCAAGGTGGGGATGATGGCGAAGTGATCGCTGACCTTTTTGTTGTCAAACACGCGGGGCAGTTTGCGCACGTAGTTGTTGTTCAGGCCCACCAAGGCGTGGGGGGCCAAGTGCTTCATGGGGCTGTCAGCCAGCATCTCGAAGGTTTGCTTGACCACGGGCACGTAGTCTTCAGGCAAATGGCGTGAGTCGGTACGTGGGTAAGTCAGTGCCTTGTGGCGTTCGTACAAGCTTTGCGCGAGCGCCAAGGTGGTTTTGGCCGAGAAGCCAAAGCGGCCGTTGGCTTCGCGTTGCAGCGAGGTCAAGTCGAACAAACCGGGGCTGGCTTTGGTGGTGGGCTTGCTTTCTTCGGTGACGGTGGCAAGCTGGTTGCGCACGGCGTCAGCAATGGCCAAAGCCTCGGCTTCGCTCCACACGCGGTCGTGTTTTTTCTCGGCGTCTTCGGCGTCTTTTTTGTGCTCGGGGTTGAACCATTTGGCGGGGTAGCTGCCCGCTTCCACCTTGAATGCGGCGTGAATTTCCCAGAAGTCACGGCTGACGAACTTGCGAATTTGTTCTTCGCGCTCCACCACCACGCTGAGGGTTGGCGTTTGCACACGGCCCACGGTGGTCAAGAAGAAGCCACCTTCGCGCGAGTTGAAGGCGGTCAAGGCGCGTGTGCCGTTGATGCCTACCAGCCAGTCGGCTTCCGAGCGGCTGCGGGCGGCATCGGCCAGGCCTTGCATTTGTTTTTCGCTGCGCAAGGAGTCGAAGCCATCGCGAATCGCTTGCGGGGTCATGGACTGCAACCACAGACGTTTGACGGGCTTGTCGAGCGGTTTCTTGCCGCCTGCGTATTGCTCGATCAAACGGAAGATCAATTCACCTTCGCGGCCCGCGTCACAGGCGTTGATGAGGGCGGTCACGTCTTTGCGTTTGGCCAGTTTGACGACGGCGTTCAAACGCGTCTTGGTTTTTTCGACGGGCTTCAGATCGAAGTAAGGCGGAATGACGGGCAAGTTGGCAAAGCTCCACTTGCCGCGTTTGACGTCGAACTCTTCGGGCGCTTGGATTTCCACCAAGTGACCGACGGCACTGGACACCACATAGGTGTCGCTCTCAAAGTGGTCGTCGTGTTTTTCGAACTTCCCCGCCACAGGCGTGAGTGCGCGCACGATGTCTTGCGCGACCGAAGGTTTTTCGGCAATCACGAGGGTTTTACTCATTTCAACGTTCCTTAGAAAACTCACCACTACAATTTGCGTCTCTCGCGTGCGCACGCGCGCCCACGGGCGCACACGCACACATGCGCATGTATTTAAGTTAACAGAAAAAAATCCGTGTCCACAAAAGCCCCTGCCCCCATTTCCGGTCGACGTATTCAAACTCGCCGCTCTGGCGTGCACGGCAAGGGCGTGTTTGCGGTCTCTGACTTTGCGCAAGGCGAAACCATCATTGAATATGTGGGCGAGATCATCACGTGGAAAGAGGCCTTGCGCCGCCACCCGCACGATCCGCAAGATCCCAACCACACGTTTTACTTTCACATCGACGAAGGTCATGTGATCGACGCCAAGTACGGCGGCAACTCTTCGCGTTGGATCAACCACTCGTGCAAGCCCAATTGCGAGCCCGATGAGATCAATGGCCGTATCTTCATCAAAGCCCGCCGCAACATCTTGGCGGGCGAAGAACTCAATTACGACTACGGTTTGGTGATTGACGAGCCGATGACCGACAAGCTCAAAGCGGAGTACCCCTGTTGGTGTGGCGCTAAGACCTGCCGTGGCACTTTGCTGGCATCGTCGGCAGAGCTGTCCGCCGCCCCCAAAGCCCGCAAAGCGAAAAAGCGCTGATCGCGCGTCGTGGCTGCTCCTACCCTGCCCGTGCATGTCTAAGCTCACCACGCCCCTGATTTGGCCCGCTGAAGACCTGTGGCTGGCGATGGTGGCCTTGTTGCCGGGCTTGACGGTGGAGGTGTTGCCCAACATCGACTCCACCAACACCGAGCTCATGCGCCGCGCTCGGGCAGGGCAAACCGACCCTGTTCTGCTGGTGGCCGAGGCGCAAACAGCAGGTCGTGGTCGTTTAGGCCGTGCTTGGCATGGTGAAGCAGGCAGCGCCCTGACTTTTTCACTCGGTTTGCTCCTGACGCCGCAGGATTGGTCTGGCTTGTCGTTGGCAGTGGGCCTGTCTTTGGCACGCAGCCTAGACCCGCAAGGTGACTTAGGCGTGCGCTTGAAGTGGCCCAACGATTTGTGGGTGGCCCGTCCGGGTACGCCGCAGGGCTGGGGCAAGTTGGCCGGTATCTTGATTGAAACGGCAGTTGCCACAGGTCATGCCACTGCGCCGTCTGCGTCCAGCGCTGCATGGGGCTCGCCACCCGCCCAAACCCGTTATTGCGTGGTGGGGGTAGGCATCAACATCGCGCCGCCGCAAGCCGAGGGCTTGTCGACCGCGCCATTGGGCCTGCAAGACCTGCAAACGGGCATGAGCGCACCTGAGGCCTTGGCCAAGGTGGCAACGCCCTTGTTGGCCACTTTGTTGGCGTTTGAGCTAGGCGGTTTCGCCCCCTTGCAAAATGCGTTCAACGCCCGCGATGCCTTGCAAGACATGTCCGTCAGCTTGAGCGATGGCCGTTTTGGCATTGCGCGTGGGGTCGATGCAAGCGGTGCTTTGCTGGTGGACACCGAGCAAGGCCAAGAGGCGATCACCAGCGCTGAGGTGAGTGTGCGACCTCGAACGACGGTATGAAAAACAATACTTTTTGGCGCAACGCCACGTGGGTGCTTCTCGCCGCCAACGTCTTCTTTTGGCTTTGGAGCCACGAAGACCTGCGCGTGCTGGGGCTAGGACCGAAGGTGGTTCAAGAGCCGCAGCGTGAGCAAGACCAAGTGGATGTGGAGTTGCTCACCCTCAAGCCCAAGGCTTCTGCGCCTTAAGCCACCACGGGCTGGCGAATCAAATAGTCAAAGGCTGACAAAGCCGCTTTCGCGCCTTCGCCTGCTGCGATCACGATCTGCTTGTACGGCACGGTGGTCACGTCGCCTGCGGCAAACACGCCGGGCAAGTTGGTGTGGCACTTCGCGTCCACCACGATCTCGCCGAACTTGCTCAGCTCTAAAGTGCCCTTCAAAAACTCGGTGTTGGGCACCAAACCGATTTGAACAAACACGCCCTCGAGTTCGACGTGATGCACGGCTTCGGTGGCACGGTCTTTGTAGCTCAGGCCGTTGACTTTTTGGCCGTCGCCGGTGATTTCGGTGGTTTGCGCGTTCACATGAATGCTCACGTTGGGCAAGCTCTTGAGCTTGTTGACCAGCACGGCATCGGCCTTCAAGGCATCGGCAAATTCCACCAAGCTGACGTGCTCGACGATGCCTGCCAAATCAATCGCTGCCTCGACGCCTGAGTTGCCGCCACCAATCACCGCCACGCGCTTGCCTTTGAACAACGGGCCGTCGCAGTGTGGGCAATAGGCCACGCCTTTGTTTTTGTACTCGGCTTCGCCGGGCACGTTCACATTGCGCCAGCGTGCGCCGGTGGACAAGATGACGCTGCGCGCTTTGAGTACGCCGCCGTTGGCCATTTGCACTTCGATCAAGCCGCCCACCGCGGTGGCAGGCACGATTTTGTCGGCGCGCTGCAAGTTCATGATGTCCACGTTGTAGTGGCGCACTTGGGCTTCCAAGGCGGCCGCGAGCTTGGGGCCATCGGTCTCTAACACCGAGATGTAGTTTTCAATCGCCATCGTGTCGTTGACTTGACCGCCAAAGCGCTCTGCCGCCACGCCCACGCGAATGCCTTTGCGTGCGGCGTACACCGCAGCCGCCGCGCCGGCAGGGCCACCGCCAACGATGAGCATGTCGTAGGGGGCTTTCTCGTTGAGTTTGGCGGCATCGCGAGCCGCGGCATTGGTATCGAGCTTGGCCACGATTTCTTCCACGCTCATGCGGCCTGAGCCAAACACTTGGCCGTTCAAGAACACCATGGGCACGGCCATGATTTGGCGCTCTTCCACTTCCTTCTGGAACGCACCGCCTTCAATCACCACCGTCTTGACCTTGGGGTTGACGATGGCCATGAGCGAGAGTGCTTGCACCACGTCGGGGCAGTTGTGGCAGCTCAGGGACATGTAGACCTCAAAGTTGAAGTCACCGTCCAGCGTCTTGATGCTGTCAATCACATCTTGTTCCACCTTGGGGGGGTGGCCGCCGGTCCACAACAGAGCCAATACCAGCGAGGTGAACTCGTGGCCCAGAGGCAAGCCTGCAAAGCGCACGCCTTGTGTTTCGTTCTCGCGCACGACCACGAATGATGGTGTGCGTGCATCGGTGCCCGATGTGTCGAGCGTGACTTTGTCAGACAGGCCCACGATGGTGTTGAGCAATTCGCCCATGTCTTGGCCTGTTTCGCTGTCGTCCAACGAGGCGATCAAGCGAATGGGCTGGCGCAGCAGGGCGAGGTACTGTTGAAGTTGGGCTTTGAGCGCGTCGTCGAGCATGGTGTTCTCCTATTTCAGGGTGCAAAAACCCTAGGCCACGCTTGAAACACGCGGACCTTGGTGATGATGTGGGGTGGGATTCGCTGGGTACAGCGCACGCCAGCTTGTGACGGGTGTGCGCTGCGCTCAACGCCCTGCGGTTGCAGGGTGTTCCAGATGCCGCCTTGCTTGCGCAAGGTGCGATCTGGAAGGAAAAAATTAGATCTTGCCGACCAAGTCGATGGAAGGAGCCAAAGTCTTCGCGCCTTCTTTCCACTTTGCTGGGCACACTTGGCCTGGGTTGGCGGCGGTGTACTGAGCAGCCGTCAACTTGCGCAGTGTTTCAGACACGTCACGGGCGATTTCGTTGGAATGGACTTCCATGGTTTTGATCATGCCTTCTGGGTTGATCACGAACGTGCCGCGCAAAGCCAGGCCATCTTCTTCAATGTGCACGCCAAAAGCGCGAGTCAACTTGTGTGTAGGGTCGCCGACCAATGGGAACTTGGCTTTGCCCACAGCAGGCGAAGTCTCGTGCCACACTTTGTGCGAGAAGTGGGTGTCGGTGGTGATGATGTACACCTCAGCGCCGGCTTTTTGGAACGCAGCGTAGTTGTCAGCTGCGTCTTCGATTTCGGTGGGGCAGTTGAAGGTGAAAGCGGCTGGCATGAAGATGAACACGTTCCACTTGCCCTTGAGCGTGGCTTCGGTCACTTCGATGAACTTGCCGTTGTGGAAAGCTTGGTTTTTGAAAGGCTGAACTTGTGTGTTGATCAAAGACATGTGGATTCCTTTGGGTTGTTAAAAACTATCGAATGAGTCGAACTCATTGAGGTGAATGTTAGCCAAGAAACCATGGCTTGGTGATTGTTTGTCTCAATGAGACCGATTGAGACAACCTTGCGCCAAGCGGTCTTTGTGTCATCACTTGGTCAAAATCAACTTGCCAAAACGCGTGGTTTGCAGGCGGTACACCTCGCCTAAATGTACGATTTCTAGCATCCGCTGACCACCCATCAGCGCGGCACTGTCCACGCGCAGTGGTGCTATGGTGGACGTGACGGGCGCAGGCGCATGTTGCGTTGCTGACGTGGCCTTTGAGGCCGATGCTGGGGGGTGAGTGCTCATGGCTTTACGGAAGACGCATCAAGGCTTTTGCGCGATGAAATTCACCTTGGCCAAGCCTGCGCTTTGCAACGTGCTGAGCGTTTGCAGCACGCGTTCATAGGGCACGGCGCGGTCACCGCTGAGCTGAACCACGGGCTGAGGCTCGTGTGCGGCGACTTGTTGGGCTTGAACTTTGAGCGTGTCGTCTTTGACAGCTTGGCCATTCCAATAGGCGTGGCCTTGCGCGTCGATGTCCAAGCGCACGGGCTCGGCGTGCTGTTGCGGTGCTGCGCTGCTGGTGCGTGGCAGTGTCAAGGGAATCGCGCTGTGGATGGCAGGTACGGCCAAGATGAACACAATCAACAGCACCAACATCACGTCGATCAACGGCGTCATGTTGATTTCGGTCATCACCTCGTCATCGTCGTGGGCGGGTAAGAAGGACATGGTCAAACCCCAGCTTTGTCGCGTTGGCCCACGCGTGCACCTGTGACCAAAAAGGCATGCAGGTCGTGTGCAAAGCGATTGAGCTGGCCCAAGATGAATTTGTTGCCGCGCACCAAGGCGTTGTAACCCAGCACCGCAGGCACCGCCACCACCAGCCCCAAGGCCGTCATGATCAGCGCTTCGCCAATCGGGCCCGCCACGCGGTCCATGCCGACTTGGCCCGAAGCGCCAATGCCAATGAGTGCGTGATAAATGCCCCACACCGTGCCGAACAAACCGACAAATGGCGCAGTAGAACCAATGGACGCCAACACCGCCAAGCCAGCTTGCAAGCGGGCGGTCGAGTCGTCAATCGCATTGCGCAAACTGCGGGTGACCCAATCACTCACGTCCAAGCTGTCGTGCAGCTGTTCTTGTGTGGCGCGGTGGTGAGCGGAGGCTTCGTGGCCTTGTTTGGCCAAGCTGTAAAACGGGTTGGTGTTGGCAACATGCGCGGCGGTGCCATCTAAGGCGGTTAAGCCTTCGTCCAGGTTGCTGCTGTGCCAAAACGATTCGATGTGTTGTGCCATGCGTTTCAAGCGCACGATATCGAGCACCTTCATGACGATGACGACCCACGACAACACAGACATGCCGATCAAGAGCAATGCCACGATGTGGGTGATGACGTCACCTTGTTGCCAAAAATTCAAGATGCCGGGTTGGTTTTCCATGACAGTTTCCAAAAGTTATTCCAAAACAAAATTGACGGGGACGTTGAACCACATGGCTTCTGGCACGCCCAAACGTTGGCCTGGCACAAAACGCCAGCGCAGCACGGTGCGCAGGGCTTCTTGGTCTAAGCGGTCGAAACCGCTGCTGGTTTTGATCTCGCCTTGCTGCGGCGAACCGTCGGCGGCCACCAGCACACGAATGAGCACTTGCCCTTGCTCGTTCAAGCGTCGGCTAAGACGCGGATAAACCGGTTGAGGATTGTTCAAACCCTGTGCTTCACTGCTGGGCAGGCTGAAGGCAGGTGTGCCGGAATGGCTGGAGGGTGGACGGGCTGACGCTGCCGCAGAGCTCGCCACCGGGGTCTGTGTCCCATCCGTGCTGGGCGGAGCCGTGGCTGGTGTCGGGGAGGCATGGGTTGCAGTTGCTGCGCTGGTCGTCGTTGCCGCCGCCTTTGTCGAGGCGGATTCAGGCTTCGCTGTGACTTTTGGTGTCGGCATGACCGCTGGCGCCGTCGGGGACGTGTGGCTGGTGGGGGTCAGCACCATTTCTATTGCCACGCTGTTGGGGCTGTCGAGCCGCGGTGCTGCGGGTGGCAACAGCAATGCGCCGATGGCCAACACATGCAAGGCCATCACACACAGCACCACGGCAGGGGCTGTGCGCTGCGCGTGCGCATAGGTGAATTGCAGCATCACGTGTCCGCCCACATGCGCAAGAGGTTGTGATAGACGCCGGTTTGCGTGACTGCTTCAGGAATCTCGCCGTATTGGGTGCGCAAGCTCAGCAGGCTCATGTCCAGCTCATACAACAAGCGGCGTTGCTCGTCGCTGCGCACCAAGCTTTCAATCCAAAAAAAGCAAGCCAAGCGTTCACCGCGTGTGACCGGTTTGACTTCGTGCAAGCTCGTGCCGGGGTAAATGACGATGCTGCCTGCGGGCAGCTTGATGCGTTGCTCGCCATAGGTGTCGGCAATGGTCAGCTCGCCGCCGTCGTAGCTGTCGGGGTCGCTCAAAAACACAGTGCACGAAATGTCGGTGCGCATGCGTTTGTCGTGGCTCAGCATACGGATGGAGCCGTCAATGTGTTTGCCAAAGTAATTGCTGTCGCCCGCGTAGCGGTTGATGCGCGGTGTGTAAATTTTCTTCGGCAGCGTGGCCGAGAAGAAGGTGGGGTTGGCGTTGAGTGCCTTGAGCACCATTTCGCGAATGTTTACCGCTGCGTCGCAAGTTTGCGGCAGTTGCTCGTTATGTTTGACCATTGCCGCTTGACGGCCAGCCGTGCCAAGGCCAGGCTCCCACGGCGCGTCTTTGAGCCAAGCGCGGGCTTGGCATAGCTGTTCGGGTGACAGCACATCGGGCAAGGTCAGCAGCATGTTTGTGTCCTTTGAAACTTAAAACTTGTAAGAGCCCGTCACCTGCACCAAGCGCCCCGCACCCGGCACGTAGTGGCCGCTGTAAAGCTGGTCTGCATAAAGCTTGTTGGTCAGGTTGCTCACGTTGCCTTTGAAGGTGAGCTGCTCGTCCACGCGGTACTCGGCCATCACATCGGTGGTGGTGAAGGCGGGGGCTTCCCAGCCGGGGTTGCGGTTAGGCGTTTGCGCACCGCGGTGGTTCAGGCCTGCGCCCACGCGCCACTGGCCATTGATTTGGTAGGTGTTCCACAGCGTGGCGCTGACGCGTGGCGTGAGCGAGGGGCGCGCACCGGTGCGTTCGTTGTCACTGCCCGTGGGCGATTTGTAGGCTTCGTCAATGCGTGCATCTGGAATCCACATGAACGAGCCATAAGCCTCCCAGCGCGGTGTGATGCGACCTGTGAAATCCATCTCCAAACCCGTGGCGTGGCGCTTGCCTGACAACACGGCCACGTCGACCAAGGGGTCGGTGTTGCGCTCGTGCAGTTTGGTGGAGCGAAACAAGGCGTAGCGCGTGGTGAAGTTTTTGTCGGCTGAATCGATCTTGGCACCCAGCTCTAAGTTGATGCTTTGTTCGGGCGGCACATCGGCGTTGCTTGCCCCCAAAGAATAGGCATCGCCCGAGGTGTTGAACGAGGTGGCGGCAGATAAGTGATACGACTCACGTTCGCTGGGTTGGAACAAAGCGCCCACGCGTTTGCTCCATTCGCCCACGTTCATTTTGTAATTGGTCAACGTGCCGTTGCTGGCGTTGGCGGCCGGTGCTGCAAACGTGTCGTAGTTGCCGCTCAAGCTGTCGTAACGCAAGCCACCCAATAGCTTCCAGTGCGGAGCAATTTGCACTAAGTCTTGTGCGTACGCGCCCCAAGCGGTAGAGGTGTATTGGTTGTTCACCCGCAAAACGCGTGAACCTTCATTGACCCAAGCGCCGTCGTCAGGGGTGCCAATGGTGGTGTTGGGTTTGACCAGGTCAACGCCGCCCAAGCCTTGGGCGGCGGTGCGTGCGGCATAAACAGTTTTTTGCTCACGCGCCACATCGATGCCGCTTAGCAATTCGTGCCGCATCCCGAGTGCGTCGAATTTGGCGCTCAGATCACTTTGCAGGTAAACCGAATCAAGATCTTGAATTTTGTTTTGCGTGCCGCGCGTGAGTGTGGTGTTGGCCCCAAAGTTAGACAAGTCTTCGCCAGCGGTTAAGCGAATCGTGCTGGCGCGTTGGTCGCGCGTGTAAGCGCCGCGGCGCACACGGGTGGTGAGTTCGGTCTCGCCGTCAAAGCGGTGCGTGTGTGCCAGCGTGGCGTAGGTGGCTGTGCCGTTGTTGTAGTCGCTGGCCATGCCGTAGTTGCTGGTGGAGCTCACGGGCAACAAAGTGGTGGCGCTGACTGGGCTGGCGCTGGTGGGTTTGATCCACGGCATGCCGTAATTGATGCCGTTGTTGTTTTCTAAGCGGTAGAGGCTCGCGGTGAATTCATCACGTTCGCCAATGCCCCAGCGGTAGCTGCCAGCCAAGCCTTGTTTGTCGATGCTGCTGCCTGCGCCGTTGTTGTCGGCGGTGGTTTTCATGGCGCTCACGCGCAGGGCCGAGCTCTCACCGGTTTGTTGGTTGAAGTCGCCCACCACGCGGCGGTGGTTGTGGCTGCCCACAGTCATGTCGATTTGGTTTTCGTCCATCAAGCGCGGCACTTTGTTGACCATGTTGACCGCACCACCGGTGGAGCCGCGGCCAAACAACATCGAGGCCGAGCCGCGCAAGAGTTCGACGCGGTCGAGGTTGAAGGTGTCGCGGTCGTAAAACGCGGGGTCGCGCAAGCCGTCCACAAAAATGTCGCCCGTGGTGGAGAGTGCAAAGCCGCGCAAGCGAATGTCTTCTTCACCACCTTCGGCCGCTTGGAATGTGATGCCCGCCGTTTGCTTGAGCGCGTCTTTGACAGTGTCGAGGTTGCGGTCGTCCATCATGCGCTCGGTGACGACGGTGATGGATTGCGGAATGTCACGCAGCTTTTGTTGGCCTTTGCCAATGCGGGTGTCGGTGGCACGCAGGCTGTCTTTGCCTTCGGCCACTTCGGCTTTTTCGCGCACGGTGACGGTGTTGAGCGTTTTTTCATCTTGCGCATGCACAGACGTTGCAAAACTGGCCGCCAACAACATGGCACCCAAGGGCAAGAGTTTGCGGGTCTGCGCGGCTTGCGTGGTGCGAGGCGCAGCGAAAGACAGGCGGCGTCGGTTGAGCCGCGAACGAGTGGTCGCCATGGAAGAAGCTCCGAAAGTAGTCGCCGAACGAAGTCGGCAGTTGTGATCAGAGGCTGGCTACACGCCCTTGCACGTAGGGCGACAAACACGGGGTTTGTTGGCTGGCCGAGAAAACAGGCGCAAAAATTTCTATATTTGGCGCCTAAGTGCTGAGCACCGCACTTGCTGTGCGGCGCGTGATGCAGGTGTTACTTGAACCCCACACGGTCCAACATTTGTTGCACCTTGATTTGATTCATACCGACTGCGCTGATAGGGACCAGCTCGCTTTTGAAGCTGCCGCCGGTCATGGCTTTGAGGGCAGGGTTGTCCAGCTTCAAGCCTTTGACGACGGGCCACTCGTTGTTGCCGTTGGCAAAGTGGTTTTGTGCTTCGGGGCTGACGAGGTATTCCAAAAACTTCACGGCGTTAGTTTGGTTTTTCGAGTAACGCGCCACTGCGCCACCTGCCACGTTCACATGTGTGCCCCAGCTTTGTTGGTTGGGGAACACCACACCCACGCGCTCGGCCACCGCTTTGTCTGCGGGGTTGGTGGAGCGCATCAGACGCGCCAGGTAATAGGTGTTGGTCACGGCAATCCCGCACTCGCCACTGGCCACGGCTTTGATTTGGTCGGTGTCGCCGCCCTTGGGTGCGCGGGCCATGTTGTCGACCATGCCTTTGAGCCAGGCCTCTGTGGCTGCTGGGCCAAGGTGTTCGGTCATTGCGCCAAATAGGCTCAGGTTGTAGGGGTGCGAGCCGGAGCGTATGCACAGCTTGCCTTTGTTCTTGGGGTCGGCCAGTTCTTCGTAGGTGTCTACGTCTTCACGTTTGACTTTGAGTTTGTCGTACACCACCACGCGTGCGCGGGTGGACAGACCAAACCAAGCCGTACCGCCGCCGTCTGCTGGTTTGGCGCGCAGCTGGACAGGCACGGCGGTTTCTAAAACTTTGGATGAGATGGGCAGAAACAGACCATCGACTTCACCGCGCCACAAACGTGCGGCATCCACCAACAAAATGATGTCGGCAGGCGATGCGCTGCCCTCGGCTTTCAAACGGGCAACGATGCCAGCGTCGTCGGAATCCACACGGTTGAGCTGGATGCCCGTGGCCTTGGTGAAGTCGCTGTACAGCGCTTCGTCGGTCGGGTAATGACGGGCCGAGTAAATGTTGAGCACCGGTGCGTCAGCCAACGCAGCAGGTGCGTACAACGTTGTGACTAGCGCGGCGATGGTGCTGGTCAGAGCACAAGAGAGGGTGGTCAGAATGCGTCGCATGGCATGAACTTCCAAATTAAAAACCTGGAAGAAGTCTACATCAAATGCGAATCGTTCTCAATACATTCAAACCAAAGACCCTTTTGGCGACACGCTTTGGTCGCGCATGGGTCATGACCGACGCAAGGTTCGGCTGAGCAAAATCACGGGCAGCAAACCCACCAGCACCAAGGCCAGCGAGGGCAAAGCAGCTTCGCCCAAGCGCTCATCCCGTGCGAGTTGGTAGGCCATGACGGCCAAGGTGTCGGTGTTGAACGGGCGCAGCACCAAGGTGGCGGGCAGTTCTTTCATGACGTCGACCAACACCAGCAAAGTCGCAGCGGCGACGGGTTTGCGCAACAGCGGCCAGTGCACACGCCTGACCAACGAAAAACCAGCCACGCCAAGCATGCGTGCGCTGTCGTCCAAGCTGGCTGGCACGCGGGCGTAACCGCTTTGAACCGATTGCAAGGCCACAGCAACAAAACGTACCAAGTAGGCCCAGACCAAGCCCAGCACCGTGGCGGTCAGCCAAAAGCCCACGCCCGAATTGGGCCAAGTGGCTTGCACCCAACCCGTGGGCAGCAACAAGCCCACCACAATGACAGCACCCGGCACCGCATAGCCTAGGCTGACCACCCAGCGCACTTGACGCGTGAGCCAATTGGGTTGCAAACGCGCCTGCGCTGCCAGTAGCAAAGCAGCCCCCACGGCGAGCAACGCGGTGAACAAGCCCAGCGACAAACTGGTGATCGACCATTGTGCAAAGCGTGCCCAAGGCAGCGCCACCTCGTCAGTGCCCAGCCACAAAGCACGCAGCATGAAAACAATCGGCAGCACAAAGCCGCTGAGCACAGGCAACACGCACAACAGCCAAGCGATGCAGGCCGCCAAGCCTTTGAGTTGCAGGGGCTGTGATTCGCTGCTGTGTCGGTCTGAACGCGCGCTAGAAAAACGCAAGCGCGATTGCGCCCGTTGTTCCGCCGCCAAGAGCACGACCACCACCATCAGCAGCAAAGTGGCCAGTTGGGCAGAGGCGATGCGGTTGTCCATCACCAGCCACGCCTTGTAAATGCCCGCCGTGAATGTTTGGATGCCAAAGTAGCTGGACACGCCAAAGTCTGCGAGCGTTTCCATCAAGGCCAGTGCGGTACCTGCAGCGATGGCAGGTCGGGCCAAAGGCAGCGCCACCCGCAAGATGCGGCGCGACAGCGGCGCACCTAGCAAACGCGCCGCTTCCATCAAATGATTGGCCCGTTCGGACAAGGCGGTGCGGGCCAACAAATACACATAGGGATAGAGCGCCAGGGTGAACACACAGGCCGCGCCCCACACATTGCGGACTTCAGGAAAGACGCGTCCCTCAACGTCCAGCAGCCCACGCAAGGTGGTTTGTAAGGGCCCGCTGAATTGCAGAAAGTCGGTGTAAGCGTAGGCCACCACATAGGCGGGCATGGCCAACGGCAGCAGCAAGGCCCACTCCAAACTGCGTCGCATGGGAAAGTCAAACAAAGTGACTGCAGCGGCCGACACCGTGCCCATGCTGATCACGCCCACGCTCACCAACACGCAAAGCAACAACGTGGTGCGGGCGTAATCGGGCAATACGGTTTGCGCCATCTCCGTCAAGATTTGTGCGGAGGTGGGGTTCCATTGCGCCCATGACGCAAGCACCGTTAACACGGGCAACGCCAGCAACAGGGCTAACAGCAGCATCAGCACCAGCACCAGCGCTGCGCCTCTTCCTGCCCGACGAAAAAAACCTTGTGCATTAAAAGCCATGCAGGATTGTAGGGAGGGGTTGGAAGGCCCTTCCCTACAATGAGTCCTATGTTTTTAGACGTTGCCCAGTTGCAAGTGAGTTATCGAGATCGCACGCGTCCATCGGTGGATCGTGTGAGTTTTGGCTTGCGTGCAGGCGAAATTGGTGTGTTGATCGGCCCCTCGGGTTGCGGCAAAACCACGTTGTTGCGCGCTGTGGCGGGCTTGGAGCATGTCAGTGCGGGCGAGATTCGACTCGCGCAACACGTGGTCAGCAGTGCAGCGCTGCATGTGGCGCCGGAGTCGCGTCGCATCGGCATGGTGTTTCAAGACTACGCGTTGTTTCCCCATTTGTCGGTGCATGACAACGTGAGTTTTGGCTTGCACCACTTACCTCGTGTGGCGCGTGATGCACGTGTGCGCGAGGTCTTGGACTTGGTGGGTTTGGCCAGCAGTGCCGCACGCTTTGCGCATGAGTTGTCGGGCGGTCAGCAGCAGCGCGTGGCGCTGGCGCGGGCTTTGGCGCCGCAGCCCCAACTGCTGTTGTTGGACGAACCTTTTTCTAACTTGGACGTTGAGTTGCGAGAGCGCTTGGTGTTGGAGGTTCGTGCCATTTTGAAAGAAGCACAAACCACCGCTTTGTTTGTCACGCACGACCAAATGGAAGCTTTTGCCATTGGCGATGTGATTGGTGTCATGTCGGAAGGCCGCTTGCACCAATGGGACGATGCCTACACCCTCTACCACCGCCCTGCGACGCGCTTCGTGGCGGAATTCATTGGCCATGGTGTGTTTACCCCAGCTACTTTGCGAGAAGAAAACGGCCAAGTCGTGGTGCACACCCCCGTGGGCGATCTGACGGATGTGTCCGAGTGCCCATTGCCTTGTACGTTCGCGGCAGGCGAGTGTGATGTGTTGTTGCGCGCCGATGACATCGTGCATGACGACCATGCCGCCGTGAAAGCCGAAATCATTCGCAAAGCATTTCGTGGGTCAGAGTTTTTGTACACCTTGCGGCTGAAGACGGGTGAAACGGTGATGGCCCATGTGCCCAGTCACCACGACCACACCGTGGGCGAGTGGATCGGTATTCGCGCCGAAGTTGATCATGTGGTCACGTTTAACCGTGCTTGCCCGATCAATGGCCACGATTTATGCAGCATGCCTTGTGCTGAAAAGCCCGTCACGCAATCTGTTCGTTTTATGGAGAAATCATGAGCTTGACTTTGTACTTTGCCCCCGGCGCTTGTTCGTTTGTGCCGCATTGTTTGTTGGAAGCCAGCGGTGTGGCTTACGAGCCCATCATGGTCAAGCTGCACAAAGGCGAGCAATACGATGCGGCCTACAAGGCCATCAACCCACGCAGCCAAGTGCCCGTGTTGGTGGACGACGGGCAGGCGGTGACGCAGATCGTGGCGATTTGCAGCTACTTGGATGGCAAGTTTCCACAGATGGGCTTTTTGCCTGCCTCAGGCATGGCGCGGGCCAAAGCCCTCGAAGCGTTTGCGTGGATGAACAACACCGTGCACCCCACGTTCACCCATGTGTTCATGCCCCACAAATACAGCGCGTCGGCGGATGTGCAGGCGGACATCAAGGCCCATGCGGTGGAGACCTACCGTGGCTTGATGGGTGAACTGCAAACCTTGGTGACCGATGCCCAAGCGCGTGGCGATGCGTGGTTGGCCGGTGCTCAGTTTGGCCCCCTCGATGCCTATGTGCTCACCTTGACCCGTTGGGGCAGCATTGCGGGCATCAACCCTGAGGGCTACCCTGCCTTGTGGGCGTTTGTGCAAAAAGTGGCGGCGCATCCGCCCGTTCAGCGTGTGATCGAGCGCGAGCGTTTGCAGCTGAATTTGTTCAAGGCCTGATACACCAACGCGGCATTAAAGCAGGGCGTTAGAAAAACGCACCGTGAAACGTGCACCCGGCATGGGCTTGCCCGGTGCGGCGTCTTCCAGAACAACTGTGGCGTCGTGTTGGTGCGCAATTTCCATCACGATGGGCAAGCCCAAGCCTGAGCCATCGGCTTCTGTGCCCAAGGCGCGGTAGAAGGGTTGAAACACCAAATCGCGTTCGGATTCTGGAATGCCAGGGCCCGAATCCTCCACCTGCAGCACTGCAACCTTGCCAAAGCGGTCACTGAGCAAGCGCACGGTGATGACACCGGGTTGCTCGGCCGTGGACGGGGTGTAGTTGATGGCGTTGTCGACCAAGTTGCGCACCAATTCTTTGAGCAGCGTGGGGTTGCCGTTGACGCGCACGCCTGAGCTGGCCGCGTCCACACCTTCGTAGCCGAGGTCGATGTGTTTGTCCATCGCGCGGGGCAGCGAGTCCTGGATCACATCACTCACCAGCGTCACCAAGTTGCAGGGACTGCGCGCAATGTGGGTGCTGCCACTCTCGGCGCGAGCCAGCGACAGCAGTTGGTTCACCGTGTGCGTGGCGCGCACGCTGGCCAAGCCAATTAATTTCAGCGATTGCTTCAGCTCATCCGCGCTGGCGCCTTGGCGTTGCGCCAAATCGGCCTGCATGCGCAAGCCTGCGAGCGGGGTTTTGAGCTGGTGGGCGGCATCGGCCAAAAAGCGCTTTTGGGTGGCGATGGACTCTTTCAGACGCGTGAGCAAATCGTTGATAGACGCCACCAGTGGGGCGACTTCAAGCGGCACTGAATGGTCGTCCAGTGGGCTCAAGTCGTCGGGCTTGCGCAGGCGAATGCGCTCTTCCAGCAAGTTCAGAGGTTGAATGCCACGCGCCAAGGCCAGCCACACCAGCAGCACGGCGAGCGGCAAGATGACGAACTGCGGCAGCATCACGCCTTTGATAATTTCAGTGGCCAGCACCGAGCGTTTCTCCAGCGTTTCACCCACTTGCACCAGCACGGGTTTGCCCCCCGGCGTGACCACGCTGACCCAGGTGTAGGCCACGCGAATTTCAGAGCCCCGCATTTCATCGTCGCGCAACAGCACTTCGCCGGGGAAGGGTTTGAGTTCGTCGGGTGGCAACGGAAAGTCGCGCTCGCCGCTGATGAATTCACCTTTGGTGCCTACCACTTGGTAGTAAATCAAGTCGGCTTCGTCAGCGCGCAAAATTTCGCGGGCGGGCAGCGGCAGGTTGAAGTACATGCGCTGTTGGTCGCTTTTGACCAGTTGCGCCAAGGCTTGCACGTTGTATTCGAGGCCGCGGTCAAACGGGCGTCCCGCAATGTTTTGCGCCACCAGCCATGTGAGCGCCAAACTCACCGGCCACAGCAGCAGCAGCGGGGTGAGCATCCAATCCAGAATTTCGCCAAACAGTGAGCGCTGTTCGCGCTGAAAAAGCTTCACCATGGCGAATCAGGGGTGCTGGTTAGCCTGGGATTTTTTCGAGGCAATAGCCCAAACCGCGCACAGTGGCAATGCGGATGGGGCCTTTCTCGATCTTTTTGCGCAGACGGTGGATGTACACCTCAATGGCGTTGTTGCTCACCTCTTCGCCCCACTCGCACAAGCGCTCGACCAATTGGTCTTTGCTGACCAAACGGCCTGCGCGTTGTAGCAGCACTTCCAGCAAACCCAATTCGCGGGCCGACAGCTCGACCATCTTGCCGTCGATCGTGGCGACACGACCGGTTTGGTCGTAAATCAGCGGGCCGTGTTTGATGGACGAGGTGGTGCCGCCCATGCCGCGACGCGTGAGGGCGCGCACGCGGGCTTCGAGTTCTTGCAGCGAGAAGGGTTTGGCCATGTAGTCGTCGGCGCCGTAGTCCAGCCCTTTGACGCGTTCTTCTACGCCGTCCGCGGCGGTCAAGATCAAGACGGGAATGGCTGAGCCACGCGAACGCAAACGCTTGAGAACCTCTAAGCCGTGCATTTTGGGAAGGCCTAAGTCCAAGATGAGCAAGTCAAACTCATCGGTGGTCATCAGGGCCGCGTCTGCCTCGGTGCCACTGGCCACATGGTCGGCCGCAGCGCCAGAGGCGCGCAGGGTTCGCAGCAGGCCATCGGCCAAGACCAAGTCGTCTTCAGCTATCAAAATGCGCATGATGTGTCTCCAGCTTTGTTCGCGTTTTTAGGGGAATCAGGCTTGAGATTCTAGGTCCGAGTACGCCCCCGCATAGGCTTCTAACCCTAAGCTGACCACGGTGGCCACATCGGCTCCCACTTCTTGTTTGAATTCAGCCTCGGTTTGGGCCACGGCTTGTTCAAAGGCGCGCAACCAAGCCAGCCCCGTGTCAGTGAACACAATGCGTCGCGCCCGTGCGTCTTGTGGGTCTGGTGTGCGTTGCACCAAACCCCACGCTTCACACTGCGTCACCAAGTCGCCCATGGCCTGTTTGGTCATGCCTGCGCTGACGGCCAAGTCGCTCAAACGCGAGCCCTGCAAGCTCAAGTGGCGTGTGATGTGAATGTGGGCAGCGCTCACTTGGGCGCGCGCTGCGAGGTTGGAGAGGGCCAGCGGCACGTCGTCGTTGTTGGCCATCAAGTGCAACACGCGGGCGTCAAAACGCCGCATGGCGTGGCCCAACAGGCGACCGAGGTGCGTTTGACGCCAATCTTGAGGGTGTGAAAAAGCAGGTGTAACGGCCATGAGTAAATAGTAAGGCAAACTGACTTTAAAAAGTCTTTTTCTGTTTTGACTTTGCGTTAAAGTACTGGTCAAGCATCCAGCTGTTGAAGTAAACAGTGGCTGGATCAACCCTTTTATGTGCCACCTCAACGGAGATTTTCATGAACGCCAAAATCCAAGCCCCTGACAGCGAAAAAGCCAAAGCCCTGCAAGCCGCCTTGGCGCAGATCGAAAAACAATTCGGCAAGGGCACCATCATGCGCTTGGGCGAAGGCGAGGTGATTGACGACATCCAAGTCGTGTCTACCGGCTCGCTGGGTTTGGACATCGCTTTGGGCGTAGGCGGCTTGCCCCGTGGCCGCGTGATTGAAATCTACGGCCCTGAGTCGTCGGGTAAAACCACCCTCACCTTGCAAGTGATTGCCGAGATGCAAAAGCAAGGCGGGACTTGCGCGTTTGTGGATGCCGAGCACGCTTTGGACTCGCAATACGCTCAAAAACTCGGCGTCAACTTGCAAGACCTGCTCATCAGCCAGCCCGACACCGGCGAACAGGCCTTGGAAGTGGTCGACAGCTTGGTGCGTTCAGGCGCGGTGGATTTGGTGGTGATCGACTCAGTGGCCGCCCTGACTCCCAAGGCTGAACTCGAAGGCGACATGGGCGACTCGTTGCCCGGTTTGCAAGCCCGTTTGATGAGCCAAGCGCTGCGCAAGCTGACGGCGTCCATCAAGAAGACCAATTGCACGGTGATCTTTATCAACCAAATTCGTATGAAGATTGGCGTGATGTTTGGTTCGCCTGAAACCACCACAGGCGGTAACGCGCTCAAGTTCTACGCCTCGGTGCGTTTGGACATCCGTCGTACCGGCACCATCAAAAAAGGTGAAGAGGCGATTGGTAACGAGACCAAAGTGAAAGTGGTCAAAAACAAAGTGGCGCCTCCGTTCAAAACGGCCGAATTCGACATTTTGTTTGGTGAGGGCATCAGCCGTCACGGCGAAATCATCGACATGGGTGTGAACGCCAAGGTGATTGAGAAATCAGGTGCTTGGTACGCCTACAACGGCGAAAAGATCGGCCAAGGCCGCGACAACGCCCGTGAGTTCTTGCGCGAAAACCCCGAGTTGTCGTTCGAGATTGAAAACAAAGTGCGCGACTTGTTGGGCATTCCTTTGCTGGCCGGTGGTGTGGATGCCTCCGCCGCGAAAGAAGAAAAAGCCCCCAAGGCAGCGAAGGCGAGCAAAGAAGCCAAAGGTGCCGATAGCGACGGCGTGGTGGCCTAAGGCTTCGCATTCAGAGGGTCAGCTCCGTGAGCCACGACGTCGACGCCAACGAAGACGAAAAACCCAAGGCGAAAAAAGCCTCTGGGTTTCAGCTCTCACTCAAGGGCCGAGCGCTGCGCTTGCTGTCGATGCGCGAGCACTCGCGCCAAGAACTCGAGCGCAAGCTGAAAGCGTTTGAAGAAACGCCGGGCGAGTTGGCGCAAGCGCTGGATTTTTTAGCGGCCAAAAACTTCATCAACGAGCAACGGGTGGTGGAGTCGGTGGTCAACCGACGCCAGCTCAAGCTCGGTGCATCCCGGGTGCGTCAAGAGTTGCAAGCCAAGGGGCTGCCTGCAGAGGCCATCTCCGAAGCCGTGCAAGCGATGCGCAGCACCGAGCTTGAGCGCGCGCGTGAGGTTTGGCGCAAGAAATTTGGCGCGCCGCCTGAAGATCAGGCAGCACGCGCCAAGCAAATACGGTTCTTGGTGAGCCGAGGGTTTGCGCCCGAGGTGGTCAAGCGCGTGGTGACTGGTGCGGAGGACGTGTAGTTCACAAAAAAGGCAGCGTTGCCGCCCATGCAAAGCGACGCATTAAACGCCCAGCATCAGTTGCAAGTTTTGCACCGCAGCGCCGCTGGCGCCTTTGCCCAAGTTGTCCAAACGTGCGATGAGCACGGCATGGCGATGGGCTTCATTCGCGAACACGCGAATCTCTAACTTGTTGGTGTCGTTCAACGCGGTGGCGTCAAGCTTGCCGTTGTCGGTCGCAGCTTGCACGCTGACCCAACTGTCGGGGGCGTTGCCGTAATGCGCGGCCAACGCGTCGTGCAAGTCGGCAGCTTTGGGCTGGCCTGGCAACAGATCCAAATGCAGAGGCAGTTGCACCAACATGCCTTGGCGGAAGTTGCCCACGGCGGGCACAAACAGCGGACGACGGGTCAACCCCGTGTTGGCCATGATTTCTGGGATGTGTTTGTGCTCCAAGCCCAAGGCATACGCTTCGAATAACGGAGCTTTGCCCGCCTCATAGTCTTCAATCATGGTGCGCCCACCGCCCGAGTAGCCGCTGACCGAGGGCAGTGAGATGGGGAAGTCGGCCGGAATCAAGCCCGCTTGCACCAAAGGACGCAGCAGCGCAATCGCGCCAGTGGCGTAACAGCCGGGGTTGGCAACGCGTTGGGCTTTGACCACGGCGTCACGTTGACCCGCAGCTAATTCAGGAAATCCATATACCCAACCAGGCGTCACGCGGTGCGCGGTGGAGGCGTCGATGATTTTGGGTTGCTTGCCCGACAGGCTGTCGATCATGGCCACCGATTCGCGAGCGGCATCGTCGTGCAGGCACAAAATGACCAAATCGACTTGAGCCATCAAGTCACGTTTGGCGAGCGGGTCCTTGCGCAGTGCGGGGTCGATGCTGACCACGTCGACGTTGGGCATGTGCGCCAAGCGATCGCGAATTTGCAGTCCGGTGGTGCCGGCTTCGCCGTCAATGAAAACTTTGGCCATGGTTTGTCCAAGTCAGAAAAGAAATTTAAGAGGTCTCTTGGGGGGCGTAAGCCAGCCAAAAGGTTGACGCAGCGCAGCATGATACATTTCTGGTGGCTTAGACCTAACACAAATCTATCGATTCTTAAGAGAGATCTCATGAAGATTCACGAGTACCAAGGCAAGGAAATCTTGCGTCAATTCGGTGTGCCAGTACCCCGCGGCATCCCAGCATTCACGGTTCAAGAAGCGGTCGAAGCCGCTCAAAAATTGGGCGGCCCAGTCTGGGTTGTCAAAGCCCAGATTCACGCAGGTGGTCGCGGCAAAGGCGGCGGCGTTAAGGTGGCTAAAACCATCGAAGACGTCAAGCGCTTGGCCACAGAGATCTTGGGCATGCAGCTCAAGACCCACCAAACTGGCCCCGAAGGTCAAAAAGTGCGTCGCCTGTACATCGAAGACGGCGCCGACATTAACAAAGAATATTACGTGTCCATCGTGACCGACCGCGCCAGCCAAAAGCTCGCGTTCATCGCTTCGAGCGAAGGCGGTATGGACATTGAAGAAGTGGCACACAGCACGCCAGAAAAAATCATCACCGAGTTCATCGACCCGTTGACTGGTTTGGGCGATGCACAAGCCAAGAAGATTGCAGATGCCATCGGCATGCCTACTGACTCCACCGCTCAGGCCGTGGACATCTTCAAGAAGCTGTACCAGTGCTACATGGAAACTGACGCATCTTTGGTGGAAATCAACCCACTGAACCGCGACAGCAAAGGCAACGTGATGGCTTTGGACGCGAAGTTCAACTTCGACGCCAACGCTTTGTTCCGTCACCCAGAAATCGTGGCTTACCGCGATTTGGACGAAGAAGATCCTGCTGAAGTGGAAGCTTCCAAGTTCGACTTGGCCTACATCAGCTTGGACGGCAACATCGGTTGCTTGGTCAACGGCGCTGGCTTGGCCATGGCCACCATGGATACCATCAAGTTGTTCGGCGGCGAGCCTGCCAACTTCTTGGACGTGGGCGGCGGCGCAACTGCCGAGAAGGTCACGGAAGCTTTCAAGATCATGTTGGCCAACAAGAATGTCAAAGGCATTTTGGTCAACATCTTCGGCGGCATCATGAAGTGCGACACCATCGCTACGGGCGTGATCACCGCTTGCCGCGCTGTGAACCTGTCTGTGCCATTGGTGGTGCGCATGAAGGGCACCAACGACGAGCTGGGCAAGAAAATGTTGGCTGACTCCGGTCTGCCCATCATCTCTGCTGACACCATGGCCGAAGCTGCAACGCAAATCGTTGCCGCAGTGAAGTGATTAGGAATTAAAAATGTCTATCTATATCAATAAAGACACCAAGGTCATCACCCAAGGTATCACCGGTAAAACTGGCCAATTCCACACTGAAAAGTGCATCGAATACGCGAACGGCAAAAACTGTTTCGTGGCTGGCGTGAACCCCAAGAAAGCTGGCGAGTCCATCTTTGGCGTGCCAATCTACTCCACCGTCAAGGACGCAGCCAAGGAAACTGGCGCGACCGTGTCCGTGATCTACGTGCCTCCAGCTGGCGCTGCTGCTGCCATCTGGGAAGCTGTGGAAGCCGACCTCGACTTGGCCATCTGTATCACCGAAGGCATCCCAGTCCGCGACATGCTTGAAGTCCGTAACAAGATGAAAGCCAAGGAAGCTGCTGGCGGCAAGAAAACCTTGTTGCTTGGGCCCAACTGCCCTGGTTTGATCACACCTGACGAAATCAAGATCGGCATCATGCCCGGTCACATCCACCGCAAAGGCCGTATCGGCGTTGTGTCACGTTCTGGCACATTGACTTACGAAGCTGTGGCGATGTTGACTGAAGTGGGCTTGGGTCAATCCAGCGCCGTCGGTATCGGTGGCGACCCGATCAACGGTTTGAAGCACATCGACGTGATGAAGGCTTTCAACGACGATCCAGACACCGACGCCGTCATCATGATTGGTGAAATCGGTGGTCCAGACGAAGCCGAAGCCGCCATGTGGTGCAAGGCCAACATGAAGAAGCCTATCGTTGGCTTCATCGCTGGTGTGACTGCCCCTCCCGGCAAGCGCATGGGCCATGCAGGTGCTTTGATTTCTGGCGGTGCCGACACGGCAGACGCCAAGCTGGCCATCATGGAAGAGTGCGGCTTCATCGTCACACGCAACCCATCTGAACTGGGCAAATTGCTCAAAGCTCAGCTGAAGTAAGCCATTGCTGCGTAAGCAGTAATACCAACGGGCCCGCTTTGTCGGGCCCGTTACACTTTGTGCTCGCTGGAAATGCCCACGTTGCTTGGGCCATACCTCTACAAAACAATAACGGAGCTCATATGGAATTTTTGCAAGGCTTTCAAAACCCAGACTTTTTGGTCGGTTTGTTGAAAATTATCTGGATCAACATCCTTTTGTCGGGCGATAACGCTGTGGTGATCGCTTTGGCGGCGCGTGGATTGCCTCCGCACCAGCAAAAGCAAGCGATCATGTTCGGTTCAGGCGCGGCTGTGGCACTGCGTATTGGTTTGACCATCGTGGCAGCTTGGTTGCTTGAGTTGCAAGGTTTGCAAGTCATTGGCGGCATCTTGTTGCTGTGGATCGGCGCGCAATTGCTGGCCGATGAAGAAGAAAGCGACGAAGAAGCCAAAGAGCATGCCAACATGATGTCGGCCGTTCGCACCATCTTGATTGCCGACTTGGTGATGAGCTTGGACAACGTGATCGGCGTGGCCGCCGCCGCCAAAGGCGATCAAGTTTTGTTGATTTTGGGCTTGGCCATCAGCATCCCCTTGGTGATCTTTGGCAGTTCCATGATGATCAAGTTGATGGAGCGTTTCCCTGCCATCATCACGGCCGGTGCCGCTTTGATTGGCTGGGTGGGCGGTGAGACGGTGGCCAGCGACGTGTTGTTGCGCGACTTCTCTGCGGCCAATCCTTGGTTCCACATGACTGCCGCCGCTGCAGGCGCTGCCATTGTCATTGGCTGGGGTCGTTACATGGAGTCACGCAAGTCTCATTCAGACGCTGCGGACGCTTAAACGTTCACACCCAGGTGCGCAGGCCGTCAGTCGGTCTATGCCTTGAAACAAGAGCGAGCGGTGAGTTTCACCGCTCGCTTTTTTTTGAACTCAAACCCGTGTGATGCGGACAAATCGGCTGCCTAGAATGAAATGCGATGTCGCATTCATCCCCCTTTTTAGGACAAACACCATGCAACCGAAACGACAACACGGCTTCACCTTGATCGAACTCATGATCGTCGTGGCCATCATCGGCATCTTGGCTTCGGTGGCATTGCCCGCTTACCAAGATTACACAGTACGTGCCCGTGTGAGCGAAGGTTTGGGCTTGGCGTCTGCTGCCAAAAATACCGTGTTGGACGTGGCCAATAGTGGCAATGCCAACGCCACCACCGGCTACAAGGCGGACTACACCTGGGATGCTGCCACCAAAAACGTCAGCAAAATCGACATCAATGCCACGACCGGCGCAATCAGCATCACCACAACAGAGGCGGCCGGTGGTGGCACTTTGGTGCTGGTGCCCTACACGAAGTCGGGTGAAACGGTCTCGGCTTTGCCAGCGCCTAGCGCCACGGGTGTTTTGATCAAGGGTGTGATCCAGTGGAAATGCTTGGCCAAAGGCGCGGCCAAGTTTGCGGACACCACCGTCGCTACCGATGCCCTGGATTCCAAGTTCGCGCCCAGCGACTGCAAGTGACGAAAGGTCATCGATTGCATCACGTCTGCGTGGCTGAGGGAAAATTCAGCCATGTCAATGATTGAAAAATACGCGGTACCTGTGCGCAATGCTTTGCTGTTGCTTTGTTTGGTGTTGCCGTGGTTGAACCCTTTTGCCAGCAGCCCGTCGACGGGCGTGGTGCCCTTGCTGCTGAGCTGGATGTTGGGTGCTTGCGCCTTGTTGCTGGTGGTGGATTTGCCAACGGTTCCCGTGGCCCCATCGTCTCGCGGGTGGGCACTGGTCGGTGGCGTATGGCTCGTTGCCGTGGCTGCGTCGGTGTTGTGGGTCCCCGAGGTGGTCGATGCCGCCTTGACCGCAGGCTTGTTGGCTGCGGCGGTGACGATGTGGGCGATGGCTGGCGTCGGACGCCGCGTGGCGCTGCAAAGCAACCAGTTGCTGCCTTGGGTGCTTGCGGCTTGGCTGTTGGCCGCGGTGATCAGCAGCCTGCTTGGTGTTTTGCAATACCTTGACTTGGCGCGAGATTTGTCCCCTTGGGTGAACCAGCCTGTGCGTGGCGATGCTTTTGCTAATTTGCGTCAGCGCAATCAGTTCGCCAGTTTGACCAGTATCGGGTTAGTCACGCTTTTGGTGTGGGTGGCGGCGCGTCCTGCAAGCCTCGGTTTTTCTACACGACAGCTTTGGCGCATGTTGTGGCCTTGGCTGGTGCTCAATTTCCTTGCCGCAGGCGTTGCCTGCTCTTTGTCACGCACAGGTGCCCTGCAATGGGTGATCGTGGGCGTGTTGGCCGCGTTGTGGGCGTGGCGCCAAGCAACAGGCCACAGAGGGCATCAAACCCAGCTCTTGTGCATGGCCTTGGCCGCCCCCTTCTTGGTGGCGCTGTGGTCGGTTTGGATGCCCATGCTGGCCGCTCAGCTCACGGGTAGCCAAGGTGCCAGCATGATTTTGCGGGTTGCGGGACAAACGCAAGACTACGGCATGTGCGCGAGTCGCCGTGTCTTGTGGGCCAATATGCTGAATTTGGCACTACAACGTCCGTGGCTAGGCTGGGGTTGGGGTGAGGCCGATTTGGCGCATTTCATGACGGCCTATTCGGGGCTGCGTTTTTGTGACTTGGTCGACAACGCCCACGATTTGCCTTTGCATTTAGCCGTCGAGTTTGGGCTGCCGTTGGCGGCGTTGTCCGTGCTGTTGGGGTTGGCTTGGGTGATACGCCGCCAACCATGGCGTGAGACAAATGTCTGGCGCATGATGGCTTGGGGCGTGCTGTTGGTGGTGGGTGTGCACAGCCTGTTGGAGTACCCGCTCTGGTACGGTCCTTTCCAAATGGCACTGGGCTTGAGTGTGGGCCTGTTGTGGGCATTGCCATCTACCCGCGGTGGGCCAACGGCGTCAACACCATCCCTGGTGCGGCAAAACATGACGCTGATCCTGTGCAGCTTGCTATTTTTAGGTTGCCTTTATGCCGCGTGGGACTACAACCGTGTGGCGCAAATTTACCGACCCGCCGCTTCGCGTGATGCGCCCTACCGCGACAACCCGATGGGCCACGCCAAGCAATCGTGGCTGTTTCGTAACCAAGCTGACTTTGCCGATCTGACCACCCGCACCGTGACTTCTGACAACGCCGCCGACACCTACCAGCTGGCTTTGCGCGTGATGCACTATTCGCCAGAGGCGCGTGTGGTGCAAAAGGCCATCGACAGTGGCAAATTGTTGGGACTGACCACCGAAGTCGACGCGCTAGAAGATCGGCTGCTTGAGGTAAATAAGGCAGCGTCCCAGTAAACTGCATGCCACATGACGCTTATTAAAAACACCCTTTCCGCTATCGTGATTACGCGCAACGAGGCGCATAACTTAGACGACTGCTTGCGCTCCATGCAAGGCTTGGTGGATGAAATCGTCGTGGTCGATAGCCAAAGCACAGACGACACCGTGACTATTGCCGAACGTCATGGTGCGAAGGTGTCACGACCCGCTGATTGGCCTGGGTTTGGTCCGCAGAAAAACCGTGCACTTGATTTGGCAACGTGTGACTGGGTGCTTTCCATCGATGCAGATGAGCGCTTGACACCGGAGTTGTCGTCGGAAATTCGTGCCGTACTGCAGCGCCTAGACAGCAAGGTAGCTTATGAAATTCCCCGGTTGTCTTGGTACTGTGGCAAATTCATTCATCACGCGGGCTGGCAGCCAGATTACGTGCTCCGTCTTTTTAAGCGAGGCAGTGCGAAGTTTTCTGATGATTTGGTGCATGAGCGCGTCGTGACAGATCGCGCGTTGGTGAAGCTACAAAATCATTTGCTGCACTACAGCTATTTGAATTTTTCACAAGTATTGTCAAAGGTGGAAGCGTATTCCACGGCCTCGGCTAAGCAAGCATTTGCGCGTGGTAAGCGGTCGTCGGTCGGTGCGGCCGTTGGGCATGGCGCGTGGGCATTTTTCAGAACCTACGTGCTGCGCGCAGGCTTCTTAGACGGCAGCCATGGATTGGCACTGTCTATTTCGAATGCGGAAACCAGCTACTACAAATACTTGAAGATTTGGCAGATGCAGCAGAACCGACCCCATGACACGCTTTAAGTTGTGAGGTCGATGCGGTGCGGTTTTTAACCCGTGACAGCCGCCACATAACTCCCCGACTTCCCGCCATGCTTCTCCAGCAATTTCACGTCGGTCATCGTCATGCCTCTATCGACGGCTTTGCACATGTCGTAAATCGTCAGCAAAGCCACTTGCACAGCGGTGAGCGCTTCCATCTCCACGCCTGTTTGCCCGACGGTTTCGACGGTGGCTGTGCAGTGCACGCTGTGGTTTGACACGTCCACCGCAAACTCAACCGCGACGCGAGTCAGTGCCAAGGGGTGGCACAGCGGAATCAAGTCACTGGTTTTTTTGGCAGCTTGAATGCCTGCGATGCGGGCAATGCCCAAAACGTCGCCCTTTTTAGCGGTGCCGCTTTCAATGAGTGCCAAGGTGGCAGGCAGCATTTGGATGCGCCCCGTTGCGACACCGACGCGGCGGGTGTGCGCCTTGTCGGCCACATCCACCATGTGGGCTTGGCCTTGCGCGTCAAAGTGGGTGAGTGTGGACATGGGTCAATTTACAGCGGGTTAACATGAGAGCAGCATCATAAGGTCCGAGTTCTCTGTCCGTTCGTATGCACGCCAAAAACAAGCCATCTCCCTCGCTTCTACGCCCGTTGGCGCGCCGTTTGGGCGTGCTCGGTTTGTGCGCGGCCCTGATGTTGCCTTTCAATGCGGTGCAGGCGCAAAGCAGCGGCGGTCACCGCTTGCCCAATCTGGGCGATGGGGCCGAGTTGCCGTTGGGGGTGGAGCGTCGTTTGGGCGAAAGCATTGCTCGCGAAATTTACCGCGACCCCGATTATGTGGACGACCCCGTGTTGGGCGACTACATCCAATCTATTTGGCAGCCTTTGTTGGCCGCAGCGCGTCAACGCGGCGAACTCACGCCCGAGTTAGACCAGCAATTTGCGTGGGACGTGGCGTTGATTCGAGATCGCAGCATCAACGCCTTTGCCTTGCCCGGCGGTTATTTGGGGGTGCACTTAGGGCTCATTGCCGCCGTCAACAGCGGCGATGAATTGGCTTCGGTGCTCGCCCATGAGCTGAGCCACGTCACGCAGCGACACATCGCGCGCATGATTGCGCAGCAAGGTCGCCAAGGGCCGATGGTCATTGGCGCCATGATTTTGGGCATGCTCGCAGCCAGCCGCACTGCCAACCCCAGCAGCATGAGCGCCGCCAATGCGGTGATGGTGGGTGGGCAGGCTGCGGCGATGCAGAGCCAATTGAATTTTTCTCGTGACATGGAGCGTGAAGCCGATCGTGTGGGCTACGGCGTCATGACCGATGCGGGTTATGAGCCACAAGGCTTTGTCACCATGTTTGAGAAGTTGCAGCAGGCTTCGCGTCTGAACGACAACGGCTCGTTCCCGTATCTGCGCAGCCACCCCATGACGACCGAGCGCATCGCCGACGCGCAGGCGCGTCAACAATTGCTGCCGCCACAACCTGCCGCGATCACCACGCCACTGCACGCCATGATGGCGGCGCGTGCCCAGGTTCTGACCAATCCAGGCGTCGACGTGTTGCGTGCGCTCGCAGCGCATGCCGATGTCGCCGCATTGGCCACTGCGCCCTCGGCACGGCAAGCTGGGGTGTTGTATGCGGCCGTGATGGCCGAAATGCGTCAACGCAATTTTGCTGTTGCACGCCAACATTTGGCACGCTTGCAAGCCTTGGCCACGCCATCTTTGAATGCCGACGCGCAACGCGTGGTGCGGTTGTTGGCGGCGGAGCTGGCATTGACGGCGAACGACACGATGACCGCGCTGCGTGTGTTGTCGACCCCGCTCGCCCTCAAACCGGATCGCGCATCATTGATGCTGCTGACGCAAGCCCGTGTGGCAACTCGCCAGCCTGAGCAAGCCCAACTCGCAGCTGACGCGTTGCGGTTGTGGCTGAGTCAGCGTCCACGCGATGCCTCGGCTTGGCTGCTGTTGGTGTCTGCGTATGAGTTGCAGGGCGACAATTTGCGTGCCATTCGCGCACAAGCGGAGGCCCGTGCCGTCGAGTTGGATTACCCAGCTGCGGTTGATCGCCTCAAGGCTGCGCAATCTTTGGCGCACAGCATGGCGCGTGAAGGCAAATTAGACCGAGGCGGTCATATCGAGGCGTCCATCGTGGACGCGCGCTTGCGTGAGTTAGAAGGGTTGCGGCGGGAACAGGCGCTGCAGCGCTGAGTCGATCAGCACGCCAAACGCTGAGTAAATCAGCGAACCCAGCAAGGCAGAGCCAAAGCCCCGCACTTGAAACCCGTCCAGCAACCACGCCGCGGCCCAAAACATCAAGGCGTTGATGATGAACAAAAACAGCCCCAAAGTGAAAAACGTCACGGGAAGTGTCAGCACCACCAAGGCGGGGCGCACCACCAAGTTGAACAAGCCGATCACAAAAGCTGCGGCCAAGGCAGCGCGGAAGTCTTTGACTTCAACGCCGCTGTACAGATGGGCCAACGCCAACAGGGCGGTGGCGTGGAGTAACCAAGTCAGGATGAGTTTCATTGCCCATTCAGCATAGCACTGCAGCTATGATCCACACCCCTACTTCCACCCTACTTTTTTAGGTAGTTCACTCTAGCGCAATGGCCAGCATTCACATCACCGACATTGAGGCCGCCATTAACTATTGGCGTGAAAAGTCCCCCTCACCCGACGGCGTCACACTCGCTCCCGAGCTGCGCGCTTTGGCAGAGGTGTATGCGTTGATGATTTTTCACCACCAAGACGAGGCGGCAGAGCAGGGGTTTCCGCCCAAAGCCTTGGACGCTTGGCTGGCTTGGTACCACACCACGCCAGACGCACCGTGCATCGCGATTTGCTCGACCAGCCAAGGCGACGAAGAGTGCAAAGGCTGTGGGCGCACGTTCGAAGAAGTGCAGTACTGGCCTGAAATGACGCCCAGTGAGAAGCGCAGCACTTGGCGTCGCATCACCATGATCGGCACGGCTTGGCGTTTCAACAAATACGCTGAGCGTGCGACCGAATCGGGTTGATTGATCCAGCGTTTATTTCCAGCGCTCGCACTCAATGTCAACGGTGGTTTTACCGTTGCTCATCATCACCACGCCTTCTTGAACCGTCGCTTGCAATTGCATGCTGCGCTCAGCCAGTTTGGCTAACTCTTGAGAGGCGGCGCTGGGAATGCGCCACACCTGTAAGGTGGTGGGTTTGATGAGTTTGTTTTGCATGTTTTTCCACCAGACATCGCCTGAGCTGGAGAACACATACAGCATCACCTGATCGGCCTTGCTACAGGCTTTGAGGAGCGGTTTTTCTTCGGGTTGACCCACTTCAATCCACAGGCGTTTGCGGCCTGTGAAATCGGTCAACATCACATCGGGTTCATTGGGGTCAGACAGCCCGGCGCCAAACGCCAGCACGCCGTCGCCACCGCACACGTCTTGCAGCAAATGCGCTTGCAGCGACAGCGCGACCAAACGCACCATCATGCGTTCGTCGGTCTCGCTGGGGTGACGCGCCAACGTCAGCGCGTGGTCGGCGTAGTAGCTGTGGTCAATGTCGGCGATCTGGACGTTCGCTTTGAAAATGGTGGATTTGATCGCCATGTCGATGCTTAAACGCGACGCGCGAGTTCGGCAGCTTTACCCACGTAGCTGCCAGGCGTCATGGCCAGCAAGCGGTCAATGTCGGCTTGCGGGATGTTCAACGAGCGAATCAGGCCATGCAAAGCTTCGGCCGTGACGGTCTTGCCACGCGTGACTTCTTTGAGCTGCTCATAAGCGCCCTGCACGCCGTAGCGGCGCATGACGGTCTGGATGGGCTCGGCCAGCACTTCCCACGCTGCGTCAAGGTCAGCATCCAAGGCTTCGCGGTTGAGTTCGAGTTTGTTCAAACCCACGTTCAGCGATTGGTAGGCCAATGCGGCATAACCCAGCGCCACGCCCATGTTGCGCAACACGGTGGAGTCGGTCAGGTCACGTTGCCAGCGACTGATCGGCAGCTTTTCACTCAGGTGTTTGAGCAAGGCGTTGGCCAAGCCCAAATTGCCTTCGGCGTTTTCAAAGTCAATCGGGTTGACTTTGTGCGGCATGGTGGATGAGCCAATTTCGCCCGCTTTCAAGCGTTGCTTGAAGTAGCCCAAAGACACATAGCCCCACACATCGCGCGACCAGTCGATCAGAATGGTGTTGGCGCGGGCCACCGCATCGAACAACTCGGCCATGTAGTCATGGTGTTCAATTTGAATGCTGTACGGCTGGAATGTCAGGCCTAAGCCCAATGGCGCTGGGGTTTCAATGACTTTTTGGCTGAAGGCTTCCCAATCAAACTCAGGCCAAGCGCTCAGGTGGGCGTTGTAGTTACCGACCGCACCGTTCATTTTGGCCATCATGTGCACGCCAGCAATGCGTTCGCGCACTTGTTTCAAACGCATCACCACGTTGGCCACTTCCTTGCCCACGGTGGTGGGGCTGGCGGTTTGGCCGTGGGTGCGGCTCAGCATGGGCACGTCCGCGAAGGCGTGGGCCATCTCGCGCATCTTGGCAATCAGACCGTCCAAGCCCGGCAAGATCACCTCGTCGCGACCCGCTTGCAGTTGCAAGGCGTGGCTGGTGTTGTTGATGTCTTCGCTGGTGCAAGCGAAGTGCACAAATTCAGCGGCAGCTTCCAATTCGGCATGGCCTTTGAATTGGTCTTTGATCCAGTACTCCACGGCTTTCACGTCGTGGTTGGTGGTTTTCTCGATCTCTTTGATTGCCAGTGCGTTGTCGGTCGAAAAGTTGGCCACCAAGCTCAGCAAATAGCTGCGCGAAGCCTCGCTCAGGGGTTTGAATTCGGCAAAGCCTGCATCGCTCAAGGCCATGAACCAAGCGATTTCAACTTGCACGCGGCGGTGCATATAGCCTTGTTCGCTCATCAAGGGGCGCAGGGCGGCGAGTTTGTTGGCGTAGCGGCCATCCAGCGGCGACAAGGCCACAACTTGGGAAATGCTTTGTGTGTTGCTCATCCTTAGATTTTAGGTGGTGCCGCTGACGCGAGTGCATGCAATGCATCTCTATAAAATACGCGCTCTGTCAATTTCAAATGAACGTATGAAACTCATTGGTGCCGTCACCAGTCCCTACGTGCGCAAAGTGCGCATCGTCATGGCCGAGAAAAAACTGGATTTTCAGTTCGTCACCGAAGATGTGTGGGCGGCCGACACCACCATTTCCGATGCGAACCCGCTGGGCAAAGTGCCTTGCTTGGTCATGGAAGGCGGAGAGGCACTGTTTGACTCACGCGTGATCGTGGAATACATCGACACCCTGTCACCCGTGGGCAAGCTGATCCCTGCTGGCGGCCGTGAGCGTGCCGAAGTGAAAACATGGGAAGCGCTGGCGGATGGCCTGTTAGACGCTGCCATTCTGGCGCGCTTAGAGGCGCATTGGATCGGTCGCAAAGACAACGAACGCAGCCAAGCTTGGATTGAGCGTCAGATGAAAAAGATCGACGACAGCTTGGCCGCGATGAGCCGTGGTTTGGGCGATCGCAGCCATTGCGTGGGCATTCACCTGAGTTTGAGCGACATTGCGGTGGGCAGCGCTTTGGGCTACCTGGATTTCCGTTTCCCTGAGATCAATTGGCGCGAGCGTCACGTCAATTTGGCTGAGCTGTTTGAGCGCTTGTCGCAGCGTCAAAGCTTCAAAGACACGGCGCCCGCTTAAAGCGGGTTAACTGTTGGCGCGTTGTTTGAGCCAACGCATCAGACGGCCCACCACGGGCAGTTTTTCGTACAGCTCTTCGGCGGCATCCCAGTAATCGCGGTGCACGGCCACACGCCACACGCCCGCATCTTCGCGCAGCACCAAGTGGCTGGCGCCGCGAATGGTTTGAGTCCGGCCTGCGTCGAAGCGGCGCATGCCAAATAAAAAATCCCACGTCACAAAGCATTGCGCACCTTGCTGCACGCGCTGGGTGATGACAAAGCGTGGGGCATCAAGCTCGCGAAACATGTGCGCAAAGATAGCCTCAATCGCGGGCGCACCCTGCACCTCGTTGAACGGGTCTTTGAACTGCGCGTCGGCTGTGTAGATGTCGGAGATGCGGGCGACGTCGGCGGGTTGCAGTTGTTCAAAGAAGTCGACCACGCGTTGGAGCGCGGCGGCTTCAGAGTCACTGCTGTGGCTTGGCTCGACGGTCAAGGGCGTTTCGGTTGGCATAGGTGTCGTGTCTTGAGATGCGTGCGCGCTTTGGATGTCGCCGCGGTCACAGGCCCGTGGCGCGACGCACCAACGCAAAGTACCAGCGGTAGGGCAGCAAGCGCATGAACTTGAGCCAGCGTGTGAACCGTTTGGGGTAATGAATCTCGAACGCCCCTTTGGCCCAGCCGCGCAGCATGTCGCGTGCGGCTTCTTCAGGGCCAATCAAGGCGGGCATGTGGAAGGTGTTTTGCGCGGTGAGTGGCGTTTCTACAAAGCCGGGGTTCACCACACTCACGCCCAAACCTTGTGCTGACACATCCAAATACAAAGCCTCGGCCAAGTGAATCAAGGCCGCTTTGGTGGGGCCGTAGGCCAAGCTTTGCGGCAACCCTCGGTAGCCCGCCACGCTGGCCACGAGGCTGAGGTGGCCAAAGCCTTGGGCCAACAGCGCGGGCAGCACGGCATCAAGCATGTAGAGCGCGCCCACGTAGTTGACGGTTTGATGGCGCAGCATTTCATCCAGGTTGTAGTCCGTGGCGCGTACAGGTTTGTAATAGCCGGCGCAGTAAATTACCACGTCTAAGCCTTGTTCAGTTTGTATGTGTTGCGCGGCTTGGCGCATCGCGACCGGATCGCTCACGTCGAGCACCACGGCCTGTGCGCCAGGGTGCGTATCGACAAACGCTTGCAGCAACTCGGCTTTGCGTGCCGACACCACCACACGCGCACCGGCTGCATGCAGCGCTTGCGCAGTGGCCAAGCCAATACCGCTGGAGGCACCAATCAGCCAGACGCTGCGGCCTTGCCAATCGGTGATGGGAGGGTTGAGTGGTTTCATGGTTGTGCGCCCGCTAAAAGTTGTTGTCGTAATTGCCGCTGCGAGGTCTCGGGGGCCAGCCAAATGCCCATGAAACGTTGGGCCAGTTCGTGGTCGCGTACCTCACCGAGTAGCTGGTCTTGGTGCAAGAGTCGCAAGCCTTTTTGGGGCAGATAAACGCCGGTGAGCCGCTCGCCTTCACGCACGTTGGGGATGAGTTGGTGCAACAGCGTTGACCAAGTTTGGGTTTGCGCGGGCGTGAGTGCGCGTTGGCCTTGCATCTCATCCATTGAGCGCTGGGCGATGTCGGCACCTTTGAAATCACGCAGGTAACGCAGCTCCAACACCAAGGGCTGTTTGGCCCATTCGCTGGCCGCAAACGTCGCATTGGCCCACAGGCTGGCGTCGTAGATTGAAAAGCCCCAATAGGTGAAGCGCTGTTGGCCCATCAGGCGAGGTGTGGGCAGCCAACCTTGCAGACGTTGTGTTGGCAAGGCGTCGATGGCTTGGGTTTGTGCGTCTGCGCGCGGCAGTTGCCACGCGGCGGCCAGCATCAGTCCTGTCTGCAGGGCAACACTTAAAAAGCCGCGACGCGTGCTCATGGTTTGACCAAGGTGTACTGCACCACGTCGATGTTGTGTTGCTCAAAGGCGGCTTCGCAGTAGGCGAGGTAGAACTCCCAAATGCGAATAAAGCGCAGGTCAAAGCCCAGCGCCAAGACCTGTGCTTCATCGGCCATGAACTGCTGGCGCCAACGGCGCAAGGTCTCGGCGTAGTCCAACCCAAAGGCCATTTCATCCACGACTTTCAGGCCTGCTTTCGCCGCTTGCGCGCGGAACTCGCGCGGGCAGGGCAAGCAGCCGCCGGGGAAGATGTACTGCTGAATGAAGTCGGTGCTGGTCACGTAGCGGTCAAACAAGGCGTCGTCAATGACGATGCTTTGAATGCAGGCTTTGCCGCCGCTTTTGAGCAAACGGGCGACGGTGGCGAAATAGGTGGGCCAATATTCTTGGCCCACCGCCTCAATCATTTCGATGGAGCACACCGCGTCATATGGGCCATCGTCGATGTCGCGGTAGTCTTGCCAGCGCAAGTTGCTTTGGTCTTGCTTGCCCAAAGCCTGCATGCGGCGGTTGGCGTAGGCCAGTTGTTCGTGGCTCAAGGTCACGCCGCTCATGTGGGCACCAAATTCAGTGCTGCCCATTTCGGCAAGTGCGCCCCAGCCGCAGCCAATTTCCATCACGCGATCACCGGGCTTGACATCCACCATGCGCAAGGCGCGGCGCACTTTGGCGCTTTGGGCTTGGGCCATGGGTTGGTTGCGATCGCCGTCAAACCAAGCGGACGAATAGTTCATCGTGCCGTCCAGCCACAGCTCGTAAAACGCATTGCCCAAGTCGTAATGGGCGTGGATATTTTTGGCGCTGTTGCGGCGCGTGTTGCGGTTGAGTAAATGCTTCACGCGGTACACCAAGCGGCCCAACCAGTGGCCATAAATCAGGTCGTCCATGTCGCGACGGTTGGCCACCAAGAGCTGCAACAAGTCAGCCAAGTTGTGGGTGGTCCAGTCGCCCGCGATATAGCTTTCTGCAAAGCCAATGTCGCCGGATTTGAGCGCTTGTGTCAGCGGTGTCCAGTTGTGCAAATGCAGGCTGGCATGCAGGGCAGGGCCTTGCGTTGGCGTTTCGCCAAATTGCTCGGTGCTGCCGTCGGGCCATTGCACATGCAAGGTGCCATGCTTGAGGCGTTGCAGCAGGCCGAGTACACGCCGAGCTGCCGAGGGCATGTCAGAGGGGGCGTTGGCGTGTTGGGCGGTGTCGTTGCGTGTGGTGGTCATGGCTGGTGGTGTCTTTGAATCAGCGGGTCACAAAATCTTTGGGCGGTACGGGTTGCCTGAAAAATGGCACGCGTTTGCGCCACAACTTGAAGGCTTGCCAATGGATGCGCACCATGACCATCGCGGTCATCAGTGGGTAGCGCCACAGGGCGCGTCGCAAAGAGGCGCGCGTGATGGGTTGGAGTTCACCACTCACGCTGGTTTCGATCAACGGGCCTTGGGCATCGTCGTGGTCCACGCGTGCCACGGTGTGGGTCGCGGTGCGCATGAAGCGAAAGCGGTAGTCGCCTTGCACCGCACAAAACGGCGAGACATGAAATACCTTGTCAGCGCGAAGTTCGACGCCGTACTGCGGGCGGTCTAGCAAATAGCAATGGCGTTCACCAAAGGTGTTGTTCACTTCCACCACGATGGCCCGCAGCGATGCATCAGCCGCGTGGCAATACCAAAAGCTCACGGGTTTGAAGGTGTAGCCCAGCACGCGTGGGTAGCAATGCAGCCACACCTCGCCCGTGGCATCGGTGATGCCTTGGGCTTGCAGCAGTTCATCGAGCCAAGCCAAGGCGCCCCCTTCTGCCGCGCTGCGACCATCGCCATGGTCCACGTCATGAAAGCTGATCGCCCCTGCACGGTTGATGGCCAAGGCGGTGTTGTGTGTTGCCAGGCTGCGCATGGGCAGCATCAAAAAATAAGTGGCGTAGGCAAATGCGTGGAGGGAGGGACGCAAGCGGGTGTGACGCACTTGGCCAAAGCCGATCAATCCTGCTTCAGGCGTCGCTGAAGCGGCAAGCGCCGATGCAGCGGCCGTCGGCACAGCACGATGCGCTGCGCTTTGAGCTGCATCGTGGGGTGACGGCGTGTGGCGTGTGTGCATCACAGGTTCAGTGCGCGCTCAAGCGCAAGACGCCAGCCAGCTCTGTGCGGCAGCACGACCCGCTTTGAAGCCGTCTTCATGGAAGCCATAGCCCATCCATGCCCCCGCAAACCACGTGTGTTGTTGGCCTTGCAATTGCGGCATGAGCCCTTGGGCCTGAATGGCTGCCAGGTCAAAAACAGGATGGGCGTAGTCGTATTCGCCCAGCACATGGGCGGGGTCAATCTCATGCACGGGGTTGAGCGACACCAGCACGTCTTGCGTGAATGGCAGGGGCTGCAGAAGGTTGAGCCAGTAGTGCAAACACACGCGCGCCGACTCGGTGTTGTGTTGTGCGGCGCGTTCGTAATTCCAAGCCGCCCATGCGAGCTTCTTCTTGGGCATGACCGAGGTGTCGGTGTGCAGCACAGCGCGGTTGGCGTGGGTGCGGATGGCATCCAGCGTGGCTTGCTCTTGGGTGGTGGGCATGGCCAGCATCTGTAGCGATTGGTTGGCGTGGGTGGCCAAGATCACCGCATCAAAGCGTTCGCTGCCGGTGTGGGTGTGCACCGTCGCGCCTTGGGGGTCGCGCTCAATCCGCAGCACGGGCGTGTTCAGGCGTTTGTCGGCGATGCCTGCCACAATTTTTTCGACGTAGTGCTTCGCACCGCCTGCCACTGTGTGCCATTGCGGGCGGTTGTTGACTTGAATCAGCCCGTGGTTGTGGCAAAACCGCACCATCGTGGCCACGGGGAATTGCAGCATTTGGTCAGTGGGGCAGCTCCAAATGCAGCCCAGCATGGGCAGCAAATACCAGTCGCGGAAGGTGTCGCCAAACGCATGGGTGCGCAAAAAATCTTGCAGCGGTTGCGCCAGTTCGTGGTCTTGGTTGCGCTCTGCCAATGCCGTGGCCAAGCTGTTGAAGCGCACCACATCTCGCAGCATGCGCAAGAAGCGTGGCTTGAACAGGTTGCTGCGTTGGGCGAACACGGTGTTCAAGTTGGCGCCGTTCCATTCCAAGGCGCGGCGGCCCTGACCGCCTGGCACTTGCACGGAAAACGACATGTCCGACTTGGCCGTGGTCACCTGCAATTCCTCGAACAAACCGATCAGGCCGGGGTAAGTGCGTTCGTTGTAGACCAGGAAACCGGTATCGACGCCATGGGTTTGCGGCCCCGTCGCGGTGGGCAAGGTGACGTCGACCGTGTGGGTGTGGCCCCCAAAGTAGTCGCCCGCCTCAAACAAGGTGAGCTCGGCGTGACCGTGCAAGTGGTGAGCGGCGGACAGACCCGAAATGCCTGAGCCAACGATGGCAACGCGTCGTGTCATTGGGGCGAACCTTTGGCGGCCAATTGTTTGTCGATCTCTTGCACAAAGGCTTTGTCTTGTGGCCCCGTCATGCTGCTGAAGCTTTTGACGTGTTGGCCGTCACGGCTGATGATGTATTTGTAAAAGTTCCACTTGGGGGTGGTGCCGGTTTGCTCCGCCAATTGTTTGAACAGTGGCAGCGCGTCTGGGCCGCGCACGGTGGTTTTGACGAACATGGGGAACTTCACGCCGAAGGTGTTTTCGCAAAAATCGGCGATCTTGGCGTTGCTGTCGGGCTCCTGAGAAAAGTCGTTGCTCGGAAACCCCAACACCACCAAGCCTCGGTCTTTGTATTTGGCGTACAGGGCTTCTAAACCTTTGTATTGCGGCGTGAAGCCGCAAAAACTGGCGGTGTTCACCACGACCACCACTTGGCCTGCGTATTGGCACAAGGCTTGAGGTTTTTCATCTTGCAAGCGCAAAACGGTGTGTTGCAACACGCGTGGGCAAGCAGCTTGGGCGGCGCCAGACGCTGTGACTTGTGGGGTGTCTGCCGCGTGCAGCAGCCCCCAAGGTGCCAAGGCGCTGACCCATAGCGTCCAGCTGAGGATGTGCAGGCAAGGTGAATTCTTTTTCATAGGACCCCATGATGGCTTATTCTTGGCGTATTGTCTGAGACAAACCGAATGCCCATTGTTGCCACCGGATTTTTCATGCCCATGACCACCTCTGTTTCTCCAGATGCACTGCCGCTCTCCATTGCCGCCGTCGAACGCGACACCGGCATTGGCAAAGACACCTTGCGCGTGTGGGAGCGCCGTTACGGCTTTCCTTTGCCAAGTCGCGACGCTTTTGGCGAACGCAGCTACCCATTTGAACAGGTCGAGAAACTGCGCATCATTCGCCGCTTGATGGACCAAGGCCATCGACCTGGCCGCATCGTGGCTCAGCCCGTTGCCGCCTTGTTGGCGCTGGGCCAAGGCAGCGCTGGCGATGCGCATGTGCAAAGTGTCATCCCTGAATATTTACAGCCCTACCTTGACCTCATCAAAGGCCATGACAGCGAGGCCCTGCAAACCCAACTCACCCAAGTCTTGACGCGGGAAGGTTTGAGTGATTTCGTCACCGACATTGTGGCGCCGTTGGTGGTGTGCGTCGGCGAGGCGTGGGTGCGTGGCGAGTTGGCGGTGTTTGAAGAACATTTGTTCACGGAGTGCATCACCCGTGTGATGCGCTTGGGCATCGCCAACAGCCCCAAACCCCGTCACGAGGCGGGCCCCCAAGTGCTGCTGACGACATTTCCCCAAGAGTCCCATGGACTTGGCATCTTGATGGTCGAGTGTTTGTTGGTGCAGCAGGGCTGTACCTGTTTGTCTTTGGGCACGCAAACCCCTGTGCTCGATATTGCGCGTGCCGCTGTCGCGCACCGTGCAGATGTGGTCGCTCTGAGTTTCAGCAGCCTCATGAAAACCAACGATGTGTTGGATGGTTTGGCCGAGTTGCGTCAGCATTTGCCCAGCACCGTGACGGTGTGGGCGGGTGGTCAGGCTGCGGCTCTGAAGCGGCGTAAGTTGGCTCAAGTCGAGGTGTTGCGTGGCTTGGCAGACGTGTCGGCGCAGGTCAAGCGCTGGCGCAGTGCCGCCTTAAAATCGAACCCATGACCGTCTCTACCCTGCCCGCACCTGCTTTCTTGTCCAAATTGGTGTCGCGCGCCGATGCGCCCACGCGGGTCGCTGCCTTGCGTGCGCACGGGCCCGTGGTGTTCACCAATGGCGTGTTTGATGTGTTGCATCGCGGCCATGCCAGTTATTTGGCGCAAGCCCGCGCATTGGGCGGCAGCTTGGTGGTCGCCCTCAACAGCGATGCCTCTGCACGTCGCTTGGGCAAAGGCCCAGACCGGCCCCTCAACAACGAAGCCGACCGTGCGGCGTTGATGGCTGCCTTGGAGTCGGTCAGTTTGGTCACGTGGTTTGACGAGGACACCCCGTTGGAGCTGATCACCGAATTGCGCCCCGATGTGTTGGTCAAGGGCGGCGATTACGACATGAGCCAATTGGCCGAAACCCACGTGGTGTTGGCCTACGGTGGACGTGCGCAGGCCATTCCCTTTGTGGATGGGTACTCAACCACCGCCTTGGTGAAAAAGATCCGCCAAGGCTGAGGCTTTTTAGGCAAACACGGTTTGCCACAACGCCAAGATCGCGGCCTGCTCTTGGCTCAATTCAGCGAGGGGCACCTGAGTGGGCAACTCATCCAAGCGCGCGCGGTGTTGCACACGGCGCAGTTCTCGGTAAGCACTACCGGCTGCCACCCCCACCCCCAAGGGCAGCAACCCCGCAACCTCGGCGTGGTGCAACAGGGCGATGTTGCCCACGTTGTCCAACAACGCGGGGTGTTGTTGGGCGTGGGCCAGCACCAAGTACTGCACGGCAAACTCCACGTCCACCATGCCGCCCGCGCTGTGCTTCACGTCAAAGAAGCCGTCTTTCACGGGGCGCGCAGCGCGCAGCTTGTCGCGCATGCCCACAATTTCTTCGCGCAACGCCGTGTGGTCGCGCGGCGCGTTGATCACGTTGGCGCGCACCGTGTCAAAGCGTGTTTTCAGGCTGGGCGCGCCTAGGCTGAATCGGGCCCGCGTCATGGCTTGGTGTTCCCACGTCCAAGCGGTGTTTTCTCCGCGTTGTTCTTGGTAGTTGGCGTAGGCTTCGAAGGTGGACACCAGCAGGCCTGAGTTGCCGTTGGGCCGCAGGGCGGTGTCGATCTCGTACAAATCACCTTCGCTGGTTTTGACGCTCAGCCAGTTGATGAGTTTGCGCACAAAGGCGGCGTAAATTTCGCCTGCTTGGGGGTGATCGTCTTCGTACACAAACACGATGTCCAAGTCGCTGCCGTAGCCCAGCTCTTTGCCGCCCAATTTGCCGTAGGCAAGGATGGCAAATTGCGGCTCATCACGGTGGCGCTGCTTGAAGTTTTGCCACACCCAGCGGCTGGTGACCTTTAACAAGCTGTCGGCCAGTGCACTCAAATCATCGGCCACTTGTTCGACACTGATGCGTTTCTCAACATCGCGCGCCAAGGTGCGAAACACTTCCGCGTGGTGCGCGCGACGCAACAAGTTGAGCAGTGTTTCTTCGTCGGCTTGTCCGGTCGATTTGAGGGCGTGCAAGCGTTGCTCTAGCTCTTGCTCAAACAGGGCGGGGTCAAAGCGCTCGCTCAGCAAGGCGGGGCTGGCCAACTCATCAATCACCCCTGGGTGCTGCAACAAATACTTGGCGGGCCAGCGGGCCAGTCCGAGCAGCCGCAGCAGTTGTTCATGCACCCGTGGGCGTTCGACCAGCAGGGCCAAATAACTTTCGCGGCGCAGCAGCGGCTCCATCCAATCACACCAGCGCACGGCGGCATCTTCGCTCACGCGGCCTTCTTCAACCCACGCATTGGTGCGTTGCAAGAGTTTCAGCAACCGGTGCATGGCTTCGTCGCGCAAGGTTCGGATGCGGGGTTGTTCGGCCCAGTCGTTCACGCGCTGGGCTAAGCGTGCATTCAATTCGGGCAGCAACGCGGTCAAGCTGAGGTGTTCGTTGGGGGCGCTGGCAGCGGGCGCCCCTTCGTTCTCTCGTGAGGTGGCGGCGTGCTCGCCTTGTCCGAGCAGGCGGTCAAATTCCGAGGCGACTTGTTCGCGGTGCGCACTGAGTTGCGCCAAAAATGCGGCCACGTCGGCAAAGCCCAAGGTGTGGGCGATCCACTGCACATCCGCTTCGGCTGTGGGCAGCATGTGGGTTTGCTGGTCGTCCAAATACTGAATGCGGTGCTCGACTTGGCGCAAAAACACATAGGCCTTGGCTAGCGCATCTGCCGTGGCAGCGGGCATGAGTTTGGCATCGCTCAAGCGCGGCAAGGCACGCAGCGTGGGGCGTGTGCGCAGTTCGGGGTAATGTCCGCCACGCACCACTTGCAGCAATTGCACGGTGAACTCAATTTCGCGGATGCCACCGCGACCCAGTTTCACATCGTTGGCCCGCTCGGGGCGCCCCGCGCTGTGGTTGGCGGTGTGGTTGCGGATTTGTTGGTGCAGATCGCGCAGCGAGGCAAACACGCTGTAGTCGAGGTAGCGGCGAAACACAAAAGGCAGCACGGTGTCGCGCAGTTCGGTGGCGTTGTGCAAGGCATTCAGTGGCTCGCTGTAGGGGGCGACCACGCGGCTTTTCAGCCACGCAAAGCGCTCCCACTCGCGCCCTTGTACCAAGAAATACTCTTCCAGCGCTTGGCGCGACACCACGCTGGGCCCCGAGTTGCCGTTAGGCCGCAGTGCCAAGTCCATGCGAAACACGAAGCCGTGTTCGGTGATTTCGCCAATTTGGCTGTAAATCAGCTTCACGGCTTTGGCGAAATAGTCGTGGTTGCTGATGCGGCCGCGGCCGTCGGGCCTGCCTGCGGTTTCGCCGTCTTCGTCGTACACATAGATCAGGTCAATGTCGCTGGACACGTTCAACTCGCGCGCGCCCAGTTTGCCCATACCCACAATCCACAGTACCGCGCGCTCGCCGTTGGGGGCCAAAGGGGCGCCATGCAACTCGTCGAGTTGCTGCTGTGCTTGCACGTCCGCCACATCGAGGCTGAACTCGGCCAACTCGGTCATGGCGCGGGTCACCCCTTCGAGGGGGGCGCTTTGGGTGGTGTCGAGCACCACCAAGCGCTCCATCACGAACTGGCGCAACATGCGCAGGGCGTCGTTGCTGCTGTGGTGCTGGCGCAGCGTCTCAAAACAGGTTTGCATCGTGGCCCGCACAGGCTCGCCCGCAGGCAAGGCGTGCAAAGCATCGCCATAACGGCGGCGCAGGCGTTGAACAAGGCGTGAATGCGCACTGAAGTCGCCGGTCGAGGGGGGGATAATTCCAGTCACGTTGTTAGCACCATGAATAAATTGTCAGATCTGCCCGCCTCCCCCGTTGCGCCTCTTGCCAAACCCTCGCGTTGGACGCGTGCGGTCTATGCGGCGTTGTGGGTCGTTGGCACCGTGTGGTTGGTCATGATCTTGGCGTGGAGCACCTTGAACATGTTCATTGTGCCGCGCATTGGCGATTACCGAGAGTTGCTGCAAACCCAGGCCTCACGCGCCATGGGCATGTCCGTCAAGATGGGCAGCATCAGCGCCGAAGGGGGCTGGTGGGTGCCCTTGTTTGACATTCAAGATTTGCAAGTGTTGGACGCCCAAGGCCGCGAAGCGCTGAAGCTGTCGCATGTGCAAGTGGCCATTTCGCCGCGCTCGCTGGTGCGCGGGCAGTTCGAGCAACTCACCCTTGATCACCCAGAGCTCGACATCCGCCGCGACAGCGCAGGCCATGTGTGGGTGGCGGGCATCGACACGGGGGGCACTGCGGGGGACGGCAGCGGCGCCGATTGGTTCTTCTCTCAGCCCGAATTTTTGCTGCGCGATGGCGTGGTGCGCTGGCGCGATGAATGGCGTTTTGGCGAGCAAGCCCCTGAGTTGGTGATGTCCGATGTCGAGCTCGTCATGCAAAACCATTGGCTGCACCACGATCTACGTTTGGATGCGACGCCGCCGCTTGAGTTGGGCCAACGTTTCTCTTTACGCGGCAAATTCAAGCAAGCCCCTTGGCAACGTGCAGGCGATGTGGCGCATTGGCGCGGTGAGTTGTTTGCCGACGCGCCGCATCTTGACTTGTCGACGCTGCGCCAGTGGCTGGCGATGGACCCCGATCGGTCTTTGCAAGAAGGCCGCGGCGCCCTGCGCCTGTGGGCCGATGTGGTCAATGCCCAGCTCGTCGGCCTCAGCGCTGACATGGCCTTGGACGAGGTGAAAGCCAGCTTGGGCGCGAACCTCAAGCCCTTGGCCTTGCGCCACGTGCATGGCCGTTTGGGCGCATCTTGGCAAGGCGATGAGGTGAGCCTGAGCAGCGAAGATTTGGTGTTTGACACCCAAGACGGCGAGCATTGGCCGGGCGGCGTCTTGCGCGTCAAGTGGACAACCAACGATGCAGCCACCGGCAGCATCAGCGCTGACCGACTTGACCTGAACGCCTTGGTGCAAATCAGCCAACGCCTGCCCTTGCCAGACACCGCCCGCGGCCTGCTGGCGCGGGTCCAGCCGCAGGGCCAAGTGAACCAACTCAATGCCACGTGGCGACGTACCGCCCCGTTGAAAGGCGAACCGCAACTGGACTACACCGCACGCGGCACCGTCCAGCAGTTCTCGCTCAACCGCGACTCGGTGGCCGACAGCCCGTTGGCGGCCTTGCCCGGTGTGCAGGGCGCGCAGGTGGCGTTTGATGTCACCCAGCGCGGGGGCAAAGCCAAACTCAGCATCCAAGATGGCAGCCTCACCTTGCCCATGGGCTTGGATGAGCCACGCATCGTGTTGGAAGACGCATCCGCGCAACTCGTGTGGGAGTTGGACGACGACCAAATGTGGGTCAAGTTCAACCAAGGTCATGTGAGCAACTCCGATGTGGCCGGTGACTTCAGCGGCAGTTGGAAAACGGGAGCAGGGGCGGCGCGCCTGCCTGGCGTGCTCGATTTGACGGCCAATCTCAGCCGTGCCCAAGTGGCGCAGGTCTACCGTTATTTGCCCAGCACCTTGCCCGCGTCGGTGCGTGGCTACGTGCACGAGGCCGTCAAAGCGGGTGACGCCAGCAACGTCAAGCTGCGTTTGCGCGGCAACTTGACGGACATGCCGTTTGACAATCCCAAGTTGGGCGAGTTCCGTATTTCCGCACACATCGCGCAAGGCCAATACGCTTATGTGCCCGCCAAAGTCGGCACACCCGTTGCGCAGCAGTGGCCGAGTTTGACCGCGCTCAATGGCGAGTTGGTGTTCGACCGCAGCGCTTTGCATTTTAAAGGCAGCACCCAATTGACGGGGGCGCCCAAAGTGATGTGGCGCAAGGTCGAGGCGAACATTCCCAATTTGGCCAAGGCCGTGGTCAGCGTCAGCGGGGAGGCCCACGGACCGTTGCCCGAGGTGCTGACCATGGTGTCGCAATCGGCCTTGAATGAGTTGACGGGTCAAGTGCTGGCGCAAAGCCAAGCCAGTGGCGATGCCGATTACAAACTCAGCTTGAGCGTGCCGCTGGAGACGTTGAACAAAACCAAAGTGCAAGGCAGCGTGTCGTTCACCGACAACGAGCTGCAGGTCATGCCGGGCATTCCGGTGCTCAGCCGCACACGTGGCGTGTTGCAATTCAGCGATCGCGGGCTCACCCTTAAAAACCTGCGCGCCCGCGCGTTGGGGGGGGATGTACAAATTGACGGTGGCCTGTCATTCGAGGCCGCTGCAGCTGAATCGCCCTTGCAACTCAAGATCACGGGCAACGTGACGGCCGAGGGTTTGCGGCAAGCGCGTGAGCTGGGGTTGGCGTCGCGCTTGGCGCAGCGTGCCGCGGGCGCTTCTTCGTACATCGCCACCTTGGGGCTACGCCGAGGCCAGCCCGAACTGCTGATTACCAGCGATTTGCGCGGCATGGCCTTGAACCTGCCCGCGCCCATGACCAAACCGGCGTCGTCGGTTTTGCCTTTGCGGGTGGACATGCAACTGACGCGCGAGTCGTTGCTGCCCAAGGCCCGTGTGTTGCAAGACCAAATCAAAGTCAGCGTGGGGCGCGTGCTGGCGCTGGCGTATGTGCGTGACTTGAGTGGCCCCCGCACTCGGGTGTTGCGCGGCGGTGTTGCTGTTGGCCCCGAGGTAGTGGACAGCCTGACCCCACGCGACAGCGGCGTCGGCTTGAATTTGCAATTGCCGTTTGTCGATTTGGACGCTTGGAACCAAGCTTGGACCCAATTCACGGGTGCGCCATTGGTGAATGCTGCGGGCAAATCGGCCAAGGCAGCCGTGGTGGGACAAGAGGCCGTGGCGTCGGACGAGGCGCAAGACTATGTGCCCCATGTGGTGGTGCTGCGTGCAGACCAAATCAAAGTGGCGGAACGCGCCGTTCACCATGTGTTGGTCGGTGGCACGCGCTTGGGTGAGGTGTGGCGCGTCAACCTCAGTGCAGACGAGTTGAATGGTTCGGCCGAGGTGCGTCCTGCCAACGGCAACACGCCCGCACAACTGTTTGCACGTTTGGCCTACCTCAACATCCCACCCAGTTTGGTGCCCGAGGTGGAGAACTTGTTGACCGAAGAGCCCAGCAGCATTCCGGCGCTGGACATCGTGGTCAACGAACTCACGCTGCGTGGCAAAAAAATGGGCCGTTTAGAGATTGAGGCCGTCAACCGCACAGGTACCAATCCAGCCCCTGAATGGCGACTGAACAAACTCAACCTCATCTTGCCTGAGGCCACCTTCACGGCCAGTGGCAACTGGACGGCCGATGGCCCGCGTTTGCAGCGCACGAAGCTGAATTTGTTGCTGGATGTGCGCAACAGTGGGGAGTTGCTGACCCGTTTTGGCACGCCTGATGCCATCCGTGACGGCCATGGACGCTTGGAAGGCCAAGTCTCGTGGCAGGGCTCGCCCATCACTTTGGACTACGCCAGCATGGCGGGCAAGCTCAATCTAAACATTGAAAAAGGGCAGTTCTTGAAGACCGACCCAGGCGCCGCACGCTTGCTGGGGGTGTTGAATTTGCAAGCCCTGCCGCGCCGTCTGACGCTCGATTTCAGTGACGTGTTCAGCGAAGGGTTTGCCTTTGATTTTGTGCGCGGCGATGTGCGCATTGAACAAGGCGTGGCGTTCACCAACAACCTGCAAATGAAGGGCGTGGTGGCAGGCGCGTTGCTGGAAGGCAGTGCCGATTTGGCGCGTGAAACCCAAGACCTCAAAGTAGTGGTGGTACCCGAAATCAATGCGGGCACGGCGTCGCTTTACATGGCCACGATTAACCCCGTGATTGGCTTGACCAGCTATTTGGCGCAATTGATTTTGAGTCGTCCTTTGGTGCGCGCAGGCACCAGCGAGTTTCATATTGACGGCACCTGGGCCAACCCCCGTGTGACCAAGGTGGACTGATGCCGTTTCCCGCTGGTACTTTGTTGCGTCGATGGGTGTTGTGGGTGCTGTTGGTGCTGCTCGTCTTGTCGATGCTCAGCACCTTGGTGTGGTTGGCGGGGCGCTATGAAGTGAGCCAAGTGCAAAGCCGCATCGAGCGCGATGCAGCCGACGCGGTGAGTGACATTCGCACCGCGCTCACCCGCAATGTGCAAAGTTTGCAAGCGCTGCAATTTGCCGACCGCAGCGCTGTGCCGTGGAGCCAAGATGCCGCTGGGTTGCTGCGCGAGCACCGTGAATGGGTGCGCCTCGAATGGCGCGATGCCGAGTTGAATTTACTCGCAGCTGTGGACACCCCGTTTCGTGCGCCGGTGTTTGCGCGCATGGGCCGCCCTGCGCGTCAGCCCGAGATCGTGCAAGCCTGTGGGGTGGCGCGTCGCCAAAGTGGCCCCGGTTATGGGGCCAGCAACTATGTACCGCTGTCCAATGGCTTGGGGTTGGAGATCATGGATTTGTGTTTGCCTGTCATCACCGACGGGCAGCTCACGGGCTACACCGTGGCCAGCTACAGCTTGCAAGAGGTCTTGGTGAACATGGTGGGGCCGCAGCTCACGCGCAGCCAAGAGGTGTCGTTCACCGAGGCCGATGGCACGCGCTTGGCTATGCACGGCACGCCGCGTCGCGGCTCGCGCATTTTCACGGCCAAGCAATTGCTGGACATCCCAGGGCACGCGATGGTGCTGCGCATGGACAGTTGGCGTGCTGCGCCAGATTTTTTCCCCAACGTCCTGACGGCGCTGGTGACGGCGATGGCGATTGCGTTGGTGACGGTGCTCACCATGCTCGCGCGTGACATGCGTCGTCGTCAGCGGGTGGAGCTGGACTTGGCGGATGCCTTGGCGTTTCGCAAGGCCATGGAAGACTCGCTGGTCACGGGCCTGCGCGCGCGTGACAGCCAAGGTCGCATCACCTATGTGAATCCGGCGTTTTGCGAGATGGTCGGCTTTGACGCCAAAGAGTTGATGGGGCACGGTATTCCCGCGCCGTATTGGCCCCCTGAAATGGTGGACGAATATGGCAAGCGCCAAGCCTTGCGCTTGGCGGGCAATGCGCCACCGCGTGAGGGCGTGGAGTCGGTGTTCATGCGCAAAAACGGTGAGCGTTTTGCGGTGTTGATTTTTGAAGCACCGCTGATCAACGCGACCGGCCAACAAACCGGCTGGATGAGTGCGGTGCTGGACGTCAGCGAGCAACGCCGCGTGGAAGAGGTGTCGCGGGCCAGCCAAGAGCGCCTGCAAGCCACGGCGCGTTTGGCCACTGTGGGCGAAATGGCATCGTTGTTGAGCCATGAGCTGAACCAGCCCTTGGCCGCGATTTCGAGCTATGCCACTGGCAGCTTGAACTTGTTGCAAGACGCTGCGTTGCAAGACGTGCAATTGGCGGACTCTTTAGGCAGCGCCATTCAACGCATTGGCCAGCAGGCTGAGCGTGCGGGCAAAGTCATCAAGAGCGTGCATGACTTTGTGCGGCGCCGCGACCAAGCGCGTGAGGCCGTCACCCCGCGTGCGCTCTTGGACGACGTGATGCCTTTGGTCATTTTGCAAGCCCGTAAATTGGGTGTCCGCGTGGACGTGCGCTGCGCCCTCGACTTGCCGCCTGTGTTGTGCGACCGCACCATGGTCGAGCAAGTGTTGCTGAATTTGTCGCGCAACGCCATGCAGGCCATGGGTGACGATACGCCTCAAAAAGTGTTGACGTTGGCGGTTCGCCCTGCGGCCTCGAACGCGGTGAGTCGCTGGTTGGAATTCACGGTGGCCGACTTCGGCTCGGGCATTCCAGAGGCCGTGGCCGAAAAACTTTTCACCCCTTTCTTCACCACCAAAGCAGAAGGCATGGGCTTGGGCCTGAGTCTGTGCCGTACCGTGGTGGAGCAGCATGGTGGCTTTTTGAGCCACCGCGCCAACCAGCCACGTGGCACGGTGTTCAGCTTCACCCTGCCGCAATCTTGAACGGAGTTATCGCGCATGCAACCCACCGAAGATGCTTTGGTTTTTATCGTCGATGACGACGCCGGTGTGCGCGAAGCGTTGGCATGGCTGCTGCGCTCACGTCGCTTGCCCAGCCAGTCGTTTGACAGTGCGGATGCCTTTGCGGCGTTTTTGAACGCGCAAGCCGATCGACCTTGGCGACCCTCCCAGCCCGGCTGTTTGCTGTTGGATGTGCGCATGCTCGGCATGAGTGGCTTGGCACTGTTTGAACAGTTGATCGAGCGCGAGTTGCTCGACGTGTTGCCCGTGATTTTTTTGACGGGCCATGCCGATGTGCCGACCGCTGTGGACTCGGTCAAGCGCGGCGCGTTTGATTTTTATGAAAAGCCGTTTTCAGACAATGCCTTGGTCGACCGCATTGAACAAGCCTTGGAGCGTTCGCACCACACCTTGCAACAGCACCGTCACCGCACCAACCTGCAACAAAACTTGTCCGATTTGACCGAGCGTGAACGCGATGTGATGCGCTTGGTGGTCGAGGGCTTGCCCAATAAATTGATTGCCGATCAGCTCGACATCAGCGTGCGTACGGTCGAGGTGCACCGCGCCCGTGTGTTTGACAAGATGGCGGTCAAGTCGGCGGTGGAGTTGGCCAACTTGCTGCGCGGAGATTGACGTGACGCGCGGGCGCCGCGGCGTTTTAGTGGTCGCGTTCGGTCTTATCGGTTGCGGCGGCGTCTTTGGCGCTGTCTGCGGCCGCTTGGTCAAGCGCGGCTTGGTGCTGTGCTTCGGTGTCGCTGCGGCCTGAGAACATGGTCCACCACACGATCACCACCAAGATGCAACCCGCGCCTAGCGCTTCAAGCAAAATCAAGAACATGAAAAAAATCCTGTGGCATGTGTTGGGAGCTTTGATTGTAGGAACCTTGGTTTCTTGCAGCACAGGTTCGCGACTGCGCGTGCCCGTGGACGAATACAGCCGTCCGGCATCGCGTGCCGAGCCCTTGCCGAACGCGCGTGTTGCGCCTGAGCTGCCTCGGGCCACAGGCACGTTGGCCGGCATGCCGGGCACGCCCAATCCGCGTGCCAGTTACCGAAGCCGTTGGGTGCCTGTGCCATGGGGCGAGGTACCCGGCTGGCAAAACGACGACTTGCAAGACGCGTGGAATGCGTGGCTGCAAAACTGCGAACGCCCAGGGCCTTTGTTTGCACCGCTGTGTCAAAACGTGCGCCAACTCTCGTTGGGTAGCGTGGATGAACGTCGTGTGTGGATGATGGGCCAGTTGCAGCCCTACCGCGTTGAAGCGGCAGACACCGGGTCGGCGGATGGCTTACTCACCAGCTATTACGAACCGCTGTTCGATGCATCGCCCGTGCAACGCCCCGGCTTTGAGGTGCCTTTGTACGCCCCGCCAGACGCCTTGAACGAGGTGCGGCGCAGCGGTCGCCCGTGGTTCAGTCGGCAGGAGATTGACACCTCTTCCCAAGCCCGTGATGCCTTGCGAGGCCGTGAAGTGGCTTGGCTGGCCGACCCTGTGGATGCGCTGGTGCTGCACATCCAAGGTTCAGGCCGTGTGCGTTTTACCAATTCCGATGGCAGCGTGCGCGTGGTGCGTTTGGCATTTGCGGGGGCGAACGAGTGGCCTTACCAAAGCGTGGGTCGTTGGTTGTTGGACCGAGGTTTGATCCGCGATGCGTCGTGGCCTGGCATCAAGGCGTGGATTGTGGCGACCCAGCAAAGCAACCCCGCCTTGGTGCAAGAGATGTTTTGGAGCAACCCGCGTTATGTGTTTTTCCGCGAAGAAACGCGCACAGGCGCGGAGGCCAACTTGGGACCACGCGGTGCACAAGGCGTGCCTTTGACCGCAGGCCGTTCGATCGCCGTCGACAAAGATTCGATTCCTTATGGCACCCCCGTGTGGATGGCATCGGCAGGTCCGAATGCGAATTTGCAACGCTTGGTGTTCGCCCAAGACACGGGCAGCGCCATTGTGGGTGCCGTGCGTGCCGACTACTTTGCCGGCACAGGCTCAGACGCGGGTGACTTCGCGGGCCGCATGAAACAGCCCTTGCGCCTTTGGGTGCTGTGGCCGAGGTAAATCTATGTCGATTCAACAGTTCAATGGCGAGTGGATTTCGCAAGAAGACCGGGTGTTGTTTCGCTTCAACACGAGTACCGGCGAAGAATTCAGCTTTTGGCTGACCCGCATGATGCTCAAAGGGTTGATTCAGGGCACGCAACACGTGGCGGTGAAAGCCCTCGAGAAAACGCACGAACCTCAAGTGGCGCAAGCCGTTCAATCGTTTCAGCAACAAGCCGTGGCCCAACAAGCCAACTTCAATGATGCGTACAAGCCCGCACCGCAAAAGCCTTTGGGGGAAGCCCCCCTGTTGGTGATCGGTTTGGTGATTCACCAACAAGACGATGGGCAGACCGCGATTGAGTTGCAACTGATCACCAAAAACAGCGTGAACTTGAAGTTGCCGCCGCATGTGCTGCAAATCATGATGACCTTGCTGAACAAGTTGCAGGAAAAAGCAGGTTGGGGCGTGGGGTTTGACGACGCCTCGTCGCCTGCGTTGCCCCTACCGTCCACGGCACACCAAGTGCACTGAGGCGCGTGACGGCGGTGCTGCCGCGTGTGTCAGTAGCTGTGCTTTTCCAAATGGGTCAATGGCAATGCCCCGCTCGCTTTCACCTCGCCGAGTGAAAAGCTGGTGTGTAAATCTTTCACATGCGGCAGGTTGATCAACACGTCGCGCGCAAATTGGCTGAAGGTGTGCAGGTCACGCGAGACCACTTGCAGCTCAAAAGTGCCTGTTCCGCTGATGTAGTGGCACGACACGATTTCAGGGATTTGGCGAATCGCCGCTTCTAAGACCTGCGTGACATCGCCGGAGTTGCGCTCGGCATCGAGCCGCACAAACGCCAACACGCCCAAACCCAGCATTTGGCGGTTGAGTTCAGCGCGGTAACCCGTGATGTAGCCCTCTTCTTCCAACATCCGCACGCGTCGCCAGCATGGCGCGGCGCTCAAGCCTACGCGCTGTGCGAGTTCGGCGTTGGTCAGTCGGGCATCGCGTTGCAGTTCGCTCAAGATCGCAATATCAAATTTATCGAGTGTCTCCAAGGTAACGCCTTTATCTTTCGTTATTCCAAAATTCTAGAAAGAATCTTGCGCAAATGCGGCGATTCAGTGAATAAAAAGAAAACCTTTATCTGGGGACGCCCCCTACACTTTGTGACAAATTCAAGATATCAATGGAGACAGCCATGAACGCACCGCTCCCCGAGCACATTCGCCGCGCCCTCGAAACCGTGACGCTGGATGACAAATACAGCCTCGATGCGGGGCGTGCTTTCATGAGCGGGGTGCAGGCGTTGGTCAAGCTGCCCATGTTGCAACGCCAGCGTGATGCGTTGCAAGGCAAAAACACCGCGGGCTTCATCAGCGGTTACCGTGGCTCGCCCTTGGGTGGCTACGACCAGGCTTTGTGGAAAGCCAAAGATTATTTGCAGGCGCAACACATCGTGTTTCAACCCGGTGTGAACGAAGAGTTGGCCGCCACGGCCTTGTGGGGCACACAGCAGCTGGGTTTTGCGCCCCCTGGCAGCAACAAGTTCGACGGGGTGTTTGGCATTTGGTACGGGAAAGGCCCTGGCGTGGACCGGTGCTCCGATGTGTTCAAGCACGCCAACATGGCAGGCACGACGCCTTGGGGGGGCGTGCTGGCCGTGGCGGGGGACGATCACATTGCCAAAAGCTCCACCGCTGCGCACCAGAGCGACCACATTTTCAAAGCCTGCGGCACGCCGGTGTTTTTCCCTGCAAGCGTGCAAGACATTTTGGATTTGGGTTTGCATGGCATCGCCATGAGTCGCTTTTCTGGCGTGTGGTCGGGCATGAAGACGATCCAAGAAATTGTGGAGTCCAGCGCGACCGCGGTGATCGATCCTGACCGCGTGAACATCGTCATTCCCGAATTTGAGATGCCTGCTGGCGGCATCCACATTCGCTGGCCCGATGACGCGCTCAGCCAAGAGGCGCGTTTGTTTGACTACAAGTGGTATGCCGCGCTCGCTTATGTGCGCGCCAACCGTTTGAACTACAACGTGATTGAGGGCCCGAACGACCGCTTAGGCCTGATCGCCAGCGGCAAGGCCTACAACGACACGCGCCAAGCCCTGCTCGATTTGGGGCTGGACGATGACACCTGCCGCCGCATTGGCATTCGCCTGCACAAAGTGGCCGTGGTGTGGCCGCTGGAAGCGCAACTCACGCGTGAGTTCGCCACGGGCTTGCAAGAGATTTTGGTGATCGAAGAAAAGCGCCAAGTCATTGAGTACCAACTCAAAGAAGAGCTCTACAACTGGCGTTCGGATGTTCGGCCCGTCGTGTTGGGTAAGTTCAACGAAACGAGCGAGGGCGGTGGCGAGTGGTCCATGCCCAACCCCAAAGACAGCACCCTGTTGCGCGCCAATGCCGATTTGAACCCTAGCTTGATCGCCAAGGCCATTGCCCAGCGCGTGCTCAAACTTGGCGTGGATGCCGACACCACCTCCCGCATCAATGCGCAGCTGGCCATCATCACCGCCAAAGAGCAGGCGATGACCACGGTGGAAGTCAAGGCCGACCGCCAGCCTTGGTTTTGCTCGGGTTGCCCGCACAACACCAGCACCAAGGTGCCCGAAGGTTCGCGCGCCATGGCGGGCATTGGCTGCCACTTCATGTCGCTGTGGATGGACCGCAGCACGTCGGGCTTCACCCAAATGGGGGGCGAAGGCACGCCGTGGGTGGGCCAGCAACCGTTTGTGAACGACGCGCACATTTTTGCCAACATCGGTGACGGCACGTACTTTCACAGCGGCATCTTGGCCATTCGCCAAAGCGTGGCCGCCGGTGTGAACATCACCTACAAAATTTTGTACAACGATGCCGTCGCCATGACCGGCGGTCAGCCCGTGGGCGAGCACCCTGAGGGGCACAACACCTTGCAAATCGCGCAAAGCATGAAGGCAGAAGGCGCACAGCGCATCGTCATCGTGACGGATGAACCCGAGAAATACGAAGGCGCTGATTTGGTGAGCGGTGTGGAAGTGTTCCACCGCGATGCGTTGGACCGCATTCAACGCGAAATGCGCGAGATCAAAGGCTGCACGGTCATCATTTACGACCAAACCTGCGCCACCGAAAAACGCCGCCGTCGCAAACGCGGCACGATGGTCGATCCGGCGGTGCGCGTGCTCATCAACGAGTTGGTGTGTGAGGGCTGCGGCGACTGTGGTGTGCAAAGCAATTGCTTGAGCGTTGAGCCCTTAGAAACGGACTTTGGTCGCAAACGCACCATCAACCAAAGCACCTGCAACAAAGACACCAGTTGTCTCAAAGGGTTTTGCCCCAGCTTTGTCACCATCGAAGGCGGGCAGCTGAAAAAGAAGGCCAAAGGCGTCTCCAAGATCGCCATGCCGGATGTGACATTGCCAGAGCCCACCTTGCCCAGCACCGCGCACGCATGGGGCACGGTGGTGGCGGGCGTGGGAGGCACGGGCGTCATCACCATCGGTCAGTTGTTGGGCATGGCCGCGCACATCGAGGGCAAAGGCATCGTCACACAAGACTCGGCAGGCTTGGCCCAAAAAGGTGGCGCTACATGGAGCCATGTCTTGATTGCCAACGACCAAGACACCATTCGCACCACGCGGGTGAGCATGGCTGCAGCCGACTTGATCATCGGCTGTGACCCCATCGTCTCGGCCGGCAAAGAAACCTTGCAGCGCATGTTGGCCGGACGCACCCATGTGGCCTTGAACGCACACAGCACACCGACCGCTGCATTTGTCAAAAATACCGATTGGCAAAACCCCGCCGATGCCTGCTTGGCGGACATCACCCAAACCGTGGGTGTCGACGGCGTGAGTGCATTTGATGCGAACCGCGTCTCTTTGCAAGCGCTGGGTGACAGCATTTACATCAACCCGATGTTGCTGGGCTACGCTTGGCAAAAGGGCTGGGTGCCGTTGGGCTTGGAGGCGCTCATGCGCGCGATTGAACTCAACAACGTGGCGGTCGAGCAAAACAAGGCGGCCTTCACGTGGGGGCGTCACTGTGCGCATGACCTCGCGGGCGTGAATGCGCTGATTGACGCTTCGCAAAACCCCACGCAAGTGGTGCAGTTTCATGCGCGTCAAAGTGTGGATGCGGTGATCGATCAGCGCGTGGCCTTCCTCACCGACTACCAAGACGCGGCGTATGCACAGCGTTACCGTGCGGTGGTGGACCGTGTGCGTGCAGCGGAAGCGCCGCTGCAAAAAACCAGTTTGACCGAGGCCGTGGCGCGTAATTTGTTCAAGCTCATGGCGTACAAAGATGAGTACGAAGTGGCCCGTTTGCACACCGACACCACGTTTTTGCAAAAGATCAACGGCATGTTTGAGGGCGACTACACCGTGAATTACCACTTGGCTCCGCCCTTGATCGCCAAAACCAATGCCAAAGGCGAATTGCAAAAGCAGAAGTTTGGTCCGTTCATGCTGACCGGCTTTAAGTTGCTCAAGCACCTCAAGGGCCTGCGCGGCACCGCGTTGGATGTGTTTGGCAACACCGAAGAGCGCCGCACCGAGCGCGCCTTGATCGGTGAATACCAAGCCAGCATCGACCAAGTGCTCGCCAAACTCAGCGCGGACAACCACGCGTTGGCGCTGGACATTGCCCGAGTACCTGAGCAAATCAAAGGTTTTGGCCACGTCAAAGCCCGTCATTTGGCGGCTGTGCGTGGCAAGTGGGCGAGTTTGATGGCGGCGTGGCAGGGTTAATCCCCGTCACACCCCCGCCGCATACAATCCGCGATTGGCCCGTCTAGGCGTTTTGCACCTAGGCGGGAGTCCTTCTTATTGGAGTTCGATCGTGTTGATTTCTTCTGCTTTTGCTCAAACCGCCCCTGCCGCTGCTGCTGGTGGCGACATCATGTCTTCCCTCACCGGCATGTTGCCTTTGGTGTTGATGTTCGTGGTCTTGTACTTCGTGATGATTCGTCCTCAGATGAAGCGTCAAAAAGAACACAAAGCCATGATCGACGCGCTCGCCAAAGGTGACGAAATCGCCACCGCTGGCGGCTTGCTCGGCAAAGTCACCAAACTCGGTGACAACACCCTGAGCTTGGAAGTTTCTCCTGGCGTGGAAGTGCAATTGCAGCGTCACGCTGTGGTGCAAGTTTTGCCCAAAGGCTCTGTCAAGTAATCTCTGAGATACGAAGCGATCATGAACCGTTACCCGTTTTGGAAATACGCGATCATCGTGATCGCTTTGTTGATTGGCAGCATCTACACGCTGCCTAACTTTTTTGGTGAAGCACCTGCCGTTCAAGTGAGCGCAGGCAAACCCGGCGTCAAAGTGGACGCTGCGGTTCAAGCGCGTGTGGAAGAGGCCCTGAAAGCGGCGAACCTCACGCCTGAGGTGTTGACCTTGGACAACGGGTCGCTCAAAGCCCGTTTTGACAACACCGACACCCAGCTCAAAGCCAAAGATGCCATTCAACATGCGTTGGTGCCAGATGCCAACGACCCCGCTTATGTGGTGGCGTTGAACCTCTTGGCCCGTTCACCTGCATGGCTGACCAGCTTGGGCGCCTCGCCCATGTATTTGGGTTTGGACTTGCGCGGTGGCGTGCACTTCATGTTGCAAGTCGACATGCCAGCGGCTTTGACCAAGAAAGCCGAATCGTTGGCGGGTGACATTCGCACCGGCTTGCGCGAGAAAAACGTGCGCCACAGTGGCATCAGCCGCAATGGCCAAGCCATCGAGGTGCGCTTTCGCGATATGGCCACGTTGGAGTCCGCCCAGCGCGTGATTCAAGACCAGTTTGCCGATTTGCAAACCACCAGCGCGCCCGATGGCGCCGACTTCAAACTCACGGCGGTGATCAACCCCGTGGCCGCGAAGCGCGTGCAAGAGCAAGCGATCAAGCAAAACATCACCACCTTGCACAACCGTATCAATGAGTTGGGCGTGGCCGAACCTGTGATTCAACAGCAAGGCACGGACCGCATCGTGGTGCAACTGCCTGGCGTGCAAGACACGGCCAAGGCCAAAGACATTTTGGGCCGCACGGCTACGCTGGAAATCCGCATGGTGGATGACAGTGCCGAGGCCCGCAGCGCGGAGCTGAGCAACGGCCCTGTGCCATTTGGCACCGAGCGCTTTTTAGAGCGCAGCGGTCAGGCCGTGATTGTGAAGAAGCAAGTGATCTTGACAGGTGAAAACCTCACCGACGCACAACCTGGCTTTGACACCCAAAACCAAGAAGCCGCCGTGCACCTGACGCTCGACGCCAAGGGTGCACGCATTTTCAAGGACGTGACCCGTGAGAGTGTGGGCAAGCGCATGGCCATTTTGTTGTTTGAAAAAGGCAAGGGCGAAGTCGTCACCGCGCCTGTGATTCGCAGCGAAATCGGCGGTGGCCGCGTGCAAATTTCGGGCCGCATGAGCACCGTGGAAGCCAACGACACCGCCTTGCTGTTGCGTGCGGGCTCACTCGCTGCGCCGATGGAAATCATCGAAGAACGCACCATTGGCCCTAGCCTCGGTGCTGAAAACATTGCCAAGGGTTTTAACTCCGTCACTTGGGGCTTTGTGGCGGTGACCGCCTTCATGTGCGTGTACTACATGTTGTTCGGCATGTTCTCCAGCGTGGCTTTGGCGGTGAACTTGTTGCTCTTGGTGGCGGTGCTGTCCATGTTGCAAGCCACGCTCACTTTGCCCGGTATGGCCGCGATGGCTTTGGTGTTGGGTATGGCGATTGACGCCAACGTGCTGATCAACGAACGCGTGCGCGAAGAGTTGCGCAATGGCGCATCGCCTCAGTCGGCCATTCACGCCGGTTACGACCGCGCTTGGGCCACCATTCTTGACTCGAACGTCACCACCCTGATTGCCGGCTTGGCCTTGTTGGCCTTTGGCTCGGGCCCCGTGCGTGGCTTTGCTGTGGTGCATTGCTTGGGCATTTTGACCAGCATGTTCTCGGCCGTGTTCTTCTCGCGTGGCTTGGTCAACGTTTGGTATGGCCGCCAAAAGAAATTACAAAGCGTGTCCATCGGCACCGTGTGGCGCGCCTGATCGCGTGGCGACAAGAAAGAAATTGAGTCATGGAATTTTTTAAGATCCGCAAAGACATCCCGTTCATGAAGAATGCGGTGGCGTTCAACGCCATTTCGTTCATCACCTTTTTGGCCGCGGTGTTCTTCTTGTTCAACCGTGGCTTGCACCTGTCGGTGGAGTTCACGGGCGGTACGTTGATGGAAGTCAGCTACAGCCAGCCCGCTGACTTGAACGTGGTGCGCGACCAAATCGCCAAGCTCGGTTTGAACGACGTGCAGGTGCAAAACTTTGGCACCGCCCGCGATGTGATGATCCGCATGCCTGCGGTCAAAGGCCAGAGTTCAGCCCAGCAAAGCGACCAAGTGTTGGCAGCTTTGAAGGGGATAGATGCTTCCGTGCAACTGCGCCGCACCGAGTTTGTCGGCCCGCAAGTGGGCGACGAGTTGGCGGCGGATGGCCTCAAGGCGCTGGCTTTTGTGGTCGTGGGCATCATGATTTATTTGGCCATGCGCTTTGAGTGGAAGTTTGCGGTGGCTGCCATCATTGCGAACTTGCATGACGTGGTCATCATCTTGGGTTTCTTCGCGTTCTTCCAGTGGGAGTTTTCGCTGCCCGTGCTGGCTGCCGTGTTGGCCGTGCTGGGTTATTCAGTGAACGAATCGGTGGTGATTTTTGACCGTATTCGCGAGAACTTCCGCCGCTACCGCAAGATGGACACGGTCGAAATCATCGACAACGCCATCACCTCCACCATCAGCCGCACCATCATCACCCACGGCTGTACACAGCTCATGGTGTTGTCTATGTTGCTGTTTGGGGGCGCGACCTTGCACTACTTTGCGCTGGCGCTGACCATCGGTATTTGCTTCGGTATCTACTCGTCGGTGTTCGTGGCCGCGGCCATCGCCATGTGGCTGGGCATTCAACGCGAAGATTTGATCAAGGCCCCTGTCAAAGCAGCGGGCGATCCTGACGACGAAAACTCGGGCGCGGTGGTCTAAGTCTTCAATGTGCGACGCGGTCTGCGTCGTCACACAACTCGTCTAGCACCAGCGCGTCGGGCTCTAAGCCCACGCTCCAGTAGACCATCAGCACGATGATTTTCAGGTCATCCAAATCAATGGGCTGGGTGGCCACCGCCATGGCGCGGTCGAGCACGATTTCGCGCATGTGAGGCGAGAGCACTTCGGCGGTTTCTAAGAAACGGATGAAGCCCAAGCACGCCGCGCCTAAGCGGTCTTGCTCGGCGACCGAATACACACGCAGGCTGTGTGCTGACTCGGTGTGGTGTTCGGGCGAGGATTGGCTGATGTCGATCAGCTCCGTGTGGTGTGAGGCGATGCTCAAGCCATCTAGCCATTGCAAGGCCTGCGAAATGTCGTCCGCTTCGAAGCCTGCCGCACTGAGTTTGCGGCCCAGTTGCGCGAGCTCCGGACACGCATCACCGTGCCAGTAGTTTTCGTAAACAAAGACGAGCACTTCAAACATGGGTTCAATATAACGGTATTTGTTGCAAGCCCTTCACGCTTGCCCCAAACGCTGAAATAAACCACCGGGCAAGCGCCCAATCAAGCCGTCCAGCTCCAAGGTCAAGAGCTGGGCTTGCAAGCTGGCCGTGGCGATGCCACAACGCGCTTGCAGGGCATCCAAGCTGACGGGGCCGTAGCCCATGTGGCCCAAAAGCGTGGGTTCGGTTGTTGCGTCGTCGTGCGGCGACTCATCAAACAGCAACGTTTGTTCTTGCAATTGCAGCTCTTCCAGCACGTCTTGGGCCTTTTCCACCAATTTGGCGCCTTGGCGTATCAAGGCATGGCAGCCATGCGATTGTGTGGCATGGATGGAGCCCGGGATGGCCAGCACTTCACGCCCTAAATCAAGCGCCAAGCGTGCCGTGATGAGCGAGCCCGATTGCAAGGCCGCTTCCACCACCAAGGTGCCCAAACCGAGGGCGGCAATGAGTCGATTGCGTTTGGGAAAGTTGGCGGGCAGCGGGGCCGTGCCCAAGTGGTATTCGCTCAGCATGAGACCGTGTTGCGCGATGTCGTAGGCCAAGGTTTGGTGTTGGCGTGGGTACACGCGGTCCAAGCCCGTGCCCACCACGGCCACTGTGTGCCAATGGTCAGCCGTTTCGCGCGAGCGCGCACCCCGCAGCGCGCCAAGGTGTGCCGCGCCATCCACGCCCAAAGCCAAGCCCGAGACCACGCACAAGCCAGCGGCCGCCAAGGCTTCGCCAAATTGCGCTGCCGTTTGTGCCCCTTGTGGCGTGGGGTTGCGGCTGCCGACGATGGCCACGGCAGGCCCCAAAGTAGCCTCCAACTGGCCTTGTGCGTAGACCATCAGCGGTGGGTCTGGCAATTGCAGCAAGGCGTCGGGGTAATGGGCATCGCCCAAAGTCCACACCGCATGGCGGTGCGTGTCGGGTTGGTGGGCCAGCCACTGCTGGGTGCGCACGCACTGCACGGCCAGTTCGTTGGGGTCGGTCAGCAGGGCCAAGGCCTGTTTGGCGGTGACCACTTGGCACAACGCAGCCTCGCTTTGGGCAAACACAGCCTGCGGGCTGCCAAAGGCGGCCAGCAGTCGCCGAGCGGCATCGTTGCCGACCCCATCGGTCAAGCTCAACCGCAGCCAAGCGCGCAATTCGTCTTGGGTCAGGGGCGTGGGGTGCATGCGGGTCTCCTTGTGGTGTGAAAACCATTGTGGAGAGCGTGCTTTCAAATACACATGCGCGCAGGTCGAAAATTTCAAAAGCAGAGACAATATGCGCATGCCCAAGTTAGACATTCTCCGATTCCCTGACCCCAAACTTCACACCGTGGCCAAGCCCGTCGCTGAGGTGGATGCGCGCATCCGCACCCTCATCGCCGACATGCTGGAGACCATGTACGACGCCAACGGCATCGGCCTCGCGGCCACCCAAGTGGATGTGCATGAGCGCTTGGTGGTGATTGATGTTTCAGAAAAACGCAACGAGCCCATGGTGCTCATCAACCCCGAAATCACATGGATGGGCGATGAGCGCGTCAAAGGTGAAGAGGGCTGCTTGTCGGTGCCAGGCATTTATGACGGCGTGGAGCGCGCGACCCAAGTCAAAGTCAAAGCCACAGACGCGGATGGTCACGTGCGCACCATCGAGGCCGACGGCTTGCTGGCGGTGTGTATTCAGCATGAGCTGGACCACTTGCTGGGCAAAGTGTTCGTGGAATACCTCTCGCCTTTGAAGCGCAACCGCATCAAAACCAAAATGCTCAAATCTGCGCGCGACGACGCCTGAACCAAAGGTCTTTGATGCGCGTTATTTTTGCGGGTACGCCCGAATTTGCCGCCGTGGCGTTGGCCCAAATTTTGGCGGCTGGGCACGAGGTGCCCTTGGTGCTGACGCAGCCCGACCGCCCAGCCGGTCGGGGCATGAAGTTGCAAGCTTCGGCGGTCAAACAACTGGCCCTGCAACACCATATTCCCGTCGCACAGCCCATGAGTTTGCGTTTGGACGGCAAATACCCCGATGACGCAGCCCAAGCTCAAGCTGCCATTGCAGCGGCCAACGCCGACGTGATGGTGGTAGCGGCTTATGGTTTGATCTTGCCGCAATGGACGTTGAGCGCGCCGCGTTTGGGCTGCCTCAACATCCATGCCTCCCTGTTGCCACGTTGGCGCGGCGCCGCGCCGATTCACCGCGCGATTGAGGCGGGTGACGCGCAAACGGGCGTGGTCATCATGCAAATGGATGCGGGCTTGGACACGGGCGACATGCTGCTGACCGGCGTGCGCGACATCGATGCACAAGACACCACCGCCACCTTGCACGACCGTTTGGCCGACCTAGGCGGTGCGTTGGTGGTGCAGGCTTTGAACGATGCACAAGCGGGGCAACTCAAACCCGTCAAGCAACCGCTCGAGGGCATCACTTACGCCCACAAAATTGAAAAAGCCGAGGCGGCCGTCGACTGGCGCGAAGCGGCGACAACCATTGACCGCCGCGTGCGCGCTTTCCACCCCTTTCCTGCCGCTGCCGCTCAGCTCAACGGCGAAGTCATCAAGTTGTGGCGTGCGGTGCCTGAGCCTTCCACGAAGGCCAGCCATGCGGGGCCTGGTACGGTTCTGAGCGCAGATGCCCAAGGGGTACGCATTGCGTGTGGCGAGGGCGTGTTGTGCGTCACCGAGTTGCAGCGCGCAGGTGGCAAACGTTTGGCAGCGGCTGATTTTTTGCGCGGCTTTCCTTTGACGGTGGGCCAACAATTCGACGTCACCCCAGGTTGAACCCGCCATGATGTTTCTCAGCCCCCAGCTCTACCGCCACTCTGAATTCAAAATTGGCTTGCGCGAGCTGGCGCCTCAAGCGATGGGCGTGGCGGCTTGGGGGCTGATGACCGGTGTGGCCATGGTCAAGTCGGGCATGAGTATTTTTGAATCGGTGTTCATGACCTTGGTGGTGTTTGCCGGCAGCTCGCAACTGGCATCCATTCCGCTCCTCGTGGCCGGTGCCCCCGCTTGGGTCATTTTGGCCACGGGCTTTTGTGTGAACTTGCGCTTTGTGGTGTTCAGCTTGCACCTGCGCCCTCACTTGATTCATCTGCCGCGCTGGCGTCGCATGTTGCATGGCTACGCCACCGCTGACATCAGCTATGTGCTGTTCACCAAACGTTTTCACCAGCCCGGTGCGACGCCTGAAGAACGCTTGGCACAAGAAGCCTATTTGGCGGGCAACGACAGCTTGAACTGGGGCAGCTGGATGCTGGCCAGCTTGATCGGCATCGCCTTGGCCAATGGCATTCCCCCCGATTGGGGTTTGGGTTTCGCGGGTATTTTGTGTCTGGTGGGCGTGCAGTGTTCGCTGGCCAGCTCTCGCTTGCGCATCGTCTCGGCGGCAGTGGCGGGTGTGGCCGCGGTGGTGACCTATGCCTTGCCCTTGAAGCTCAACATCGTGGTCGCCATTGCGGTGGCCGTGATCTTGTGTCTCACGTTGGAGCGTTTCAAACCCACCGACGCGACAGGAGCGCACGCATGAACACCGGCATGAACAGCACCGATCTGTGGACCTTGCTGGTGATCGCTGGATTGGGCGTGGTGACGGTGGTCACGCGCAGCTTCTTTTTCTTGTCGAACAAGCCGTGGCATTTGCCGCATTGGGCCCAGCGCGGTTTGCAATACGCGCCGATTGCCGCTTTGTCTGCGGTGGTGGTGCCCGAGATTGTGATGAGCCAAGGCCAACTCATCACCACGTGGCAAGACGCACGCCTGTTTGCGGCGGCGGCAGGCGCGTTGATTTACTTTGCCAAGCGCAATGTGCTCTTGACCATCTTGGGGGGCATGGCCGTGTACTTGCCGCTGCACCTCGGGCTTGGGTTTTAAAAAGTCACGACCGAGACAAGGGTGGGCGGCGGTTGACGCCATAGTTTGAGCCCTCTCTTCACTTGGGCTTGGCCCGACTTCACCATGCGTTGTTTTCAATTTTCGATGGCGGCGATGGCCTGCCTTTTGGTCGCCAATTTAACGACCAGTTCGCCGGTTCATGCCCAAGAGTCACAACGTCGTTTCAAAGTGCTGACCCCTTCAGAGATGACGCAGGCACAACGCGACTTGGTGCAAAACATCCGTTCGGGTCCTCGCGCTGCGGTGGCTGGGTCTGCAGCGAACAGCAACAACGGCACTTTGGGCAGTCCGTTCAATGTGTTTTTGCGCAGCCCCGAGTTGGGCGATCACTTGCAAAAAGTGGGCTCGCACATCCGCTTCAAAAGCACCTTGGGACAAAAGCTCAATGAGATGGCCATCCTCATCACGGCCCGTCATTGGACGGCGCAATACGAGTGGTTTGCACATCACCGTTTGGCCTTGCAAGCCGGCCTAGATCCCCAAGTGGCCGAGGCCATCGCCCAAGGCAAACGGCCTGCCAACATGAAAGACGACGAAGCCATCGTCTACAACTTTTGCCACGAGCTGCACACCACCACGCGGGTGAGCGACGCCACGTACAAGGCCGTGGTCGACGCTTTTGGCGAACAGGGTGTGATGGACCTGATCGCCGTGAATGGCTATTACGTGTTGGTGGCCATGACACTCAATGTGGACCGCACGCCTATTCCGGGCGATGCACCACCGCCCTTGCCTGCACTCACGCCTGCGCGTTAATACGTCGAGCGACCGCCGGTGATGTCAAACACAGAGCCGGTGGTGAACGAGCAGTCTTCGCTGGCCAGCCAGGCCACCATGGCGGCAATTTCTTCCACTTCCACGAAGCGGCCCATGGGGATCTTGCCCAGCATGTAGGCAATGTGCGCTTCGGTCATTTGCGCAAACATGGCAGTGCGTGCCACAGCAGGCGTGATGGCGTTGACCAACACCCCTTTGGTGGCCACTTCTTTGGCCAGCGATTTGGTCAGTGCAATCACACCGGCTTTGGAGGCGCTGTAGTGGCTGGCGTTGGGGTTGCCTTCTTTGCCAGCGACCGAGGCGATGTTGATGATGCGACCCCAACCGCGTTCGATCATGTGAGGGGTCACGGCACGGCAAGTCAGGTAAGGCGCAATCAGGTTGACTTCAATCACACGACGCCACACCTCGGGGTCGAGTTCCCACGTGGTGGCATTGCCACCCGTGATGCCAGCGTTGTTCACCAAGATGTCGATGCGGCCCAAGTCTTGGATGGTTTGGGCCGTGGTGTCAGCCACGGCGGCGTCAGACGTGAGTTCGACCACGTAGCCGCTGATGGGGCCGAGCGCACTCAACAGCGCTTTGGCTTCGTTGATCTTGGCGCCGTCGATGTCCCACATCACCACGGATGCGCCCGAGCGCAGCAGGCGTTCGCAGGTGGCAAAGCCAATGCCTTGGGCGCCGCCGGTGACGACCGCCACGCGACCTTGTAAATCGATCTGGTTCATGCTTTGTATCCTTTCAGAGCTTGTGCCGCATTCGGACCCGCTTGGGTGTCGGCGATGTATTGGTGAATGATGTCGTCAAAGGTTTTTTCGGCAAACAGCCCCAGCTTGTTGGCGCGCACCGAGCTCGACCCTTTGGGCCAACGCGACACGATGCCTGCAATGGTCTCGTTGCGTTCAAACGTCACACGGGCGCGCACTTCGGGGCCGGCCACACGCGTCAACGCGTCGAGCATTTCTTGCACAGTCACGTTCAAGCCTGGCAGGTTCAGTGCCGTGCGACCACCGTAGGCCTCACGCGAGCACTCAAACACGGTGATCAAACCTTCCACCGTCGCGCGCGGCGAGGTGACGGGGTGCGACACCTCGGGTGACACGGGACACACGGAGGGCTCGCCCGCCAAGGGCTCGCGAATGATGCCGCTGAAAAATGACGAGGCCGCGCCGTTGGGCTTGCCTGGACGCACAGTGACCGTCATCAAGCGGGCGCTGCGGCCATCGATGTAGCCCTTGCGCGTGTAGTCGGCCACCAAGTGCTCGCAGATGTGCTTTTGGGCACCGTATGAGGTTTGGGGTGTGGGCAGCGTGTCGTCGCCCACCACGTCGGGCATGGGCACCGCGTCGTCAGGGCCAAACACAGCCACCGAGCTGGAGAACACCAAACGCGCAGGCGCTGCGCCGCCCTGTACGCGCGAGCGCAGTGCGTCTAACAAGGCGCGTGTGCTGTCGAGGTTGGAACGCAGGCCCAAGTCGAAGTCAGCCTCACATTCGCCCGAGACGGCCGATGCCAAATGGAAAACCCCGTCCACCGCCTCATGTGCCAAGGCTTGGCAATGGTCCAGCAGCGGGCCAGTTTTGACCAACACGCGTGGGTCAGCGGCCAAATCGGCGGGAGCCGGAAACTGGTCGGCTAAGATGATTTGGGTGATGGCTTGGCCGTTCAATTGGCCGCGAGCCAGCAGGGTACGGGCCAGACGGGCACCAATAAAGCCAGCACCGCCGGTGATCAATAAACGCATGGGTCAACTCTTTCGTTCAAGGGTGGGATACAGCACGTCCTGCTTTGGGTGCGCGCAAAGCGGAAGCAGGCAGCGCCAAAGAAGGCAATTTCTTTTTCGAGACCAAAACCATTTCAATGTCCTCGCGGGCACTGTCGATCAGCTTGAGCACGGCGCGCTCTGCTTTGTCGGGTGCGCGCGCAATCACGGCGTCGAGCACGGCGCGGTGCAAGGGCAGCGAGAGGGCGGGGCCATTGGGTTTGGTGGTGGTGATTTCAAAGCTGGTGCGCAACAAGGCGCCAATGGCTTTGCTCATTTGGACCACCATGCGGTTGTGACAGGCTTTGAGCAAGCCTTGGTGAAACAACAAATCGTGGGTCACGTAGTCGCCGCCAAATTCAATGGCGTGCTTCATGCCCGCGTAGGCGGCTTCGACTTCGGCCAAATCTTCAGGCGTGGCGCGCTCAGCGGCCAAGCGAACCGCCGCGGGCTCGACCACGCGGCGCAGGTCTTGCAGGTCACGCAAGAACTCGCGCGTCAAGCCCAACTTCGATTGCCACGCCACCACATTCGGGTCAAACCAATTCCATTGGTCCGAGGGCAAAACACGGGTGCCCACTTTGGGGCCGGTGCTCACTAGGCCTTTGGCGACCAACGATTTGACCGCTTCGCGCACCACGGTTCGGCTGACGCCGAGTTCGGTGCACAGCACTGTCTCGGGGGGCATCGACGCGCCCGGCGCGTAGTGGCCAGACACAATGGCTTCGCCCAACAAATCGAGCGTGTGGCCGAGCATGTTTTTGATGGCCATGTGGGTTTATCCGCGTACGAACAAAGTCACCAAGGGTTGGCTGCCGACTTGGCGGCTCCAGTGGCCGTGCACCTTGTCGTCAAAGGTGGCGCCGGCGGGCAGCAAGTCTTCGGAGTAGAAGTGTTCGCCGGGGCTGAACACGCGCGAGCTGCCATCTTGCAAACCGATTTCCATGTGGCCGCTCAAGATGAACACCCATTGCGCATGGTCGCTGCAATGGAAGGTGCTGCGAAACCCCACGGGGCTGTGGCGCAACTGATAGCCACCGCTGCTCATGAGTTGCGACAAACGCGCTTGGGGTTTGCCTTCGGTCAGGGCAATGGGCTCGTCGCGAAAACGCGCGCAGCCATCGGTGTCGGTGAAGAGAATGGTTTTTGTAAATGTGGTCATGAGGCTACTTTATCCGCGCCAAAGTTGATTTGAACCTTCATGGCTTGGCTCTTGTCGCAGGCCAGCTCAAAAGCTTGGGTGGCTTGATCAAAGTCAACCACATGCGAGATCACAGGACGACCATCGATCAAGCCTTCGTTGAGGAAGCGCACCGCGACCGCAAATTCTTCGTGGAATCGGAAGGTGCCACGCAACTCCAGCTCTTTGCCCACCAGCTGGTTCAACGGCAAGGTCGAGTCACCGCCGAGGCCAATGCTCACGATGACGCCGCGTGGCGTCACCACGTCTAGGCCGCTGCGCAGCGCTTTGTCGTTGCCCGAGGCTTCAAACATCACGTCAAACACACCTTTGTTGGCCGCGAACGGGGCCAAGCTATTGGGTGTGGTGGCGAGGTTGATGGTTTCATCGGCGCCCATGGCGCGCGCGCATTCCAGTGGTTTGTCGGCCACGTCAACGGCCACGATGCGCGCCGCACCGGCACGACGCAGGCCTGCAATCAAGAGTGCGCCGATCGGTCCGCAACCGGTGACCAACACTTGTTTGCCAAATACCGAGCCTGCACGCTGGATGGCGTGCAAACCGACGGACAACGGTTCAGCCAGTGCAGCGAGCGACAGGCTCAGGCTGTCGCTGAGTTTGTGGGCCTGTGAGGCCTCGATCACCAAGGACTCGCGGAAGGCGCCTTGGATGTGCGGGAAGCGCATGGCACTGCCGTAAAACCGCATGTCCAAGCAATGGTTGTGGTGGCCTTTTTGGCAGTATTGGCAGACGCCGCAAGGACGCGAGGGCGAGATGGCAATGCGTTGGCCGGGCGCAAAATTTGTCACCCCAGAGCCGACGGCGCTGACGATGCCCGACACCTCGTGGCCCAACACCATGGGCTCTTTGATGCGCACGGTGCCAAAGCCACCGTGGCGGTAGTAATGCAAATCCGAGCCGCAAATGCCGCCGTAGGCGACGCGCACGGCGAGCTGCTGGGGGCCGAGGACTTCGGTTTCAAACGCGTCGAGGCGCAAATCCTCGGGGGCGTGACAAACGATGGCTTTCATGTGTATTCCTTAAAGCTGTGCAGTGACGCCGCCATCCACATAGAGGATGTGACCGTTCACAAAGGTGGAGGCATCGCTCGCCAAGAACACGGCCGCACCGGCGAGTTCTTCCACATCGCCCCAGCGACGGCTGGGGGTGCGGTTGGTCAGCCAAGCGCTGAAGGTGGCGTCGTTCACCAGTTTTTCGTTGAGTTCAGTTTTGAAGTAACCGGGGCCAATGCCGTTGACGTTCAGGCCCAGCGGACCCCAGTCAATCGCCATGCCTTTGGTCAACATCTTCAAGGCGCCTTTGCTGGCCATGTAGGGCGAGATACCGGGGCGACCCAGTTCGCTTTGCACGGAGCAAATGTTGATGATGCGGCCCTTCTTGCGCGTGATCATGTGTTGTGCCACAGCTTGGCCGACGAAGAACACGCTGTCCAAGTTGGTTTGCATCAGTTCGTGCCAGTCTTTGTGGTCGAACTCGTGCAACGGGGCGCGGCGTTGGATGCCTGCGTTGTTGATCAAGATGTCGATGGGCCCCACATCGCGCTCAATGGCATCGATGTGTGTTTTCACGGCGTCGGCATCGGTCACGTCGAAGGCGCGTTCAAACACATCAAAGCCTTCGGCGCGCAAGGTGGCCGCTGTGGCTTTGAGTTTGGTGGCATCGCGTCCGTTGAGCACGACGCTGGCGCCCGCTTGGGCCAAGCCCCGTGCCAGGCCTAAGCCAATGCCAGCCGAAGAGCCGGTGACCAAGGCCAAGCGGCCATCGAGTCGAAAAGTTTGTGCGGTGATCATGCGAGGTTCAATTGCAAGTGATGTTCAATCTGCGCGACCAGTGGGTGTGCAGGTTCGGCAATGTCGAGGGTGAGCACGGCTTCGTCGGCGCTCGGAATTTCCAAGGTGTCGAGTTGGCTGTCCAACAGCGCAGGCGGCATGTAATGGCCTTGCCGTTCGCGTAAACGCGCTGCCAACAAAGCACGCGTGCCGTGCAAATGCACAAAGTGCAAGTTCGGTGTGGCGGCACGCAAGCGGTCACGGTAGGCGCGTTTGAGCGCGGAACACGACACGACCATGCCTTCTTCGGGGCCGAGATCCGACAGGCGTTGGGCGATGGCATCTAGCCAGCCCGCACGGTCGGCGTCGGTGAGGGGCGTCCCTGCGGCCATCAAAGCCACATTGCGTGGGGGGTGCAACTCATCGCCTTCCAAAAAAGGCACGCCAATGCGTTCGGCCAAGAGCCGTCCAACGGTGCTTTTCCCGCAGCCGCTCACGCCCATGATGATCAGGCGAGGAGGTGTCATGGTCAGAGGCGTTGTTCGGTGGTGCCGTCAAACACGTGTGCCTTGTTCACGTCGAACTTCAGGTACACGGTGTCGTTGGGCTGAACGTCGGTGCGACCATGCATCACCAGCGTGAATTTTTGGTCGCCAATTTGCAGCAGCAATTCAGTTTCCGCGCCTGTGGGCTCGACCACCACCACTTGTGCGGGAATACCGCTTTCTGCCAACTCCAAATCACCTGGGCGCACGCCGTAATGCACAGCCGTGCCGTCCGACACAGGCTTGGCCGTGGGCGGCATGGGCCACGAGGCACCCAAGGCGGCCACTTGACCGTTTTGCACCGTGCCTTTGAACACGTTCATCGAGGGTGAGCCGATGAACTGCGCGACAAACAAATTGCCGGGACGGTCAAACAGCTCCAGCGGTGTGCCGATCTGCTCGACGATGCCGTCGTGCATCACCACGATGCGGTCGGCCATGGTCATGGCTTCGATTTGGTCGTGGGTCACATAGACGGTGGTCGTTTTCAGGCGTTGATGCAGTGCTTTGATTTCAGCGCGCATGGCCACGCGCAGCTTGGCGTCGAGGTTAGACAGCGGTTCATCAAACAAGAACACTTTGGGATCGCGCACGATCGCGCGGCCCATGGCCACACGCTGGCGTTGACCACCGGAGAGTTCACGGGGGTAGCGCTCAAGCAGCGCGTCAAGGTTCAAGATGCGAGCAGCGTGGGCCACACGGTCTTCGGTGGTCTTGGCATCGGCTTTGCGCAGACGCAGCGAAAACGCCATGTTCTCGCGCACGGTCATGTGCGGGTACAGCGCGTAGCTTTGGAACACCATTGCGATGTCACGGTCTTTGGATTCGAGCTCGTTGATGACGGTGCTGTCAATGCTGATCTCACCGCCCGAGATTTCTTCCAAACCCGCCAACATGCGCAGCAGAGTGGATTTGCCGCAGCCCGAGGGGCCGACCAACACCACAAACTCGCCGTTCTGAATGTCGAACGTGATGCCGTGGATGACCTTGACTTTGTTGCCGTAGGTTTTTTGAACGTTGTTAAAGGAGACGGATGCCATGGTTTGATTTCCAGTTGCGCAAAAAAGTTAGCTCTTCACAGCGCCGGCGGTCAGGCCCGACACCATGTAGCGTTTGAAGGTGTAGTAAATCGCGGCGGGTGGCAAGGCGTAGATCAAGCCTGTGGCCATCAGCAGCTCCCAAGGTGAGTCGTCCGCCGATAAGAAGTTACCCAGTGCGACGGCCAAGGTCACGTCTTGGTCGTTGGAGAGCAGCAAGAACGCATACAGGTATTCGTTCCAAGCCAGCAGCAAGGCATAGGTGCCCACGGCGACGAGCGACGGCACCATCAAAGGCAGATACACCATCCAGAACAATTGCAAGGGCGTTGCGCCATCGATGCGTGCGGCTTCATCCAACTCAAACGGCAGCTTGTCGCTGGCTTGTTTGAGCACCCAAATGCAGTAAGGCGACGCGATGGTGACCATGGCCAAGATCAAGGACCACTGGTTGTTCAACAAACCATACAAGCCCATGGTTTTGTACATCGGCACCGCCAAGAAAGCGGCTGGGATGAAATAGGTGAACAAGGCCAAGTTCATCACGGTGCGACCCCCGCGGATCTTCAGGCGACTGATGGCAAACGCCGAGGTGGTGGCCACGATCAGGGTGAGTGTTCCGACCGCCACTGCGATGAGGAAGGAGTTGCCCAGCTGTTGCCAGAAATGGTCCAAGTAAAAGTGATCTCGTTTGAACACGATTTCAAAGTTTTGCAGCGTGGGGTGCTCAGGCCAGAGGAGGCCTGAGGTTGCGGTGTCGCGTGGCGAAATCGCAAACAACACCATGTGATAGATGGGGAACAAAGTCCAAAGCAGCACAGGGATGCCGATCAACAGCAGCTTGGCTTCGGAAGCTATATTTTTCAAGCTCATTTCGACAGCCTTTTCATCATGAAGTAAACCAAGGGCAAGACAAAAGGAAGCCCCACGACGATGGAGGCCATCGCCAAGTCGACTTGGTCTAAACGCAGATAGCGAATGCCCAAGGTGGCCAAGACGTGTGTCATGTCAGCGGGGCCGCCACCGGTCAGCAGGTACACGCTGTTGAAGTCGCCCAGCGTCCAAATCATCGACAAGATGGTGGACGTCAGGTAGATCGAACGCATGGAGGGCCAAGTGATGAACTTGAATTTTTGCCAACGTGTGGCCCCATCAACAGAGGCGGCTTCGTATTGCTCAGTGGGAATGGCCAAGCGGGCAGCGACCAAGATCAGTGTCCAAAATGGCAGCGATTTCCAGATGTGCATGAGCATGGAAAACGACAGCGCCAAGGTGGGGTCGTTCAGCCAATTGGGACCATCCAAACCGGTCCAGCGGAAGATGGCGCTGTTGATGATGCCCCACTCGGGGTTCAGCATGAAGCGCACCGACAAGATGGTCGGGATCGAGGGCACAGCCCAAGGCAAGATGAAGATGGCGGAGACAATTTTGATCCACCAACGCTCCATCACAAAGAAGCCCGACAGCGCCAGAGCCACCATCATTTTGATGTTGATGCCGACCACCAAGAACACCAAGGTGTTGACGGCGCTGCGGAAAAAGATCGGGTCGTTGAACAAGTCCACATAGCTTTGTGGGTGGCGTGCGAGCCACAAACCGTAACCGACGGGGTAGAGCACAAACACCACAAACACCACGAGGTAGGGCACCACCATCAGGCGGCCCCAAAACTCCCAAGGCGATAAAGGCTTGGCGGGCGGGGGTGTGAGAGGAATAACTTGAGTATTCATGGGCAAAGTTCGCCTCAGAGGTCGCAGTTTTCAGCGCTGCAACCCAATGTCAATCGGGGGAAGGAAGACACACACCGGTGTGCAGCGCGAGGCTGGCACCGGCGTGTGCTTGGGGCTTAGTTGCCGGCGACTTCTTTGATGCGGGCGATCATTTCGTCCACAGCTTTTTCAGTCGGCACTTTCTCGTTGATGATGCGGTTCATCGCCTTGGCCCACACGTTCTCGTTGTTGAGCACGGTGAACTTGTAGTTCTTGGTGAACTCAAACGGTACAGTGCCGGACATGTACTGGTTGTACACGGCCAAACGATGTGGGTCTGCTTTCCAGAACGGACGTTGTTGCGCAGCCTTGGTCACAGGGAACCAGCGACCCAAAGAACCTTCCACGTAAGGTGTCAAGTTGGCTTCTTCCAGCAAGAACGACACGAATTTCTTCGCGGCATCTTTGTGCTTAGCTTCCTTGAAAATCACGCCGGTTTTCACCGCGCTGCGATACACCATCTTGGTGCCATCAGGCTTGTTGGGGAAGCCCGAAGTGGCAATCAGCTCGGTGTAGTTTTTCTTGCCAATGTCGCGTTGTTCTTGCGTCAGGGCAGGGTTGTTCATGTCGTCGAGCCATTTGGCTGCGATCGAAATGGTGGCGTTGTGCGTGAGCACGGTGGTCTTGTTGTGGAAGGCCACGTTGTTGTCCGGATCTTTCCAGCTGGTGGACGACGGTGGCGTACAGCCCTTGCCGTACACCGCGGTGTAGTCGTTCAAAGCGCTGATCAGGCCTTGGCGAACAGCAGGGTCATCGACCAACAGTTTGCCGGAATCGTTGACCAACTTCACGTTGTACGCATCCATGAACGTGAGGAACGAGAAGAACGAGTCGCTGGAGTCCACGCCCATGGGGAAGCCGGTGCCAAATGCACGCTTGCCGGTTTTTTGGCGATAGCCAGTTTGAACCTTCGAGCACCAGAAGTCCCAGTAGCCTTTCCAGTCTGTGGGGATGTCGCTTTCTTTGTAGCCAGAGTCGGCCAGCATGTCTTTCCAGTACTCGATGTGCATGGTTTGTTGCTTGATCGGGTAGGCGTAGTACGCGCGGTTCTTGGCTTGGTTGTTGTACAAGAACGTGGTCGACAAGGCGGCCGGTTCAAAGTTGCCGCGCACTTTGTCAATCACGCTGCTGACGTCTTCGAGCTTGCCGTCATAGGCCCACTTGGCGGTGACTTGGAAGTCGTACACGTCGGCATAAGCCACGTCAGGCGGATTGCCTGAGTCGAGCGCTGCGACGGTTTTGGGGATCATGTCTTGGATCGGGTACTGCGAGAGTTCGATCTTGATGCCCTTGTTTTTCTCTTCGAATTTTTTGATGGCGACGAACAAAGCATCGTCTTCAGCTTTGTAAAAGCCTTTCACCCACCACACTGTCAATTTCTCTTGCGCCATGGCGGGGCCGACGGCCGTCACCAAGCCTGCTGCGACCATTGCGCCAGTCAGCCAAGTTTTCAGTTTCATCTGTTGTCTCCTTATGTTGGAAATGCAAGGCCGGTTAAACCTTGGTGCTATCGTATGATGATTGGGCGGGTCAAAAATGCGGAGTTACCCGCATTTCTGGGTTAACCCTTGGCCGCGCATTCGGGCACGGGGGTATGTACCGCACGCCCATCAAAATGCGACTTCATGTTGTTGAATGCCAAGTCAGCCATGGCTTGGCGGGTTTGTGTGGTGGCGCTGCCAATGTGCGGTGCCAACACCACATGCGGGAAAGCCCGTAAGGCTTCGGGGACGTTGGGCTCGTTCTCGAACACGTCCAAACCTGCGCCGCCGATCACACCGTTTTGTAAGGCTTCAATCAAAGCGGCCTCGTCGACCACTGAGCCGCGTGCCACGTTCACCAAAATACCTTTGGTGCCCAAGGCTTTCAGCACGTCGGCATTGATGAGTTTGCGCGTGCCCGCGCCGCCTGGGGTGATGACCACCAAGTAATCGCTTTCAGCGGCCAAGGCTTCAGGCGTGGCCATGTACTTGAAGGGCAAGTCTGCTTTGGCGCTGCGTGCGGTGTAGGCCACCGACATGTTGAACGCGAGCGCGCGTTGCGCAATGGCTTGGCCAATGCGACCAATGCCCACGATGCCGAGGCGTGCGCCTGACACTTTGCGCGCCAAGGGCATGGGGCCTGTGGGCCATTTGCCTTCTTTCACGTAGCGGTCGGCAGCGGGCAATTGACGTGCTGCGGCGAGCATCAAACCGATGGCCAGATCGGCCACGTCGTCATTCAAGACATTGGGGGTGTGCGTCACCATCACGCCGCGTGCTTTGGCTGCGGCCACATCGACGCCGTCGTAACCCACGCCAAAGACGGAGATGATTTCGAGCTTGGGCAGCTGCTCAATCAGCGACGCGGGCACCTTGGACTCACCGCTGGCCGCGATGGCGCGGATGCTGGGTGCGATCTTGGCAAACGCGGCAGGGTTGGTTTCGTGGAGGCGATCATGCAGGTTGAAGACGGCGCGCAATTGCGGTTCAAGCAGCGGCGAGAGTTTGGTCACGGACAAGACATCAATTTGAGACAAAGTGGGCTCCTAGGGCTTTCACGGGGTTGGATTTCAATCGTCATACCATAATATGCTCGGGTGCCCTGCATGTGGATGCGGGGAAACCAGTAAACCAGTGAGACACCGATGACCGACCAGCCCAAAAAACGCCCCGAAGATTTACGCAGCCAACAATGGTTCGGTCGTCAAGACCGCGACGGCTTTGCCTACCGCAGCTGGGTCAAAGGCAAAGGCGTGCCACATGACCAGTTCGATGGCCGCCCTGTGATTGGCATTTGCAACACCTTCAGCGAGCTCACCCCTTGCAACTCGCATTTCCGCACCTTGGCCGAGCAGGTCAAGATTGGCGTGTATGAAGCCGGTGGCTTCCCGCTTGAATTTCCTGTCATGTCCTTGGGCGAAACTTTGTTGCGCCCTACCGCCATGCTGTACCGCAACCTCGCTTCCATGGATGTGGAAGAGAGCATTCGCGGTAACCCGATTGATGGCGTTGTGCTGTTGATGGGCTGTGACAAAACCACCCCCAGTTTGTTGATGGGTGCCTCCAGCGCCAACTTGCCCACCATCGGTGTGAGCGGTGGCCCGATGTTGAATGGCAAGTGGCGTGGTCAAGAGTTGGGCTCAGGCACTGGCGTGTGGAGCATGAGCGAGCAAGTGCGCGCAGGCACCTTGAAGCTGCAAGATTTCTTTGAGGCCGAGAGCTGCATGCACCGCAGCCACGGCCACTGCATGACCATGGGCACGGCCAGCACCATGGCCAGCATGGTCGAAGCCTTGGGCATTGGTTTGCCTGGCAATGCCGCTTACCCTGCGGTGGATGGTCGTCGCAATGTGCTGGCACGCGACGCGGGTCGACGCATCGTGCAGATGGTGAAAGACGACATCAAGATTTCACAAATCTTGACCCGTGAAGCGTTCGAGAACGCCATCCGTACCTTGGCCGCCATTGGTGGCAGTACCAACGCGGTGATCCATTTGGTCGCCATCGCAGGTCGCTTGGGCGTGCCTTTGAGCATCGACGACTTTGACCGTTTGGCCAGTGAGTTGCCTTGTTTGGTGAATTTGCAGCCATCGGGCCAGTACCTGATGGAAGACTTCTGCTACGCCGGCGGCTTGCCCGTGGTGATGAAAGAAATCGCGCACCTGCTGCACACCGAGATCATCACCGCCAACGGTAAGACCGTGGGCCAAAACGTCGCTGACGCCCAAAATTACAACACCGAAGTCATCAAGCCGTTTGATCAGCCTTTCAAAGAGAAAGCAGGCATTGCCATCTTGCGTGGCAACTTGGCACCTCGCGGCGCGGTGATCAAGCCCAGCGCAGCCACGCCCGAGTTGATGACGCACACCGGTCGTGCGGTGGTGTTTGAAGACAGCAACGATTTCCATGCCCGCATCGACGACGAGAACTTGGATGTGGATGAAACCTGCATCTTGGTGTTGAAGAACTGCGGCCCCAAGGGCTACCCCGGCATGGCCGAAGTGGGCAACATGCCCTTGCCTCCCAAGGTGTTGCGCAAGGGCATCACCGACATGGTGCGCATCAGCGACGCCCGCATGAGCGGCACGGCTTACGGCACGGTGGTGTTGCACACCGCGCCTGAAGCTGCCGCCGGTGGCATCTTGGCCTTGGTGCAAAACGGTGACTTGATCACGCTCGACGTGCCCAAGCGCAGCTTGCATTTGCATGTGGATGACGCCGAGTTGGCCAAGCGCCGCGCCGCATGGACGCCACCAGCCCCTGCGATGGAAAGCGGCTATTGGAAGCTCTACATTGACCATGTGCTGCAAGCGGACGAAGGCGCTGACCTAGACTTCTTGCGTGGCATGCGCGGGTCTGCCGTGCCCAAAGACAACCATTAACTCCCAGTGATCCAGATTTCAAGAGGACAAGCGAGATGACAAAAGTAGCAGTTGTAACGGGCGCAAGCTCAGGCATTGGCAAGGCATGCGCCTTGGCCTTGCTCCAAGCCGGATGGCAGGTGGCCTTGGTCGGGCGTCGCGCAGATGCGCTCCATGCCGCCATTGCAGAAGCCGGTGCCAACAGTGGCAACGCCTTGGCCGTGCCCACCGATGTGAGCAAAGACGAAGACGTGGCGCAACTCTTCAAAACCGTGGTCGCGAAGTTTGGCCGTGTGGACTTGTTGTTCAACAACGCCGGCATTTCGCTGCCCTACACCTTGCCCGGTGACATGACGGCAGACACATGGCGTCAAGCGGTGGACGTCAATTTGAACGGCGCGTTTTATTGCCTCTCGCACGCGTTCAAACAAATGCAGACGCAGTCGCCACAAGGCGGTCGCATCATCAACAACGGCTCGATCTCGGCGCATGCGCCCCGCCCTGGCTCGATTGCCTACACGGCCACCAAACACGCCATCAGCGGTTTGACCCGTGCGGCCAATTTGGACGGCCGCGGGATGAACATCGCCGTGGGTCAAATCGACATTGGCAACGTGGCCAGCGACATGACGATCAAGATGGCCAATGGTGTACACCAAGCCGATGGCACCATCAAGCCTGAAGCCCGCATGGAAATGAGCTCGGTGGTGGACACCTTCATGACCATGGCCAGCTTGCCGTTGTCGTCCAACATCTTGTTTGTCACGGTGATGGCGAACCAGATGCCCTTCGTCGGTCGCGGCTAAAACGCCCATTCACCCAGCCCATGCAACACGCCGCACCCCCTGATGTGGTGACGCTGGGCGAGGCCTTGGTGCTGTGGGCCGCTGAGCAAACGGGGCCCTTGGCTGAGGTGCAAAGCTTCAGCCAACACACCGCAGGGGCCGAAACCAATGTAGCGGTGGGCTTGGCGCGTTTGGGCTTGCACGTCGGCTGGGTTAGCCGTTTGGGTGACGATGTGAACGGTGACTATTTGCGACAAGCGTTTGAGCGCGAAGGTGTCGATTGTTCGCATGTGGCCACGGTGCACGGCGGCCTCACCGCATCCATGCGCAAGGGCCGCGTGGACGACGGAACCGACCCGCCCATTGCCTATCAGCGCGCGAACTCGGCAGCCAGTCAGCTCGGGCCTGAGCATTTGGATTTGCCTTGGTTGGCGAGCGCACGTCATTTGCATGTGACCGGTATTTTCCCCGCGCTGTCGGCCCACACGATGGCCGCCACGCAAGCGGCCATGCGCCACATGCGGGCCCACCACAAAACCATCAGCTTCGACCCCAACTTGCGCCCTGCTTTGTGGCCCGATCGCGCCGTGATGCGCGACACCCTCAACGCTTTGGCGGCGCAAGCCGATTGGGTGCTGCCGGGTTGGGAAGAAGGTCGCTTGCTCACGGGTTGCGACACGCCGCAAGACATTGCACGCTTTTACCGCAACGCCGGTGCCACACAGGTGGTGGTCAAGCTGGGGCCGCAGGGTGCGTATGTCGATGGCCCCGAAGGGTGCGCTTTTGTGCCTGCGTTCCCCGTTGAAAAAGTGGTAGACACCGTGGGCGCAGGCGATGCATTTGCGGTCGGCGTGATCAGCGCTTTGCTGGAAGGCGCGACCTTAGAACAAGCGGCCCGTCGTGGCGCATGGATGGGCGCACGTGCTGTGCAAGTGCGTGGCGATTGTGAAGGCCTGCCCACCCGTGCAGCGCTCGACGCGGCCGGTGTATGAATTTCAATGGGTCAAACATAGAGCAAACAAACATCAAGGAGACAGACATGAACATTGGTTATATCGGCGCATCCGGCCTCATGGGGCATGGCATGGCAAAAAACTTATTGGCCAAAGGCCAACATGTGGCGATCACGGTTCACCAGCAACGTGACCGCGTGCAAGACTTGTTGGACGCAGGCGCCACCCTCGCAGCCAATGCTGCCGAGCTTGGTGCCACGTGCGACGTGGTGTTGATTTGCGTCACCGGCTCACCCCAAGTCGAAGCGGTGGTGTCCGGTGCGAATGGTTTGTTGTCCAAACCCAAAGCGGGCTTGGTCATCGTCGATTGCTCCACCAGCGAGCCGCACTCCACCACCTATTTGCGCGAATTGGCGCAGACCCAAGGGGTCACTTTTGTGGATGCACCTTTGGCACGCTCCCCCGTGGAGGCCGAGGCGGGCCGACTCAACATCATGGTCGGCGCAGAGCTCGCCGTGTTTGCCAAGCTTGAACCGGTCTTGAAGTGCTGTGCGGAAAACGTGTTCCATGTGGGTGGGCCCGGTGCGGGCCACGGCATCAAGCTGCTCAACAACTTCATTGGCCAAGCCATTTGCACGGCCACCGCCGAAGCATTTGCGGTGGGCAAACGCGCAGGCATTGACCCCAAGCAACTCGTCGCGTTGGTGGGCGCAGGGCCTGTGAACTCAGGCTTGTTCCAAGCCATGGCCAAAACGCTGGATGGCGATTTGGCTGGCTTGAAGTTTGAGCTCGACAACGCCCGCAAAGACATCCGTTACTACACCCACTTGGCCGAAGGCATGGGCGTGCCCACGTTGATGGGCGAGGCGGTGCACCAGTCACTCAGCATGGCCAGCGCCTTGGGCTTTGGCAAAAAATTTGTGCCCTCGTTGGTCGAGGCACAAGAACGCATCACGGGCGCCGCTTTGGTGCCTAAAACTTCCAACACTTAAATCACAGATAGAGAGACAACCATGAGTCAACGTTTAACAGGAAAAACAGCCCTCGTCACCGCCGCAGGTCAAGGCATTGGACGCGCCACCGCACTGGCCTTTGTGCGCGAAGGCGCGAAGGTCATTGCGACCGACGTGAACGCGGCAGCGCTTGAGTCCTTGAAACAAGAATGCGGCTGCGACATCGACGTGTTGGACGTCACCAGCAACGCGGCCATCCAAGCGGCACACGCCAAGCATGGCGAGATCGATGTGCTGTTCAACGGCGCGGGTTTTGTGCATGCAGGCACCGTGCTCGACTGCACCGAAGCCGAGTGGGACTTTGCGTTCAACCTCAATGTGCGTTCGCAGTTCCACATGATCAAAGCGTTCTTGCCTGGCATGTTGAAAAAAGGCAAAGGCTCCATCATCAACGTGGCCTCGGTGGCAGGCAGCATCAAAGGCGCACCCAACCGTTTTGTGTACGGCACGACCAAAGCCGCCATCATCGGTTTGACCAAAGCGGTTGCGGCCGACTACATCACCACGGGCGTGCGTTGCAACGCGATTTGCCCTGGCACTGTGGAGTCGCCTTCTTTGCGTGACCGTATTTCGGCACAGGCGCAGGCCAGCGGTCAAACCATTGCGCAAGTCGAAGCCGCTTTTGTCGCACGTCAGCCGATGGGGCGTGTGGGCCGTGTGGAAGAAATTGCTTTGTTGGCCGTGTACTTGGCCAGCGATGAGTCGAGCTTCACCACCGGCACGTCGCAAATCATTGACGGCGGGTGGTCCAACTGATGTCACCCGTCATCCGCATTCATGCGCAAGACAACGTGGTCATTGCGCGTTCGCAATTGGTGGGCGGCACGGTGTTGGCGCAAGAGGGCGTGACGGTGTCGGGCTTGGTGCCGCCGGGCCACAAGGTCGCGACCTGTGCCATTGCCAAGGGGCAGCCGGTGCGTCGCTACGACCAAATCATTGGCATGGCCACGCGTGACATCGCAGCGGGCGAGCATGTGCACACGCACAACTTGGCCTTCAGCGACTTTGCGCGTGAGCATGCGCCAGGCGCGGCGGCCCAGCCCACGGCGTATGTGGCCCAGTCCGCCACGTTCCAAGGCATCGTGCGTGCGGATGGTCGTGTGGGCACACGCAACTACATCGGCGTGTTGACCTCGGTGAATTGCTCGGCCACCGCGGCGCGCGCCATTGCCGATTACTTTCGGCGCGACATTCGCCCCGAAGCCTTGGCTGACTTTCCGAATGTCGATGGTGTGGTGGCCCTGACCCACGGCATGGGATGCGCCACGGCCAGCGATGGTGAAGAGTTGCAGGTTTTGCGTCGTACCTTGGGTGGTTACGCCAAGCACCCCAACTTTGCGGCCGTCTTGGTGGTGGGCTTGGGCTGCGAGACCAATCAAATCACGGGCTTGATTGCGCAAGAAGGCTTGCAAGAAAACGTGAAGTTGGCCACCTTCAACATTCAAGACACCGGCGGCACCCGCAAGACGGTTGAAAAGGGCGTGGCGCTGATCAAAGCCATGTTGCCTGAAGCCAACCGCGTCAAGCGGGAGCCCGTGCCTGTGAGTCACCTCACGGTGGGCTTGCAGTGCGGTGGCAGCGACGGGTATTCGGGCATCAGTGCCAACCCCGCTTTGGGCGCCGCGGTCGATTTGTTGGTGCGTCACGGGGGCACGGCTGTGTTGTCGGAAACGCCCGAAATTTATGGCGGCGAACATTTGCTGACACGTCGCGCCGTCAGTGTGGCAGTGGCCGATAAATTGCGCGCGCGCATTGCGTGGTGGGAGGCGTACACCCGCCGCAACAACATGCAAATGGACAACAACCCTTCTGCGGGCAACAAGGCCGGCGGCTTGACCACCATTCTCGAAAAAAGCTTGGGGGCCATCGCCAAAAGCGGCACCACCAATTTGGTGGATGTCTACGAGTACGCCCAGCCCATCACGGCCAAAGGCTTTGTGTACATGGACACACCGGGTTATGACCCCGTGTCGGCGACCGGCCAAGTCGCGGGTGGGGCCAACTTGATTTGCTTCACCACGGGGCGCGGTTCGGCCTATGGCTGTGCGCCTAGTCCGTCGCTGAAGTTGGCCACCAACACCGCGTTGTGGCAGCGCCAAGAAGACGACATGGACATCAACTGCGGTGGCGTGGTGGATGGCTCAGAAACCGTGCAGCAAGCGGGCGAACGCATCTTTTATATGATGATTGCTGCCGCCTCGGGCCAGCACACCAAGAGCGAGCAGCACGGCTATGGCCAAAACGAGTTTGTGCCGTGGCAATTGGGCGCGGTGATGTGACGTCAGACGGCTGGTCAGGCCGCGATCACGCCCTCAAACAGGGCAGATCGCGGTCTGTCAGGCTCCGCAAGCCCTGACTTTTAGAATAGGCGGGTTATTCAATTCCAAACTCAGCCCACCATGAACGTCATTCGCTTCTCTGATTTGTGCGCCAACGGCAAAGCCCAAGGCCAACGTGTTTTCATCCGTGCCGACTTGAACGTGCCGCAAGACGACAGCGGTGCCATCACCGAAGACACGCGCGTTCGCGCTTCGGTGCCTTGCATTCAAATGGCGCTGGCTGCGGGTGCCGCCGTGATGGTGACCAGTCACTTGGGTCGCCCCACCGAAGGCGAATTCAAGCCCGAAGACTCGTTGGCCCCTGTGGCCAAGCGCTTGGGCGAGTTGTTGGGCCGTGAGGTGCCGCTGATTGCGAACTGGGTGGACGGTGTGACCGTGGCCCCCGGTCAAGTGGTGTTGCTGGAAAACTGCCGCGTCAACAAAGGCGAGAAAAAGAACAACGAAGACTTGGCCCGCAAGATGGCCGCCTTGTGCGACATTTTTGTGAACGACGCTTTTGGCACCGCCCACCGCGCCGAAGGCACCACGTACGGCATCGCGCAATTTGCACCTGTCGCGTGTGCTGGCCCTTTGTTGGCCGCAGAAATTGATGCCATCCAAAAAGCCTTGGCGGCCCCTAAGCGTCCTTTGGCTGCCATCGTGGCAGGCAGCAAGGTCAGCACCAAGTTGACGATTCTGAAGAGCTTGGCCAGCAACGTGGACCAACTCATCGTGGGCGGCGGCATTGCCAACACCTTCATGTTGGCGGCTGGTCTGAAGATCGGCAAAAGCTTGGCCGAACCCGATTTGATCGACGAAGCCAAAGCGGTGATCGCCTTGATGAAGTCACGCGGCGCCGAAGTGCCGATTCCTACCGATGTGGTGACTGCCAAAACCTTCTCGGCCGACGCTGTGGCCACCGTGAAAAAAGCCACCGAAGTGGCCGACGACGACCTGATTTTGGACATTGGCCCAGAGACCGCTGCCAAATTGGCCGCGCAACTCAAATCGGCTGGCACCATCGTGTGGAATGGCCCTGTGGGCGTGTTTGAATTTGCTGCGTTTGAGAACGGCACCAAAGTCATTGCACACGCCATTGCCGAGTCCAGCGCCTTCAGCATTGCCGGCGGTGGCGACACCTTGGCGGCGATTGCTAAGTACGGCATTGAAAAGCAAGTGGGCTACATCTCCACTGGCGGCGGCGCCTTCTTGGAAATCTTGGAAGGCAAGACCTTGCCCGCTTTTGAGATCTTGACCAAGCGCGCCGCGGGTTAGCCAAGGCCTGTTCATAAGTTGAGCTGAACTCAACTGGGCACCAAGCAACACGGGTATCTTTGCCCGTGTTTTCATTTGGGGCTTTGAAGATGCGTCACACATTAAGATTGGTTTGCGCCGTCGCGGTTTACTTGCCGCTGATGGCCTCAGCACAAGGCCTTCAAGCGTTTCCGCTGGAGTCAAGGCGTTGCGAAACCTTGTCTACCCACGAGGCGGTTCAGGACTGTCAAAAACGGGGAAAGGCCGAGGGGCAAGAATGGGACAGACAAATGAAGGAACGCTATGCGCCCCCGCCTCCTAGGCTGAACAGCGCTGAGGCTAAACTGCCTTTGAATTGCTTCAAACGCGAGTCCACTGGCGAGAAGATTTGCGCGAATTGATCGCACTGAATTCAGCCCAAGCGGTGCATCTGCGCAAGTATGACGTGGCACCCGCATATGGCTCGCACCCATGAAAAAGCCCCGCAGTGCGGGGCTTTGTCGTTGAGTCTGGCCGTCAATCAGACTCAGGCTGCTTTCATTGCACGGGGGCTGGTGACCTTGCCGTCGTACGTCATCCAGCTGTCGGTTTTGAAGTCATACAGCTTGCAGTCGCGGGCGGTTTGCACATACCAGCTCCAAGAGAAGGGCTGAACGATGATGCGTTCGGGCAACAACTCTTCGAGTTTGCTTTGCGCTTGCTTGAGCTTGTACAGCGGAATGCTCATGTCCAAATGGTGGGCGGTGTGCTCCATGATGTGGTGCATCAGCGCGCCGATGTGCATGGGGAAGGTCAGATGCACGGTGGTGGACACAAAAGGCGAGGCCTTGGACCATCCGGTGCGCTCTTCGTGCCAAGACACGTCCACATGGGTGTGGTGCACGTACACCACGAAACCAATCATGGTGACCCAGAAGAAGAAGGGCACCACCACGCCCATCAACAAGATGTAGCCAATCGATTGCTCGGTTGCCACAGCGGCCCAAGCCATGACCGCCACCCAAGCGAAGCCGAAGACGGTGATCAACCAGCAGTCTTTGGTGAAGATGGGGCGGCGTGTGGGCATGTTCTTTTCGTTGGGGAACACCATCTTGTTCCACCAGATTTCGATCATGTAGTACAGGCCAGGTGCCCAGCCGCTGCGGTACACGCGGTCACGCAGTTTTTCGAAGGGGCTCAATGCGGCGAATTCTTCGGGCGTGTAGGGTGCCCACACGAAGTCGAAGTTTTTGAGGTTGGTGTAGCCGTGGTGCACCACGTTGTGGCCAATGTCCCACAAGCTGTAGGCGGTCAACGAGGGCAAAAAGGCGATGCGGCCCAGCCACTTATTGAGGTTGCGGTGTGGCGTCAGGCTTTGGTGGCACGCGTCGTGGCCCAAGATGAACAGGCGTCCGATCACGAAGCCAGCGACCAAGCCGCACAAGAGCTTGGCCCACCAGGCGTCGAACAGCACGGTGCCGGTGAGCAGTGCTGCCCACAAAATGTAATCCGTAATCAGTAAAACGAACGCGAGGCCCGTGGTGCGCTCTGCCAAAGGCAGCAGCCACTCACGCATGACTTTGCGGTGTGGCATCGGTTCGCCGGGAAGAATAGGTTGGATGTTGGTGGTCATAGTCGCTGAATCTTAGGTTTGCCGAGGCAATCTGCACTGATTTGAATCAAATGCGTGTCTGATTATCGCTTTTTGTGCTCTGTTGAGCCGCTTGGCGGGAGTCTGCCTCTGTGCTGTATGGGCTTTGGCGGTTCATGCCTCTAGAAATGGGGTGGTCTACTTTGCAAAATTTGCATGTCAAACATGTGAGAATCAGTGCAAAGAATACACACAAGGAGACTCTGAATGCCCCGTCACGCCACCAAAATTGTTGCTACTTTAGGCCCAGCTTCCAGCGATCCCGCGTTGCTGGAGCAAATGATCCGCGCCGGCGTCAACGTGGTTCGCTTGAATTTCAGCCATGGCAAAGCCCAAGACCACATTGACCGTGCGCGTTTGGTCCGCGAAGCCGCCGTGCGCGCTGGCCGTGAAGTGGCCATCATGGCCGACTTGCAGGGCCCCAAAATCCGTGTTGGCAAGTTCGCAGAAGGCAAAGTGATGCTGGAAAACGGTGCCAAATTCGTGCTCGACGCATCGCGCACCGAGCTCGGCGACCTGCAAGGCGTGGGCTTGGACTACAAAGAACTGCCTCGCGATGTGAAGCCCGGCGACTTGCTCTTGCTCAACGACGGTCTGATCGTGCTGACAGTGGACGCTGTGCGCGGCGAGCAAGTGCTGACCACCGTCAAAGTGGGGGGCGAGTTGTCCAATAACAAAGGCATCAACAAGCAAGGCGGCGGATTGACCGCACCCGCGTTGACCGCCAAGGACATGGACGACATCCGTACTGCCATGAGTTTTCAGGCCGATTACGTGGCGGTGAGCTTCCCCAAAAACGCCACCGACATGGAAATGGCACGTCAACTGTGCAACGTGGCGGGTGCCGAATACAGCCACAAACCTGGCTTGATCGCCAAGATTGAGCGCGCCGAGGCCATTCCTCACCTCGAAGCCATCCTGCGCGCCAGCGACGGCATCATGGTGGCGCGTGGCGATTTGGCGGTTGAGGTGGGCAACGCCGCTGTGCCCGCGCTGCAAAAACGCATGATCAAGCTGGCGCGCCAGCACGACAAAGTGGTGATCACTGCGACCCAGATGATGGAAAGCATGATCACCAACCCCGTGCCCACCCGCGCCGAGGTGAGTGACGTGGCCAACGCCGTGCTCGATGGCACCGATGCCGTGATGCTGAGCGCCGAAACCGCCGCTGGCAAATACCCGCTCGAAACCGTGGAAGAAATGGCCAAGATTTGTGCCGCCGCCGAAGGTGCCGAGCAGGTCGAATTGGATGCCGATTTCACCGGCCAAACCTTCACCCGGATTGACCAAACCATCGCCATGGGCGCCTTGTTCACCGCCCACCACTTGGGCGCCAAGGCCATCGTCGCCTTGACCGAGTCAGGCTCGACCGCCCTGTGGATGAGCCGCCACCGCATTCACATCCCTATTTACGCCTTGACCACCAAAGTCACCTCGCAGCGTCGCATGGCGTTGTTTCGCAACGTGCGCCCCTTGCTGATGGACACCAGCGCTGACCGCGATACGGCCTTGGCCCAAGCCGAAGCGCGTTTGAAGTCACGCGGCATCATGGACAAAGGCGATGTGTACGCCATCACCTGCGGCGACCCCATGGGCACACCTGGCGGCACCAACATGCTGCGTATTTGCGAAGTCGCGTGATTGTTTTTGTCGCGGGGGCTCGACGGCTACGCTCTGTCAGCTTCCCGCCAAGCTGCCACGCTTAAAATTTGGGCAGTTTTACAGGTTTTTAACTTTAGAGGAAATCTTCCATGGCACTCGTTTCGATGCGCGAACTTTTGGACCACGCTGCAGAGCAGGGTTACGGCATTCCCGCCTTCAACGTCAACAACTTAGAGCAAGTGCAGGCCGTGATGGCCGCTGCCGACGCGGTGGGCGCCCCTGTGATTTTGCAAGCCAGTGCTGGCGCTCGCAAATACGCCGGTGAGTCGTTCATCAAGCATTTGATCCAAGCTGCCACCGAAGCCTACCCACACATCCCTTTGGTCATGCACCAAGACCATGGCACGTCGCCCAAGATCTGCCAAGGCGCGATTGACCTCGGTTTCGGCTCCGTCATGATGGACGGCTCCTTGATGGAAGACGGCAAGACACCGTCTAGCTTCGACTACAACGTGCAAGTCACCCAACAAGTCGTGGCCATGGCGCACAAAGTGGGCGTGTCTGTTGAAGGTGAATTGGGTTGCTTGGGCAATTTGGAAACTGGCGAAGCCGGTGAAGAAGACGGCGTGGGCGCTGAGGGCAAACTCGACCACAGCCAAATGCTGACCGACCCTGAAGAAGCCGCTCAGTTCGTCAAAGCTACACAACTCGACGCCTTGGCCATCGCCATTGGCACCAGCCACGGCGCTTACAAATTCAGCCGCATGCCCACGGGCGACATCTTGGCCATCAGCCGCGTCAAAGAAATTCACGCACGCATTCCCAACACGCACTTGGTCATGCACGGTTCCTCCAGCGTGCCACAAGACCTGTTGGCCATCATCAACCAATACGGCGGCAAGATGAAAGAGACCTACGGCGTGCCCGTGTCTGAAATTCAAGAAGCCATCAAGCACGGCGTGCGCAAGATCAACATCGACACCGACATCCGCTTGGCCATGACTGGCGCGGTGCGTAAGTTCTTGTTCGAAAATCCCGAAAAATTTGACGCCCGCGAATGGCTCAAGCCAGCGCGCGAAGCGGCGATGGCCATTTGCAAGCAACGCTATTTGGAATTCGGTTGCGAAGGCCAAGGCGGCAAGATCAAGGGCGACAACCTGCAAGTCGTGGCCGCCAAGTACGCCAAGGGCGAACTTGCCCAACTGGTGAAGTAAGCTGAACAACTCTTGCGATAATTCGCTGGAATAGTTCCAAGCCCGTTGAACGTTCAACGGGCTTTCTTATTTGAATTGTGAAATCTATGACTTCCGCTTTGCATACCTCTGCTTTGACCTCCCTGCCCCTCTTGGCGCGCGGCAAAGTGCGCGACAACTATGCCGTGGGCGACGACCGCATCTTGATGGTTGCGTCGGACCGCATCAGCGCGTTCGACGTCATCATGGGCGAAGCCATCCCCGGCAAGGGCGAATTGCTCACCAAGATGGCTTTGTTTTGGTTCGGCAAGCTCGGCCACATTTGCCCCAACCACCTGACCGGCGAAGCGCCTGAGAGCGTGGTGAGTGCCGACGAAGTGGCGCAAGTCACGGGCCGTTCCATGTTGGTCAAGCGCCTGAAGCCCATTCCTGTGGAAGCGGTGGTGCGTGGTTATTTGGCTGGCAGCGGCTGGGCCGAGTACCAAGCCAACCAAGCGGTGTGTGGCGTCAAGCTGCCCAAAGGTTTGAAGAACGCCAGCAAGTTGCCCGAGCCCATCTTCACGCCGGCCGCCAAAGCCGCCGTGGGTGACCATGACGAGAACATCACCTACGAACAAGTGGTCGAGATGATTGGCGGCAACTTGGCCGAGAAGATCAAAACCGTCAGCATCGCCCTGTACGAAACCGCCCGTGACGTAGCTGCGGCCAAAGGCATCATCATTGCCGACACGAAGTTTGAGTTCGGCTTGGATGCCAACAACGACTTGGTGTTGATGGACGAAGTGCTCACGCCCGATTCGTCACGCTACTGGCCTGTGGAGGGCTACGAACAGAGCTTCAAAGCCGGTGTGAACCCACCCAGCTACGACAAGCAGTTTTTGCGTGACTGGTTGGAAACCGCCCAAGTGCAAGGCAAGCCTTGGAGCAAATCACCCCCCGCGCCGCATTTGCCGCAAGAGGTGATTGCCCAAACCGCCGCCAAGTACCAAGAGGCTTGGGATCGGTTGCAGGACTGATCAGTTCAGCGCCATGCTGAGCTTGCGGCGGTAGCGAGAAATCATCTCCAACACGGGGTCTTCTTGCACCGCGGCTTTGCCGGTTAACTCGATGCCGCCTGCGGATTTGCCGAAGGCGGCATCGTCCGTTTTGGGCTTGGGGGGCGTGAGCAATTCGAGGATGGCCACATAGGTTTTGCGGGCCACGTCGTGGTTCCACGTCTTGTCGCGCATGATGATTTCGAGCAACTCTTCCATCGCGTTCTCAAACAACTCGGCAGCGATGAACAAACGGGCTTTGGCCAAACGGCTGTCGAAATCGCGTTTGTTTTGGGCGATCAAGGCGTCAAATTGTTCAAAACTCCAGCCGCCGCGCTCATCCGTGGCCACAAATTGCAGGGCTTGCAGCCAGTAGTTGAGGGCGTCAAAGCGCAACTGCAGCGGAATTTCGGTGAGTTTGGGGGACAAGGCCGCTTCGGCTTCGGCCAGTTCGCCCACGGAAATCAACAATTTGACCAAGTTGTAACGGGTTTCGTCGTCACCGGGGTTCTGGCTCAAGGCTTCGCTGAGTTTGGCCAGTGCAGCTTGGGCGTCGCCCGATTGCATGAGTTGCTCGGCCTCTTGGGCGTCCGCTTGAGCGGCCACTTCACCCTCGGAGGGCAGGTGTTTGTCGAGAAACTCACGCACTTTGCCTTCGGGAATCGCGCCCATGAAGCCGTCCACAGGGCGACCGCCGATCAACAAAATGCAGGTGGGCAAGCTTTTCACGCCAAACGCGCCCGCGAGCTGCTGCTCGGTGTCTGCGTTGATTTTGACCAGCTTGAAGCGGCCTTCGTAGTCAGTTTCCAGCTTTTCCAGCACGGGGCCGAGGGATTTGCAGGGCGCGCACCAGTCGGCCCAGAAGTCCACCAACACGGGGGTGGTTTGTGAGGCGGCGATCACGTCGGCCTCGAAATTTTCCATCGTCACATCGATCATGGGGGTCCCGTCTTAAAATTCGTTTTTGCTTACACACACAGCCACATCATGACCCAGTGCCAAGTCGGCGTCGTCATGGGTTCCAACTCTGATTGGGACACCATGCAACACGCAGCCCAGATTCTCCAAGAATTTGGGGTCACTTTTGAAACGCGCGTCGTTTCCGCCCACCGCATGCCTGACGACATGTTTGCCTACGCCGAAGCGGCGCAGTCGCGTGGCCTGAGCGCCATCATTGCGGGCGCAGGCGGTGCGGCGCATTTGCCGGGCATGATTGCCGCTAAAACCATCGTGCCGGTGTTGGGCGTGCCGGTGGCGAGCAAGCATCTGCAGGGCATGGACTCGTTGCACAGCATTGTGCAAATGCCCAAAGGCATTCCTGTGGCGACTTTTGCCATTGGCAACGCAGGCGCCGCCAATGCCGCGTTGTTTGCCGTGGCGCTGCTGGCATCGAACGATCCCGTGTTGGCTGAAAAGCTGCAAGCCTTCCGCGTGGCACAAACCGAAGTGGCCCGCAACATGACCTTGCCTCCCGTATGAGCGACGCTTTGAAGCCATTGCTGCCCGGCTCAACTTTGGGCGTGTTGGGCGGCGGTCAGTTGGGCCGCATGTTTGCGCACGCTGCGCAGCGCATGGGCTACAACACCGCGGTGCTCGACCCCGATGCCCAAAGCCCCGCGGGTTTGGTGAGCCATCACCACATCCACACCGACTACTTAGACGCCGCAGGCTTGAAGCAACTCGCCGCAGTGAGCCAAGCGGTGACCACCGAGTTTGAGAACGTGCCCGCCGATGCGCTGGCCCAGTTGGCCGCTGCCGTCCCTGTGTCGCCCGCCGCGTCTGCGGTGGCTGTGGCCCAAGACCGTGCGCGTGAGAAAGCCCATTTTGTGGCGTGTGGCGTGCCTGTGGCCCCGCATGCGGTGATCGACACGGTAGCGCAACTCGCCGCCGTGAACGACAACTTGCTGCCCGGCATTTTGAAAACCTCCCGCATGGGCTATGACGGCAAAGGCCAGTTGCGCGTGACCACGCTTGAGCAGCTCAATGTCGGTTGGACACAGCTCGGTCAAGTGCCTTGCGTGTTGGAAAAAATGCTGCCGTTGGCCGCCGAATGCTCCGTCATCTTGGCCCGCGGCCGCGATGGCGCGATGGTGAATTTGCCGGTGCAGCGCAATCTGCACCGCGACGGTATCTTGGCCGTGACCGAGGTGTTTGCGGGCAATGTGTCGGCCGACTTGGCCCAGCGCGCGGTCACAGCGGCCAAAGCCGTGGCCGAAGGTTTGAACTACGTGGGCGTGCTCTGCGTGGAATTTTTTGTCTTGGCCGACGGTGAGTTGGTCGTCAACGAAATTGCCCCCCGTCCGCACAACAGCGGTCACTACAGCCAAGACGCGTGTGACGTGTCTCAGTTTGAGCTGCAAGTGCGGTGCATGGCCGACTTGCCTTTGACCCAGCCCCGACAACACAGCCCCGCCATCATGCTCAATTTGCTGGGCGATTTGTGGTTCCACAATTCTTCTGCAGCGCCGCGTTCTTTGCAGGTTGAGCCCGCTTGGCACGACGTGCTGGCGCTGCCCGGCACGCATTTGCACTTGTATGGCAAGCGCGAAGCCCGTGTGGGGCGCAAGATGGGTCACCTCAACATCACCGCCGCAACGCCCGACGCCGCGCGTCACGTGGCGTTGAAAGCTGCCGCTATTTTGGGCATTGCGCCGTTTTGATGACGGCGACGTCACACGTTTTTGCGGCCTCACCTTTTTGCATGTCCCTATGATTCTTGACGGTCAGTCCCTTCCCGCCATCACCGCTGCTGCGCAAGCGTTGCAGCGTGGCGATCTGCTGGGCCTGCCCACCGAGACAGTCTATGGCTTGGCTGCCGACGCAGGCAACGATGCCGCTGTCGCCAAAATTTTTGCGGCCAAAGGCCGACCCAGCAACCACCCGCTCATCGTGCATGTGGCCAACCCGCAAAGCGTGACTCGGTTTGCCAGCGCCGTACCGGTGTTTGCCCAAAAACTCATGGATGCGTTCTGGCCGGGGCCCTTGACCTTGATCTTGCCGCGTCGCTCGGACATGGCGGCGGTGGCCGCTGGCGGGCAAAACTCCGTGGGCCTGCGCTGCCCAGCGCACGCGATCGCGCAAGCCGTGCTGCAAAGCGCCGAAGCTTTGGGCGTGTACGGCGTGGCCGCACCCAGTGCCAATTTGTTTGGGCGCGTCAGCCCCACCACGGCGGCCCATGTGGCGAGTGAGTTTGGTCCGGATTTGTTGATCGTTGACGGCGGGGCTTGCGCGGTGGGCATTGAGTCCACCATCGTCGATTGCACCCGTGCCGCCCCTGTGTTGCTGCGCCCCGGGGTGTTGACGCCTGAGCAACTCAGCGCGGCCTGTGGCGTCCCTGTGGTCACCCCGCAGGCACCGGATGCCGACGCCCCGCGCGCATCGGGCACTTTGGCCTCGCATTACGCCCCGCATGCCCAAGTGCGGTTGATGACGGCCGTTCAGATGCAAGAGGCTTTGCGCGGTTTGGCTCCTCTACCAGCCGCGATGGATGCAGCCTGTGATGCAGCGCCGGGCATCGCCATTTGGGCACGCAGCCCCTTAGACATCACGCCCGCGCAGCGCAGTGGCGTCGCCCTGCATGCCATGCCGCAAGACCCCGCGGTCTGCGCCCACCACCTTTTCGCCCAACTCCGCAGCTTCGACGCCCAAGGCGTGGCGCAGATTTGGGTCGAAATACCGCCTTTCACCCCCGCTTGGGACGGTGTGCGCGACCGCCTCACCCGCGCCGCCACCCCGGCTCGTTAAACTAGCGCCGCAACCAACCAAGAGCACGCGATGAACCAGATTGTTAGTCAGACCTTCAAAGCCCTGTGCGCGATCACCGCCTTGGCCGTGCTTTCGGCCTGTGGTGGCGCCAGCAGCACCGTCAACCCCCTGCATCCCACGCGCATCATCGCGTTTGGTGATGGCCTGAGCGATGTGGGCACGGGCAGCGTCACCGGGTTGGGTGGGCGCTTCACCATCAATGGCAGCGATACAGTTGCCGCTGCGACCACCACGCTGGCCACGCCCACCACTGTGAGCGAGGTTCTTGCGGGTGTGTATGGTTTGTGGTCTGCCGCCTTGCCGCCCGTGGCAAGAACGATTGGCGACACAACATCCTTACCCGCCACAGGCTTGGTCAGCTATGCCAAAGGCAACGCCATGATTCGCAAAGCCGACGCTGCAACGAAGACAGGTAGCTTGGGCGGCGATGAGCCTACGCTCATGGCCCAAGTGCAAGATTATTTGGCCCGCGTGAACAACAAAGTGGCCACCGATGACTTGATCGTCATCACCGCTGGCACGCGTGATTTGTTTTCGATTGCCTACCGTTACTTTGGCCGCAATGCCACGATGTTGGCAGCCGATGGCACAACCTCCATCAACATCGACAGCACCTTGGTTACCCAGCTGGGTGGTTCCTTGGCCGATAAAACTGCCGCATTTGCTGAGTTGGACCGTGTGGTCAACGGCAGCAACGGGTTGATGGCTTCGATTGATTTGTTGGTGCAGGCTGGTGCTACCCATGTGTTGGTGGTCGAACCCATGAACTTGGCGCGCACGCCTTGGGGCTTGTCGTTAGACGGCAGCAGCGCGTCTGCCGATGGCAAGTCTAAGAACTTTTTGTGGTCCTTGTCGTATGACACGGATGAGGCTTGTTTGAAGACCAACGCCAACAACTCGTTCCATTGCAAGCTGACCGTCGCCTTGATGGACAAATACAAAACAGACGCTGACAGCCGCCGCGTCTTGCACGTCGATTTGGCGCAGCAGCTCAATCTGTGGTCGGGTACCACCGAAACAGGTAACTTGAATACCTACTTGTCTTATGGTGTGGCTCAAGCGCCCAAAACACCCGCCTGCGCCGTGGCGATTGTGGGTACGCCACCCACGACAGCGATCAGCTACGTGGCCACAGATTTCAGATACAGCACGGGCTGCACCGTCAATGCCTCTTCTGCAATTTGGACCGACACCACGTTCAACAGTTACTTGTTCGCTGACAACCTGAACCTGACGCCGCTGGGCAACACCTTGATTGCCAACTACATCTACAACACCAAGTTTTACCAAGCGGCTTGGCGTTAAGCCTCGGTGGAACTTGGGTTCGGGCTTGCGGTCGCGCCAAATCGCAAGCGCATCCACAAAATGCTGGATGCCAGCGCCAGCGTGATCACGTTGGCGATCACCACGGGCCACGCGTCGATCAGCAAGCCGTAGGCCAGCCACAGCGCGATGCCTAAGGTGAAGGCGCTGTACATCCCTAGAGAAATGCCGCGCACATCGCGTGTTTTGAACGTCAGCCACGCCTGTGGAATGAAGCTGGCGGTGGTCAACGAGGCGGCGGCGTAGCCAATCAAATCGGTCAGTTGCATGGGTTCTTTCGCAGGTGTGTTTTCAGGGGGTCAAGGTTGTTGCGCGACCCAGTCCACCATCGCGTCGAGGGCGGGGCGGGCTGCGTTGGCATTGGCGTGATGCAAAACGGCGACCAGCACCCAGCGCTTGCCGTTGGGGCCATCGACAAAGCCCGCAATGCCGGCCACGTCGCGCAGACTGCCCGTTTTGAGATGGGCTGAAAACTGGGCTTTGCTGCGTTTCAAGGTGCCGTCTAAGCCGGTGATGGGCAGTGAGCTCATGAGCTCGGGCATGCTGGCCGAGGCCCACGCGGTTTGCAGCAAACGCGCCAAGCCTTGGGCGCTGATGCGCTCCTCGCGGCTCAGGCCCGAGCCGTTGTCAAACACCGGCACATCGCCGCCCACGCGCTCACGCCACCAGCGCTGCATCACGTCGCGTGAGGCCTCAAAGCTGCCGACGCCGCGCTGTTGTTGGCTCAGGGTGAGGAAGACTTGCTGCGCCATCACGTTGTTGCTGAACTTGTTGATGTCGCGAATCACCTCGGCCAGCGTGGGGGAGTCGACGGTGAACGCGGGCTGCAGCCCGTTGGGCACCGTGCCTTCGCGCACCTGACCGCTGAGTTGGCCGCCCAGCTGTTGCCACATGCCCAACACCGCACGACCCGCGAATTGTTGGGGCGCGCTGTAGGCGATGGGCCACATCTTTTCACCACACACGGCAGGAAAGTTGCCTGCAAATCGGGGCCGCGTGGCGTCGGTCCAGTCAGCGCGCAGGCTGGTGCGGTAATCGTTGCAATCTCCGGCGGACAGGGGCACGGTGGTGGGGAATTGCACCCCTGCCATCGGCGGCTCCACGTGCACGCGAGCCACGTTGGCTGCGCGGTCGGGTACGAACTGAATCAGCAGCGATTTGAAGTTCAACAGCAGCGCATCGGGCGCAGCGTTGTAGGGGCGCAGGGGCTCGCCGTCAAAGCTGGCGGCATCGCGGGGCGGCACCTCGAAGGCGCTGCGGTCAAGCACGATGTCGCCTTGAATTTTTTGAATACCCAAGCCCTGCAAACGGCGCATCAGCAGCCACACGCGCTCCACGCCCAAGCGTGGGTCGCCGCTGCCGCGCATGTAGATGTTGCCTTGCAGCACACCGTCGCGCACGGGGCCGTCCACAAACACGGGGGTGCGCCACACGAAGGCAGGGCCGAGCAGGTCGAGTGCGGCGGTGGTGGTGGCCAGCTTCATCAGCGAGGCGGGGTTAACCGGCACTTGCGCTTGGTGGCTCAAACGCGGCGCAGCATGACCGCTGGCTTCCACCACCATCACATGAAAGGCGTCGCGGGGCACTTTGGCCCGTTGCAACGCTGCGTCCACCTCGGGGGGCAGTTGGCCGAGGTCACCCGGGGTGTGATGGGGCACGGCTTGGGTTCGTGCTGCTTGGGTTCGCGTTTCGGGGCGGGCGTGACTGAGGTGAGGGGCGACAGCCGCGAGCGACAACATGGCCACCATGGCCCATACGTTGCGTCGGTGTGGGGTGGCGGTGCGCGTTTGTTGCATCAAGGCCAGCGGTAAAACAAGACGCCAAGTCAAAGGCCGAACAAAGAGAGAGAGGGGCCTGCGCATCAAGGTCATAGGCAAATTATCACAGCGAGATAATCACGCCATGCAAAACAAGCCTTGGCTGGCCTTAGAGACCAGCACCGACACCCTCTCCCTCGCCGTCTCGCGTGGCGCACAAACGTGGGCGCACACCAGCGCAGGCGGCGCACAGGCGTCGTCGCAGACCTTGCCACAGACTTTGCGTTTGATGGGTGAAGCAGGCTTGGCCTTTGCCGATTTGCAAGCCGTGGTGTTTGGGCGCGGGCCGGGGGCATTCACCGGTTTGCGCACCGCATGCTCGGTGGCGCAGGGCTTGGCCTTTGGTGCTGACGTGCCCGTGTTGCCCATCGACACCTTGTTGGCGGTGGCCGAAGAAGCCCGCTACGCGTGCGGCGCGGCGCAAGCCTACGAGATGGCGCCCTCTGCGCCGCAGGATGTGGCCCGCCCCCTGACACCCGTCACCCGCGTGCTCGCAGTGCTAGACGCCCGCATGGACCAGGTGTACGTGGCCGCTTACGAGTGCGACCCGTCTGACCGCGACGCTGTGCCCACATGGCGTTGCGTGCAAGAAGCCGAATTGCAAAACCCAGACACACTGCATTGGCCCAGCACTTGGGCAGCCGACGAGGCAAGTGACGGCAGCTCTGGCACCCGCGTGCCTGCTTTCATCGCCGCAGGCAACGCATGGGGCGTGTACGCCGGACGATGGCCCGAGGCTTTCACCGCCTCCGCATCGCAAATGGCCGCCTTGCCCACCGCCACTGCCTTGTTGCGCTTGGCCCCGCAAGTGTGGGCACAAGGCAGAGCCGTGCCGCCCGAAGAGGCTTTGCCGCTGTACATCCGCGACAAGGTGGCCCAGACCACCGAGGAACGTTTGCTGGCGAAACAGCCGTCTGCCGCTTGATCGACAATGCCCCTATGAGCGCCGTTTTGAAACCCGAAGTTCGCCTAGAGCCGCTGACCCCCGCGCTGCTCGACGAGGTGCTGCGCGTGGAGCAAAGCGCGTACAGCCACCCTTGGACACGCGGTAACTTTGCGGACTCCTTCAAGGCGGGCTACCAAGTGCTGGCGCTGATGGGCGGCGACACCTTGCTGGGCTACTTTGTGGCGATGGAGGGGGTGGACGAGGTGCATTTGCTCAACATCACCGTGGCGCCTGAATTTCAGGGCCAAGGTTGGGCGGTGCTGATGCTGGATGCCTTGGCGGTCTGGTCCCGCGGACGTGGCGCCGAGTGGTTGTGGCTGGAAGTGCGTGCCAGCAATGCCCGCGCCATGCAGGTGTACGAGCGTTACGGTTATCGCCGTGTCGGTGAGCGCAAAAACTATTACCCCGCCAACCTTGGGCAACGCGAACACGCGGTGGTCATGTCGTTCAAACTGTGAGCCTTTTGTCATGACGTCCCTCAACCTCGATCCCCGTCAACGCGCCATGCTGGCCGAGATGCATGTGCGCGTCTGGGCCCCCGCGTGGGAGCCGGATTTGGCGCCCGAGCCGCACGCGTTGGCCTCCACGGGTTCCAACATCGATGCTGGATTGAGCGCATCGATGGCGGACGTCAGCGTTTCTGGCACCCCATCCTCTTTTGCTTCAGCCGCGGACTTGGCTGCGCAAGTGCTGCCACCCGCGAGCGTGGCCCGTGCGCCTGCGGTGGCGCCGACCCCCCGCGTCGCAACGGCAGCGCCCGTCATCATCCAGCGCCCTGAAGGGTTGGACCAGATGGACTGGCCCACCTTGCAAACCACCGTCGCGAGCTGTCAAGCGTGCACCCTGTGTGGCACCCGAAAAAACACGGTTTTTGGTGTCGGTGGTCCTGTCGCCGAAGGTCAAGCCCCCAAGGTCGATTGGCTCATCGTGGGCGAGACCCCAGGCGAAGCGGAAGATGCGCAGGGCGAGCCCTTTGTGGGCGCTGCGGGCGAGCTGCTCGACAACATGCTGCGCGCCTGCGGCCAATCGCGCACCGGTCCTTTAAAAGGCGCGGCACCCGATGCGGGTGGGGTGTTCATCACCAACGTGCTCAAGTGCAGCCCACCGGGCAACCGCAATCCCAAACGCGAAGAGGCAGCGCAATGCACGCCGTATTTGCAACAACAAGTGGCCTTGCTCAAACCCAAAGTCATCGTGGCCATGGGCCGTGTGGCCATTCAAGCCTTGCTGCAAGACACCGTGCCCGAACTGGACACCACCCCTTTGGGCAAGCTGCGCGGACAGGTGCGGCGTTACCAAGGCGTGCCGGTGGTGGTGACCTACCACCCCGCTTACGTGCTGCGCAACTTGCCAGAAAAAGCCAAGGTGTGGGCCGATTTGTGTTTGGCCATGGCGCAGATCAGCGATCAGCCTTAAGACGCGGCCTTCGCGGGCCACAGCACCGAGGCAATGGCCACCACCATCAAGGCGACGGCCGTCCAGTCTTGCCAGTGCAGCACCTCGCCCAGCCACCAAGCGCCGCTGAACACGCCCAGCACGGGAATGAACATCACGCTCAGGGTGGAGGCGACGGGCGGCAGGCCTCGCGCCAACGTCAGCCACGCCGCTTGTGCAAAAGCAAACACGCCGACCGCGTTGTAAACAATGGCCCATGCGGTGCTGGGGGCGGGCATTTGCCAGCGGTCTTGTTCGGTGGCGATGCTCAAGCCAATCATCAGTAACGTGGTGAGGGTGGTCATCCAAAACGCAATGGTCAGCGTGGGCACCTCCAAATGCGTGTGGCGCAGACGCTGTGTGCCGTACGCCCAAGTGGCCGCTGCCACCAACACCATCAGCACGCCCACGGGTTGGCCGGCAAAGTGGGTCAATTCATTCCACAGCAGCAGCAACACCCCCACCGCGGCAGCGAGTACGCCCAACCACTGCCGAGGTCGCAGTGGCGCCTTGAACCACCACACCCCGCACATGGCTGAAAAAATCGGCATGGTGTAGCCCAAGATGGCAGCGCGTCCGCTGGACAGCAGCGGAATCGCCAAGATCACCAAGATGTGCCACACAAACATGTTGAACACCGACAGCACCAGCAACTCACGCCAATGCGCCCGTGGAATGCGAAATGGCACTTTCATCACCACCAGTGCCAAGCCCAACAACGGCAAGCCCCCAATCATGGACAGGCTACGAAACGTGAGCGGTGGAAAGCTCGTCACACCCAGTTTCATGATGGGCCAGTTCAAGCCCCAGACCAGGGTCAGTGCAATCAGGGTCCACAGTTGGCGACGGGTCAGCAGCGGCAGACGTGTCTGGGCTGATGTTGGGGTGGCCTGTGAGGCAGGCGGGGGCGTGTGCTGCGCATTCATGGGGGAACATGGTAAGCCTTCTAAAATCCCCGCATGACCTTCCTTGACATGCTGAGCGCCGCCGAGCGCCAAAACGCTTCCATGCTGTGCGTGGGCCTTGACCCCGAACCCACCAAGTTCCCCGACCGCATCAAGGGCGACTCGAACAAGATTTACGACTTCTGCGCCGCCATCGTCGATGCCACCGCTGATTTGGTGAACAGCTTCAAGCCCCAAATCGCCTACTTCGCCGCACACCGTGCCGAAGGCCAGTTGGAGCGTTTGATGGAGCACATGCGACGCGTGGCGCCCCATGTGCCCATCATCTTGGATGCCAAGCGCGGCGACATCGGCAGTACCGCCGAGCAATACGCCATCGAAGCCTTTGAGCGCTACGGTGCCGATGCGGTCACCCTCTCGCCCTTCATGGGCTGGGACTCGGTGGCTCCGTATTTGAAGTACCACGGCAAAGGCGCGTTCTTGCTGTGCCGCACCTCCAACCCCGGCGGTGACGATTTGCAAAACCAACGCCTCGCTTCGGTCGAAGGCCAGCCCTTGATGTACGAGCACATTGCCAAATTGGCCCAAGGCCCTTGGAACTTGAACGGCCAATTGGGCTTGGTGGTGGGCGCGACCTACCCCAAAGAAATTGAGCGTGTGCGTGAACTCGCACCCACCGTGCCTTTGCTGATTCCAGGCGTGGGTGCACAAGGTGGCGATGCGGTGGCGACCGTCAAAGCAGGTTTGCGTGTGGCCGACGGTGTGACCACCGGCCCCATCATCGTCAACTCATCGCGTGCGATTTTGTATGCGTCCAAAGGCGACGACTTCGCAGACGCTGCGCGACGCGTGGCCTTGCAAACGCGAGAGACCTTGCAAGCAGCCAAAGGCTGAGACCTTACTGTTTTTGTTGTTTGGATGGTGTTGAGTCTGACTCACAGCAACGCCGCGTACACCAAGTCGCGAAACAGCGGCCTGTAATAGTCCCGCTGGTTCGGGGCTTGAATCATCAGCATGGCGTACAGGTCGAGCGCGGGGTCCACAAAAAACGTGGTGCCTGCGATGCCGCCCCAGTAATACAGCCCCACTGAGCCGGGCACGGGTGACACGCCCAGCTGCGTGCGCACTGCAAAACCCAGACCAAAGCCGTGGCCGGGCGGCAGCAAGGGACCATCGGACGGGATGTCACCCAAGTGGTCTGCGGTCATGAAGTCCACCGTGTGCGGGCCGAGCAGGCGCACACCGTCCAGCTCGCCACGGTTGCGCAGGCATTGCAAAAAGCGGGCGTAGTCCATGGCGGTGGACATCAAGCCCCCGCCGCCGCCTTCCATGGTGGGCACTTGCCGAGGTTCGATCACCTTCATCGGCACGCCGCCATCGGGGTCGTGTGCAAAGGGCTCGGCAATGCGATGGTGCTGCTCGGGCGGCACGGAAAAGCCTGTGTCCACCATGCCCAGCGGGCCAAAGATTTCGGTTTGGAGGAAGGTCCCCAAGCTTTGCCCGCTGACCACCTCGACCAGCCGCCCCAGGACATCGGTGGCGCGGCTGTAGGCCCACACGCTGCCGGGCTGAAACTGCAGCGGCAGTGCTGCCAGCGTTTGCGAGAACTCGGCATTGGTGCGCTCGCGTGAGCCAATCTTGACTTGGCCGTATTGCTGTTGCACCGACGAGGTGCCCAAAAACTCATACGTCAGCCCCGCTGTGTGGCGCAGCAGGTCTTGCACCGTGGCGGCTTGCTTGACCGGCTCTAGTCCGTTGGCGGTGGCCACTTGCGGGTTGGCGTATTCAGGCAACCAGTGGCTCACGGGGTCGCTGAGCAACAACAGGCCGCGCTCGACCAGCATCATCACCGCGACCGACACGACGGGTTTGGTCATCGAGTAGATGCGAAAGATGCTGTCGGGCTGCATGGTCGAACCGCTGGCGGGGTCTTGCTGACCCACGGCTTCGAAGAGGGCAATCTTTCCTTGGCGGGCAATCATGGCCACGGCCCCCGGCAAACGCCCGCTGGCCACTTCGCGGCGCAGCACGTCCATCAGGCGTTGGGTGCGCTCGGGGCAAAGGCCGACGTCGGCGGGTTGGGCATGGGGCAAGGCGGTGTGTGCGGTCTGGGTCATCGGGCGCTCCAAAATTAGAGCGTTTTGTACACCAGCCTCCGACGATGCGGTATCACCTAAAGCAACCGACAGGCCGACGCGCCAGATGACGCCTGCGCACAAGAGGTCAGGTTCGGCGTTGCCACAACGCCATGCCTCGCTGCGCTTTGCTGGCATCGCTGGGCGTGAGTGTGACGGGGCCTTGCGGGGTTTGGCGCAGCACATCGGCCAAGGCGGTCAGTGCAGATTCGGGGCCGCTGAGCAATTCGAGTTCGAGCTCTAGCAGCGGCTCGCTCAGGGGGGTGCCGGGCACGTGAATTTGGCCTTGATCGAGGGCGACTTCGATGTGGGCGCCCTCGTGCGTGACGACCCAGCGCTGGCGCTCAAAGTCGGTGCAAAACAGCGCCTGTAAATGGGGGCGAAGCGTCATCAGATCGGCGGCAAGTGCGGTGTCATCTACCAACGCATCGAACTGCAGCGTGCCCGGCGTGGTCGGGCCTTCCCACTCTTGGCGGCGTGACAGGCCGTTTTCGCTTTGGCCTGCGGTCTTCACGGTCAGCAGCCATTGCGTGCCTGCCAAGCGTTCGCGCACGGCCATGCGACGCTGTTGCAGCGCCAGATCGGGTGTGTCGAAATAGGTATTGAGCAAGCGTTGCGTGCTGCCGCCCGTTGCCAGCAGCGGATGCGTCAGCAACCGCGGCAGGTCTTGTGCGACCAAGGTGAGTTTGAGTTCGGTTTCCATGGCGTGCAGCACTGCTGCGGCTGCTGATTTTTTAAAGTGCGGCGGGCTGAAACCGCTCGCGCAGGTAGGTCACGATGGCGGTCGAGTCTTGCAGCCATTGGGTTTGGCCGTTGGCGTCGGTGATTTGCAGGCAAGGCACTTTGGTGGCGCCAGTGCTTTCTAGCAGTGCATTGCGGTGGGTGCTGTCGTGTTGTGCATCGCGCTTGTCGATGGGCAATGACAAGCGGCGCATTTCTTGGCGCACCTTGATGCAAAACGGACAAGTGCTGAATTGGTAAAGCGCCAAGCTTTGGCACTGCAGCTCAACGGCGGCTTGTGCGGCAGCGTCGCGCTGCACGCCCTTGGGTTGGGTGAGGCGCTCTTTGAGCAGCATGACGGGGCCCAGCACGAGGCGCACGGTTTTAAAGAAGACACGGATGACAGGTTTCATGGGAGGGAATGGTAAGGCCTGAAGGCGGGTGGGCTGCGCGGTCGTGGACAATGGCGGTTTTCATTCAAACGCCTAGCCATGCAGATCACCCAAGACACGGCCGTCACCATCAAATACCAAGTCACCACACCCGCAGGCAAGCCTTTGGACTCGGGGCATTTGTCGTATTTGCACGGCGGCTACGAAAACATCTTTCCCAAGGTCGAAGCCGCGCTCAATGGCCAAGCGGTGGGCTTTGCCGTCAAGCTGGATTTGAGCGCCGAAGACGCGTTTGGCGAACGCGACGAATCGTTGGTGCGCGTCATTCCTAAAGCCGAATTCCCACCGGGCGTGAAAGTGGGCGGCCAGTTGCAAGGTGCGGGCGACGACGGTCAGCCGCGCGTGTTCAACGTGGTCAAAATCAAAGGGCCCGAAGTGCATCTGGATGGCAACCACGAATTGGCGGGCCAAGCCCTGCGTTTCAGCTGCACCGTGACGGATGTGCGCGCCGCCACGGCTGAAGAAATTGCCCACCGCCATGTGCATGGCGCGCATGGGCATCAGCACGGTTAAGTGGTGATGTGGTGCTGCCCCTCGGGCAGCGCACTCAGCTGGGCAGCAAGCGCTTCAAGTATTTGCCGGTAAAGCTGGCAGGGTTGGCCGCCAGGTCTTCGGGTGTGCCCACACCCACCACCATGCCACCCCCACTGCCGCCCTCTGGCCCCATGTCAATCAGCCAATCGGCGGTTTTGATGACGTCGAGGTTGTGCTCGATGATGACGATGGTGTTGCCCGCATCGCGCAAGTGCTGCAGCACTTTCAGCAGCAGTGCAATGTCGGCAAAGTGCAGGCCCGTGGTGGGCTCGTCCAAGATGTAGAGCGTGCGGCCGGTGTCGCGTTTGCTCAGCTCCAAGGCCAGCTTCACGCGTTGTGCTTCACCACCCGACAGGGTGGTGGCGGCTTGGCCGAGCTGCAGGTAAGACAAGCCCACGTCCATCAAGGTTTGCAGCTTGCGGGCGATGTTGGGCACAGCGTTGAAAAACACCAGCGCGGCTTCGACGGTGAGCGTCAAAATTTGCGCGATGTTTTTGCCCTTGTACATGACCTCTAGCGTTTCGCGGTTGTAGCGCAAGCCCGCGCACACGTCGCAGGGCACGTACACGTCGGGCAAGAAGTGCATCTCGACTTTCACCATGCCGTCGCCTTGGCAGGCTTCGCAGCGGCCACCGCCCGAGCCTGCAGCCACGTTGAAGCTGAAGCGCCCTGGGCCGTAGCCGCGTTCGCGCGCCATCGGCACTTCGGCCAGCAGTTCGCGAATAGGCGTGAACAAGCCGGTGTAGGTGGCGGGGTTGCTGCGAGGCGTGCGGCCAATGGGCGATTGGTCGACGTTGATGACTTTGTCGAAGTAGTCGAGGCCCGTGATTTCGTCGTGTGCTGCGGGCTCGTCGTGGGCACGGTGAATGGCGTGCGCGGCAGCGGTGTACAGCGTCTCGTTGACCAGCGTTGACTTGCCAGAGCCCGACACCCCAGTGACGCAGGTGAGCAAGCCGACAGGGAAGTCAGCGGTCACGTTTTTGAGGTTGTTGCCGCGTGCGCCTTTGATGCGGATGACTTGGTGCTCGCTCGCGTCTTTGTCGAGCTTGCGGTTGTAGGCCAAGTCGTCGGCGGGCACGGGCCAAAAGCTGTTGCGCTTTGTGGGCACGTCAATGCGCAGGGTTTGTGCCAAATAGCGGCCCGTCAGCGAGTTGGGGTTGGCTTCGATTTCGGCGGGAGTGCCACTGGCCATCACTTGACCACCGTGCACGCCCGCGCCGGGGCCCATGTCCACGCAGAAGTCGGCGCAGCGAATCATGTCTTCGTCGTGCTCGACCACGATCACGCTGTTGCCAATGTTGCGCAGGTGTTTGAGGGTGTCGATGAGGCGGTCGTTGTCGCGTTGGTGCAGGCCAATGCTGGGTTCGTCCAGCACGTACATCACACCCGTCAGGCCCGAGCCAATTTGTGACGCCAAGCGAATGCGTTGTGCTTCGCCGCCCGACAGCGTGTCGGCACTGCGGTCGAGGCTGAGGTAGTTCAGGCCCACGTCGTTCAAGAACTTCAGGCGTGAGGCAATTTCGCGCACCACTTTGTCGGCAATCTCGGCCTTGGCACCTTGCAGTTGCAGGGTGTTGAAGTAGCCAAAGCATTCGCCCAGTGTGGTGTGGCTGATGTCAAAAATGCCGCGCATTTGCGCGCCGTCGCCAATGCGCACATTGCGCGCTTCGCGGCGCAGTCGTGTGCCGCCGCAGGCCACGCACGAGCGCGTGCCGCGGTAGCGCGCCAAATCTTCGCGCACCACCACCGAGTCGGTCTCGTGGTAGCGGCGCTCCATGTTGACCAAGATGCCTTCGAAGGGGTGCTTTTTGCTGAGTTTTTTGCCGCCCGATGCGCCGCTGTCCAAGCTGTAGTTGAACTTGATTTCTTCGTCGCCCGAGCCGTAAAGCAGCACTTGGCGCACGTCGGGGCTGAGGTTTTCAAACGGGGCGTCAAGGTCAAACTTGTAATGTTTGGCCAAGCTCTCCAGCAGGGTGAAGTAATGCGCGTTGCGGCGGTCCCAGCCCTTGATGGCGCCGCTGCCGAGGCTCAATGACGGAAACGCCACCACGCGTGCGGGGTCGAAAAAGTCTTGGTGGCCCAAGCCATCGCACGAGGGGCAAGCGCCCACGGGTGAGTTGAACGAGAACAAACGGGGTTCAAGCTCGCTGATGGAATACGTGCACTGCGGGCAAGAAAACTTGGCGTTGAACGCGTGCTCCACGCCCGTGTCCATCTCTAGCGCAATGGCGCGCCCTTCGGCTAAACGCAAGGCGGCTTCAAAGCTCTCGGCCAAACGCTGGCGCAGGGCGGGCGGCGGCGGTGCGGTTGGGGCGGTGGCGATGTCGCCAATGCTGGGTGCTGCCACAGGCGCGGCGGCCGCTGGCGCTTCGTGGCGCACCTTGATGCGGTCCACCACCACGTCGATGTCGTGCTTCTCGGTTTTCTTCAGCTCGGGCAGGTCATCGTATTCGTACACCTTGCCTTCGATGCGAAAGCGCACATAGCCTTGTGCTTGCAGCTGCGTGAAGATTTCGCTGTACTCGCCCTTGCGGTTGCGAGCGATGGGCGCGAGCAGCATGAGCTTGGTGTCTTCGGGCAGCGCCATGACGGCGTCCACCATTTGCGACACGCTTTGCGCTTGCAGCGCCAAGTTGTGGTCGGGGCAATAGGGCGTGCCCGCGCGGGCAAATAGCAAGCGCAGGTAGTCGTGAATTTCGGTCACCGTGCCCACGGTCGAGCGTGGGTTGTGGCTGGTGGCTTTTTGCTCAATGCTGATGGCGGGCGACAGGCCCTCAATCAGGTCGACATCGGGCTTGTCCAAGCGGCCCAAAAACTGACGGGCATACGCCGAGAGGCTTTCCACATAACGGCGTTGGCCTTCGGCATACAGCGTGTCAAACGCAAGGCTGGACTTGCCAGAACCCGACAAGCCCGTGATGACCACCAGCTGGTTACGCGGAATGTCGAGGTCGATGTTTTTCAGGTTGTGCGTGCGCGCCCCGCGAATGCTGATGTTTCGCATGGCAGAGGGGTGGTGCATGGCTTGGCCTAAGTAGGCGCCGTCATCGGTGGGTTTGTTCACGGGGCAGTCAAATTAAGGGCAACCCGCCATGATAGTGGCCCCCAGTTTGGGCGGCGCGGAATGCAGGACAATTCCCCTTGTGACGATGAACTTAACCCCCGACCCCTCCCTCGACGACAGCCCCTCCATGACGCCCACCGAGCGGCGTGCCAGCGGCACCTTGGCGTCTATCTTTGCTTTGCGCATGCTGGGCCTGTTTTTGGTCTTGCCTGTGTTTGCCCTAGAGGCCCGCAAGTACCCCGGCGGTGACGACCCCGCCCTCATTGGCTTGGCGATGGGCATTTACGGCCTCACGCAGGGCGTGCTGCAAATTCCGTTCGGCATGGCCTCGGACCGGTTTGGGCGCAAACGCGTGATCGTGTTGGGTCTGTTGGTGTTCGCTTTAGGCAGCGCCATGGCGGGTATGGCTGACACCTTGAACCAACTGCTGATGGGCCGTGCCCTGCAAGGCGCCGGCGCCGTTTCTGCCGCCGTGACCGCGTTGCTGGCTGATTTGACCCGCGACAACGTGCGCACCAAAGCCATGGCGTTGGTGGGTGCGAGCATTGGTTTGATGTTTGCGCTGTCGTTGGTGTTGTCGCCGTTGTTGGCGACATGGATCGGTTTGTCGGGCTTGTTCACGCTGACGGCCGTGCTGGCCGTGATCGGCTGTGCGGTGGTGATTTGGGCGGTTCCCGCTGAGCCGGTGGTGCACAAAGATGCGGCCCGGGGCGGTTTACGCCAAGTTTTGGCAAATCCGGCGTTGTTGCGCTTGAACGTGGGCGTGTTTGTGTTGCACGCAGTGCAACTGGCGATGTGGGTGGCGATTCCTGCCTTTTTGGTGCAGGCTGGACTGCCCAAGAATGACCATTGGGAAATTTACCTTCCCGCCGTGCTGGCGTCGTTTGTGGTCATGGGCGGTGTGTTTCCGATGGAGCGCCGTGGCTATTTGCGTGGCGTGTTTTTGAGTGCCATTGGCTTGATTGCGCTGGTGCAAGTGGCGCTGCTGTGGGTGTCGTCGGGTGCGCCGTCGATCACGTCACTGGCTGTGTTGCTGTTTGTGTTTTTCTGTGGCTTCAACGTGCTGGAGGCCACGCAGCCCAGCTTGGTGTCGCGCATTGCGCCAGCGGCGTCGCGCGGCGCGGCGATGGGGGTGTACAACACCTTGCAATCGCTGGGGTTTTTTGCCGGTGGGTTGATGGGCGGTCAGCTCGTCAAGAGCTACGGCACACAAGGTTTGTTTTTGAGCTGTGCGGCGCTGATGGTGTTGTGGTTGGTGGTAGCGTGGCCGATGGTCGCCCCTGCCCGTCCTGTGACCACTCCCAAGACCGCATAATTAGCCCTTATCTGGAGGAATTGACCCATGGCATCCGTTAATAAAGTAATTCTCGTCGGCAACTGTGGCCGCGACCCTGAAGTGCGCTACCTGCCCAGCGGCCAAGCCGTGGCCAACGTGAGCGTGGCGACATCGAGCCGTCGCAAAGACAAAAACAGCGGCGAGATGATCGAAGACACCCAGTGGCACCGCGTCACGTTTTATGACCGTTTGGCCGAGATCGCTGGCGAATACGTCAAAAAGGGCCGTCCTATCTATGTCGAAGGTCGTTTGAAATACGGCGTCTACACCGACAAAACCACAGGCGTGGAAAAAAACACCGTGGACATCATCGCCACCGAACTGCAACTCTTGGGCGGCCGTGAAGGCATGGGCGGCCCCAGCGGTGGTGGCGAAGAAGGTGGCGGTGGTTACAGCCGCCCTGCAGCGCCTGCTCGCCAAGCCGCACCCGCGCCCCAACGTCAAGCCCCTGCGCCCGCACCTGCACGCGGCGGCTTTGACGACATGGATGATGACATTCCTTTTTGAGGTTGGATGATTCGATGGGCGTTCAACTCAATGAACACCGAATGCAAAGCCGGTTGATCTCAAGTCAACCGGCTTTTACGTTATTGGCTTATCCATGATTTGAATGAAAAACCACTACAAAACATTAGGACTGCTGCACGATGTAGAAGAGGTCGTGATCAAAGCCGCTTACAAAGCCTTGGCGCAAAAGTACCACCCTGATCGACACCTTTCGAACAAAGTCGAAAACACGGCGAAGATGGCGGTGTTGAATGAGGCGTATGCGGTCATCGGCAATCCGACCTTGCGCAAAATCTATGACGATTTACGCGCCTCATTGACAGCGAAAAAGGCGTCAATTGAAGCTAAGCCTTCAACCGTGACGTCCAAAGAGAGTCAGGCCTTGATTACCCAACTGGACAAAAACTCGTTGGACGAAATTCAGGTCATTGATTTGTTCGAAAAAGCATTCGATTGCCGAATCAGAATTCACCACGGCTGGATCAACACGTATTCGTTGATTCGTGAAGGGGTCACGCAACCGATTGACTTTGAAACCATCAAATCTGATTTGGTGGCCCATCTCAGCAAAGACTAGGTGAACGCCATGCAGTATCCATTTGAGCATCTTCGATCTGACGCCCATCAGGCGAAATTATTTCAAGAAAAGTTGCCTCAAGTGAATGCTGCCATGCCAGAGTTTTTTCGAACGATGGCGATTGCGCAGCGCAGCATTACCCAAAAAAACATGTTTGGCCACCCGCAAGGTGTGCGCCAAGATTTGGGGTTTGAGACGGCATTGCGCTTGGTGCTGATTGCATGCATCAACGACCGTTTGTTCACCGTCAAAGAAGATACAAAGACAGTCGTCAACGTCCTGCGCTTGTTGGCCCTCAGGTGGTATTCGTTTGGCAATCCATTGGACGGGTGTCTTTATTTTGGGCACTACTTTTACGCCTACCAAAACCACTCGCAATATGCTGTGAAGTTGTTGATGGAGCAGTCACGCCTTGTGGTACCGCAGGCTGAGAAGGTGGTGCTCAATCGGGCGGGATTGGCGTTGATCGAGATATTGCCCGAGTCCCGTTGGTACAAGTCGGTGGATGGCTTGGGTGACAAGTTGTCCAACATCTTCATCGAGACGGCTGATTTGGCTAACGTCGACGCGCAGATTTCAGGCGTTCAAATTCATTTCAAAAAATCGAATTGCTACGACTTGAGGGCGCCGCTTTTTGTGCTTGCAGATGCGATTGAAATACCTCAAGTGTTGAACGACAAAGTGGTGGTGCGCTGTCCGCATTGCCAGCAAAAATGTCGAGGCAATTACTTCCGTCACATCGAGATCACGTGCCCCAAATGCCAAGGTCACTGGTCACAACGAATGTGATTTCAAAGCTGGCGTAACGGCAAAGTTGCGCGAAACGTTGACGCAAATAATTAAATATTCAGGTCAACATCTGTCATTCAGCCTCCGTTGTAGGTGCACTCCAACTTGGAGTTGTTCAACAACCTAAAGGAAACTTTTATGAACAAGCTGATTGCCACTTTGATCGTTGGTGCATTTTCTGCCGCAGCTTTTGCTGTGCCACCTGCGGCTCCTGCGACACCAGCCACGCCCGCAACGCCCGCCTCCGCTGCTGCTGCCAAAGCAGATGCTGTACCCGCCGTGAAAGCGGAAAAAGCCGAAGGCAAACACCTCGGTAAGGCCAAGCACGAGGCCAAGAAGGCTGAAGCTGCGCCTAAAGCTGACGCCGTGAAGTAAGCGTATGGCAGCCTCGTGACCGCTCAGGCGGGTGTTGTGCTCAGCGCTGCAGCGCTGGCAATCACCCCGCCACCCAAACAAATGTCACCGTCATACAGCACCGCCGATTGGCCAGGTGTGACGGCCCACTGAGGATCATCAAAGGCGAGCACCAGCTCGCCTTTTTCGTTGTAACTCAGTGCGCAAGGTGCGTCTGTTTGGCGGTAGCGGGTTTTGGCCGCGTAGCGTCCAGGTGCTGGCTGGTGCGGGGCACACCAACTCAGGTCATCCGCATGCAGCGAGCCGTAAAGCAACCACGGATGGTCATGGCCTTGCACCACGTACAAGGTGTTGGTGGCCAAGTCTTTGCGCGCCACAAACCACGGCTGGTGTTCGCCAGCGCCGCGCAATCCGCGGGCGCGGAGTGCTTCCATGTCTGCGCCTTTTGCCTTGAGCCCCCCAATGCCCAAGCCTTGACGTTGACCTAAGGTGTAAAAACTCAATCCCACGTGGTTGCCAATCTTGCGGCCGCGCTCGTCTTTGATGGGGCCTGGTGCGTTGGCGATGTAGCGGTTCAAGAAGTCACGGAAAGGGCGCTCACCAATGAAGCAAATGCCGGTCGAGTCTTTTTTCTTGGCGTTGGGCAAACCGATTTCGTCGGCGATGCGGCGCACTTCAGTTTTGTGCAACTCACCAACGGGAAACATGGTTTTAGACAACTGCGCTTGGTTCAAGCGATGCAAAAAGTAGCTTTGGTCTTTGCTGGGGTCTAAGCCTTTGAGCAGCTGAAATTCGCCGTTGACTTCGCGAACACGCGCGTAGTGGCCTGTGGCAATTTTTTCAGCGCCCAAGCGCATGGCATGGTCAAGAAACGCTTTGAACTTGATTTCGGCGTTGCACAAAATGTCGGGGTTGGGCGTGCGCCCGCTTTGGTACTCGCGCAAGAACTCGGCGAACACACGGTCTTTGTACTCAGCGGCAAAGTTGACGTGTTCAATCTCAATGCCAATCACGTCAGCTACCGCAGCGGCGTCAACAAAATCGATGTTGGAGGAGCAAAACTCGGAGTCATCGTCATCCTCCCAGTTTTTCATGAAGATGCCGATGACCTCATAGCCCTGTTGTTTGAGCAGGTAGGCCGTGACCGCAGAGTCCACGCCGCCGCTGAGTCCCACCACCACACGTTTGTTGTTTGCCATAGGGGCAATTATCCCTTTGCGGGGCGTGCTACGCTGGGGTCGGTGTAGACCATGCTCAGCGGGAACCGTTGGCCATTTTGATGATCTTCGATGCAACGCAGCACCAAGGCGCTGCGCAACCGATGCGCATTGGCGCGCACCTCGTCTGCCGTCATCCACAAAGTGCGCACGATGCCGTGGTCCAGCTTGGCGCCTGCCACCGAGTCGCCCAAGGTGCCGCAATAGGCAAAGCGCAGGTAGGTCACGTCTTCCGCTGCGCGCCCTTCGCGAGCAGGGCGCTCAAGGCGTGACATGTAGATGCCGACCAGCTCAGTGGGGGCAAAGGTGTGTGTGGTTTCTTCAAAGGCTTCGCGCGCGCAACCCGCTTCTGGAGACTCGCCTGGATCGAGGTGACCCGCAGGGTTATTCAGACGCAGGCCTTCGGGCGTGTGTTCTTCAATGAGCAGATAGCGTCCGTCGCGTTCAATGATGGCGGCAACGGTGACGCTGGGTTTCCAACGTTTGTTCATTTCAGCATTATCTTTCGGGTAAGTCCGTCTCAAGATCCTAGTGATTCTGGTGTAACCTTTCTTCGTTCTGACAACGACGAACTTATCTATTAGGAGCTCCCCATGCAGATTGGCGTTCCTGCCGAAATATCGGCCGGTGAAACCCGTGTGGCCATCACGCCAGAGACGGCTAAAAAATTGATCGCGCAAGGCCACACGGTGCGTGTGCAGTCGGGCGCAGGTGTTGCCGCCAGCATCACGGACGCGGCATACGCCGCCGTGGGTGTGTCCATCGTGGATGCCGCGCAGGCATGGGCCTCTGATTTGGTGCTCAAGGTGCGTGTGCCAGAGGCGGCAGAGGCCGCTAGCGTTCAATCCGGCAGCGCTGTGGTGGGCATGTTGGAGCCTTTCAATGCCGAGGGGTTGCAGCGTTTGGCGTCTGCAGGTGCCGTTGGGTTCGCGCTGGAAGCCGCGCCTAGGACGACGCGTGCGCAGAGCATGGACGTGCTCTCGAGCCAAGCCAACATCGCGGGCTACAAAGCCGTCATGCTGGCCGCAGACAAATACCAACGCTTTTTCCCCATGTTGATGACCGCAGCGGGCACCGTCAAAGCCGCACGCGTGGTGATTCTGGGCGTGGGCGTGGCGGGCTTACAGGCCATCGCAACGGCCAAGCGTTTGGGCGCGGTGATTGAAGCCACCGACGTGCGCCCCAGCGTGAAAGAGCAAGTGGAGTCTTTGGGCGCCAAGTTCATTGATGTGCCGTTTGAAACGGCGGAAGAAAAAGAAGCGGCGGAAGGGGTGGGCGGTTATGCCCGTCCCATGCCGCAAAGCTGGCTGGACCGCCAAAAGGTGGAAGTGGCCAAGCGCGTGGCACAGGCCGATGTGGTGATCACCACCGCCTTGATCCCCGGCCGTGCCGCCCCCGTGTTGGTGACGGCAGAAATGGTGCAAGCCATGAAGCCAGGCTCGGTCATCATTGACATTGCGGCTGGCAAAGGTGCCGATGGCGTGGGCGGTAACTGCCCGCTGACAGAGGCCGGCAAAACCGTGATCAAGCACGGCGTGACTTTGGTGGGTGAAACCAACTTACCGGCCTTGGTTGCCGCCGACGCGAGCGCACTCTATGCCCGCAACGTGCTCGATTTTTTAAAGCTCGTCATCAACAAAGAAGGCGCGTTGCACATCGATCTGGAAGACGACATCGTGGCGGCCTGCTTGGTCACCCGTGATGGCGCCGTGGTTAAAAAGTGATCGCAAGGACCTAAGAATATGGATGCCGTCTCCCCCACCCTCATCAACCTCATCATTTTTGTGTTGGCCATTTACGTGGGCTACCACGTCGTGTGGACCGTCACGCCTGCGTTGCACACGCCTTTGATGGCCGTCACCAATGCGATTTCAGCCATCGTCATCGTGGGTGCCATGTTGGCCGCCGCCATGACCGAGACCACGCTGGGTAAGACCATGGGCGTGCTGGCGGTGATGCTGGCTGCCGTCAACGTGTTTGGTGGCTTCATGGTCACGCGTCGCATGTTGGAAATGTTCAAGAAAAAAGACAAGCCTGCTAAAGCGGCGACAGGAGACAAAGCATGAACATGGACTTTGTGTCAATGAATTTGGTCACCTTGCTGTACTTGGTGGCGAGCGTGTGTTTCATCCAGGCGCTCAAAGGCTTGAGCCATCCCACCACGTCGATTCGCGGCAACGTGTTCGGCATGGCGGGGATGACGATTGCCGTCATCACCACGGCAGCGTTGATCATCAAGCTGTCGGGCTCTGGCATCGGCATGAGTTGGGTGTTGCTGGGTCTGGTGATCGGCGGCGGTGCGGGTACCCTCATGGCGCAGCGCGTCGAGATGACCAAGATGCCCGAACTCGTGGCGTTCATGCACAGCATGATTGGTTTGGCTGCGGTGTTCATTGGCGTGGCGGCTGTGGCTGAGCCTTGGGCTTTTGGCATCACCGCCGCACCGCAAGAGGTGGCCGCGGGGGTGCAAACCGCCAGTGGTTTGGTGATCACGGAAATGGTTCAGCGCTTCCCCATTCCTGCGGGCAACCGTTTGGAGCTGTTTTTGGGGGCAGCGATTGGTGCCATCACCTTCAGCGGCTCGGTGATTGCGTTTGGCAAGTTGTCGGGTAAATACAAATTCCGTTTGTTCCAAGGCGCGCCTGTGAGCTTTGCGGGTCAGCACATGCTGAACTTGGTGCTCGGTTTGGCCACCTTGGGTCTGGGCTTGATGTTTGTCGCCTCGGAGAGCTGGACAGCGTTCTTTGCCATGCTGGCTTTGTCGTTTGTGCTGGGCGTGCTCATCATCATCCCGATTGGTGGTGCGGACATGCCGGTGGTGGTGTCCATGCTCAACAGCTATTCGGGCTGGGCGGCAGCCGGTATTGGTTTTTCGTTGAACAACAGCATGTTGATCATTGCGGGTTCGTTGGTGGGAAGCTCGGGCGCGATCTTGAGTTACATCATGTGCAAGGCCATGAACCGCTCGTTCTTCAGCGTGATCTTGGGCGGCTTTGGTGCCGAAGCCACCACGGCGGTGGCAGGTGCGCAAGAGCAGCGTCCTGTCAAGAGCGGTAGCGCCGACGATGCGGCTTATATCTTGGCCAACGCGGAGACCGTGGTCATCGTGCCCGGCTACGGTTTGGCGGTGGCGCGTGCGCAGCATGCGGTGAATGAGTTGGCTGAAAAACTGATGCACAAAGGCATCACCGTGAAGTACGCCATTCACCCCGTAGCAGGCCGCATGCCTGGCCACATGAACGTGTTGTTGGCCGAAGCTGAAGTGCCTTACGACCAAGTGTTCGAGATGGAAGACATCAACGGCGAGTTTGCGCAAGCCGACGTGGCCATCATTTTGGGCGCCAACGACGTGGTCAACCCCGCTGCGTTGCAAAAAGGCAGCGCCATTTATGGCATGCCAATTTTGGAAGCCTACAAGGCCAAAACAATCATCGTGAACAAACGCTCAATGGCCGCGGGTTATGCCGGTTTGGACAATGAGTTGTTCTACATGGACAAAACCATGATGGTCTTTGGCGATGCGAAGAAGGTGGTGGAAGACATGATCAAGGCAGTGGAATAAGCATGATGAATCGCCCTTGGCTGAGCGCCTACCCTGAAGGCGTCCCCGCTGACATTGATACCAGTGCGTATGCGTCGCTGGTGGAGTTGATGCAAGACAGCTTTAGGCGTTATGGCGATAGGCCAGCGTTTAACTTCATGGGGCGCGACATGTCCTATGCCGAGTTGGATCGCTTGAGCCAAGTGTTTGCCGCGTATCTGCAAGGTCTGGGGTTGGTGGCGGGCGACCGTGTGGCCATCATGTTGCCTAACGTTTTGCAATATCCCGTGGCTGTGGCTGCGGTGCTGCGCGCAGGTTTTGTGGTGGTCAACATCAATCCCCTGTACACCCCGCGTGAGCTGGAAGGTCAGCTCAAAAATTCGGGCGCCAAAGCCATTGTGATTTTGGAAAACTTTGCGGCTACGCTGCAGCAATGCCTCGCTAAAACGCCGGTGAAGCATGTGGTGCTATGCGCCATGGGTGATCGTTTGGGCCTGCTCAAAGGGTTTGTGGTCAACCAAGTGGTGCGTCGCGTTAAAAAAATGGTGCCCCCATTTGAACTGCCAGATGTGGTGCGTTTCAACGACGCCTTGTCTTTTGGTGAACGCAGCACGCTGACTTTGCCAGCGATCACGGGTGACGATTTGGCGGTGCTGCAGTACACCGGCGGTACCACCGGTGTGTCAAAAGGCGCAGAGTTGCTGCACCGCAATTTGGTGGCCAACGTGCTGCAGTCTGCGGCGTGGAATGACCCAGCGCTCAAACGCGTTCCCGCTGATGAACAGCTCACGTTTGTTTGCGCTTTGCCCCTGTATCACATCTTTGCGTTCACCATCAACATGATGCTGACCATGCGCGTGGGCGGTTGTTCAATCTTGATTCCCAATCCGCGCGATTTGCCGGCGGTGATCAAGGAGCTGTCTAAGCATCGCTTTCACATGTTTCCTGCGGTTAATACCTTGTTCAATGGTTTGGCCAACCATCCAGATTTTGGCAAAGTAGATTGGTCGCATTTGGTGGTGTCGTTGGGGGGCGGTACGGCCGTCCAAGGTGCGGTGGCCAAGATATGGCTGGAGAAAACAGGTTGCCCAATTTGCGAAGGCTACGGCTTGTCTGAAACCAGCCCTTCCGCCAGCTGTAACTCCGTGACCAGTTCGACATACACCGGCAGCATTGGTGTGCCAATTCCCAGCACAGAAATGAAGATCATTGACGACGATGGCCGTGAGGTTGCGCCAGGCGTGCCAGGTGAAATTGTCATTCGCGGTCCGCAGGTGATGGCGGGGTATTGGCAGCGTCCTGACGAAACCGCACGGGCGATGACGCAAGACGGCTTCTTCAAGTCCGGCGATGTGGGTGTGATGGATGAGCGTGGATTTTTCCGCATCGTCGATCGCAAAAAAGACATGATTTTGGTCAGCGGTTTCAACGTCTATCCGAATGAGGTCGAAGACGTGGTGGCGAGCTTGCCCGGTGTGTTGGAGTGTGCCGTGATCGGCATTCCAGACGAGCGCTCGGGCGAAGCGGTCAAATTGGTGGTGGTCAAAAAAGACCCTGCTTTGACGGAAACCGACGTGCGTGACTACTGCAAACAAAACCTCACCGGCTATAAATTGCCCCGCGTCATCGAATTTCGTGCCGACTTGCCCAAGACGCCGGTGGGCAAAGTGTTGCGCCGCGAATTACGCGATCAAAAATGAGCCGACTTGCTCTGGTCAGCGCCATGCACGAAGAGCTGGCTGCGGTGCTGGCGCGCATGCCCGACGAGCAGAAAACGGTGGTGGCAGGCCGTGAGTTTTGGATCGGGCATTGGCATGGCCATGAGGTCGTCGCCGTGTTGTCTCGCATCGGCAAGGTGGCGGCTGCCACCACGGCCACGACCCTGATTGAGCGATTTGGTGTCACCCGCATGCTCTTTACTGGCGTGGCCGGTGGTTTGGCGCCACATGTCAACGTGGGCGATGTGGTGGTGGCACGTGCGTTCGTGCAACACGACATGGATGCCTCGCCGCTATTTCCGCGCCATGAAGTGCCGTTGACCGGCATGACCCATTTCCCTTCGGATGTCGCTTTGAGTGATGCGCTCTTGGCCGTTGCGCCCTTGGCGTTGGCGGATTTGGTGCAAAGTTTGCCGCCCAGCGACTGGCTGGGTTTGGCGCTGGATGCTGCCACGGTGCATCAAGGCTTGGTGGCCAGTGGTGACCGGTTTGTGTCGACCAACGCAGAGAGTGCAGAGCTGCAGCGGCGTCTGCCGCAAGCGTTGGCCGTGGAGATGGAGTGCGCGGCCATGGCGCAGGTGTGCCGTGATTACGGCGTGCCCTTGGCGGCCATTCGCACCATCTCAGACCGTGCGGATGATGCCGCGCATGTGGACTTTCCCCGCTTCATCCAAACCATTGCGAGCCGTTACAGCGTGGCCGTGTTGGACCGTTTGCTGGCGCAGTTGCCTGTGTCATGAGGCGTGATGGCTCAAAGGCCCTGGCCTGACGCGCTTACTTCAGCCAACCACGTTTGCGGAAGTACCACATGGGCACCAACGCACTGGCCAGCATCAAAGCCAGCGCGAACGGGTAGCCCCAAGTTTTGTTCAACTCCGGCATGTACTGGAAGTTCATGCCGTAGATGCTGGCAATCAGCGTCGGTGGCAGCAACGCAACGCTGGCCACCGAGAAAATCTTGATGATCTTGTTTTGGTTGATGTTGATGAAGCCGACGGTGGCGTCCATCAAAAAGTTGATCTTGTCGAACAGGAACGCGGTGTGGTTGTCCAGCGATTCAATGTCGCGCAAAATTTGGCGCGCTTCTTCAAACTGGTCGGCGTTGAGCATGCGCGAGCGCATCATGAAGCTCACGGCGCGTCGGGTGTCCATCACGTTGCGACGAATGCGTCCGTTCAAGTCTTCCTGACGCGCGATGGCGCCCAGCACATCACCGGCCAAAGCGTCGGTCACGTCTTCAGAGAGCACCAATTTGCCAGCTTTTTCCAGCTGGTCGTAAATACCTTCGAGAGTGTCGGCGGAGTATTCGGCATCCGCGTCAAAGAGCTTGAGCAGCACTTCTTTGGCATCTTCAATCAAGCCTGGGGCGCGCCGGGCACGCATGCGTAGCAGGCGAAACACAGGCACATCTTCATCGTGGATGGAGAACAACACGCCCCGGCTGCGCAGAGCGTCGTTGTTCTGGTTCAAGATGAAGGCCACGCGCACGGTGCGCGGTTCGTCTTCGTCGGCGATTAAAAAGTCACTGCGGATGTGCAGTTCGCCGTTGTCTTCTTGGTAAAAGCGGGCGGATTCTTCAATGTCTTCGTCCATCGCATCCTCGGGGATGGACAGGCCGTAATACTGTTTGATCCAGCGCTTTTCCTCGACCGTGGGGGCTTCTAGGTCTACCCAGATGGGTTGAAATTTAGAGAGTTCTTCCAGCGACTCGATCTCTTCTTGGAAGAGTCGGCCATTGGCCAGCGTGAAAATATTGAGCATGGCGTTCCTTGTGCGTGTGGCACCGAAATTCGAAGGAGGTGAAATGCAGCTTTCGAATCCGAGCGGCACGAGGGCCTGATGCGATCCGAAAGCTACCGACTAGGGTAGGTTTCCAAGGAGAGATCTCCGCTGTTGAAGTGACTCGAATTATGGCACTCAGGCTGCCTAAGGTAGGGGTTTTCAGCAGGGTCTTTTTACGAAATCTTTGAGTCTTAGCTATTGTTTTTTCTCGGCGGCAGGCGCATAGTGAAACTGCCAATTCACTCTAGGAGGCTTTTATGAACTTGACGATCAGTGGTCACCATCTTGAAGTTACGCCCGCATTGCGCAGTTATGTGACAGGTAAGTTAGATCGAATCACCCGACACTTTGACCAAGTTGTGGATGTGAAAGTGCTCTTGAGTATCGAAAACCAGACGGAGAAAGAGCGTCGCCAAAAGGCTGAATGCAACATCCATGTGAAAGGTAACGACATGTTTGCTGAGAGCGCCCATGAAGATTTGTATGCGGCGGTGGATGAGTTGGTGGACAAGCTGGACCGGCAAGTGGTTCGCCACAAAGACAAGCTTCAAAAACACCATCACGAAAGCCCCAAGCGTCTGATGTAACGTTTTTTAGTGCCTAAATCTGCAAAAACCGCTAATTTTTGGCGGTTTTTGTGTTTTTAAGTACGGCTCACAAGGGGTGCATAATCTGCGCTCACACCATGAATCGATTAGCTTCCATCCTGCCTCCAGCACAAGTTCTTGTGCAAGTTGAGGTCACCAGTAAAAAACGCGCTTTTGAAGAGGCGGGTCTTCTGTTTGAAGGTCTGCACGGATTGAGTCGCGCGATGGTGGCCGACAGCTTGTTTGCGCGTGAGCGTTTAGGCTCTACCGGCTTAGGGCATGGCGTCGCCATACCGCACGGCCGCATCAAAGGCTTGAAGACGCCCATGGCGGCGGTGTTTCAGTTGCAGCAGCCCATTGGCTTTGATGCCCCCGATGAGCAACCGGTCAATTTGTTGATCTTTTTGCTGGTGCCTGAGGCCTTCACGCAAAAGCACCTTGAAATTTTGTCGGAAATCGCGGAGTTGCTGAGCGACACCGCGCTGCGCGAGAAAATCAAATCGTGCAACAACGCGGCTGAGTTGCACCGCATCGTGTCAACCTGGAATTCGGTGCCCATTTGAAACCCACCGTCATCAGTGCCGATCTGTTGTTCGAGGCCTTTCGCAGCAGTTTGCGCTGGGAATGGCTGGCCGGTTTAGGCGCTTCGGAGCGCCATTTTGATGAGGTTGCCGTTCGCGCTGCTCGTTCAGGCGCTGATTTGGTGGGTTACCTCAATTACATCCATCCTTACCGAACCCAAGTGCTGGGTGAGCGCGAAGTTAATTACATTTCCAAATGTTCGGCTGCAGATTGCGCACGTCGCATCGCACGCATCGTGACTTTGGAGCCGCCTGTGTTGGTTTTGGCCGATGGCCAAGTTGCCCCGCCTGAACTGATTGCGATGTGCGAGCGCGCGCAGATTCCGCTCTTTTCCACCACCGAGTCAGCCGCTTTTGTGATTGACGTGTTGCGCGCTTACTTGTCAAAGCACTTTGCCGATCGCACCTCCATGCACGGCGTGTTCATGGACATTTTGGGCTTGGGCGTGATGATCACGGGCGAGTCGGGCTTGGGCAAAAGCGAGTTGGGCTTAGAGCTCATTTCGCGTGGCAACGGCTTGGTGGCTGACGATGCCGTTGATTTGTTTCGCATCAACCAAACCACCATCGAAGGGCGTTGCCCTGAGCTGATTCAAAACTTGCTTGAAGTTCGGGGCATTGGTTTGCTGGACATTCGTGCGATTTTTGGCGAAACAGCGGTGCGACGCAAAATGCGCCTTAAGCTCATTGTTCACCTGGTTCGCAAAGAGACTTTGGAGCGCGATTACGAGCGACTCCCGCATGAGCCACTGACCCAAGACGTTTTGGGTGTGCCTGTGCGCAAGGCCGTCATTCAAGTGGTGGCGGGGCGCAACATTGCGGTGCTGGTCGAGGCTGCTGTGCGCAACACCATCTTGCAATTGCGCGGTGTCGACACGTATCAAGAATTTATTTCTAGGCACCAACGTGCCATGTCCCAGAACTAAGCGGCGTTAGGCCTTGACGGGGCGGTGCTCGCAATTGGTTTTGCGGCAGTGGGCATACAAACTCAAAGCATGGTCGGCAATTTCAAACCCTTGGCGTTTGGCCACTTTGATTTGCAGCGCCTCAATCTCTTTGTCGTGAAATTCTTCCACTCGGCCGCAATCTAGACACACCAAGTGGTCGTGGTGCTCACCTTCGTTGAGCTCGTAGACCGCGCGTTCGCTTTCAAAGTGGCTGCGTTTGAGGATGTCGGCTTGTTCAAACTGCATCAGCACGCGATACACCGTGGCCAAGCCGATGTCCACGTTTTGCAACATCAATTGGCGATAGACATCTTCGGCCGTCATGTGGCGTTGTCCGCTGGTCTGAAACAAATTCAGAATTTTGAGTCGTGGCAAAGTGGCTTTGAGCCCAATGCTTTTCAAGTCGTCGGCGTGGGCCATGAGGTCTCTCCAAGACGGGCGAAACAGGGGGCCCGCTACAATGAACAGATCATAGCGTTACAGCCCAATTCGGCCTTTCACACCATGTTTGAATTCTGTCGAAAAGCCTCTTTCTCGTCGTTCAGTCGGCACACTTCGCTCGTGGCGGCCTGTCTGGTTGCTGGCTTAGGGCTGACCGCGTGCTCAAGCTTGATCACGCCTTATCAACCTGAGGTCGTGCAAGGCAACTTTGTCTCGCGCGAACAAGCGCAAGCCTTGCGCCTAGGCATGCCTCGCCAAGCGGTGCGAGACATTCTGGGGACCCCCTTGGTGACCAGCGTGTTCCACGGCGATCGTTGGGACTACGCGTTCACCATCCGTCGCCAAGGCGCAGAGCCGCAATTGCGACGTTTCAGTGTATTTTTCAAGAACGATATTTTGGTTCAGATTGATGGAGATCCGTTGCCTTCCGAGGCCGAGTTCGCTGCCAAGATTGACACACGGGTCGCCGCCAAAAAGCTCCCCGATCTGAAGGCCACTGAGGCTGATTTGGCCCAATTTCCTGCCAAGCCGGTTGCCCCTGTTGCGCCAGCTCCCGCACCCTCCAAGCCTGCGACCTACCCGCCGCTTGAAGTTCCTGCCCGTTGATTTTTGAAAGTGCCCACACCATGGCCCACACAACACCTCCTTTGAAAATTGCCATCGCTGGCGCCAGCGGCCGCATGGGCCACATGTTGATCGAGGCTGTGCGTCACGCGCCCGAGTTTCAACTCAGCGGCGCTTTGGATGTGCCCGCCAGCCCTGGCATTGGCAACGATGCGACGGGTTTTTTAGGTCAAGCCAGCGGCGTCAACATCGAGGCCGATGTGCGCCAAGGTTTGAAAAATAGCCAAGTGTTGATTGACTTCACCCGCCCCGAGGGGACATTAGCCCACCTTAAGGTGTGTCGTGAACTGGGTGTGAAGCTCGTCATTGGCACCACGGGGTTTACCGACGCCCAAAAAGCTGAGATCGCCGAAGCGGCGAAAGACATCGCCATCGTCATGGCACCCAACATGAGCGTGGGCGTCAACGTGACTTTGAAACTGTTGCAAATGGCCGCACAGGCCATGCCCACGGGCTACGACATCGAAATCATCGAAGCCCACCACCGTCACAAAGTGGATGCCCCATCAGGCACTGCTTTGAAAATGGGCGAAGTCATTGCTGAGGCGATGGGTCGCGATCTGAAAGATTGCGCGGTCTACGAGCGTTACGGTCACACCGGGGAGCGCGATCCGTCCACCATCGGTTTTGCCACCATCCGCGGTGGCGACATCGTGGGCGATCACACCGTGTTGTTCGCTGGGACGGGTGAGCGCATTGAGGTCACCCACAAGTCGTCGAGCCGTGCCACGTATGCGCAAGGCAGTTTGCGCGCTGCGAGCTTTTTGGCCGGCAAAGACAAAGGGCTGTTCGACATGTTTGATGTGTTGAACCTGCGCTAAGTTGTTCACTGAATCCATGTCGCGATGAGTTTTTTCGAAACTGCTTGGCAAGGCGATGCGCTCAGTGTGACGCTGGACGTTGTGCTGCTGGCGATGTCGGTCGCCACTTGGACGGTGATTCTTTACAAAGTTTGGCTGTTGCGCCGCGTCAGCGCAGATGTGGTCCAAGGTAAAGCCGCCTTTTGGCAGGCCCGAGACATCGCGCAGGGCTTGACAGCGTTGGGTGCTTTAGACCGTTGCCGAGTTTTACTGCCGCTGGCCCAAGCCCAGCAAAACCGCATGCCTGGCACCTTGGGTGCCCAAGGTGATGATGTGGCCCAGCGCACCCGCTTGCTGCGTGATGCCTTGCATGAGGTGCTGCACCGTTTGCAATCGGGACAGGTGCTGTTGGCGACCGTCGGCTCGACCGCGCCCTTTGTGGGGTTGCTGGGGACGGTGTGGGGCATCTACCACGCGCTCACGGGCATTTCGACGGCCGGTCAACTCTCCATTGCACAAGTGGCAGGCCCCGTGGGCGAGGCCCTCATCATGACGGCGGCTGGCTTGGCCGTGGCACTGCCGGCTGTGTTGGCCTTTAACGTGATGGGGCGGGTGATCAACCGTTTGGAGCAAGAGCTCGAAGGGTTTGCCCACGATTTGCGAGCGCTGTGATGGCTTTCGGACGTTTTGAACGCACGCCAGGTCAAACGCCAATGAGCGACATCAACGTCACGCCTTTGGTGGACGTGATGATGGTATTGCTGGTGATTTTCATCATCACCGCACCGTTGATGCTCGGTGCGTTGAAGCTGGATTTGCCGAAAACAGAAGCCGTGTCGGCCAGCAGTGCGCCGCCCCGATTTGTGAATGTTGCCATCGATGCCAAAGGCGATGTCTTTTTGGACGACAAGATCGTTGAATGGGCTGAGCTGAAGCAGATCCTTGCGCAGCGAGCCGCACAAGCCATGGCCCAAGGGGCGGGTGAGTTACCCGAGGTCCAATTGCGTGCGGATGAGCGTGTGCCCTATGGGCGTGTCGTCGAAGTCATGGGCCTGGCCCAGCAAGTGGGCATGAACCGCATTGGCTTTGTGACCGAGCGCAAACCGCCCGCGACGACCCCCTGACTTCCACCCTGATCCAAGCCCTAAAATCTAGGCATATCCAGCCTTTGCTTTTAAAGGCGGTGCTCCCCGTACTCGTCGGGGTTCTCTGACTGATTCCATGCAAGACAAATACAACCACACCGAGGTCGAGCGCGCTGTTCAGGCCGCTTGGACCCACGCCGATGCTTACCGCGTGACCGAAGACGCGTCCAAGAAAAAGTTTTACGCCTGCTCCATGCTGCCTTACCCCAGCGGCAAGCTGCACATGGGCCACGTGCGTAACTACACCATCAACGACATGCTCACGCGCAACCTGCGCATGAAGGGCTTCAACGTGTTGATGCCCATGGGCTGGGATGCATTTGGTTTGCCCGCTGAAAACGCCGCGCTCAAAAACGGTGTGCCACCCGCCAAGTGGACCTACGAAAACATCGCCTACATGAAGAAGCAAATGCAGGCGATGGGCTTGGCCATTGACTGGTCACGCGAAGTGGCCACCTGCGATGCGACCTACTACAAGTGGAACCAATGGTTGTTCTTGAAGATGCTTGAAAAAGGCATCGCCTACCGCAAGACCCAAGTGGTGAACTGGGACCCAGTGGACCAAACCGTGTTGGCCAACGAACAAGTGATAGACGGCAAAGGCTGGCGCACAGGCGCACCCGTTGAGAAGCGTGAAATTCCTGGCTACTACCTCGACATCACCAGCTACGCGCAAGAGTTGCTTGAGCACGTGCAGATGGGCAACGACAAAGCCACCTTGAACGGCTGGCCCGACAAAGTGCGCTTGATGCAAGAGAACTGGATTGGCAAGTCTGAGGGCGTGCGCTTTGCGTTCACGCACGACATTCGCAGTGCAGACGGCGCGTTGGTTGGAGCATCAGAAAGCTCACCTGCTGGTGAGCAGGGCAGGATGTACGTGTTCACCACGCGTGCCGACACCATCATGGGCGTCACCTTCTGCGCGGTGGCAGCTGAGCATCCGCTGGCGTTGCACGCTGCGGCGACCAACCCTGCAATGGCTGCCTTCCTCGAAGAATGCAAGAGCGGTGGCACGACTGAAGCCGAGTTGGCTACGCAAGAGAAAAAAGGCATGCCCACGGGCTTGTTTGTCACGCACCCATTGACCGGTGCGAAAGTCGAAGTGTGGGTGGGTAATTACGTGCTCATGTCTTACGGCGATGGCGCCGTCATGGGCGTGCCTGCACATGACGAACGTGACTTTGCGTTTGCTTTGAAATACGACTTGCCCATCCAACAAGTGGTATCGGTCAAAGACCAAGCGTTCAACGACAAAGAGTGGCAGGAGTGGTACGGCGACAAGCAATGCTGCGTGTGTATCAACTCTGGCGAGCTCGACGGTTTGAACCAAAAAGCAGCGGTCAACAAAGTGGCCGAGTTGCTCGCAGCCAAAGGCTTAGGCGAGAAGAAAACCACCTGGCGTTTGCGCGACTGGGGCATCAGCCGCCAGCGTTATTGGGGCACGCCGATCCCCATCATTCACTGCGACGAACACGGCGCAGTGCCTGTGCCCGAAAAAGATTTACCCGTGGTATTGCCGCAAGACTGCATCCCCGATGGCTCTGGCAACCCGCTGCACAAGCACGTGGGCTTCCATGCGGGTGTGACTTGCCCTGTGTGCGGCAAGCCCGCACGCCGCGAGACCGACACGATGGACACGTTTGTGGATTCGTCGTGGTACTTCATGCGCTATTGCGACCCGACCAATGCCGAAGCGATGGTGGCCGAGGGGGCGCAGTACTGGGCGCCGATGGACCAATACATTGGCGGCATTGAGCACGCCATCTTGCATTTGCTCTACGCACGTTTCTGGACCAAGGTCATGCGCGACATGGGCCTGGTCAAAGTGGACGAGCCGTTCACCAAGTTGCTCACGCAAGGCATGGTGCTCAACCACATCTACTCACGCCGCACGGCCAAAGGTGGCAAAGACTACTTCTGGCCACACGATGTCGAGCACGTGCTCGATGACGCAGGCAAAGTGGTGGGCGCCAAGCTCAAAAACGCAGCCGATAGCAGCGACGGCAAACTGCCCGTGGGTACTGCCATCGACTACGAAGGCGTGGGCACCATGTCCAAGTCCAAGAACAACGGCGTGGACCCGCAAGACCTGATCGAGCGCTACGGCGCCGACACCGCGCGTCTGTACACCATGTTCACCGCGCCGCCGGAAGCCACGCTGGAGTGGAACGATGCGGCGGTGGAAGGCAGCTACCGTTTCTTGCGTCGTGTGTGGAACTTCGCGCACAAACACGAAGCCACCCTCAAGGCTGCTACTGCTGGCAACCTGAGCGCGACCAAGCCGCGTAAAGAAGCTGCCGATTTGCGCCGCGAAATGCACGTGGTGTTGAAGCAAGTCAGCTACGACTACGACCGCATGCAATACAACACCGTGGTGTCGGGCTGCATGAAATTGCTCAATGCCTTGGAAGACTTCAAGGCGGACGGCAGTGACGGCGATAACGCCGTGTTGTGCGAAGGCGTCTCCATCTTGCTGCGCATGCTCTACCCCGCTTGCCCGCACATCACGGCCAACTTGTGGACTGAATTGGGCTACGCTTCCAAGACCGGCGACTTGCTCGACACCGCTTGGCCAGAAGTGGATGAAAGCGCGTTACAACGCGACGAGTTGGAGTTGATGTTGCAAATCAACGGCAAGCTGCGTGGCGCCGTGTTGGTCAGCGCGACAGCGACCAAAGAGCAAATCGAACAAGCCGCTTTGGCCACCGAAGCCTTCATCAAGCAAGCCAATGGCGCTGCGCCGAAGAAGGTCATCGTCGTGCCTGGCCGGTTGGTCAACATCGTCGTTTAAGCGTTGCCATGTTCACCACACGCCGTGCCCTGCTGATCTCGTCTAGCTTCGTTGTTGGGTTGGCGGGGTGTGGCTTCGAGTTGCGCAAGGCGCCGAACTATGCCTTCAGCACCCTGTTCAGCAGCGTGCCCGTGGTGTCACCCTTGGGTATCAAGCTGCATCGCAGTTTGGCGGCCACGGGCCAAGTGGAAGTCATCAGCGATCCCAAGCAAATCGAACGTGCCCAAGTCATCTTCGATCAGCTGATGGAGCTGCGTGAGAAAGTGGTGGTGGGGCGTACCTCGACAGGGGCCATCCGTGAATTCCAATTGCGCTTGCGCTACCGCTTCCGTGTCCGCACACAAGCGGGCAAAGAGTTGATTCCTGACACCGAGTTGGTGCTCACCCGTGACATCAACTTCAACGAAACCGGCGCACTCTCTAAAGAGTCTGAAGAAGGCTTGCTGTACCGCGACATGGAAAACGACTTGGTGCAGCAAATTCAGCGACGTTTGGCCGCGATTCGTCAGCTCTGACCATGCAAGTCGCCGCCCATCAATTCAGCCAACACTTGCAGACGCAAGCCGCCAAAGGGCTGCGCAGCCTCTACACCTTCCATGGTGATGAGCCTTTGTTGCAGCAAGAGGCCTTGGATGCGCTGCGCGCCACAGCCCGCGCGCAGGGCTTCACCGAGCGCAGTGTGTTCACGGTGGCTGGGGCTCACTTTGATTGGGGTGAGGTGCTGGCCGCAGGCGGCTCCATGAGTTTGTTTGCCGACAAGCAAATCATTGAGATTCGCATCCCTTCAGGCAAGCCCGGCAAAGACGGCAGTGTGGCCTTGCAAAACATCGCGGAGTTGGCGGTGGGCAACGACAGCAACTTGACGGTGTTGCTGCTGCCACGTTTGGACAAAGCCACCAAAAGCTCGGCTTGGTTTTCCGCATTAGAGAACAACGGCATCAGCGTGCAGGTTGACCCGATCGAGCGTCACACCTTGCCCACTTGGATTGCGCATCGCTTGGGCGCGCAACAGCAGCGTGTGAGCGAAGGCGAAGCGGGCCAGCACACCTTGCAGTTTTTTGCCGATCGGGTCGAAGGCAACTTGTTGGCCGCCCACCAAGAAATTCAAAAACTCGGGCTGCTTTACCCTGCTGGCGAGTTGAGCTTTGAGCAAGTGGAGCGGGCGGTGCTCAACGTGGCGCGCTACGACGTGTTCAAACTGTCGGAGGCGGTGCTGAGTGGTCAACCGCTGCGCGTGCAGCGCATGCTCGATGGTCTGAAAGCAGAGGGCGAAGCCGAAGTGCTGGTGCATTACACGTTGGCCGAAGAAATTCGTGCTTTGAAACGCGTCAAAGACGCGGTGGCTGCTGGTAAAGCCTTGCCCATGGCGCTGCGCGAGCAACGCATTTGGGGCCCGCGTGAGCGTTTGTTTGAACGCGTGCTGCCGCGCTTGAGCGTGGGCATGCTCGAGAAATTGTTGCAATCGGCACACCAAGTCGATGGCATTGTCAAAGGCCTCAAAGTGGCCGATTGGCCCACCGATAACTGGCAGGCCTTGCACCGTTTGGCCTTGCGTCTGTGCCGCGCTTGTATGCCGCGCCAGGCTTGAAAGAGAATCACACCATGACCGAATCCCACGTCGCCGACCACATGCACGCCTTGGGCGCACAAGCCAAAAAAGCCTCGGCTCAAATGGCCAAAGCCTCGGCAGCCGTTAAAAACAAAGCCTTGCGCAGCTTGGCTGCTTTGCTGCGCGCCAACATCGATGCGCTGCAAATTGACAACGCCAAAGACATTGAGCGCGCCTTGGCTGCAGGGCTGGATGCACCCATGGTGGACCGCCTGAAACTCAGCCCCAAAGTCTTGGAGACCTGCGCGCAAGGCTGCGAGCAACTCGCATCCATGCCCGAGGTGATCGGTGAGATCACGGGGTTGAAAGAGCAACCCAGCGGCATTCGCGTGGGGCAAATGCGCGTGCCTTTGGGTGTGTTCGGCATGATTTTCGAGAGCCGCCCCAACGTGACGATTGAGGCCGCCTCGTTGTCCATCAAAAGTGGCAACGCCTGCATCTTGCGCGGTGGCTCGGAAGCGATCGAGTCCAACAAAGCCTTGGCCAAGCTCGTCCAACAAGCGCTGAGCGAGAGCGGCTTGCCGACCGATGCGGTGCAACTGGTGCAAACCACCGACCGCGAAGCCGTGGGCCACCTCATCGCCATGCCAGAGTTTGTGGACGTCATCATTCCACGCGGTGGCAAGGGGCTCATTGAGCGCATCAGTCGCGATGCCAAAGTGCCCGTCATCAAGCATTTGGACGGCAACTGCCACACCTACGTGGATGATCCATGCGACATCGCCATGGCCGTCACCGTGGCTGACAATGCCAAGACCCAAAAATACAGCCCTTGCAACGCCAGCGAAAGTTTGCTGGTGGCGCGTGGTGTGGCCGCCGAGTTTTTACCCAAGATCGGTGCGATTTACGCGGCGAAGGGCGTGGAAATGCGTTGCTGCCCCGAGGCCAAAGCCATTTTGGCCAGTGTTCAAGGGGCGAGTCTGAAAGACGCGACTGAGCAAGATTGGTTTGAGGAATACCTCGGCCCCATCATCAGTGTCAAAGTGGTGACAGGGTTGGACGACGCCATCGCCCACATCAACCACTACTCCAGCCATCACACGGAAGCCATCCTGACCCGTGACCACATGCACGCCCAGCGCTTTTTGCGTGAGGTGGACTCATCCAGCGTCATGGTCAACGCCAGCACCCGCTTTGCGGATGGTTTTGAATACGGTTTAGGCGCCGAGATAGGCATTTCAACCGACAAGTTCCATGCCCGTGGCCCTGTCGGCATTGAAGGCTTGACCTCGCTCAAATACGTGGTTTTGGGTCAAGGCGAGGTTCGGGTTTAAATCCGTCCGGTACTTGGGTTGCGCCTCTAATGAGTGAGGTGCCCTAACGGCCTAGAATTGCGCTCCATCAAGAAGGACACCATGGTTCCCCATCTCATCACGGCCCTCACCGGCCCCATCAACGAGCTTGAGCAGCGCATTCTCGACTCCATGCCTGCCATTGAGCGCTGGTTTCGTCTGGAATGGATGGAGCACACGCCGCCTTTTTACAGTTCGGTCGACGTGCGTAACGCTGGCTTCAAGCTGGCGCCCGTGGACACCAACCTCTATCCCGGCGGCTGGAACAACCTGACGCCTGAGATGCTGCCCTTGGCGGTGCAAGCGGCCATGGCCGCGATCGAAAAGATTTGCCCTGAAGCACGCAACTTGCTGCTGATTCCCGAGAACCACACGCGCAACACGTTTTATTTGTCGAACGTGGCGCAGTTGCAGCGCATCTTCCACATGGCTGGTTTGAATGTGCGCATTGGGTCCATCAACCCCGAGATCAAAGAAAACACCACCATCAACTTGCCCAATGGCGACAGCGTCACCTTGGAGCCTGTGATCCGTGGCGCTCGCCGTGTGGGTTTGAAAGACTTTGACCCGTGCACCATCTTGCTCAACAACGATTTGAGCGCGGGCATTCCCGGCATTTTGGAAGACTTGCACGAGCAGCACCTGTTGCCGCCACTGCATGCGGGCTGGAGCGTGCGCCGCAAGAGCAAGCACTTTGAGTGCTACGAAGAGGTCGCCAAGCGCTTTGGCAAGCTGTTGGGCATCGACCCTTGGCTGATCAATCCCATGTTCAACCAATGCGGCGAAGTCAACTTTGCCGAAGGCACGGGCATGGAGTGTTTGCAGACCAATGTGGACGCCTTGCTGACCAAGATCAAGCGTAAATACAAAGAGTACGGCATCAATGAAAAGCCGTTTGTGGTGGTGAAGGCAGACAACGGCACGTATGGCATGGGCATCATGACCGTGCGCGACGTGAAAGACTTGGATGTCCTCAACCGCAAAACGCGCAACAAAATGAGCGTGGTCAAAGATGGCCAGTCGGTGAACCAAGTCATCATCCAAGAAGGCGTGTTGACCAACGAACGCGTCAACGACGCGGTGGCCGAGCCGGTGGTCTACATGATGGATCGCTACGTTGTGGGCGGCTTTTACCGTGTGCACGCCGAGCGTGGTGTGGACGAAAACCTCAACGCCCCCGGTGCCAGTTTTGTACCCTTGGCTTTCGAGCAAAGCGCCCACACGCCGCAACCAGGCATGAAGCCGGGTGCCAGCACCCCGAATCGCTTTTATATGTACGGCGTCATTGGACGCCTTGCGATGTTGGCCGCCAGCTACGAGCTGGAAGCGACTGACCCCGAAGCTGAAAATTACGACTGAGATTTTTCATGGAACAACACGCTAAATCGTCGCTCGCGGCGCTGACCTTGGGCGCCATTGGCGTGGTCTATGGGGACATCGGCACCAGTGTGCTGTATGCCATGAAAGAGGTATTTGGGTCTGGCCATGTGCAGTTCACACCCGACAATATTTTTGGCATCTTGTCCATCTTCTTTTGGACGCTGACCATCATCGTGTCCATCAAGTACGTGGTGTTGGTGCTGCGCGCTGACAACCATGGTGAAGGGGGCTTGGTGGCGATGCTGGCGCTGGCCTCAATGTCCGTCAAAGACAAGCCCAAACTGCGACAACGCATGCTGATCGTGGGTATTTTTGGCACCTGTTTGTTTTATGGCGATGGTGTCATCACCCCTGCCATTTCGGTGCTGTCTGCGGTGGAAGGCTTGGAGGTGGTTTCGCCGGCCTTTAAGAAGTATGTGATTCCGCTCACCATTGTGATTTTGTTTGGCTTGTTTGCCGTCCAAAAGCGTGGCACCAGCGGTATTGGCAAATTCTTCGGACCGATCACCGTGATTTGGTTCATGGCGATTGCGGCTTTGGGTCTGTACCACATCGCATCGCATCCTGAGATTTTGTGGGCCATCAGTCCGCACCATGCTTTGCGTTTTATCTTTGCAGAGCCTGCGGTGACCTTCTTGATTTTGGGCGCTGTGGTGTTGTGCGTGACGGGCGGTGAGGCCTTGTATGCGGACATGGGCCACTTTGGCAAAAAGCCCATCCGCATGGCATGGTTCACGGTCGTCATGCCCTCGTTGACTTTGAATTACTTTGGCCAAGGCGCGCTGCTGTTGAGTGATCCGGATGCGGTTTCTAACCCGTTCTTCAACATGGCCCCTGACTGGTTACTGTTGCCTTTGGTGTTGTTGGCCACGGCGGCCACGGTGATCGCCTCGCAAGCCTTGATTTCAGGTGCGTTCAGCGTCACCAAGCAAGTGGTGCAAATGGGCTTTTTGCCGCGTTTGCAAGTGCTGCACACCAGCGTCAAAGACACCGGCCAAATCTACATCCCCTTTGTGAACTGGGGCTTGTTTGCTGTCATCGTGTTGGCCGTGGTGATGTTCAAGTCGTCTAGCAATTTGGCGGCGGCTTATGGCATTGCGGTGTGTACCGACATGCTGATCACCACCGTGTTGACGTTCTTTGTGATTCGCTACAGCTGGAAATACCCGCTCTGGATGTGCTTGGGCGCGACCGGCTTTTTCTTTGTCATCGACTTGACCTTCTGGGCGTCCAACTTGCTCAAGTTGTTTGACGGGGGTTGGTTCCCGCTGTTGATCGCCGCCTTCATCATGATGCTCATGCTGATTTGGCGCGATGGTCGTGAATTGCTCAATGACATTCGCAAAGAAGAGGCCCTGGATTTGGACAGCTTCTTAGAGGCCGTCTTTTTGTCTCCGCCTACGCGTGTTGAAGGCACCGCGGTGTTCTTGACCACCGGCAAAGGTTCAGTCCCTAACGCTTTGCTGCACAACCTCAAGCACAACAAAGTGCTGCACAAACAAAACTTGTTTGTGAACGTGCAAAACCACGAAGTGCCTTGGATCGCAGAGAACGAACGCTTGGTCATCACACCGTTGGCCAATGAATGCTGGCAAGTGGTGATCCATTACGGTTTCAAAGACAACCCCGATGTGCCAGGCGCTTTGACGCATTTGCGTGGCATGGGCTGCGAGGTGAATCCGATGACCACCAGCTACTTTTTGTCGCGTGACAGCATCGTGCCAACGATTGGTACGGGCATGGCGCCATGGCGTGAAAAAATCTTTGCACAAATGCATCTCAACGCCAGCTCGGCTGCGGACTTCTTGAACTTGCCGAGCAACTCGGTGGTCGAGTTGGGCAGCAAGATCGAGATCTAACCCATGCACATTCTGTTCGTCGCTGACCCGTTGTCGTCCTTCAAAATTTACAAGGACACCACCTTCGCCATGATGCGCGAGGCGCAAAAACGGGGCCATCAGGTGTTGGCGTGCGAGCCACAAGACATCGTGTGGCAAAGCGGTCAAAAAGTCACAGCACGCGTGCAACACGTGCGTTTGACAGGCGACGCGACAGTGTGGTTCGAGGTGCAAAGTGTGGACGCGCATTGCGCGTTGCACAGCGTGGACGCCATTGTGATGCGCAAGGACCCGCCTTTTGACAGCGAATACTTCTACGCCACCCACTTGTTGGAGCAAGCTGAGCGAGAAGGTGCCAAGGTGTTCAACAAGCCGCGCGCGCTACGCGACCATCCTGAAAAGTTGGCGATCTTGGAGTTTGAACGCTTCATCAGCCCCACCTTGGTCACCCGCAGTGCTGACGCCATTCGCGCTTTTCATGCGCAGCATCGTGACATCATTTTGAAGCCACTCGATGGCATGGGTGGCATGGGCATCTTCCGTGTGAAAGACGATGGCTTGAACTTGGGCGCCATCATCGAAACCCTCAACCGAGACGGCGCTCAAACCGTGATGGTGCAAAAGTTCATTCCCGCCATTGAGCAAGGCGACAAACGCGTGCTCGTCATCGGTGGTCAAGTGGTGCCGTTTTGCTTGGCGCGCATTCCACAGGGCGGTGAAGTGCGCGGCAACTTAGCGGCGGGCGGCAAAGGCGTGGCGCAAGCCATCTCTGCGCGTGACCGCGACATTGCACAAGCGCTGGGCCCCGTGTTGGCCGAGCGCGGTTTGCTGCTGGTGGGCCTCGATGTGATTGGCGATTGCTTGACCGAGGTGAACGTCACCAGCCCCACGTGTTTCCAAGAAATCTTTGATCAAACCGGCTTTGATGTGGCCGCGATGTTCATCGATGCCCTAGAAGCTGCCGCGGCTTAAGGCGCTCAAGCGCGTTGGCTTTTGCCTTCGACAAACACTTTCAACTCCCCGGGTTTGAATGCTGTCCACACCTCATCGGTGGTGAGCGGCGCCGTGACCACCACCGCTACACGATCGTCCGCTTTGGCATGCTCTGCGAAGTTGATGCTCATGTCCTGATCGCTCAAGGTGGCCTTGGCAAACGGGTATTGACGCTCGATGTACCAGAGGTGCGTGGAGGCATGGGCCCACAGCGCCTGCCCGTTGGAGAGCAAGAAGTTAAAGGTGCCATGCTTGGCGATCTGTGGCACCAACTCGCGCAAGGTCAGGGTGAGCTCTTCGGTGGTGGGCACGCTGGCATGTGATTTGGCCATCTCTTGCATCAACCAACAAAACGCTTCTTCGCTGTCGGTGTGGCCCACGGGTTTGAAGTTGCCGTGCAAGTTGGGTTTGTAATTTTCAAGGTTGCCGTTGTGGGCGAACACCCAATAACGCCCCCAAAGTTCGCGCACAAATGGGTGGCAGTTCTCCAGCGCCACGACGCCTTGTGTGGCCTTTCGGATGTGTGCAATGACGTTGCGACTCTTGATGGGGTATTTGCGAATCAGCTCTGCCACGGGGGAGTTGCTGGCAGGCAAGTGGTCAATGAAATGACGCAATCCTCGGTCTTGTTCTGACCCTTCAAAAAATGCAATGCCCCAGCCGTCTGCGTGGTGATCGGTCACGCCGGCACGTTGTGCAAAGCCACTGAAGCTGAACGTGGCGTCGGTTGGGTTGTTGCAGTTGAGGCCTAGCAGTTGGCACATGGTGAGAGCTTGGTGAAGAAAATTGAAGTGGCAAAAGGTGCGGGTTCAGGCGCTGATCACGGCGCCGTGTCGTCATGGCGCTGCACACGCGGTTCGCGAATCTGCCAAGCGGCAATCAACGCGAAGGCGCACACGGCGGCCAGCATCAAAAAGACATCGTCAAAAGCCGCCAGTCTAGCGGCCGAGGTGGCGGTGTTGCCCAATGTGTCGCCGTGCACCGCCAAGCGCCATTCCAACAGAATGCCGCACAAGCTGACGCCCGCCGCGCCGCCCAACATGCGTAAAAAATTAATGGCACTCGCGCCCTGTGGAATCAGGCTGGCATGCAGCGAGCGCATGGCACCCATGTTGAGCGACGGCAAGATGAACCCCAATCCGATGCGTCCCAAAATTGCCAATGCCACCAAGACCCACAGCGCCGTTTGTAAATTGACCAGCACCATCAGGGCGAACGACAGCGCCAGCAGTGACAAGCCAAAGCTCACAAACAAATGTGTCGGGTGTGTGCTGGCATAGCGCCCCACCACGGCGATGGTCAACGCGAGTAACAAGCCAGAAGGCAGCATCAAGGTGCCCACATGACTCGGCGACAGCCCAAGCCCCAGCTGCAAATACACGGGGATCAAATAGGTCGACCCAAACATGGCAATGCCGTAGATGAAGGCCACCAGCGTTCCCATGGCGAAGGGGCGGTGGTTGAACAGCGTCAAATTCATCAAAGGCAGGCCACCGCGTTGGGCTTGCAGACGCTGCCATCCGATGAAGCTCGCGATGCACAACAAAGCGCCAGCAATCAACCACGCGGAGGTGACCCACTGGCCGCTGTGCAGCAGCACCAAGCCATTGAGCAGGCACAAAGTGCCCACGGTGGCGAGGGTGAGTCCGCCTACATCGAGCGTGGGTTTGCCATGGTTGGCGCTCACGCCGCCGGGCGCGGTGACGGGGACGTAGCGTTTGGCCATCCAGAGGGAGGCCAAGCAAAACGGAATCACCATGAAAAACAAGGAGCGCCAGCTCATCCAATCCACCAAAATGCCGCCAATGCTGGGCCCAATAGCGGGCGCCAGCACCACGCCCATGCCGAAAAAGCTGTTGGCACGCCCTTGTTCGGCATTGTCAAAAGCGCGCAAGATGATGATGGCGGGAATGGGTTGCACCACGCCTGCGGCGAGGCCTTCGCTGACCCGCGCCACCAGCACCCAGTTGTAGTCGGTGGCCAGTCCACCGCCTATGCCTGCGGTCATCAGCAGCCACATGCAGCCGTAATAGGTGGTGCGATAGCCAAAGCGTGCCAGCAACCAAGGGGTGGTGAGCATCGACACGGTCATGGCCACCATGAAGCTGGAGCTCACCCACTGTGCTTGTTCTTGGCCAATGCCAAAGTGCAAACTCAAGCCGGGAATGCCCACGTTCATGATGGTGGACGACATGATGGCCGCCATGGAGCCGATCATCACCGTGGTCAACATCAGCCAGCGGTGACGCGTGCCATAGCGGCTTTGGAGGTCGGCGAGTGAGCCTGGTGCGTGCATGCAACCAAGTGTAGCCACGCGGGCAAGGCACAATTGACAAAAACGACATGCACGCATTTCTTCCCACGCCCCACGCCGCTCAGGAGCGGTTAGCCCAGGTCAACCCCAGAGACTATGCCCAGACGCGCAATGCGTTGGATGGCGCGGTCACGGGTTTATCGCCTTATTTGACCCACGGATTTTTGAGCGTGCCTGAGGTGGCCTTGGCCATGTACAAGCAGCATCGTTTGGGTGTGCAGCACAAGCTGTTGTTTGAATTGGGCTGGCGGGAGTACTACCAACATTTACATGCCCACTTGGGCGATGGCATTGCGCAGTCTTTGCACGCCGGTGTGCTACCCGATGACGCCTACAGCGATTCGGTACCCGACGATGTGCGTACCGCGTGTACCCATGTGCCGGTGATTGACCAAGCGGTGCGCTCGCTCTATGCCACAGGCTATTTGCACAACCACGCGCGCATGTGGCTGGCCAGCTATTTGGTGCATTTCCGCAAAGTGCATTGGCGCGTCGCCGCCGATTGGCTCTACAGCCATTTGCTCGATGGCGACTTGGCCAGCAACTATTTGAGTTGGCAGTGGATCGCGGGCACCAGCAGCAGCAAGCCGTATTTGTTCAATGCGGAGAGCTTGGAAAAATTTGCGCCACCGTCTTGGCACAGCCCCGGTACCGTGTTGGATGCGAGTTACGACGTCATCGAGTTGCTGGCGAACAACCGTGCCACCGTGGCGCATGAACGTCGAGAGAGCGAGCCCTGCGAAGAGCCCGCCGTTGTGTCACACCCCCCCGAACATTTGGGATTCACCACGCCTGCCCATCACGACGTGCTGAACAAAACGGTGTGGTTGGTACACCCCTGGCATTTGGCAGACATGCCCTCGGATTTGCCTGACGATGTGGTGTGTGTCGCCGTTGTTTGGTCTGACTTGGCGTGGGCCCAGCCTTGGAACGTGATGCGTTGGCAGTTTGTTGGGGAGCGCATGTCGCATCTCGCGTCCCAGCGTTGGTTCGGCACGCGGCAAGAGGTGGCCTTGGCCTTGTCAACGGCTGCGCAGGTGCACACGGTGGCCCATTTGCGTTTGCCCGAGCTGGCGCGTGTCAACTTGGTGCAACGCCCCGCGCCGCGCTTGTTCAAGCAGTTGGAAAAACCACAAGACTCATTTTTCAAATGGTGGACGCAAGTCACCAAAGACGTGCGCCACTTGCAGCAATTGGTGTCGCCGCTTACTCGCCAGGGGCCAAGCGAATTGCCACGATGAAGTGCTGGGTTTCGCCGAAGCACTCCGGCAAGCCTTGATGTTGCTCATACTCGAGCACCACTTTTTGGCCGATGTGCGCGTTGATTTGATCGGCAATCGCGGTGTCACGCACTGTGAAGGTGAACTTCTCGGGAATGGTCGGCATGTTGGCTAAGGCACGAACTTGTTCGCCCTCCCATGTTTTGCAGACCCAACCTTTGTAGGACAGCTTTTGCACGTAGCCCACGCTCTCGCCCTTGGAGTAGGTGAAGTGATAAGCAAACAGCAGGTAGCCGCCCGCTATCAACGCGACGATGAGCACCAAGCCCATCAAAGAGCGCAAGGCGACGCGGATCAAATTTTGGGCAAAAGGGGCGGTCATGGTGTTTCTCGAAAGAAGTGAAAAGTATGCCGAATCATAGTGCCGAGCGCCCATGAAAAACGGCTCCCGAAGGAGCCGTTTGCGCAAGGTCAAAACGCAGGCAGATTACGCCTCGCCAGCCTTGACCTTCAGGCGCCAAGCGTGCAGCAATGGCTCGGTGTAGCCGCTGGGCTGTTCTTTGCCTTTGAACACCAAGTCGAGGGCGGCTTGGTAGGCAGCGCTCTTGCTGAAGCGGCCGGCCATCTTTTGGTACAACGGGTCGCCCGCGTTTTGCTTGTCCACCACAGACGCCATGCGCTTGAACGTGGCTTTCACTTCAGCAGGTGTCACCACGCCGTGCAACAACCAGTTGGCGATGTGTTGGCTAGAAATACGCAGCGTGGCGCGGTCTTCCATCAAGCCCACGTTGTGGATGTCTGGCACTTTCGAGCAGCCCACGCCTTGGTCGATCCAGCGCACCACATAGCCCAAGATGCCTTGCACGTTGTTGTCCAACTCTTGTTGCTTGTCGGCGTCTTTCCACTTGGGCTTGGCCACCACGGGCACTTGCAGCAAGTCGTCCAAGATGCCATCGCGCACCTTGCTGTAGTCGACTTTTTCCAACTCTTTTTGCACGTCCACCACTTTGACTTGGTGGTAATGCATGGCGTGCAACACGGCGGCGGTGGGGCTTGGCACCCAAGCGGTGTTGGCACCGGCTTTGGGGTGACCAATTTTTTGCTTCAGCATTTCGGCCATCAAGTCGGGCATGGCCCACATGCCTTTGCCGATTTGCGCTTTGCCGCGCAAGCCGCATGACAAACCGACCAGCACGTTGTTCTTTTCGTAGGCTTGAATCCACGCGCTGGACTTCATGTCGCCCTTGCGCATCATGGGGCCGGCGTACATGGCGGTGTGCATTTCGTCGCCGGTTCGGTCGAGGAAGCCGGTGTTGATGAACGCCACGCGGCTGGCCGCAGCGGCGATACAGGCTTTCAAGTTCACGCTGGTGCGGCGCTCTTCGTCCATGATGCCCAGCTTGACGGTGCTGTCAGCCAAACCCAAAACCTTCTCGACGCGACCAAACAACTCAGCGGCAAACGCCACTTCAGCGGGGCCGTGCATTTTGGGTTTCACGATGTAGACCGAGCCCGTGCGCGAGTTGCGAATGCCGTCTTTGCCGTGGCCTTGCAAGTCATGCAGGGCGATGGTGGTGGTGATCACCGCATCCATGATGCCTTCGGGGATCTCGTGGGTGGCGCCGTCTTTGCCGGTGTACAAAATGGCGGGGTTGGTCATCAGGTGACCCACGTTGCGCAAGAACAGCAACGAGCGGCCATGCAGCTTGACGGGCTGGCCGTCTTTGCCGGTATACACGCGGTCAGCGTTGAGGCCGCGGGTGAAGGTCTTGCCATTTTTCTCGACAGCCTCGGTCAAAGTGCCTTTGACGATGCCCAACCAGTTGCCGTAGGCCAGCACTTTGTCTTCGGCATCGACCACGGCCACGGAGTCTTCCAAGTCCAAGATGGTGGACAAGGCGGCTTCCACGATCAAATCGCTCACGCCCGCTGCATCAGACGCGCCAATGGCGGTGTTGCGGTTGATTTGGATGTCCAAATGCAGGCCGTTGTGTTGCAACAGCACCGACGAGGGGGCAGCCGTATCGCCTTGGAAACCGATGAATTGCGCGGCTTTGGCCAGCTTGGTGGTCTTGCCATTTTTCAAGGACACGACCAACTCGCCACCCACCACGGTGTAGCCGGTGGAATCGATGTGCGAGCCGCTCTTCAGTGGGGCCGTGCGGTCCAGCACATAGCGTGCGTACTCGATCACTTTGGCACCGCGCACGGGGTTGTAGCCTTTGCCTTTTTCAGCGCCGTTGGTTTCTGGCAAAGCATCGGTGCCGTACAGGGCGTCATACAACGAGCCCCAACGTGCGTTGGCAGCGTTCAAGGCGTAGCGGGCATTCAAGACGGGCACCACCAATTGGGGGCCAGCTTGCAAGGCCAATTCAGCGTCCACGTTCTTGGTGGTGGCTTTGACTTTGTCAGGCTGTGGCACGAGGTAGCCGATTTTTTCAAGGAAGGCGCGGTAGGCCTTCATCTTCTTGATGGGGCCGGGGTTCTTTTTGTGCCAAGCATCCATTTCCAGTTGGATTCGATCACGCTCTGCCAACAAGGCGATGTTTTTGGGGGCCAAGTCTTGCACGATGGCATCAAAGCCGCTCCAGAATTTGTCTTGGCTCACACCGGTGTCTGGCAACACTTGGGTGTTGATGAAGTCTTGCAACTGGGTGGCCACTTGCAGGCTGTGAATTTGCGTGCGTGGTGTGGTGTTTTGGGTCATGGGTCAACTCTCTCAGGTAGTTTCAAAAATACAGATCTCAAAAACAAAAATTCAAGACGAATCTTAGGTCAAAGCCACGCTCGTATTGCGTGGCTAAATTTTTCAGATGTCGTGACTTCTAGATGCCTAATCAGCCTTCGGCGACCAACAGCGTGCCCGCGCGCAGACCGCGCCAAGTGCCCAAAGTCAGCCCCAAAATCACCAAAAAGGTGATGGCCAAAAGGGCCGTCGCGGGCAGCTGTAGCCAGGTCCCCTCGGGGGCGCTGCTCAGTCGCAAGGTCAAGGTGGTAAAGGCGGCCAACGGAAAGCTCATGCCCCAATGCCCCATCCCAAAAGGCTGTGAGCGGATGGTGTCGAGCTGTGTCATGGCCCACATCAAAAAGAACAGGCCTACGCCCCACAGGGCCCACACCACGGGCATGAGGGCATTGAGTTGCAACATGTCGAGCCCAATGATGGACGGCGGGACCACGGTGATGAACAGCGCAGGGCTCATGCGCTCAGGCAACGGACCCGCTTGCACCAAGCGCACGATGAGCAAGGTTTGCAGCACGGGCCACAGCAGCAGACCGATGCCAAATTGTGCGGTGGCCCAAGGCGCAAACCCCATCGTCACGCCGCCCAAGGGGGCCAGCACATTGCCCACCACGGGGATGAACAGCACAGGTGTGAAGGTGGCCCATTGCAAGCCGCCTTGTTCTTTGGCGCGAAGCCAGCGACCCAAGACCCACACGGTGGCTGCCAACTCCAACAGAGAGCCCAGCAACCACGTCGTGCGCAGCAGCTGGTCCAGCCACGGGTGGACATTCCAAAACAATCCTGCGACCAAGGTCGAGAGCAGCATCAGCGAAATCGGCAGCGTGGCCATGAACGCATGGCGCACGGGGTGCTTCAGGTCGACTTGCACGGCAGTTTTGTGGGTGTTGAGTCGCACCAGGCAAGCCACGCAGAGAATGGCAAAAATCAGCAGGGCAAAGGCTCCCGAGACCAAGCTCATGCCCAGCGCCATGTCGCCCAGCACATCGGTGGCGCGCAGCCAAGCTTGAGCCAAGCCGCACCATCCCATGACCAACACAAACCAAGCGGGGCTCAGATGCGCCAAGCGTGCGATGGCGTGGTGCGCCCATGGGGTGCGGACGTTGGGGGTGGTGGCGTTCATGTGGCCGATTTTAGGCGTGGGCTTCTCAGAGGCCTCGCGTGGATAATCGACGGCATGGACAAACTCAAAGTCTTCGAGTCCTTCGTGTCGGTGGCCCAAAAGGGCAGCTTGACTGCGGCCGCTGTCGCCGAGGGCGTGGCACCCGCCATCATGGGCCGACGTTTGGACAGCCTCGAAGCGCACTTGGGCGTCAAGCTTTTGGTGCGCACCACACGGCGCATCACGCTCACGCATGAAGGCACCGCCTTTTTGGAAGACTGCCAACGTTTGTTGGCCGAGGTGGCCAACGCCGAAGCCAGCGTCAGCGCAGGCGGCTTGAAAGCCAGCGGCCATTTGCGCATCACCGCGCCGGCTGGGTTTGGTCGGCGTCATGTGGCGCCACTGGTGCCCAAATTTCACACCATGCATCCCGATGTGACGGTGTCGCTCAACCTCAGCGACCGTGTGGTTGACTTGGCCGCCGAGGGCTTTGACTGCGCTGTGCGCGTGGGCGATTTGCCCGACTCGTCGCTGGTCAGCGTGCGCATGGCTGACAACCGTCGCCTGTGCGTGGCCACCCCTGAGTTTTTGAAGCGCTACGGCACGCCACAAACGCCACATGACTTGATGCGCTTTCACTGCCTCACCTTGTCCAGCGATGCGTCGCAAACCCGTGGCTGGGCCTTTCGTGCGCCCACTTCGGCCAAAGGCGGTGAGGTCGCCGGCCATGAGGTGATTCACTTGCGCCCCAGTGGTCCGATGGATTGCTCCGATGGCCAAGTGCTGCACGATTGGTGCATGGCGGGTTATGGCATCGCATGGCGCAGCACCTGGGAGGTCGAGGCTGAGGTGAGCAGTGGCCAATTGGTCACGCTGTTGGATGACTTTGCGGCGCCGCCGAATGGTATTTATGCCATTTTTTCGCAGCGCAAGCACCTGCCATTGCGGTTGCGCTTGTGGATTGACTTTCTCAAAGATCACTACGGCCAAGCCACTTATTGGAGTGCGGCCGCATGAGTGCCCAGTCCATCCGAGACGTGGTGCTTTGCGCCGATGACTACGCAGTCAACGCGCCTACATCGCAAGGCATCGTGGCTTTGGTGGTGCTAGGCCGTTTGAGCGCCACCAGCGTGATGACGCTTTCCCCCCGTTGGGTAGAGGACGCACCCGCATTGCGAGACCTGCGTGGCCGCTTGGACGTGGGCTTGCATTTGGACTGGACCAGCAGCTTTGCCCAAAGCGCCGGTTTTGGTGGGGCTTTGAGCACGGTGATGCGCCGTGCTGCGCTGCGCCGCTTCGATGTCCAAGTCTTGCGTGATGAGATCGAGCGCCAACTCGATGCCTTTGAGCAACATTGGCACGCTGCGCCAGACCACATCGATGGCCACCAGCATGTGCACCAATTTGCGGGTTTGCGTGATGCGCTGTTCGAGGTGCTGTTGCGCCGCTACGGCCGCGCTGCGCCGCGTCCGTGGCTGCGTATTTCCAACGTGGCACAAGCGGGGTTTAAAGCGCGTGTGATCTCCACGATGGGCTCCAAAACCTTACAGGCTTGGGCGGACGATCACCACTGGCCTACGGTCAGCCCCTTGTCGGGCGCCTACGCGTTTGACGGCAACGTGGCCGACTATGCAAACCGCATGCGTGGCTGGTTGGCTGATTTGCCCGATGCCCCGGCACACCCCGCCATCATCATGTGCCACCCTGCTGCGTCGGCGCACGCGGATGACGAGATCGGTCCCGCGCGCGCCCGAGAGTTTTCCTATTTGGCCAGCCACGATTTCGTGCAAGATTTGCGCGACGCTGGTGTTCGCTTGGTGCGCGGTAGCGGCCAGCCCATGGCCTCGATTTAACCGCGCACTTTTGCTGCGCATCACCTGCGTTTTCATATGACTTCTTCTAAACCGCGTGTCGAAGGCCGCACTTGGGCGCTGGTGTTGCTGCCTGTGTTGCTGCTGATCTTGGCTGCTTTGCGTCCTTTGGCCCTGCCCGATGAAGGGCGTTATGCAGAGGTGGGCCGATGGATGGCGATGAGCGGTGACTGGCTCACCCCACGCTTGGACGGTATTCCTTTCTTTCACAAACCGCCCTTGCTTTACTGGTTAGAAGCCAGCGCCATGACCGTGTTGGGCGCCACCCCTTGGGCGGCACGGCTGGTGGTCGCGTTGCATGCCTGCTTGATGTTGGGTTTGCTCTGGGCGTGCGCGCGCCACATCGCCGGCGTGGCTGTGGCCAACCGCTCAGCTTGGATGTTGGGCAGCAGCTTGGCATTTTTGATCGGCGGCCAATACGTCAACCACGACACCATGGTGGCGACGTGGATGGGCGTGGGCATTTGGTGCTTTGCCCGTGCCTTGATGCAGGCGAACGGCGTGCATGCGGGCTGGGCACGTGCTGGGTTTATCGCCTGCGCGTTGGGCGTCTTGAGCAAAGGTTTGATTGGCTTGCTGCTGCCCGGCTTGGTGCTGTGCGTGTGGGTGACTTGGACGTGGCAATGGCGCAAAGTGTGGGCTTTGCCTTGGCTCAGCGGCATTGTGTTGTTCTTGGCGGTGGCTTTGCCTTGGTTTGTGGTGGCCGCACGCGAGCATCCCGACATGCTGGCCTATATGTTTGGCAAGCACCAGTTTGGTCGCTACACCGCCACGACCTTCAACAACGCGAGACCTTGGTGGTTTTATGGCGTGGCCATTGCGGTGTTGATGTTCCCGTGGGTGTTTTTGGTGGCAGCCAGTGCTGTGCGCAGTTTGCGCGAGCGGGTGATCGCACTCAAGCCGCAAGCCTCCGTGCCATCGACCTCCACGTTGCCTACGGCAAACACGTCGCATGCGGAGGTGAACGTTGACCCGCGCTGGACCGCGCTATGTTGGATTTGGATCGTGGCCATTTTGGGATTTTTCTCTATTCCCAACTCCAAGCTGATTGGCTACGCCTTGCCTGTGATGCCCCCGCTGGCGCTGCTCGCTGCGCTGTGGTGGCAAAACCATGTGGCGACACGCACATGGGGTGATCGGATTTTTGCCATCGTGGTGGGGCTCAATGTGGCGCTGGCTGTGGGTGGGCAAGTGGCCGCTGAGCGCTACACCCAAAAACACAGCAGCTTAGATGTCGCCGCTGTGCTCGCGTGTCAAGCGCGCCCTTCAGACGTGGTGGCTGCGGTGGACGAATACCCCTACGACTTGCCGTTTTACGCGCAATTCACCCAACCGCTGGAAGTCATCCAAGATTGGGACACCTTGCGTCAAACCGCGGGTGACAACTGGCGCCGTGAGTTGTTTGAAGGTGCAGACTTTGATGCGCACGCTGCGCGCAGCTTGGTTCCCCTGTCTCGCTTAGACAGTTTGAAGCAAACGCCGCATGCATGGGTGGTTGCGCCCAACACCTCCAGCACGCTGAATATGCAGCATCACGCAGGATTTGAGTTGGTGTTTGCAGGCCGCGCTTGGAGCCTGTACCAATCGAGTGCGGCGACCCTAGGTGCGCCGGCGTCAACTGCGTCGGCGAAAAGCCCAGAAGCGGCTGAGCAAAAAGGTCTGCGCGGATGCAAAGACCAAGGCCAAAAATAAAGCCAACCAGTCTGGCAAATTCAAGCCCCGCAGCAGCGCCACAAACATGAGTTCGTTGGCGACAAAGCCCGCCAGCGCGGTCGCTGCAAACCGACGCAGACTTTGCCAAAAGCTGGTGCCCGCATCTTGAAAACTCAAGCGCCGATGGCCCGCAAAGCTGACCACAAATGCCACGCAAAACCCAGCGGCATTGGCCAACTCGGGCCACAGATGGGCTTTGGTCAGCTCGAACACTCCCATGTGGGTGGCCGCTGCGGCACTGCCCACCACCAAAAACCAAAAGCCACTGTGCATCGCTTTAGATCGGGTGTTCGTTATCGAACTGAGCCATCGAAGGCGCTGGCGCTTTGACGGGCGCCAAGGCCAATCCCGAGCCCCAGTGGTGGCTCACCAAATACATGGGCCGCTGCTTGACCTCTTCGTAAATACGCCCCACGTACTCAGCCAAGATGCCGATAGACAGCAATTGAATGCCACTGAAAAACATCATGCCCACCACCAGCGTGGCGTAGCCCGGCACATCAATGCCCCACATGAAATACTCCGCCACCACCCAAGCGCCGTAGCCTATGGCGACCGTGGCCAGCAGCAAGCCTGACACGGTCAAGGCGCGCAGGGGCGCGATGGAAAACGCCAATACGCCCGTCAAGGCCAAGGCAAACGACCCACGCAAACCAAAACTGCTCTCGCCTGCGGCACGGGGCAGCGGTTCGTAATCAATGGCGGTGCTGGCAAAACCGACCCAGGCGTACAAGCCTTTCATGAACCGGTTGCGTTCGGGCAGTGACTTGAGGGCGTCCACCACACGGCGGTCCATCAAGCGGAAGTCGCCCGCGTGTGCAGGAATTTTCACGCGGTTGCCCATGTTGATGAGCTTGTAAAACATGCCTGTCAGCCCCGCGTGCAAGGCCGATTGGTCGTCGCGTGTGCGGCGAATGGCATACACCACGTCTGAGCCCTCGCGCCAGCGCTTGAGCATGTCTGCCACCAGCGACACGGGGTGCTGACCGTCGGAGTCCATCAGCGCCACCACCTCGCCGCGTGCGGCGTCAATGCCAGCGGTCAGGGCGGCTTCTTTGCCAAAGTTGCGTGACAGGTTGATGCCCACCACCTCGCGGTGCGCTTCGCACAAGGCTTGCATGACTTGCGCGGTGTCGTCGCGGCTGCCGTCGTTGATGAGCACGATTTCCACTTGCGAGCCCAGCGCCTGCAAGGCTTGCAGCACCTGTGGCACCAAGGTGCCCAAGTTTTTACCCTCGTTGTAGGCGGGCATGACGCACGACAGGGTGGGGGTGTATTGAAAACGGTCGGAGGGGGAGAGGTCGTGGGCGTCGCGCATAGTGGGGTAGATCATGCCAAAAAATATGGCGTATCTCCTGAAAGCGAGGGGTGCCCCGTAAAATCTTGCCATGCTCCAAGTTAAACAAGAATTGCTGGCCGCCCTGAGCCAAGCCCTCGACGGTTTGTTGCCCGGTTCCGGCAACAAGGCCGCTTTTGAATCGCCCAAGGTTGCCGCGCACGGCGATTACGCCATCACCGCGGCCATGCAGCTGGCCAAGCCCCTCAAACTCAACCCCCGTCAACTCGGCGAACAGCTGCGCGACGCGCTGCTGGCGGCGCCCGTTTACCAACAGTGGGTGCAAGACATTGAGATTGCAGGCCCTGGCTTCATCAACATCCGTTTGAAACCCGCCGCCAAGCAACAAATCGTGCGCGAGGTGTTGGCTGCTAAAGAACAATTCGGCTTCCAAGCCGACAACGGCCAGCGCGTGTTGGTGGAGTTTGTGTCAGCCAACCCTACGGGGCCGCTGCACGTGGGTCACGGCCGCCAAGCCGCGCTGGGCGATGCGATTTGCAATTTGTTTGCCACGCAAGGCTTCGACGTCTACCGTGAGTTTTATTACAACGATGCGGGCGTACAAATCAACACCTTGGCCAAGAGCACGCACTTTCGCGCCCAAGGTTTCAAGCCCGGTGATGAGTGCTGGCCTGTGGACCCCGAGAACCCAGAGAGCAAAGCGTTTTACAACGGCGACTACATCCAAGACATTGCCACCGATTTCTTAGCCAGTAAAACGGTGAGGTCAGACGACCGCGAATTCACCGCCAGCGGCGATGTGAACGATGTGGACGGCATGCGCGAGTTCGCCGTGGCCTACCTGCGCCATGAGCAAGACCTCGACTTGAAGGCCTTTGACGTCAAGTTTGACAACTACTACTTGGAAAGCAGCCTCTACACCAGCGGCAAAGTGGCCGATGCCGTGAGTCGCCTGCAAGCCGCTGGCAAGACCTACGAGCAAGACGGCGCGTTGTGGCTCAAGTCCACCGACTACGGTGACGACAAAGACCGTGTGATGAAAAAGACGGACGGCACGTACACCTACTTTGTGCCGGACGTGGCGTACCACATCGCCAAATGGGAGCGCGGCTTCACCAAGGTGGTCAACATCCAAGGCACCGACCACCACGGCACCATCGCACGCGTGCGTGCGGGCTTGCAAGCGGCGAATGTGGGCATTCCCGAGGGCTACCCCGACTACGTGTTGCACACCATGGTGCGCGTGATGCGCGGTGGCGAAGAGGTGAAAATTTCTAAGCGTGCCGGCAGCTACGTGACCTTGCGCGACCTGATCGAGTGGACCAGCAAAGACGCCGTGCGCTTCTTCTTGCTGAGCCGCAAGCCCGACACCGAGTACACCTTTGACGTGGACTTGGCTGTGCAAAAGAACAACGACAACCCCGTGTACTACGTGCAATACGCGCACGCCCGCATTTGCTCGGTGCTGCGCGCCTGGGCTGACAAAGACGGTGGCGATGTGGCTTCGCTGCAAGACGTGGACTTGTCTGCGCTCGAAAGCCCACAAGCGCAAGCACTGATGTTGCAGCTGGCTAAGTACCCCGCCATGCTGAGCGCCGCATCGGCCGATTTTGCGCCGCACGATGTGACGTTCTACTTGCGCGACCTCGCCGCCAGTTATCACAGCTACTACGATGCCGAGCGCATCTTGGTGGACGACGAAACGGTGAAAAAAGCCCGCTTGGCGTTGGTGGCTGCCACCGCACAGGTGCTGCACAATGGTTTGGCGGTGTTGGGCGTCTCAGCGCCTGCCAGCATGTAATCCTGTTTTCGGAGACCTATTTCAATGTTGAATCAACAACGCGGCGGAACCTTGGTGGGTTTCATCATGGGTTTGGTCGTGGGCATGACCGTGGCCTTGGGCGTGGCCGTTTACGTGACCAAGGTGCCCATTCCTTTCATGAACAAAGGCATGACCCGTTCGGCGGAACAAGACGCTGCGGAAGAAAAGAAAAACAAAGACTGGGACCCCAACGCCCCGCTTTACGGCAAGAACCCTGCGAAAGCTGCGGATAAAGCTGACGCTGCACCAGAAACACCCAAACCAGACGTCAAGGCTGACGTGAAGCCGGTCGCTAAACCTGTGGAGTCCAAGCCCGACGCTGCCGTCAAAGTCGATCCAAAAAGTGCCGATCCTTTGGGTGATTTGGCCAAAGCCAAAGCCGATCTGAAGGTTGCTGAGCCCAAAACAGCGGAGGCGAAAGCGGCCGATGCCAAGTCGGCCCCTGCCCCTATGCCGGTGGCTGCAGACCCTTTCATTTATTTTGTGCAAGCCGGTGCTTACCGTACGCCTGAGGAGGCCGACGCACAGCGCGCCAAAATGAGCCTGTTGGCGTTGGATGCCAAAGTGAGCGAACGCGATCAAGGCGGTCGCACGGTCTACCGCGTCCGCGTGGGGCCGTTGGACAAAATCGAAGCCGAACGCGTGCGCGCCAAGCTCGAAGCCGCGCATCTCGACTCCGCCATGGTGCGGGTGCAACGTTAAATTTTCCTTTGAGGGTGACTTATGAAACGTCGTGATTTTTCTTTGACCGCCATTTCCATGGCTGGTCTGCCCTTGTTGGCGCAGGCCCAAGGCCCTGCTGCGGGTAAAAAGCCGGAAGAAGGCATTGAGTACATCTCGCTCGACAAGCGCGTGCCCACCGAAGTGGAAGCTGGCAAGATCGAAGTGATCGAGTTCTTTTGGTACAGCTGCCCGCATTGCAACGCGTTTGAACCTCGGTTCGCGGCATGGATCAAGGCCTTGCCCAAAGACGTGGTGGTCAAGCGTGTGCCCGTGCGTTTCCGTGATGACTTTGAAGCGCAGCAGCGCGCGTATTACGTGTTTGAGTCCTTAGGACTGGTGGATGCTATGCACGGCAAGCTGTTTCATGCCATCCATGCCGAGCGTCAGACGCTCAACACGGGGGCTGCCTTGGCCGCTTGGGCTGGCAAAAACGGCATGAGTGAGCAAAAGTTCACCGAAACCTTCAACAGCTTTGGCGTCGCCACCAAAGCCCGCCGCGCGACCCAGTTGCAAGAAGCATTCAAGGTGCAAGGCGTGCCCGCTTTGGGCATTGCTGGGCGCTTCTACACCGACGGTTCGTTGACGGGCAGCATGGACCGTGCGGTTCAAGTGACCGACTATTTGTTGAGTGAAGTGCGTCGCGGTCGCTGAGCTCAAGTGGCCGCGCCGGCGGCCAGCGAGGACGGTCTGGGGCGTGGTTAGAATCAGCCTCAGTTAAATACAGCAATATTCGTGCCTTGAACTCATTTCTTTCCTTGTTGATCATGTCGTTGGTGGCGCTTGCCCCTGCTGCGGTGTGGGCTGAAAAAGCCGACCGCGACAAGCCCATGAACATCGAGGCCGATAGCATGGTGCACGACGAGCTGAAGCAAGTCAGCGTGTTCACGGGGCGCGCTGTGTTGACCAAGGGCACCATGATTCTGCGCGGCGCCCGCATTGAAATTCGCCAAGATCCCGATGGTTATCAGTTCGGCACCATCCTGCCGGAGCCCAACAAGCGGGCCTTCTTTCGTCAAAAACGCGAGGGCGTTGACGAATTCATGGAAGGCGAAGGCTTGCGCATTGAATATGACGGCCGCGCGGACCGCGTCAAGCTGATCGACCAAGCCGAGGTGCGTCGTTACCGAGGCGCGGTGTTGGGTGACCAAATGACCGGCAAACTCATCACCTATGACAACTTGACCGATGTGTTCGCCATCGACGGTCAACGCACCGAAGAGGGCGGCAAGCCCACGCCTGGGCGTGTGCGCGTGACGTTGGCCCCGCGCAACAAAACTCTGGACAAAGATAAAAAGTGATCGTTCCCTTGTCTCCCGTGGCACCCACACAGGCGGCTGTGAGTCGTCTAGAAGCACGCCATTTGCAAAAGTCATACGGCAGTCGCAAGGTGGTGCATGACGTCTCAATCGCGGTGAACAAGGGCGAAGTGGTGGGGTTGTTGGGCCCCAACGGCGCTGGCAAAACCACCTCGTTTTACATGATCGTGGGCTTGGTGCGCGCCGATGGCGGCACCATCACGATTGATGGCCAGCCCGTGACGCATTTGCCCATCCACCGCCGTTCGCGCTTGGGGCTGAGTTATTTGCCCCAAGAAGCCTCGATTTTTCGCAAGCTGAATGTGGAAGACAACGTGCGCGCTGTGCTTGAGCTGCAGCGCGATGACCTCGGCAAGCCGTTGAGTCACGATGAAATTGAAAAGCGCCTGACCTCTTTGTTGCAAGAACTGCGCGTGGAGCACTTGCGTGCTTCGCCTTCGGTGGCGTTGTCGGGCGGTGAGCGCCGTCGCGTCGAGATTGCGCGAGCCTTGGCCACCAACCCACGCTTTATTTTGTTGGACGAGCCGTTCGCGGGTATCGACCCAATTGCGGTGATCGAGATCCAACGCATCATTGGTTTTTTGAAAGCGCGTGGCATGGGGGTGCTCATCACCGACCACAACGTGCGCGAGACTTTGGGCATTTGCGACCACGCGTGCATCATCAGCGATGGACGCGTGCTGGCGCAGGGCACACCCACTGAGATCGTCGAAAACGCCGACGTGCGCCGCGTGTATCTCGGCGAACACTTCCGAATGTGATGGCATGAAACAAGGCTTATCACTTCGCGTTTCTCAGCATCTGGCGCTCACGCCCCAGTTGCAGCAGTCCATCCGTCTGTTGCAGTTGTCCACGCTGGAGTTGAGCCAAGAGATCGAGCAAATGCTCGACGACAACCCCTTTCTCGACAAAGAGTTTGAAGAAGCGCCGCGTGAAGAGTTTGGCCTCGATCAAGCGGACACGCCCACCCGCGACGAAGAGGTTGAGCCTGTGCGTGAGGTGCCTTCGCTCGACGGCGGGATGTCCGAGATCACGGTCGACAACACCGCCAGCGACACCGAGCCCAGTGTGGATGGCATTGCCGAGAGCTGGGATGGTGATGGCAGCGTGGAGTTCTCAGCGGACGACTCTGAGTGGGGCGGCGACGCCCCCGCCAGCAAAAACAACAACACCGCCGACAGCGATGTGGCTGACGCCACCGAGCTGGCACGCAGCCAAGAATCGCTGACCTCGTTTTTGCACCGCCAAGCCTTGGCGCTGCGTTTGAGCGAAACCGACCGCGCCGCCCTGCGCTACTTGATTGAAAACCTCAACGACGATGGTTACCTCGAAGACAGCTTGCGCAGTTTGGCCGAAGGTTTGGGTGGTGACGACGAAGAGCAAATCGAAGAGCTCGAACACCGCTTCCAAGTGGCGCTGTCGCTGCTGCAAAGCTTAGAGCCTGTGGGTGTGGGCGCTCGCCATTTGGCCGAGTGTTTGACCTTGCAACTCAAGGCCATGGATGTGTTCAGCGAAGAGGCCACGAATGTGCGCGACGTGGCACTGGCCATGTGCAAACAGCCGCTGGAGATGCTGGCCAAGCGCGATTTCAAGCGACTGGCCGTGGCCGTGAATGACAGCGAAGCCACCGTCAAATTGGCCATTGCCTTGATCGCCCGTTTGGAGCCCAAACCCGGTCGCCGCTTTGCCGATGTGGAGCGCCATGTGGTGGTGCCCGATGTGTTGGTGACGCGTGTGGGCAAGTCCACCGCCGCCCCCAAATTCCGCGTGGCCTTGAACCCCGATGTGATGCCACGTTTGCGTGTGCATGACATTTACGCCAGCGCCTTGAAGGGCGGTAAAGGCGATAACCACGCCGGACTGCAGCAGCGTTTGCAAGAGGCACGTTGGTTCATCAAAAACATTCAGCAGCGCTTTGACACCATCTTGCGCGTGAGCAATGCGATTGCCGAGCGCCAGAAAAACTTCTTCATCCACGGCGAACTTGCCATGCGCCCGATGGTGCTGCGCGAGATTGCCGAGGAGTTGGGCTTGCACGAGTCCACCATCAGCCGTGTGACCACCAACAAGTACATGAGCACGCCCTACGGCACCTTTGAGTTGAAGTATTTCTTTGGCTCGGGGCTCGAAACGGACAGTGGCAACAACGCGTCCAGCACCGCGGTGCGTGCGTTGATCAAGCAGTTTGTCGCCAACGAAAACACCAAAAAGCCGCTGTCAGACAACCAGCTGTCTGAGATGCTGAAAGAACAAGGCATTGAGTGCGCCCGCCGCACCGTGGCCAAGTACCGTGAGGCGCTACGCATTGCGCCAACCACTTTGCGCAAAGCGCTTTAAAGACATTTATGAATCAGTTGACCCTTTTCTTGCCCTGTGCGGCAGGCGTTGAAACCTATTTGGCCACCGAGGTCAAACGCATCACCGGCGTGGCCGATGAGGATTTGCGTGCTTTCCGCGCCGGCGTGATGCTGCGTGCTTCGTGGCGCGATGCCATGTTGCTGAACCTGCACAGCCGTTTGGCGCAGCGCGTGTTGGTGGAGTTGTCGCACACGTTTTATCGCCAAGAGCAAGACCTCTACAACGCCGCTTGCGAAGTGGCGTGGGAGTTGTGGTTCTCGCCCAAAGAGTCGTTCAAGATTGAAATCACTGCGCAGCACAGTCCGTTGAAAAGCTTGAACTTTGCGGCGCTCAAAATCAAAGACGCGGTGGCCGACCGCTTCCGTCACAAGACCGGCGTGCGCCCTGACGTCAACACGCAGTGGCCCGATGCCCGCATCTACGCGCACTTGACCACCGAGAACCTCACGCTCTACATCGACACCTCGGGCGAGCCTTTGTTCAAACGCGGTTGGCGCGCTGACAAAGGCGATGCGCCATTGAAAGAAACATTGGCCGCAGCCATGTTGGCGGCCAGCGGCTGGAGCCAAGGCGACGGCACGGCGGCCAATCCAGACGGGTTGGTGGCGCAAGGCGTGCCGTTGTATGACCCATGTTGCGGCAGCGGCACCATCGCCATTGAAGCGGCGCAAATCGCGTGCAACATCGCCCCGGGTTCGATGCGCCGTTTTGGGTTTGAAAAATTGGTGCCTTACCAAGCCCACGTTTGGCAAGGCTTGCTCAACAACGCGCGCAGTCAAGAATGCGAACCGCGTGCGCCAATTTTTGGCAGCGATGTGGCTTTCCGTATGGTCGACTTTGCCGAGCGCAATGCCGAGCGCGGTGGCGTGGCGCATGCCGTGCAATTGCGCGGTGGCGATGCCTTGCAACGCATGCCACCTTGCGAACAACCGGGCGTGATGCTGGTCAACCCGCCTTATGGCGAGCGTATTGAAGCCGCCGGTATTGCGGGTGCCGCGCGTCGTGCGCGTTACGCGCCGCCTAGCGAATATGTGTCACCTTACGAAGACGTGAAGCGCAACGGCGATGCAGGGTTTGATGACGAATCAGGTGACGACAGCGGCATGATCCGAGACGATGTGCCGCGCTTTGGCGCCCGTGACATTGCCCAAACCGAAGACGGTGGCGATTTCTTCGCCCAACTTGCCAGCCACTGGAAGAAAAACTACGCCGGTTGGTCGGCATGGATGCTGACCCCTGACCTCAAGCTGCCCACCCGCATGCGTTTCAAAGAGTCGCGTCGCGTGCCCATGTGGAACGGCCCGATCGAATGCCGCATGTTCCGCTTTGATTTGCGCGCTGGCTCGATGCGCAACAAGCCCAGCGACGCCCAAGCCCCTGATGCTCAGCACACCGAGGGCAAAGGGCCAGCCACATCGTGAGTGATGGCTTGAATTTGCAAGCCAGCCTGTCGCCTGTGTGCGTGGTGCTCGACACCAACATCGTGCTGGACCTGTGGCTGTACCAAGACCCTGCGACGCCTGAGCTGCAAGCGGCGCTGAGCGCCAAGTCTGTGCAATGGTGTGCGACGCAAGTCATGCGTGACGAGTTGGAACGTGTGTTGGCGTACACCCACATCGCCCGGCGCTTGGCCTTCAGCGCGTTGACAGCTGAAGATATCTTGCGCCAGTTTGATGCCCATGCGGTGTTGCACTCCATCGCGCCCAAAGCGCAGTTCATGTGCAAAGACGGGGATGATCAAAAGTTCATCGACCTCGCGGCGCAGCTCAAGGCACAACTCATCAGCAAAGACAAAGCCGTGTTGACCATGCGCAACCGCATGGCTCGGTTGGGGGTGGCTGTTGCCAAGCGTTTTCCGGCGGTGTTGCCGGGCTAAGCGGCAAATGAGAAGGCTGCTGGCGTTGTTGGCGCAGAGCTTCTCTTTAAGGTGTTTGCAGCAAGGCCAGCAGCGTGCGCAAAGCGTGCTGCACAGTGGCCTCGCGCACCGCAGCGCGATCGCCCGCAAAGTGCATCACTTCGGTTTTGACCCACGCCGTTTCTGCGCCCAGTGTTGGGCCTGCATCGCTGGGCAATGCCCAACAGAACCACACCGCCCCGACGGGCTTCTCGGCTGAGCCGCCGGTGGGACCTGCCACGCCTGTCACCGCCACCGATACTTGCGCCCGCGAATGGCGCATCGCACCCAAAGCCATGGCTTGCACCACGGACTCGCTCACGGCGCCGTGCTGTGCGATCAACGCACTGTCAACGCCCAACATCTCGTGCTTGGCTTCGTTGGAGTAGGTCACAAAACCGCGTTCTAGCCATTGGCTGGATCCTGCCAAGTCGGTGCAGCGTGCGGCGATCATGCCCCCCGTGCAACTCTCGGCTGTGGCCAGCATCCAGCCGTGCTGAAGCAGGGCTTGTGCCAAGGCCTCAACGTTCGTCGATGTCGTTTCTGTCGTCATAGAACTCTCCATAAAGCCATCACCAACAACGTGCAAAACGCAGCGACCAAATCGTCAAACAGGATGCCCCAGCCACCGCGCCAACCAAAGCCCTTGAACAGTTGATCCGCCCAACGCACGGGGCCGGGTTTGGCCGCATCGAAGTAACGAAACAAGATGAATGCGCCCAACTCGCCGCCAAACGTCGTGGGTGTGACCAGCCACAAGATCAACCAAAACGCGACCACCTCGTCCCACACAATCGCGCCCGGATCGGCCACGCCCATGTGGCGAGCGGTGAGCGTGCAAGCCCACCAGCCCACCAGCGTGGATGCGCCAATCAGCAGGCCCATTTGGAAGGGCGTGAGCCAAATTTGCAAGAGTAAAAACACTGCCCATGCCCACAAGGTGCCAGCCGTGCCTGGTGCGAAACGACTCAGGCCAGAGCCCGCGCCAAGCGCGATGAAATGGGCGGGATGAGAGAGGACGAAGCGGCGGTTCAGCATGAGGGTTCGGTGAGGGGTGGTGCAGCGCTCAGCGCTCACGCAAAGTGATCAAACGAGGCAAAGCGGCGTGCAATGGGTTGCCCATGTGGGTCAAGCACCACCAAGCCTTGCTGCGCAGTGATGCGGCCGATGCGGGTCACGGGCGTGTCACTTTCCCACGCGGCGGCGTGGACCATTTCGCGCTGTTCGACGGGGGCGGTGAAGCACAGCTCGTAGTCGTCACCGCCTGCGAGGGCATAGTCGAGCCGTTTGTTCCACGACAGTGCCGCCAGCCAAGGACTGATGCCTGCATCCGCTTCAAGGCCTGCGCTGTGGCGTTGGGTGTTGGATGATTGCAACCATGCGGTGTCGATTTGCGCACCCACGCCCGAGCGCTTCAAGATGTGACCTAAATCGCCCAGCAAACCGTCGCTGACATCGATGGCGGCGTTGGCCACGCCGCGCAAGGCGGTGCCGAGGGCCACGCGTGGTGTTGGACGCTCCATGCGCAAACGGGCGAACTCTAAGCCCGCAGCATCCAAGGACTGGGTGCCGCGAAAGACTTCGAGGGCCAAGCGCGCATCGCCCACGGTGCCGCTGATGTAAATGTCGTCGCCCACTTGCGCGTTGTGGCGCAGCAGTGCATCGCCCGGGGGCACTTCACCAAACACGGTGATGCAGATGTTCAACGGGCCTTGGGTGGTGTCGCCGCCCACGAGCTCGCAGCCGTGCGCGTCTGCCAATTGCAGCAAGCCACTGGAAAACCCCGCCAGCCACGCTTCGTCCACGCGGGGCAGCGAGAGGGCCAAGGTAAAGGCGATGGGGGTGGCGCCACAAGCCGCCAAGTCGCTCAAATTGACGGCCAAGGCTTTGTGGCCCAAGCGGGCGGGGTCCACGGTGCTCAAGAAATGACGGCCTTCCACCAACATATCGCTGGAGATGGCCAGTTGCATGCCCGGTGTGGGGGCCAACAGGGCGCAGTCGTCACCCACGCCCAGCACCGCTTTTTGGGTGGGGCGCTTGAAGTAGCGTTCAATCAGTTCGAATTCACCCATGAGTGGCCTCAGTGCAGATTGCGATTGCCTGGCGCATCGCTCAAGGCGTCCAGCACAAACATGGGAATGTCCACATCGAACTTTTCGCCGTCTTCGGCCACGCAAAAGTAGCTGCCGTGCATGGTGCCCGTGGGGGTGCGCAAGCGGGTGCCGCTGGTGTATTCAAACTGTTCGCCGGGCTTGAGCAAGGGTTGATGGCCCACCACACCTAAGCCACGAATCTTTTCGTGCATGCCTTCGGCGTCGTTCACGTTCCAAGTGCGCGAGATCAGCTGCGCGGCGATGGTCCCCATGTTGGTGATGGTGATCGTGTAGGCAAACATGTACAGCCCGCCCTCTGGATCCGATTGCTCGGGCAGGTATTGGGGATGAACTTCGACTTGGAATTTGTAGCGTTGCATGGGTTGATTTTGGCCTAAGCCTCAAGGGGCCTTGGCGGGGATGAAATAATCACCCCCATGAACAGCAAAAGCCCCACCTTTCGTATCGCACCCTCCATTTTGTCGGCCGACTTTGCCCGCTTGGGCGAAGAGGTCAAAAACGTCATTGACGCTGGCGCTGACTGGATTCACTTTGATGTGATGGACAACCATTACGTGCCCAACTTGACGTTCGGGCCCATGATTTGCCAAGCCCTGAAACCCCACGCCAAAACCGCAGCGGGTGTGGCCGTGCCGATCGATGTGCATTTGATGATTTCGCCCGTGGACGCCTTGGCCGCTTCGTTTGCCGATGCCGGTGCGGACCTCATCAGCTTTCACCCCGATGCCAGCGCCCATGTGCACCGCAGCGTACAAGCCATCAAGAGCAAAGGCGTGAAGGCGGGTTTGGTGTTCAATCCTGCCGAATCGTTGGATGTGTTGAACTGGACCATTGATGAAATTGATCTGATTTTGATCATGAGCGTTAACCCAGGATTTGGTGGCCAAAGCTTCATCGACTCTGCACTGCGCAAAGTGGAGCACGCCCGCAAACTGATCGAAGCCAGCGGCCGCGACATTCGCTTGGAAGTGGACGGCGGCATCAAGCCTGACAACATCCGTCAAGTGGCCGATGCAGGCGCCGACACGTTTGTGGCCGGCAGCGCGATTTTTGGCAAACCTGACTACAAGGCGGTGATTGACCAAATGCGGGTGGCGTTAGCTTAACGCGTCGCGCAGAACACGCCATCGTCAGCCACCATTTTCTATCGCGTCTTTTTTGAACATGACTGATTCACCCACACCCAAGACCTCGCTGCTCGCGCGAGCGAAGACGTGGGCACGCAGCATCAAGCGCGACGTGGTGACGGTGTACTTTGCTGCGCGCGACCCCCAAGCGCCTTGGGGTGCGCGCTTGTTGGCTGCGCTGGTGGCGGCTTATGCGCTCAGCCCGATTGATTTGATTCCCGACTTCATCCCCGTCTTGGGTTACTTGGATGACCTGCTCATCGTGCCCTTGGGCCTGTTGCTGGTCATGCGTTTGATGCCCCGCGAGGTGCTGGCCAATGCGCGCATCCAAGCCGATGCCATGCTGGCGAGGCCGCGCAGCCTGTGGGCGGCTGCATGCTTTGTGGCGATCTGGATCGCCCTCGGGTTTTACCTAGCCAGTTGGGTGCTGTGAGCGGGATTTATTCCCTACTTTTTCTGAGGCGAACAGTCTAAATTCAACGGCATGTTGGGAAGGTTTTTACCTTTCGCTATTTGGCTTTTGAGGTTCAGTCTGTTCGTATGGCAAAGCTACCCCTGTCGTTTATTTCGGTTGTCCTGATGGCTGCAGGCTGGATGCCGCCTGCTTTCTCGGCAGATCAATTGACCCCTTTGCAAATGCCCACGGTTGAAGTGGTGGGCGCCACGCCCTTAGGGGGCGTGGGGGTGCCACTGTCTCAGTTTCCCGCCAATGCACAAACACTCACGGCGAAGGATGCGAACGAGCAAGGCGTGACCAACCTCGCTGACTTGTTGAACAACAACCTCGGCCCTGTGAGCGTGAGCAATGGCGTTGGCAATGGCTACCAAAACGACGTCAACTACCGCGGCTTTCAAGCCTCGTCGTTGTTGGGCGCGCCTGTGGGTTTGTCGGTTTACTTCGATGGCATTCGGATGAACGAGCCTTTCGGCTCGGTGGTGAACTGGGACCTGATCCCGATGAACGCGATGTCTCGCGTGAGCGTGTTGCCGGGCTCCAACCCCATGTTTGGTTTGAACACGCTCGGGGGGGCTTTGGTGATCGATACGAAAAACGGCAAAGACAGCCCCGGCGCATCGATCGGCATTTTGAGCGGTTCATTCGGCCGACAGCGCGTGAACTTTGACAATGGCTGGGTCGACCGCGAGCACGACACCGATTACTTCTTTGCAGGTAACGTGGATCAACAGAATGGGTTTCGTGACCATTCAGGTTCAGACGTCAAACAGTTGTTTGGCAAAGCCCGCTGGCGAGGCAATGGTGGCAATACGCGCTTGGAACTCTCGGGCGCCTTGGCCGATACGACGTTGCGCGGGACCCAAGCCCTGCCCATGGACATGATGGACAACAGACGTGCGGCCTACACGTGGCCAGACAGCACGGCAAACCGGATGGCGCTTCTTCAATTGAAGGGCACCCATGTGCTGGACGACCACCAACACTTGGCGGGAAATATTTTTTTCCGCAAAGGCCATTCCAACAACGTCAACAGCAATGTGAATTTGGACGATGGGTGCTTCAACGCCGATGGCTCTTTGGTCATGGCCGGCAGCGCCCCCAAATGCGCCAACAAAGCACCCAATGGCACAGCAGTTAATTCCGTTTCCAATGCCAATGCCTTGGCGTACGGTTATGGCCGCTGGACCAGCGTCATCAATTCGAGCCTTGTGAGTTCAACGACGCAGCAAGAGACGGTGGGTACGTCTTTGCAATGGGCCAACTTTGATCACTGGCTTGGCCGCCAAAATGCCTTCACGCTTGGCGGTTCATTTGATCAGTCCAAGGTCACGTATGCGCAGAGCACCACATTAGCGAAGTTGGTCAATTACCAAGTGCTCGCGACACCCAATCAAAATTACGGCTTCACCCCCAATGGCTTGGCACCATCGGCCAGCAACCTCCCCAGCTTCAATGGCGGCAATGTGTTGGGTGCGGTTAATTTAGATTCCAAGACGACCAATCTGAGTGTGTACTTCACAGACACGATGGCATGGAGCGACCAGCTCAGCATCACGGCATCGGGCAGCGTGAACCAAACCACGATTGATCAGACGGGCGCTAATCAGCAATATTTGAATGAGGATGGCGGTTACAACTGGACCGCGTTGGATGGCACGTCGTACTACAACCCTGCCTATCTCGGGTCGTACAAGTCTGCCAATGCGGGGACTGGTGTGTCCGCCGTCACGGCGCTGGTGGGCGGCATCGCGGGGCCACAAACGAATAGCCTGAACGGGCAGCATCAATACCGGCGCTTTAATCCAGCGCTCGGCTTCAACTACAACTTTGACAATGAGCGTGGGATTTTTGGGGGTTATAGCGAATCGATGCGCGCCCCCACTTCCATCGAACTGTCTTGTGCTGATCCCAACAGTCCTTGTGCGTTGCCGACGGGTTTCAATGGGGATCCCGATCTCAAGGCGGTGGTGGCGAGAACCATCGAGTTGGGTGGTCGAGGCAAACTGAGTCGCAGCACCTCTTGGAATGCCGCCGTGTTCAATTCACGCCTGAGCAATGACATCCAATTCATTGCGTCGTCTGCCGCCCTGGGCTATTTTTCCAATGTCGGCAATACCGAGCGGCGTGGTTTTGAATGGGGCACCCACACCAAACTGGATAAATGGTCTCTGTCCGCTCACTACGGTTATGTGGATGCGACTTACAAATCAGCCTTCACGACAGCCGCTGGGCAAGACGTGACGTCGGGCAAGAAAATTCCAGGCATCGCCAGCCAAACCCTCAAGTTGCGGCCCACTTACGCCGCGAGCCCCGATTTGTTATTCGGTGCGAATGTGATCGTTGTAGGCAGTCAATATGCACATGGGAATGAAAGCAACAACGACCCGGATGGCAAGGTGGCAGGCTACAGCTTGTTCAACGTTGATGCGCACTACGCCTTGAGCAAAGATGTGCGGGTGTCGGCCCAGATCAACAATGTGTTGAACAAGGCGTATTCGACCTACGGCTTGGCTGGCATGACCAGCGTTTACACCTTGGTCACGCAGCAGTTCAACACGCCTGCGCCACCGCGTGGCATTTGGGTGAGCTTGACGTACAAATTAGGTCGTTAATTAGGGCGTCCGCAAGACCTTCGCTGCATCAAAGCGTGGGAGCAGCAATCAACTGGTGACGTTGAGCCAGATGGACCAAGGCGGCTGTGTTGCTGACCGCGAGTTTTTCTTTGATTTGAGTTTGGTTGTTTGCCACTGTTTTCAAACTCAAATTCAGCAACTGCGCACATTCTGTGTGAGAACGGCCCATGGCCAGTAAGCGCCAAATTTCAAGCTCACGCAAGCTCAGCTGAGCGATGCGTTCGGCTTCTTCGTTGGGGCGACTTTGCATCAATTGGGGTGATAAATCTTCACTCAGATAGCGTTGTCCAGCGAAGGCAGCACGCACCGCGTGACACAGATTTTCGGGGGGCGAAGTTTTGGTCACAAAGCCCATGGCGCCGCCTTCCAACGCTGCACGAACCACACTGTCACTGTCATACATGCTGCACAGCAGGACCTTTGCTTGCGCGTCGCGCTGTTTGATTTTTCGCAACAACTCCAAACCACCGGCACCCCCCATCGCCATGTCAGACACGGTCACATCGGGGGCGTGGTCTATAAACGCAGCGTAGCCTTCCTCGGTCGAGGCTGCGTTGGCGACGACCACCATGTCGCCGTCTTGCATCAGCAATCTCGCGTAGCCATCGCGCACGATGGGGTGATCATCGACCAAGAGCACGCGAATCATGGGTGTGCATCTTTCATCGGAATATGAACGTCGATGCGCAAGCCTGGCTGGGCATCGGCCCAGTCGATACGCCCCTGCAGACTGGCGACTCGTTCTCGCATGCCCATCAAGCCCAAGCCGTGTGTGTCGTCTGCTGCACGGGTCATGCCGATGCCGTCGTCCTCGACGCACAGGTGCAGGGTGTCGGTGAGGCGTTGCAAGTGGATGTGCACTTGCGAGGCTTGGGCATGTTTGGCGATGTTGGTGAGGGCTTCTTGCGTCACGCGGTACAGGCTTGTCGAGGTGTAATCGTCTAGCGTGTCGGACACGCTTTGTATCTTGAGTTGGCATGGAATGCCGCACTGCGTTTGCCAAGTTCGGCACAGTTCATGGAGTGCGCTCTCCAGTCCCATGCTGTCGAGTTGTGGTGGACGCAAGCGTTTGAGCATGTCGCGCGTCAAACTGTGCATGCGTTGTGACGTGGTGCTGATGCGATGGGCGGCCAACACCACAGCGTCGGGCTGTGTGAAGGCGGCTTTGGCAATATAGCTGCCCTCAATGCGCAACGCCGTGCAAGCTTGCCCCACTTCGTCATGCAGCTCACGCGCTAAAAGGCGACGCTCGTCTTCTTGCGCGTTGAAAAGGCGCTGCGTCAAATCGCGGTTGTGTGCCAGCAGCGTGGTGACTTGCGCTTGTGCGACCTCACGTTCGTGCAGTTCACGTTGGGTGTCGGCCACGCGTCGAAAAGCAAACCACACCAAGCCCAATGACAAGACCACAAGCGTGAGTGGCAATTCGTCGAGTTGCCAAGACTCATGACGCTTGAGCCAAGGCAGCAGCAGCTCGGACAACTCCAAGTGAAAGGCAATGCTGGCGAAGCACACCACCACCGCGATCACACCCAAGGCGTCACGCCAAGTGCGTGCGGCGGTCTGGTGTTGGTGTGCGGGCATGTCAGACGTTCAGTGTGTGTCGGCTTCGATAGGTGCTCGGGTGCGTTGCGGCAGCATGCGTGAGACCACGCCATCGCGCCGAACGCCATGCCATACGGCTGCCAAGATGTGCACCGCAATGGCAGCCATGAAGACGTAGCTTGCCCCCGTGTGAATGGTGCCGAAGAGTGTTTTGAGTTCAGCCGATGCTTCCCACAAACGGGGCAAAGCCAGATCAAAAAACTTGATTGGATATTTTGTGAAACTCGAACCCAAAAAACCGCTCAAGGGCATCACGACCATACAGGCATAAAGCGTGGCGTGGTTCAGGCGTGCCGCTTGAATTTGCCAACGTGGTGTGGTGTCAGGCAGCGGGGGACTCGCATGTGTCAAACGCCAAAGCACGCGCAACACAATCAGCAAGCCCAGCACCATGCCGATGGACTTGTGCCAGTTGAACCAGCCCGCGCGCAAGCCGGGCGGCGTTTTGGGCACGCTGTCCATCCACACGCCTAAGCCCAATTGGTACATCAAGCCGATCGCCAACACCGCATGCAGCACGATGGCGACAGTGGTGTATCGGCCAGGTGTTGGTATGGCGGTGGTGAGGTCTTCGGGGGCTGTGGCAGTCATAAGTAGTTCGATGTGGACAGGTTAGTTGGCCGCAGCGCCCCATGGCAAACGACCCACGGGAATATTCTTGAGGGGTTTGAAGGTGGCCACATCGATGACGCTCAATGCGTGGCTACGGCCTGCGGCCACGTAGACTTTTCCGCCATCGGCGCTGATGGCCATATTCCAAGGGCGTTGCCCTACGGCTGCTTTGGCGATCACGGTGAAGCTTTGGGTGTCGATCACGGCCACGTCGGCATCGCCACCATTGCTGGCAAACAGCCATTTTCCATTGGGGTGCATCACCACACCGTTGGTGCGTGCGCCGACTTGCAACGTGCCCTTGACCTTGAGTTGCTGCATGTCAATGGCCACCAGCAAACTGTCGGTTTCGACGGCGACATAGGCCGTGTTGCCATCGGTGCTGAAGGCGATGCCGCGCGGGCGATTGCCTACACGAATGCTGGCAATTTGCTGTCGCGTGGTGAGGTCCAGCACATCCACCTGGTCTGCCTCTTCTGCCGAGACCAACATGCGTTTGCCATCAGGACTGAACACCGCGTGCTCTGGATTTTTGCCGTGCACGGGAATGCTGAACTCCAACTTCCAGCGTGCCGTCGACACAAAACTCACACTGTTGCTGCCCTCGTTGGCCACGGCGATCCATTGACCATCGGGTGAGCAATACACGGCTTCAGGCGAGTCGCCTAATGTCAGTGTTTGCGTGGTGGCGAGTGTGCGTGTGTCGATCGCTTGCAGTTGCGAACCTTGTTGGTTGCTCACATACAAGTGCGCGTCGTTTTTGCACAACGCAATGCCACGTGGCTTGCCCCCAGTTTTGATGTTGCCCACCACCTCATCTGTTTTGCTGTCTACAACGGAAATATCACCACTGCCTTCGTTGGTCACAAAGACTTGGTTGGCGGCAAAGGCGGGCAGGCTGGTCATGCCGATGAGGCACAGGCTGAGAAAGAAGTGATGGCGCTTCATAGACGGTTTAAAGTGGAATTTGACTGGTCAGGCCCACCACCCAGTTGCGGGGGAGGCCAGGTTCGAAGTATTGCTTGGACGCTTGGTTCACGATCACGGAGCTCACCGTTGATTGGTTGGTCAAGTTGTCGATGCCCAAAAAGGCTTCCACCCGTGCGGCACCCACTTGGTAGCGCTGGCGAACCCGGGCGTTGAAGACGCTGTAGCCTGGCGCTAAGCCATCTACCGCAGAGTTGGTGTCACTGGCCCACATGCTAGAGCGGTTGATCCAGTCGATGCCAAATTCAGTGCCGAGCGCGGGTTTTTGACCTGCCGCGCTGAATCCTTTTTCAGACCATTGCAGCGATGCGAAGAGCTGTTGTTTGGGAATGGCGGGAAGGCTGTTGCCCGCAGCGACAGGGACGCTGGCACCGCTGATCACGCTACTGAATGCTTGGTCGTAGGTGGCGTTCATCACCGTGCCTGAAACTTGGCTGCGCCAATGGCTGCTGTGTTGGTGACGCAGTGACAGCTCGAAGCCATCACGCACGGTTTTGGATGCGTTTGTGAACGCAGTTTGGCCAAATGATGAGCGGGCCGTGACGATCTCATCGTCGGTCTTGATTTGGAACCACGCCGCATCAATTCGCGTGGCTGACGTGGGTTGCCATTTGGTTCCCAGCTCCAAATGTTTGCTGCGTGAGGCCAGCAGGTTGGGGTTGAATTGCCCTTTGATGGTGGTGGGCGCCGTCAGTGTGTAGGCAGCCTCAGCCAGTGTGGGGGTTTCGAAGCCTTTGCCTTGGTTGAGGTAAATGTTCAAGTTGTCACTGGCATGCCAAGTCAGACCTAGGACGGGGCTGGTGGCTTTGTAGGTCACGCTGCCTGAGCCGTCGGGATCGGTCACTGTGACGGGCATGTTGTCGCTGCTTTTCAGTGTGACGGTGCTTTGGCGTGCCCCTGTGGTCAGGGTCCAGCGTTCGCCCAAGGACCAATTGGCTTGCGCAAAGAAGTCTCGGTTGCTGGCTTCGTTCAGTTCATTGCGTGTGACGGGCGTGGCTGTTTTTTCACCAGCCGCCGTCGCACCTGCTTGACGTTGTTCTTGTGCATGATCCTGGTCATAGCCGACCACCCAGGTCATGCGTTGGCCATCAAATACCTGTGCCTTGCCATTGGCTTGCAGGCCTAAACCTTCGAAGCGACGCTCCAAGCCTGTCCAAGCGCTGGTGGCTTGGTATTGCAAATTGCTGCGTGTGCCACCGTAGACGCGCGCTTGCAACCGCAAGTCGCTGTTGACGCTGTGCTCCAGCACCGCGCCCACTTGCTCTTGCTTGACGGTTTTGCGTGTGCCAGTCGCGAGTGCACTGGTTCCCGCTTGTGCAGGGTTGGCGGCCAGTTGGGCAGAGGTCAATCCCAATGCGTCTTTGGCGTAAGGCATGTCAAACACATTCACGATCAGTTTGATGCGTGTGTCAGGTTGTGCATCGACGGTGATGACGCTGTTGAGTTGTTGGCGGCGTGCATCGCTGTTTTGACGGTAACCATCGATGGCAAATGTGCTGTAGTCAGCCACTAGGCCGACGTTGCCTGAACGCTGGCTGATCTGCCAGTCCGTGCGCGTCATGCCGTATGAGCCTGCGTACAAACTGACCTGTGCTTCAGGTGTGGCGCCCGCTTCACGCGTGAAGGTCTGAATCACGCCACCTGATGCGTTTCCGTACAGCTGCGCCAAAGGTCCGGTGAGGACTTCAACCCGATCTGCGGAAGTCATGCTGACGGTGGACGCTTGACCCTGCCCATCTGGCATAGACGCGGGAATGCCATCGGTGATCAAACGGATGCCGCGTAAGCCAAAGGCGGCGCGCGAGCCAAAACCGCGGATCGATATTTGCACGTCTTGGGCGTAATTGTTGCGGTTGAGGGCCACCACGCCGGGCGCACGATTCAGCACATCGGAGATATTGACTTGTGGACCTGAATTGCGAATGGTGTCTGCATCGATCGCAAAAACTGACGCAGGTGCATCAAATTGCTTTTGCTCTAAACGCCCACTTTGCACCATCACATCAGCTAGTGCGGTCGTTGCACTTTGGGCATGCAATGCGGCGCTGGGGAAAACCCCAAGACACAAACTTGCCACAAGTTTGAGCGTATGACGAATTTCAAGATTTTGATGTTTTTGTGTTTTCTTCATGGTGTCTTCCGTGGTCTAGATGCGATGTTTTGTTCATGTGGCGCAATGAATAAAAGCAAAAGCTGTTCCATGCGTGAGCGTCTTTGAAAGGTGGCATTTTTCGTGCTTGATGTCATGCATTCGATCGTATTTGAACCGATCGATGCCTGGAGTTTTGTCATCTTATGAGTCTTCATCTGTGTCGCCTAATCGGGCGAGTCACCTTGGTTATGGCGAGTTTGTTGTGGGCATGTGCGCAGGCCGGTGTCATGACCCGTGAGCGCATGGTGCAGGCTTTTCCCGCGCCGTTGGTGGTGGGCGAAAAAGAGCGCGATTTACCGGTGTGGCCGATCTTCAAACAAGACCTGACGTCGACCACGATTGCAGCGTACGCCTTTGAGTCGCAAGACTTCGTGGCCATTCCTGGTTTTTCTGGCACACCGTTCAATTTGTTGATCGCGCTCGATCCCAATGGGCAGTTCATGGATGTACGCGTTTTGTCCCATCACGAGCCCGTGTTTTTGGATGGATTGGGTGAGAAGCCGCTGTTGACCTTTGTCGAGCAGTACAAAGATTTGTCACTCAAACAAAGCATCAAAATTGGTACCGGCCAAAGCAAAGGCGGCAAAGATGGCAGCGCCAATGTCTACATCGATGGCGTGGCCAAAGCCACGGCGTCGGTGCGAATTCTGAACCAAACCTTGTTGGCCGCTTCGCTGAAAGTCGCGCGAGCCAAGTTGGGTTACGGCGAAGGACGTGACCCCGATTTGATCGGACGCATCCGGCCCGATGTTTTCAAGATCATGGATTGGAACGCCTTGCTCAAAGCAGGCTTGGTGCATCGCACGACGCTGAAAAACAAAGAGGTAGAAAAAGCATTTGCAGGCACCGCCGGTGAAGGTTTGGATGCCGAGGTGACGCGTGCCCCTGATGATGTGTACGTCGATTTGTACGCGGCACATTTGAATGTGCCCGCCGTTGGGAAAAACTTATTGAGTCCCGAGAAGTGGGACTATTTGCAGCAACGCTTAGACCCAGGCGATCACGCATTGTTGGTGATGGCGGTAGGGCGACCTGCCTTGATGTCTGATGACTTTGTACGTGGCACCGTGCCCGATGGGTTCACGCTCAATCAACAAAAGCTGCCCATCGAAATCCGTGATTTGGATTTGGATGCGGTCTTGAAGGTGCCGGCCAATTTACAGGGTGCGCAGTGGATGGTGGTGCGTGTGATTGCCCCTGCAGGTTTAGACCCCGCGATGCCTTTGGATTTTCAGCTCAATGTCACGCGCATCAAAGGCATGGTGTACCCAGAACGTGTACGGCAAAGCTTTGCGTTTGGTGGTCAGTTGCCGAGCGACTATGTGACGCAGGCCAGTTCGGATCAAAAGACCTGGCATTCGATTTGGACCGACCGGTGGGTCGAGCTGGCGGTGCTGGTGTGTGGTTTGGCGGTGTTGGTGTGGGCCTTGCGTGAGCCGACGTGGCTGATGCACCACCCCGCGCGCATGTTCAAGTTCCGCATGGCGTATTTGGTGTTCACGCTGTGCTTCATTGGGTGGTATGCGCAAGGGCAGTTGTCCATCGTCAACCTCACGGCGGTGGTGCAAGCGGTGCTGGCGGGGCGTAGTTTGGACTTCTTCATGTACGACCCGATGACGGTCTTGCTGTGGGCGTTTGTCGTGGTGACGTTTTTCGTTTGGGGGCGTGGTACTTTTTGCGGTTGGTTGTGTCCGTTTGGGGCTTTGCAAGAGTTGGTGAGTCAAGTCACGCGGCGCTTGGGGTTGTCGTGGATTCGCGTGCCGCAGGTGTGGGACCAGCGTTTGAAAAAGGTGAAGTACGTGGTGCTTGCGGCCTTACTGGTGAGCGCCTGTGTGTCGGTGGCTTGGACGGACCGATTGGTGGAGGTGGAGCCGTTTAAGACCAGCATCACGCTGAACTTTGTGCGCGCGTGGCCGTTCGTCTTGTGGGCGGTAGCCTTGGTGCTGGTGAGCTCGTTTTTTTACAAAGGTTATTGCCGTTACCTGTGTCCGCTGGGTGCGGGCATGGGCGTGTTGGGCAAGCTGCGACGTTTCGATTGGATTGCAAGGCGCAGCGAATGCGGCCAGCCGTGCCAGCGCTGTCGCAACGATTGCGCGTACCAAGCCATCGACAAGCAGGGCAAGGTGGACTATGACGAGTGTTTCCAGTGCACCGATTGCATGGTGATTTACGAAAGCGACAGCTTGTGTGTGCCACTCATCTTGGCGCAGCGTGAAGGTGCCAATGCGCGGGTGATTCCAATCAACGTCGCGGCAGTTGGACCGTCGAAGGAGATGACATCATGAAGCGCAGAGCATGGATGAAAACGGGTTTGGGGCTAGGCTTGTTGCCATTTGTATCTGAGGCAACTGCCCGTTTGCAGTGGCGCAACATCACCTTCACGGGCTTGGGCACGGTGCTGTCTATTCGGGCGGCGCATCAGGATTTGGGTGTGCTCGAGCAGGCGTTGCAACAGGCGAAACAAGTGATTGCGCGCGTCGAAGATCAGATGAGTTTGTTTCGCCCCGACAGTGCCATTCGACAACTCAATCGCGAGGGCATATTGCGCACGCCTGCGCCTGATTTGTTGCATGTGCTTCAACGCAGCCAGCAAATTTCTGCACAAAGCCAAGGTGCGTTTGATATCACGGTGCAGCCACTTTGGCGTGTCTTTGAGCAAGCCAAAGCGCATGGCGCTTTGCCTGATGCACGCGAGGTTGCGGCGGCGACCCAACACGTGGGGTGGCAGCGCTTGGCGGTGGATGCACGCGAAGTTCGATTTTTAACTCCGGGCATGGGCATCACCCTCAATGGCATTGCGCAGGGGTATGCCGCCGATCGGGTGCGAGAGACGTTGAAACAGGCGGGTATCGCGCATGCCTTGATCAACACTGGGGAGTGGTCGTCGCTGGGCCAGTCGGCGCACGCGGCCGATTGGTCGCTGGGTGTGGCCGACCCTCGTCAGGACCATGCCCTGTTAGGACGTTTGTCTTTGCAGGGGCGATGTGTGGCTACGTCGGCCGATGCGTTGTGTGCGTTCAGCGAGGACCGACGGCATCATCATATTTTTGATCCGCATACGGGCTACTCACCCACCGATCTGGCCAGCGTCACGGTGGCGGCTTCGAATTGTTTGCAGGCGGATGCGTTGACGAAGGTGTTGTTTGTCGCGGGCTTTGAAAAAGCCTTGGCCTTGGCCAAGGCTTGGCGTGTGGATGCTTTGGTGGTGCACAAGTCCGGTCGTTGGAAGGCCTCGGAGGGGCTGCGGTGGCATTCTGCATGAGGTGTGCCTTGTGACACGTGAAGTGTTCCAAATTTGAACAGTGTGACAGTGCGCGACACCATGGGCGACGTCTCGTTTCAACATGTCTAAGGCAAACGCGGCACTTCTCGGATTTTTTCTACTTTGAGGCCGTCAGGTCGGTTTGTGTTTTGGCATGTGTATTGCTAACCACAACGCACGGGTTCGCGTGATGTGCAACGCGCGGCTCGCTTAAGAACATTCGACACACCGTCGATTGCCAAATCATCCGTTAAAAATACAGGAGACCTGCTGTGAAAAGAAAACTATTGAGCCTGCTTGTCATGCTCGCCACGGCGCACGTATCAGCCCAAGTGACCGATGCCATGATTGCCAAAGACGCGACAGACACGGATTCCGTGTTGAGTTGGGGCATGGGCACACAAGGTCAGCGCTATTCGACCTTGACCACCATCAATACCAAAAACGTGAGCAAATTGGCCCCGGTGTGGTCCATGTCTTTCGGTGGCGAAAAGCAGCGCGGCCAAGAATCTCAGCCGTTGGTCTACAAAGGCAAGATGTTTGTCACGGCCTCTTACTCGCGTATCTTTGCGGTGGACGTGAAGACGGGTGAAAAGCTTTGGAAATATGAACACCGCCTGCCCGAAGGCATCATGCCCTGTTGCGACGTGGTCAACCGCGGTGCTGCCCTTTATGACAATTTGGTGATCTTCGGCACGCTCGATGCGCAGCTCGTGGCCCTCGATCAGAACACCGGCAAAGTGGTGTGGCGCGAAAAGATCGACGACTACGCGGCAGGTTACAGCTACACCGCAGCACCGCTGATCGCCGAAGGTTTGTTGCTGACCGGTGTGTCCGGCGGTGAATTCGGTGTTGTTGGCCGTGTCGAAGCGCGCGACCCCAAGACGGGCAAACTGGTTTGGACGCGCCCCACCGTTGAAGGCCACATGGGCTACAAAGATGGCAAAGAAAACGGCATCAGTGGCACCACCAATGCCACATGGCCGGGTGAAACTTGGAAAACCGGTGGTGCTTCCACTTGGTTGGGCGGCTCTTATGACGCCTCTACCGGTTTGGCCTATTTCGGTACGGGCAACCCCGGTCCATGGAACAGCCATGTGCGTAAGGGCGATAACTTGTACTCATCGTCTACGGTGGCGATTGATGTCAAGACCGGCAAGATCGCTTGGAGCTACCAGAACACCCCGAACGATGCTTGGGACTTTGACGGCGTGAACGAATTTGTCACCTTTGACATGGATGGCAAACGCATGGGCGGCAAGGCCGACCGCAACGGCTTCTTCTATGTGAACGATGCCAAGACCGGCAAACTGGTCAACGCCTTCCCCTTCGTGAAGAAAACAACATGGGCCAGCAGCATTGACCTGAACACCGGCCGTCCTGTGTTTGACCCTGCCAACCGCCCTGGCGATCCAACCGCCAGCGCCGATGGCAAGAAAGGCGCTTCTGTGTTTGCGGCACCCGGTTTCTTGGGTGGCAAAAACCAAATGCCAATGGCCTACAGCCCCAAGACCCAGTTGTTCTATGTGCCCACCAACGAATGGGGCATGGAAATCTGGAACGAGCCCATCAGCTTCAAAAAGGGCGCGGCTTATTTAGGCGCTGGTTTCACCATCAAGCCTTTGTTTGACGACCACATCGGCTCACTCCGTGCGATCGACCCCAAAACGGGCAAGGTGGCTTGGGAAGTTAAAAACAGCGCGCCTTTGTGGGGTGGTGTTTTGACGACAGCTGGCGACTTGGTGTTCTGGGGCACGCCAGAGGGTTACCTCAAAGCGGCCGATGCGAAAACAGGTAAAGTCCTCTGGCAGTTCCAAACGGGTTCTGGCGTTGTGGCGCCTCCCATCACTTGGAACGATGGCGCTGATCAGTACGTGAGCGTGGTGTCGGGTTGGGGCGGTGCTGTGCCTTTGTGGGGCGGCGAAGTAGCGAAGAAAGTCAACTTCCTCGAGCAGGGTGGTTCCGTGTGGACTTTCAAACTGCCCAAGTAAACCTCGATTAACTTGAACATAAAAAGGGGTTTCTGAAGGACGAGAGTCCGACGGAGCCCCTTTTTCAATGACACACACATGATGAAAAAAATCACACTATCTTTGATGATCGTTTGGGCTTGCGGTCAAGCCGCCTTGGCTGCGCCGAGCTTGAGTGCCAAAGAGTCGGCAGCCGCCGTCGAGTTGGCCAAGAGCAATGGCTGTTTAAGCTGCCATGCGATGGATGAAAAAATTGTTGGTCCAGCCTATTCAAAAATTGCGGCCAAATACAGCGACGACAAAGACGCCGCAGCATCGTTGGCCCAATCTATTCGCAATGGCTCGCAGGGCAAGTGGGGGCGCATTCCTATGCCTGCACATGGCAGCATCAGCAACGACGATTTGAATTTGTTGGCGCGCTGGGTGCTCACGGTGAAATAAACCCGACCTACCCTTTCAGCGTTGCTGGCCTCTTTGATTTATCCCCAAACGTCGCTTGGAAGCTGCGCTTTTTTACGGTAGATCGTGTTGCGCGAGACGCCTAAGATTTTGGCTGCGACCGACACATTGCCCTTTGCTGTTCTCAAGGCTTGTGCCATGGTGTCGATGGCGACGTTTTCTAAAACCAACGAAGGGGTGGGTGATGGCGTTGCCACGGAGCATGGTGCTGACCACGCGTTGGCATGCGGCAGCGTTTGATGCGACTTGATGTGCGTGTGCTGTGCTTCTTTGATTTCATCTAAAAAGTCATCGGGCAAATGCTCAAGGCCAATGTCGTGCGCGCACTCCGCCATCACGACTGCTGTGCGAAGCAAGTTGAACATTTGTCGGAAATTGCCGGGCCATGCATAGGTACGAAAGATAGACATCACTTCGGGTGAGAGGCCAATTGGCTGACTGGCTGAGCAAACGCTGTTGAGTATTTTGCGCGTCACCACCTCCAAGTCTTGACGGTCTCGCAATGCAGGAAGTTTCACCACAAGGCCGTTCAGCCGGTAGTACAAGTCTTCGCGAAATGTGCCTTGCGCGATCATTTCTTTCAGGTTTTTATTGGTGGCGCAAACCACCGCGACATCGACATCGACCTCGCGCCCAGAGCCCAGAGGGCTGACCTTGCGTTCTTGCAGCACGCGCAACAAACGGGCTTGCAAGTGCAGTGGCATGTCGCCAATTTCATCTAGAAACAGTGTGCCGCCATTGGCGAACAAAATCTTGCCCGTTGATCCTTTGCGTTTGGCGCCTGTGAACGCCCCTTCTTCGTAGCCAAACAGTTCTGACTCAATCAAACTTTCGGGAATGGAGGCGCAGTTCACGGAGACGAAGTTTTTGTGCGCCCTGGCGGAGTCGTTGTGAATGGCCTGAGCCAGCAAGTCTTTGCCGGTGCCGGTTTCGCCCAAGATCATGACTGGAATATCGCGGCCTTGAATGATGCGCAATTTGTGGATCACGGACGCAATTTGGGGATCCCCTGTGTCGAGGTATCGCAAGCTCGAGAGAGGGGCTTTGTCGATCGACGGTTTTTCACGTGCAGGCGGTGGTGCCGTAGGGGCCGATTGGGGCTCAGCGAAGTTCATGGCATTGAAGGCGGACGGAAATTGCAGGTCGCTCTTGCAGCAAACATTGACGCCGTTGCTGAGGCTCAGGCTGAATGCTTGGCCGCGCGCTTCGCGCACGCGATCGAGAAACTGTGACACCGCCACGTTGAACAGCGACGAAAAAGTGTGTGCTTTGAGTGCGTTGACCGATAGTCCGAATTGAAATTGGGCGCTGCGATTGGCCGACAAAAACCGACCGTCCGTGGAGAAGACCGCGATGCCTTCCATCAATGTGCCGAGAAACTCAGAGCGCGCATGAAAGTGGACCCGTACCTCCGTGGGAAACACGTCGGCAAACATATGGTTTTCAATCATTTGTGCAGACATGCGCGCCAAAGCCATGGTGTGTTGGTGGTAGCTGCGGTGGTCGCCAGTGACATCGAGCGCGCCGATGACTGCCCCATGCGGGTCAAAGATAGGGGTGCATGAGCATGTTAAAAACTGGTTCGCTTTCAAGTAATGCTGATCGCCGTGGACAACGATGGGCTGGCCTTCTGTCAATGCTGTGCCAATGGCATTGGTGCCTTTGCAGCGTTCGGACCATTCCGCGCCTGGCGCCAAGGCAACTTGCGCCGCCTTTTCTAAAAAATCGAGGTCGCCAAGGGAGTGCAAGATCGTGCCGCTGCGCGCGGTCAAGATCACCATGCTGTGTGTGTTGGCGATTTGCTCGTACAGCGTCTCCATCACAGGGGCGGCATGCTGGAACAAAAAATGGTTGTCCTCGCGCAGTTGTTCCAGAGCGCCTAAATTCAGAGGCGTGTAGTCGGGAAGGTCGACGGTGTTGAGTCCGTAATCGCGTGAGCGTTCTTTGGACGACGCGATGATGGCTGCATGTTCAGGGCTATTGAAGGCGGCACCTTGAACGTAGGCTTTGAGTGCGCCCAGCGGCAATGCGGCAGTTGAGTTGAGCATGCAGTCTCCGTGACATCGTTCGTTTTTGTAATACTCTTCAGTATGAAGATTTTGCGGACTTGCTTGTCTAACCCACTCAGTTGTTTCCCTAGCTTTTTGTGACGAAACAACGCACAGGTGTTCCAAATTGAGACAAATTGCACAACCACCTCATGGCTTGATCTTTGCTAGACAGAGATAACTCTTGCTCCAACACCGTTTCTATAAAGGTTGTGCTTGTCATGTCTCTCGTTGCTACTTCTCTTCTTCGCCGCTTGCTCGGCGTTTCGTTGGCACTCATGTTGGGGGCTGTGTCGTCACAGGCGTTGGCGCATGGCGACGTGGTGCCGCAGTCGGTGGACACCAGCACCTTGCCGCAATTGGGTCCTAAGTGGCAGGAATCCAATCCATTCTCAACTGGCCCCGCCAGCAAAGAGGCGTTGCGTATTGGTACATCGGCGTACAACCAAAACTGCGCACGTTGCCATGGCCTAGAGGCTATTTCGGGTGGCGTGTCTCCCGATTTGCGCAAACTCGACCGCGATTGCAACGATTTGGCCGATGCTGCCAAGAAGAATGCGTGCTTCAAAGAAATGGATGAATACTTTGTCGCCACGGTGCGACGTGGACGCACCCGCGATGGCCGTGTGTATATGCCGCCGTTTGAGGGGGTGTTGACCCAAGAAGCCATGTGGTCCATCAAAACTTACCTTGAAACCCGACGCGAGCCTTGAGCCGATGAGCGACTTTATGAAGGAGAGATGCATGCCCGTTTCTAGCGCTTTGCGCCACACTGTTTCTCGACGTCAGGCGATGGGGCTTGCTGCTTTGTTATGGGGCGCCTCTGCGTGGTCGCAAGAACCGAGCGCGATGGAAAAAATCAAAGCGCGCGGCACGCTGAAGGTCGCAGTCTACAAAGACAACGGTCCTTACTCGGATGGCCCCGCAAACGATCTGCACGGTTTAGACATCACGCTGGCCCAGGCCTTGGCGCGTCAGTTGAATCTCAAGTTGTCTTTGCTGCCATTTGATGCTGGCGAAAACATGAATGATGATTTGCGCAACATGGTTTGGAAGGGGCACTACCTAGGTTACGGTCCTGCGGATGTGATGATGCATGTGCCTGTGGATCGGTATTTGATGAGTGAAAACAAGCAGACCTTGATTTTTGGAGCTTATGTACGCGAGCATTTGGTGGTGTTGCACGACCCTTCCAAAATTGCCTCGGTCTACAACCCCGAGGACTTGGTGGGCAAGACCTTGTCTGCCGAACAAGGCAGTGGTGCCGCCAGTGCCTTGATGGGCTATCGCGGTGGGTTGCTGCGCACGCAAGTGTCGATTTTCAAAGACGGCATAGAGGCCGCCAAGCGGGTGTTGTCGGGGCAGATGGATGCCGCGTTTGTCAGCCGTGCGCAGGCCGAGGCTGCGATTTTTGCGGCAGGAGAGAAAAACAAATGGGCGCTGTCTAGCTTGACTTTGCCTGGCGTGATGCCCAATGGCTGGCCGCTTGGTATGGCTGTCAAAGCCGACAACACCGCGCTGGCTACTGCGTTAGACCAAGCATTGGGTGCATTGCGCGAGAACGGTGAGTTGACCAAGATTTTTCAAGCGCACGGATTGACCTTGGCGGCGCCTTGAGGGACGGCGTGTCTTGAGATCACCGCTGGCAGCGGTCAGTCGATGTCCACATTCATGCCGACCTTCACGATCCATTTGTCCACGCTGCCACCTGCGGGGTGCAAAGGGCGACCCAAGCCCAATTGGAGTCGGTGCGACTGCAGCTTCTCGTCCCAAACGGCGTAAAGGGCTTCGTCTCGAAGATGCCGTGCCAGCGGGGCTGAGGCGGCCCCCCAATTGCTGAAGTATTCAAACCCCAATTGGCGTCGGGGATTGATCATCTTAGAAATTTTGGCCGCGGGTTGAAACTGCGCTTGTGTGCTCTCACCACTGAGTGGTATTTCCAACGACGGGTTGACGGTGACATGCCATGTGAACCATCGGAAACCCAAGATGGGATTGATGCCGATGCTGTTGCCCCCTTGGCTGTCATAAGGCGTGGATGTGTACCCGACATCTGCGCGCACGCCCCAGTAAAAGCCCACATCGGGCGCGTGCGGTGCCACGTATTGCACCTCTGTTTTCAGCCCCTCAAGTTTGCGCTGTCCCTGCACTTGCGACATTGGCAACTCTAGACCGATCGTCCAGCCATTGCCAAGTCCGTAGCCGTATTCCACCAGCAGCTGCGTGACATGGCCGTTGGGGCCTGTCGCCGAAGATTTGGGTTTGGCGATGCTGGCAATCAGTTCAATTTCAGCGTCATCTTTTTTCGGAATGTCATCAGCGTAGACCCGCAATTCATAAGACGCACCGAAGGCGACGGTTGCAACCGTGGCAGCCAGTGCCGCGAGAAGCGGCTGTAGCGCGTGAAGGGGCGTCTTGATGCGCATGGGCGTGGTGCAATCAGAGGAGCGTTGTGTAGATAGCATGTATTTTCAACGCAATCGCTAGGGGCGATAAACTCAAAACCATGAAGACCCATTTCTCACACTTGCAGTCCGCCATCATCGATTTAGACGGCACCATGGTCGATACCTTGGGCGATTTCGAAGTGGCGCTGAACCGCACGCTCGCAGATTTGGATCTGCCGCAGATTCAGCGTGAGTTGGTGTCGCGCACTGTAGGCAAAGGGTCGGAGCATTTGATCCGTTCGGTGCTGACGCACCAATTGGCTTTACCCGAGGTGGCGTCCTCCGGGCTGATGTGCGCAAGTCGCACCTTAGATGATTTGTATGAATTGGCGTGGCCCCGCTACCAACACCATTATTTGGCCATCAACGGTGAGTTTGCGCAGGTCTATCCCTGTGTGGCAGAGGGGCTGCAGCAGTTGCGCAGCGCGGGGCTGACGCTCGCGTGTCTGACAAACAAACCTTTGTCGTTTGCCAAACCCTTGTTGGCGGCCAAAGGTCTAGACAGGTATTTTTCGCATGTCTTCGGTGGCGACAGTTTTGAACGTAAAAAACCAGACCCGCTGCCACTCATTCGCACCTGCGACATCTTGGGCACGGAACCGGCGCGCACCTTGATGGTGGGCGATTCCAGCAACGACGCCCAAGCCGCCCGTGCCGCTGGTTGCCCTGTGGTGTTGGTCCGTTACGGCTACAACCATGGTGAACCCGTGGATGCGGTGGATGCTGACGCGCATGTCGACGTGTTGACCCAAATTCAGGGTGCCTTGACCTTGTCTTGCTGAGCCTTTGTTAAACTGATCTTTATGTTCATTCATCGCAGCACTGTCACAGGTTGTCACGACCGGGGAGCTTGGCCCTGGCGTACGCCTTTGTTCACGCTCGTTTAACGCACGCGACTCAAGCCGTGCCCCGCGTTGATGCATGGTTTTGCATCAGCACCTGTCCGAATGAACGCCCCATCTACACGGGGCAGAGCTGTGGAGGCTCACAATGACCGAAATCGAATTCAAAACATTGGCCCAACAAGGCTACAACCGTATTCCGTTGGTGGCGCAAGCGTTTGCCGACCTCGAAACTCCTTTGTCGCTTTATTTGAAGCTGGCGCATGTCCAAAACGATGGCAAACACAGCTTTTTGCTGGAATCTGTGGTGGGTGGCGAGCGTTTTGGGCGTTACAGCTTCATTGGGTTGCCTGCACGCACCTTGTTGCGCGCCAGTGGCTTTGGTGCTGCGGCGAAGACCGAGGTGGTCACCGATGGCGTCGTGATCGAGACTGCTTCGGGTAATCCGCTGGATTTTGTGGCGGCTTACCAAAAGCGTTTCAAGGTGGCGTTGCTGGACGGCATGCCCCGTTTTTGCGGCGGACTGGCGGGCTATTTTGGCTATGACACCGTGCGTCACATTGAAAAGAAATTGGCCCACTCGTGCCCGCCCGATGACTTGGGTATGCCAGACATTTTGTTGTTGCAAACCGAAGAGTTGGCGGTCATTGACAACCTGTCGGGCAAGCTCTCACTCATCGTGTACGCCGATCCAGCGCAGCCCGATGCTTACCCACAAGCGCAAGCGCGCTTGGCAGAACTCAAGCAGCGCTTGAAAGCGCCCGCACAAGCGCCGTCGATTGCGCCTTGCGCCAGTCACCCCGCCGAGCGCAGCTTTGCCAAAGACGATTATTTGGCGGCGGTTTTGCGTGCCAAAGATTTGATTGCTGCTGGCGACTTCATGCAGGTGCAAGTGGGCCAGCGCATTCACAAGAAGTTCACAGCCAGCCCATTGTCGTTGTACCGCGCCTTGCGTTCGCTGAACCCCAGCCCGTACATGTATTACTACAACCTCGGCGACGCCCATGTGGTGGGCGCTTCCCCCGAGATCTTGGTGCGCCAAGAGTCCACGCCTGAAGGCCAAAAAGTCACCATCCGTCCATTGGCAGGCACGCGACCACGCGGTGCCACGCCTGAGGCTGATAAGGCGGCAGAGGTTGAGTTGATCAACGACCCCAAAGAGCGTGCCGAGCACGTGATGTTGATTGACTTGGCGCGCAACGACATTGGGCGGATTGCCAAAATTGGCAGCGTCAAAGTGACCGAGGCTTTTGTGGTCGAGCGTTACAGCCATGTGATGCACATCGTGAGCAACGTGGAAGGTTTGTTGCTTGACGGCGCAGATGGTCAGCCACTCACCAGCATGGATGTGCTCAAGGCCACGTTCCCTGCGGGCACACTGACAGGTGCGCCGAAGGTCCATGCGATGGAGTTGATCGATCAACTCGAGCCTACCAAGCGCGGTTTGTACGGCGGTGCTTGCGGTTACTTGAGCTTTGCGGGCGACATGGATGTGGCGATTGCCATTCGCACGGGCATCATCAAAAACGACACCTTGTATGTGCAAGCTGCCGCGGGTGTGGTGGCCGATTCTGTGCCCGAGTTGGAGTGGAGAGAGACGGAGCACAAAGCGCGTGCGCTGCTGCGTGCCAGCGAGTTGGTGGAAGAAGGCTTGGAGTAAACATCATGAAAAAAATCAAACTTCTCATGGTCGACAACTACGACAGCTTTACTTTCAACATCGTTCAATATTTTGGGGCGCTGGGGGCCGAGGTTGAGGTCTTTCGCAACGACGAAATCACACTGGAAGGCATTGCCGCGCGCAAGCCAGATCGTTTGGTGATTTCCCCCGGTCCATGCTCACCCGCTGAGGCGGGTATTTCGGTGGCGGCTATTCAGCACTTTGCTGGCAAGTTGCCTATTTTGGGGGTGTGTTTGGGGCATCAGAGCATTGGTGCCGCTTTTGGCGGAAAGATCATTCGCGCACAAGCGCTGATGCATGGCAAAACCAGCGTCATCACAACGACGCAAGAAGGCGTGTTTGCCGGTTTGCCCGAGAAATTCACGGTCAACCGTTACCACTCCTTGGCCATTGAACGCAGCAGCTGCCCGTCGTGTTTGAAGCCAACGGCGTGGACGGATGACGGCGAAATCATGGGCGTGCGGCACACGGAGCTCGACATTCAAGGGGTGCAGTTTCACCCTGAATCCATCCTCACGGAGCACGGTCACGCGATGCTCAAGAACTTTTTGTAAAGGCGCACCATGACGGCCATGCATGCAATTACCCCCCAAGAAGCGCTGCAACGCGTGATCGAGCATCGTGAGATTTTTCACGACGAAATGCTGCACATCATGCGGCTCATCATGGCGGGCGAAATGTCGCCGGTGTTGATGTCGGCGTTCATCACCGCTTTGCGCGTGAAGAAGGAAACGATTGGCGAGATCACCGCGGCCGCGCAAGTGATGCGTGAGTTTTCGACCAAAGTGGAGGTGGCCGATCGGCGTCACTTGGTGGACATCGTCGGCACGGGCGGCGATGGCTCGCACACGTTCAATATTTCGACGTGTTCCATGTTTGTGGCTGCGGCCGCTGGCGCGAAGGTCAGCAAGCATGGCAGTCGCAGTGTGAGCAGCAAAAGCGGCAGCGCTGATGTGCTGGAGAGCTTGGGCGTCAATATCAACCTCACGCCTGCACAAATTGCACAGTGCATTGCGCAGGTCGGCATTGGCTTCATGTTTGCGCCCAACCATCACCCTGCCATGAAAAATGTGGCGCCGGTTCGTAAAGAGTTGGGCGTGCGCACCATCTTCAACATTTTGGGGCCACTCACCAACCCCGCAGGCGCACCCAATATCTTGATGGGTGTGTTTCACCCTGACTTGGTGGGTATTCAAGTGCGTGCGTTGGAGCGCTTGGGCGCTGAGCACGCAGTCGTCGTTTATGGCCGTGACGGCTTGGACGAGGTGTCGTTGGGGGCCTCGACGTTGGTGGGCGAGCTCAAAGACGGCAAAGTGCGCGAATACGAAATTCACCCTGAAGACTTCGGTTTTGCGATGAGCAGCAACCGTGCGTTGCGTGTAGAAACGCCTGAGCAATCGCGCACCATGTTGCTGGGGGTGTTGGACAACCAAGCCGGTCCTGCCCGGGACATCGTGCTGCTCAATGCAGGCGTGGCTTTGTATGCGGCCAATGTGGCAGACAGCATCGAGGTGGGCATTGCGCTTGCGCGTGAGGTGTTGGCTTTGGGGGCGGCCAAAGCCAAGCTCGATCAGTTGGTGACTGCTGCGCATGCCCTGACTGTTTAAAGCCCGAGCGATGTGGAATAACCTAGAGGCTTGGATTGCCATCGGTGTCTCTGCGTGCTTTGTGTGCGTTGGCGTGGCGATGCACCGCGTGTTTGTGAATGTTTTAAAAAATCAGTCGCCCGAGGGCGAAAAGAAAGCCAAGCATGAGTGACATCTTGAAAAAAATCGTCGACGTCAAACACCAAGAGGTGGCTGCGGCGCTCAAACGCAAATCATTGCAAGCCATGCGCGCGGATGCCGAAAGCCGCGTCTTGACCCGTGACTTTGTGGGCGCGTTGCGTGCCAAGGTCGCTGCGGGTTTGCCGGCGGTGATTGCAGAAATCAAAAAAGCCAGCCCTTCTAAAGGCGTGATTCGCGAAGACTTCATCCCCGCCGATATTGCGCAAAGCTACGCCGAACATGGTGCTGCTTGCTTGTCGGTATTGACGGACAAAGACTTCTTTCAAGGCAGTGTGGACTATTTGAAGCAAGCGCGTGCTTCATGCGATTTGCCTGTGTTGCGCAAAGACTTCATGGTCGACCCCTATCAAGTCTATGAGTCGCGCGTGATGGGGGCTGACTGCATTTTGCTGATCGCGGCTTGTTTGGATGACGCGCAAATGGCGGAGTTTGAGGCGATTGCGCGCAGTTTGGACATGGCGGTTTTGGTCGAAGTCCACGATGCCATTGAGTTGCAACGTGCCTTGAAGTTAAAAACGCCACTGATCGGCATCAACAATCGGAATTTGCGCACGTTTGACGTTTCGTTAGACACCACGCTTGGCATGTTGACAGATGTGCCCGCTGATCGATTGTTGGTGACCGAGAGCGGCATCGTGCAGCGCAGCGATGTGCAAACCATGCGTGACGCGAATGTGCACGCATTTTTGGTGGGTGAGGCGTTCATGCGCGCGCCAGATCCAGGGGCTGCGCTGGCGCAATTGTTTGCTGCTTGAGTGCTTGAGCGGCGGGAATGACGCGGGATTTGTTTGGCGATGAGATGGCGGCAGGTGCGGCCTCTTCGTTGGCGCCGCATTTGAAAGCATGGTCCCCAGAGGCGTGGCAGGTCCATGAGGATTGGCGGCCGATATTGGATGCTTTTTGGCGCAGTCCTGAAGGCCAGTCTTTGGCGACTTTTGTGCGCGGGCGATTGGCTGCTGGCGCCATTGTTTACCCAGAACACCCACTTCGGGCTTTGTTGCTCACGCCATTGTCGAGCGTGCGCGTGGTGATTCTTGGGCAAGACCCTTATCACGGACCTTATCAAGCGCAAGGCTTGTCGTTTTCCGTGGCGCCGGGCGTCAAGATACCGCCTTCACTGCGCAATATTTTCAAAGAATTGCAGAGAGATTTGGGGTTGCCCTTGCCGCAAAGTGGCTCTCTCGAAGCGTGGGCCAAGCGTGGCGTGTTGTTGCTCAATACCTGCTTGACGGTTGAGCAAGGCCTGCCAGCGAGTCATGCCAAGAGAGGCTGGGAGAGTTTGACGGATGCATTGCTTACACAGGTGGCGCGCACGTCGCCCGCGTGTGTTTATATGTTGTGGGGTGCCCATGCGCAAGCGAAGGCGTCAATGATTGAGATGCAGACGCGGCAGGTTGTTTCTGATGTTGAGGGCGAGGTGTCGCCTCGTCGTGAGGCTTTGGTGCTGCAGGCGAATCACCCATCGCCGTTGTCTGCTTTGCGCCCGCCGCAGCCTTTCATGGGTTGCGGGCATTTTTCGACGGCGACAGCGTGGCTTGCTCAGCACCATCAAGAAATCTCTTGGGCTTTATGAGCAAAATTTATTCAGGATCGGCTCTGCGCTTCTAAACTCTGTTATAGTCTGAGGGTCGCCGGAGGGGTGCCCGAGTGGCTAAAGGGGGCAGACTGTAAATCTGTTGGCTTACGCCTACACTGGTTCGAATCCAGTCCCCTCCACCAGCGAAAACAACAAGCGTTGCCTAGGTGATCCTGCAGCTGCTAAAGCCAGTTTCTGGCTAGATGCGGGAGTAGTTCAATGGTAGAACCCTAGCCTTCCAAGCTAATGACGCGGGTTCGATTCCCGTCTCCCGCTCCAATTGTTGTTTTTGTTGGATTGATTGGCGGTCAGAGTTTTGCCCTTGTGGCTCAGTGGTAGAGCACTCCCTTGGTAAGGGAGAGGTCGCGGGTCCGATTCCCGCCAAGGGCACCAAATTTTTGTGATTGACTTATTTTTTTCGGAGTCGAAAAATGGCAAAAGGAAAATTTGAACGTACCAAGCCGCACGTGAACGTCGGCACGATTGGTCACGTTGACCACGGCAAAACAACCTTGACTGCAGCGATCACCACGATCCTGTCGGCCAAGTTTGGCGGCGA
>NZ_JAVKLQ010000031.1:0-28252 GCF_031539175.1 Limnohabitans sp. | reverse complement strand
CGTGACGGATGAGGAATTGACTATGATTGAAAACCGATTGAATCATCGCCCCAGAAAGCGACTAGGATTCAAGACACCTCACGAGGTATTCCATGCCTCGTTAAAGCGTGTTGCACTTCGTCCTTGAATCCGCCGATTAAAAAAAGCTTACGAGTCTGTTCAGGACATCATGCATTCAAACAAGTGCGCCCACAACCATCCCAATTTCAATACGGCCACGGGGGTGATGGCCTTGGCCACGGTTTAAAACACAATCACGGTTTCTAAGAAGCCCAAAAGAAAACCCCGCGAGCTTTGGTGCTTGCGGGGTTTTGATCACCCTGTGAAAGCAGGGCTCAAAGACGATTAAATCGTGTCGATGAAGCTGCGCAGTTTGTCGCTGCGGCTAGGGTGCTTCAACTTGCGCAAGGCTTTGGCTTCGATTTGACGGATGCGCTCGCGCGTGACGTCAAATTGTTTACCCACTTCTTCCAAGGTGTGGTCGCTGGTCATCTCGATACCAAAGCGCATGCGCAGCACTTTGGCTTCGCGTGGGGTGAGGCCATCCAAGATGTCTTTCACCACATCGCGCAAGCCCGCTTGCATGGCGGCCTCGATAGGCGCCGTGTTCACGCCGTCTTCGATGAAGTCGCCCAAGTGGCTGTCGTCATCGTCGCCGATCGGTGTTTCCATCGAAATAGGCTCTTTGGCGATCTTCATGATCTTGCGGATCTTGTCTTCTGGAATTTCCATTTTCTCGGCCAAGACGCTGGCATCGGGCTCGAAACCAAACTCTTGCAAGTGTTGGCGGCTGATGCGGTTCATCTTGTTGATCGTTTCGATCATGTGCACGGGAATACGGATGGTGCGGGCTTGGTCCGCAATCGAACGTGTGATCGCTTGGCGAATCCACCATGTGGCGTAGGTGGAGAACTTGTAGCCACGACGGTATTCAAACTTGTCGACGGCTTTCATCAGACCAATGTTGCCTTCTTGAATCAAGTCCAAGAATTGCAAGCCACGGTTGGTGTACTTCTTAGCAATGGAGATGACCAAGCGCAAGTTGGCTTCGATCATTTCTTTCTTGGCGTTGCGCGAGTTGCGCTCGCCGGCGTTCATGCGCTTGTTGATGTCTTTGAGTTGCTCCAAAGGCACGACCACGGTGGCTTGCAAGTCCATCAATTTTTGTTGCAGGTCTTGCACGGGCGGAATGAAACGGCCCATGGTGGTGGACCAAGGTTTGCCCGCAGCGGCTTGCTTTTCGACCCACTTGAGGTTGAGCAAGTTTGGTGGGAAGTCTTTGATGAACGTGGCTTGGGGCATGCCGCACTTGTCGACAATGATGCGACGCAGTTCGCGCTCTTTCTTGCGCACTTCGTCGACTTGACCACGCACCGATTCGCACAGTTTTTCAATGGTCTTGGCGGTGAAGCGGATGTTCATCAACTCCGCGGTCAAAGCATTTTGTGCTTTCACGTAGGCGGGTGTGCCGTAGCCTTCTTTGTCGTAGGTCTTGCGCAGCTTGTCGAACAAAGCGTTCATGCGGTCGAAGCGTTCCAAAGCTTGGTTCTTCAACTCTTCCAGTTTCTTGGTCAGTGCTTTGGAGCCGCCTTTGCCGTCGTCATCGTCGGCTTCGTCGAACTCGTCAAAGTCTTCTTCGGCCACATAGTCGTCGGCTTCGTTCAGGTTGCTGAAACCGTCAACGATGGTGGAGATGACCACTTTGCCTTCGCGAATTTCTTCGCCCATGGCCAAGATGGCCGCGATGGTGGCGGGTGAGCCACTGATGGCCGCCATCATGTCCATCAAGCCACCTTCAATGCGCTTGGCAATCTCGATCTCGCCTTCGCGGGTCAGCAACTCGACCGTGCCCATTTCGCGCATGTACATGCGCACAGGGTCGGTGGTGCGGCCAAATTCGCTGTCCACGGTGGACAGGGCGGCTTCGGCTTCTTCTTCCGCTTCTTCTTCGGTTGCGGCGGTGGGGGTGTTGTTGTTGAGCAGCAGGGTTTCTGCGTCGGGGGTGTGCTCGTACACAGCCACGCCCATGTCGTTCAACATGGTGATCACGACTTCCAACGTCTCGGCATCGACCAATTTGTCGGGCAAGTGGTCCGAGATTTCGCCGTGTGTCAGGTAACCGCGTGTCTTGCCCAGTTTGATCAGGGTTTTCAGACGTGAGCGGCGTTTTTGCATGTCTTCTTCAGACAGCACGGTCTCGTCGAGACCAAATTCTTTCATCAAGGCGCGTTCTTTGGCCTTGCTGATCTTCATGCGAAGCGGTTTGACTTTTTCAGTGGTCGCTTCGGTTGCAACGGGCTCTTCACCCACCAAGTCGGCTTCGATGTCGCTTAAGTCTTCGTCATCTTCCGATGCTTTTTTGGCTTTTGCTTTGGGCTTGGCTTTGGTCTTTGCCGCTGGTTTGGCTTTTTCTACCTTAGGTGCGTGTGCTTCAACGGCTGCAGGCTTTTTAGGAATGAGTCGGACGACGGGTTTGGCGTCAGCGGGCTTGGGTGTTTTGGATGCGGGCACGGAAGAAGCTTTCTTGGCAGACTTGGCAGCAGCTGGCGCTGCCGATTTGGCCGTCTTTGCGGGGAGCTTTGTATCTGCCTTGGCTGCAGGCTTCTTGGACTTTGGGTCGACGGGCATGAAAACTCCTAGACAACAAAAAAAGAAATCACAAAAAAGAGATAAATACGCAGCGCCACAAATGCGACGCGGAGGGAAACGGGTGGGGGAGGTTGGGCCTCAAAAGCAAGCGTGTGAGGGCGAACATTTGGAATGCAGTCCTTGCGATAAATTGGCGAGTCGTGCGCTTGTGTCACGGTTAGCCGGGCTCGGAGGTGCTGCTGTCGCACTTGCTAAGTTTGGATTATACCAAAAATAAGCGACTGGGCTTATGCAAAAGCCCGCCATTGCTACGTTTCTGCGGTGTTTGGGTGGACGGATTCAAGTTGACGGCGGCGCGCTTGTAGAGCTCGGTAGCGTTGTAAAGCGGTGGGGTCTTCTTTGGCCGATTCGATGGCTTCGGTTTCTTGCATCTTGATGCTTTCGATCAACATGCGGTTGAGCATGCCGCGCAATTCAGCGCGGGCTTCTAGGGCAAGGGCCTCCGGCGTGGCGTCATCAGGACGCGGGTTCCCGTCGTCATCGAGAATGGGGGTGAAGGCAGAGGCCATCACGCGCAGGGCTAGGTCTTCAATGTCTTCGCCGCGCATGGCCTCACGCAACACGCCCCAAGCTTGGTTGCCGTGTTCGTGGTGGTGGTGGTCTAACCAAACGAACAAGGGGCCATGCGGTGGGGCCAGATCGCACAAAAGGTTGTGGTCTTCGGTGGAGAGTTGCTCCCAAATCGACATGTCAGACAGCAGCACGCGGGCGGCATGGTCCGCCCGTCCTTGGGGCATGTGTCGTGTGCGGCGTGGGCTGAAACTTTGCGTCCGCTCGCGAGGTTTGAATTTGGAAGATTTTTTGTATTCACCCGAACGACCCGAGGTGTTGGCAGGCGCGGGCGCTGGCGGTATCCACAAGTCTTGCAACTCGTGGTTGCCCAAATCGGCCAAGTTGGCAACTTCGGTGAGCAACTGACGTTTGAGGGCGCCGTCAGGCAGCGCCATCCACATGGGCTTGGCGTTGCTGGCCATGTGGGCGCGGCCTTCTGCCGTGTGCAAATCGCAGCCTTCGCGGGCCACTTCGATCAAAAAGCGGCTGAGCGGCATGGCCTCGGTGACGCAATGGGCAAAGCCTTCTTTGCCAAATTCGCGGATGTAGCTGTCGGGGTCGTGTTCGGCGGGCAAGAACAAAAATTTCACGCTGCGCACATCGGTTGCATAAGGCAACGCGCCCTCGAGCGCCTTGCGCGCAGCGCGTCGGCCTGCGCTGTCGCCGTCAAAGCTGAACACCACGTTGTCGGTGAAGCGGAACAGCTTTTGCACATGGTCGGCGGTACAGGCCGTACCCAAGGTCGCCACGGCGTTAGGGAAGCCGAGTTGTGCCAGCGCCACCACATCCATGTAGCCCTCGGTCACCAGCACGTAACCCACATCGCGCAAGGCGTTGCGGGCTTCGAACAAACCGTACAGTTCGCGGCCTTTGCTGAACACCGGCGTTTCGGGAGAGTTCAAATACTTGGGCGTGCCCTCAAACAGCACGCGCCCGCCAAAGCCAATGCATTCGCCCTTGACGTTGCGAATTGGAAACATCACACGGTCTCGGAAACGGTCGTAGCGTTTTTCGTCTTGGCCGTCTTCTTGGTTGACGATGACCAAGCCGCTCTCGGCCAACATGGGGTCTTGGTAGTCGGGAAACACACTGGCCAAACTGCGCCAACCTTCGGGGGCGTAGCCCAGACCGAATTGGCGTGCAATCTCGCCACTCAAGCCTCGGCCTTTGAGGTATTCAATGGCTTTGGGCGACGATTTGAGGTGCTTGCGGTACGCCTCGCCTGCTTTTTCGAGCACATCCGTGAGGGTGGCTTGCTTTTGTCGTTGTTGTGCGGCGCGCTCGCGGTCTTGCGGCGAGATGTCTTCTTCCGGCACTTGCAAGCCCACGTTTTGGGCCAAGTCTTTGACGGCTTCCACGAAGGTCATGCCCGCGTGCTCCATCAAGAAGCCAATGGCGTTACCGTTTTTGCCGCAACCAAAGCAGTGGAAAAATTGTTTGGCGGGACTGACTGAAAACGAGGGGGATTTTTCGCCGTGGAACGGGCACAAGCCCATGAAGTTGGCGCCGCCCTTTTTCAGCTGCACATAGCGACCCACCACCTCGACCACGTCAACGCGGGCGAGGAGTTCTTGGATGAAAGATTGGGGGATGGCCATGGTGGGGAAAAACGTGGAGGGTCGATTCTAGGCAGACCCTCCCGCCTTTCCCGTGATCTGCTGCTTATTTCGGTGCCAAACGAATCGCACCGTCCAAGCGAATCACTTCGCCATTGAGCATATCGTTTTCAAAAATATGCAACGCCAGTTTTGCGTAGTCTTGTGGTGTGCCCAAGCGCGAGGGGAAGGGCACGCTGGCGGCCAGTGCGTCTTGCACGTCTTGCGGCATGCCAAACATCATGGGCGTGCCAAAGATGCCAGGGGCGATGGTCATGTTGCGAATGCCGTTGCGGGCCAAGTCCCGGGCAATGGGCAAGGTCATGCCGACCACACCGCCTTTGGACGCGCTGTAGGCCGCTTGACCAATTTGACCGTCGTAAGCGGCGACCGATGCTGTCGAAATCATCACGCCGCGTTCGCCGGTGGCTTCTGGCGTGTTGTGGCTCATGGCTTCTGAGGCCAAACGGATCATGTTGAAGCTGCCCACCAAATTGACCATGATGGTTTTGCTGAACGTGTTGAGGCTGTGTGCGCCATTTTTGCCCACAGTTTTTTCGGCGGGTGCAATGCCTGCGCAGTTCACCAGACCCATCAATTTGCCCAACGACACGGCTTTGGCGACCACGGCTTGGCCATCAGCCTCGTTGCTCACGTCACATTTGACAAAAGCGCCGCCGATCTCTTGGGCGATGGCTTCGCCTTTGTCCGCCTGCATGTCGGCGATGACCACGATGCCGCCTTTGGCGGCCAACGCGCGTGCCGTGCCTTCACCCAAGCCCGATGCGCCGCCTGTGACGATGAAAACTTTGCCTTTGATTTCCATGAATTTCTCCAATATGTGAGGGGGTGATTGAAAGAGTTGACGTTTACGTAAACGTCAATTTGACCTGTGAATTATGAGCGATTCGAGGCTGGCCTTATTCATCGGGTGCGACAGCGATCTAGGACAATCCATCCTTTTGTGCTCAGAGCGCTAGGATTTTTCAAAATGTCAGTTGTTTTTTCTCCAGCTTCGCCACTTGGTTGCGCTTGGCGCAGGCTGGTGCTGGGGGCTTGTGTGGCCGTGTTGAGTGCTTGTCAATCGACAGGCCCTGTGGCGCCCGTTGTTGAAAAACCAACTGTGCCAGTTGCGCCCTCTGCGGGGGGCGAGATTCCCGTGGTGAAAAAAGTGCCTCGTTTAGGGTTGGCATTGGGTGGCGGTGCTGCACGTGGATTTGCGCATGTGGGTGTGCTTCAAGTTTTGGAAGAGGCCGGCATCAAGGCTGATTTGGTGGTGGGCACGTCTGCTGGCAGCTTGGTGGCCGCGTTTTATGCCAGTGGCAAAACGGGCGTGCAGTTGCAAAAGGTGGCGGAGACCATGGAGGAAGCCACCATCACCGATTGGACCGTGCCTTTGCTGGGGCGGGGCATGATGCGCGGCGATGCCCTGAGTCGTTACGTCAGCCAACAGACGTCAGGACGGCGCATCGAAGAGCTGAAAATGCCGCTGGGCATCGTCGCCACCGATTTGCGCACGGGCGAGGGCGTGCTGTTTCAGCGGGGTGATTTGGGCACCGCGGTGCGCGCCTCTAGCTCCGTGCCTTCGGTGTTTGAACCGGTTCGTATCGGCAGCCGTGAGTTTGTGGATGGCGGCTTGGTGTCCCCTGTCCCGGTCCGTTACGCACGACAAATGGGCGCGGAATATGTGCTGGCTGTGGACATTTCCAGTGCGCCGGAGGCCGCGAAGACCGATGACATGTTCCAAATCTTGATGCAAACCTTCACCATCATGGGCAAAAGCATCAATTCGTTTGAGTTGAAAGAGGCCGATTTGGTGGTGCGCCCCGCCTTGAATCATGTGGGCAGCGCTGATTTTGGTGCACGTCGTCGCTCGATCGAAGCGGGTCGTGCGGCCATGCTGCAGGCCTTGCCTAAATTGCGAGCGGCATTGGTGCCACGCTGATAAAAAAAGGGCTCATCTTGCGACGAGCCCTTGAAGGGATCTTTGCACCCAAGGTGACGAAAAGACCCGAGGAGACAACTGGGACCAATTAACGCTTTTTAGCAGCGGTAGTTTTGGTAGCTTTCACAGCGGTGTCGGCTGCAGCTTGAAGGTTGGTTTCAGCGATGTCTGTGGCTTGCTTGACAGCTTTTTGCACAGTTTCCACGGCAGTGTTGCTGGCGCTCACAGCTTGCTTAAAGAAGGCGACAGCTTGCTCAGAGCCTGCAGGCGCGTTTTTCAAGGCTGTTTCGATGTAAGCGGTGACGGCTTGTTGACCTTCAGCAGCTTTGCCTTCGAAGGCTTTGCTCAATTCAGCAGTCGTGCCAGAAGCGATGTCATAGATGTGACGGCTGTAAGCCGCAGATTTTTCAGCCAAAGGTTGCAAAAAGCTAGTTTGCAAGCTGATGAATTCTTGTGGGTCTTTGGCGGCCAACACGGCTTGTGCGTGCTCAGCAGACTCAGTCAATGCAGCACGTGCGGCAGTGAGATTGAGTTCAACCAACTTTTCCACGCCAGCGAAGGCTTGGTTTGACAAACCAAAGAGGTTGTTCAGGTTGGCTTTGTTCGAGGCGATGATTTGTTCGGCGTTCAGCATGGGGTTACTCCAGTAGTTAAGACAGTTTGCAAAAAATGTTGCGTTGCAGCATTGGGATGAAGTTTAGGGTTATCCCGTAAATTCGCAAGGCCTTGGCGGCGGTTTAGAGGCGAGGTTCTAAATCTGAATGTTTTCGCGTGTTGGTCACAATCGATCCACTGCCGCTTCCACTTATCTGCTCATGCGCGCCTTTTATTCCGATCAATTTGTGTTGCCTCTGCCCGAAGGGCACCGCTTTCCTATGGCGAAGTACCGTTTGTTGCGTGAGCGCTTGGCACTTGAGTTGCCTGAGGTGGCGATGCAAGTGGCCCCTGCCGCCAGCGATGGTGAGCTGGCATTGGTGCACACCCCGCGCTACATCCAGTCGGTGGTGCAAGGAAGTTTGAGTCCAGCTGCGCAAAAGGACATCGGTTTTCCATGGTCTGAGGCCATGGTTGAACGATCACGCCGTTCCGCAGGTGCCACGGTGATGGCCGCGCGCACGGCGTTGTTTGGCGCCGAGGGCGTGTCGGCCAATATGGCGGGGGGGACGCACCATGCCTATGCGGATCGCGGCAGTGGTTTTTGTGTGTTCAATGATGCGGCGGTGGCTACGCGCCTGATGCAAGCTGAATGGGCCCGCAGCCATTTACAACCGCTGAAAGTGGCCATCATTGACTTGGATGTGCACCAAGGGAATGGCTCGGCGCACATCTTTGCCGACGATGCGCAAGTGTTTACCTTATCGCTACACGGGGCGCGTAATTTTCCATTTGCGAAAGAAGTCAGCGATTTGGATGTTGAGCTGCCTGATGGATGTGATGACGACGCCTACCTGCACGCCTTGGACCTCGCGCTGGCAGAGCTGACGTCACGGTTCAGTCCGGGTTTGGTGATTTACCTCGCAGGTGCTGATCCGCACGAGGGAGACCGCTTGGGGCGACTCAAACTCAGCTTTGACGGCCTAGAGGCCCGTGATCGACGTGTGCTGGACTGGGCATGGTCACACCGTGTCCCGTTGGCATTTTGCATGGCGGGTGGATACGGCCATCACATCGAGGACACGGTTCGCGTGCAAGTCAACACCTACCGTGTCGCGCAGGCGTATTGGCGACGCTGGCAAAATCTGTCTGTATGACGACTCCCACTTCTGCACGCCCTCAAGCGCAGCCGCGCAGCGCCTTCAAGGTATTTCGTACCATCACCACGCGTTGGATGGACAACGACGCCTACGGCCATGTCAACAACGTTGTGTACTACAGCTGGTTCGATACGGCGGTCAACGCACATTTGATTGAGCAGGGGGCGCTGGATATTCACCACGGTGACACGATTGGTTTGGTGATTGAAACCCAGTGCAACTATTTTTCGCCCTTGGCTTTTCCGCAAACCATTGAAGCGGGCATCCGCGTGGCCAAACTGGGCTCGTCCAGCGTGCGTTACGAGGTGGGCTTGTTTGCGCAAGGTGCCGAGTTGTGTGCCGCACACGGGCACTTCGTGCACGTTTATGTCGACAAAGAAAATCGCAGACCTGTGAAGGCGCTGCCCTTGAATTTAAAAACTGTATTGGAGACTTTGGTATGAGCACCCCATCTGAGAACATCGCCGCCGTTGACCACGCCATCACCTCGCGCATGTCTGCCCGCGCGTTCACGCAGCAGCCTGTGCCGCGTGAATTGATCACCGAGATTTTGCAAGTCGCCAGCCGCGCCCCGTCGGGGACCAACACCCAACCTTGGAAGGTGTATGTGCTGCAAGGTGCGAGTCGCGATAGCTTGGTCGACAAGGTGTGTGCTGCACACGAAGCCATGCGGGCCAATCCCGAAGTCGCTCAGCAATACCAAGAGCAATACGACTATTACCCCAAGCAATGGATCAGCCCGTTCATTGACCGCCGTCGTGAAAATGGTTGGGGCTTGTACGGTTTACTGGGCATTGGCAAAGCCGATAAAGAGCAAATGCATTTGCAGCACCAACGCAACTTCAAATTCTTTGATGCCCCTGTGGGATTGATGTTCACCATCAACCCCGTGATGGGCCGTGGTTCTATGTTTGACTACGGCATGTTTGTGCAAAACATCATGCTCGCTGCGCGTGCGCGTGGTCTGCACACCTGCCCGCAAGCGGCTTGGAACAGCTTTCATAGCATCATCCTGCCGCACATCGGCGCGGGTGAGGGCGAGATGTTGGTGTGTGGTTTGGCCTTGGGTTGGGCTGATGACAGCGACAAGGTCAACACCTTTGTCACGCCGCGTGTGCCGGTGGACGAGTTCACCCAGTGGGTGGACTGAATTTTCCAAAGCTAAAACCAGATGATCATCACAAGCCTGCTTGACACCGACCTGTACAAATTCACCATGATGCAGGCGGTGCTGCATCAGTTTCCCAGTGCGCAGGTTTCCTACAAGTTCAAGTGTCGCAATGTCGGTGTGAATCTGGCGCCGTATGCGCAAGAGATTCGCGACGAAATTCGTTCTTTATGCAGTTTGCATTTCCAAGATGCCGAGTTGACATGGCTGCGCAGTCTGCGATTTATCAAAAGCGATTTTGTGGATTTCTTGGGCTTGTTTCACCTCAACGAAAAATACATTGAAGTCACGCCCTTGCCCAACGGCGATTTGGACATCAGCATTCACGGCCCTTGGCTGCACACAATTTTGTTTGAAATTCCTGTGTTGGCCATCGTCAACGAGGTGTACTTTCGCAACACCCAAAAAGTCCCTGATTTCGTAGAAGGTCGCAAACGGTTAGAGCAAAAAATTGAAGCGCTGCATGCCGAGCGTCTGAGTGATTTGAAGATTGCCGACTACGGCACGCGCCGTCGTTTCTCACGCGCTTGGCATGAGGAGTTGCTGCGCGTGTTGACTGCCAAATTGGGCACCGGCGCTCATGGCCAGTTGGCCGGTACCAGCAATGCTTTGTTCGCGATGAAGCTGGGCCTCACGCCTTTGGGCACGATGGCGCACGAATATTTGCAAGCCTGCCAAGCGTTGGGCCCGCGTTTGCGCGATAGCCAAGTGTTTGGTTTTGAAACTTGGGCGCGTGAGTACCGCGGCGACTTAGGCATCGCATTGAGCGACGTCTATGGCATTGAGCCGTTCCTGCGTGACTTTGACATGTACTTCTGCAAGTTGTTTGATGGCGCACGTCACGACAGCGGTGACCCTTTCACCTGGGGCGAGCGCATGATTGCGCATTACCGCAATAACCGAGTTGATCCGTTGACCAAAATTTTGATTTTCAGCGACGGTCTGACGGTTGAAAAAATCATTGCTTTGTATCAACAGTTCAGAGGCCGTTGCCAACTCGCGTTTGGTATCGGCACCAATTTAACCAACGACTTGGGCTATGAACCGCTGCAAATCGTGATCAAGATGACGCAATGCAATGGACAACCGGTGGCCAAGTTGTCGGACACCCCAGGTAAAGGCATGTGCGACGATGAAAAATATTTGGCCTACTTGCGCCAAGTGTTTGGCATCGTGCAGCCATCGTGATTCATGAAGGGCAAATGATGTTGACTGCATTGGTTTTGATTTTTGTCGTGTCTTATGCGGCGATTGCTTTTGAACACCCTTTACAAATCAACAAATCTGCATCTGCTTTGGTGGGCGCGGGCTTGTTGTGGACGATCTATGCCGTCAACGCTGCTGACGCATATGTGGTGGGAGAACACCTGAACGAGTCACTTGTTAGTACTGCTCAAATCGTATTTTTTCTGATGGGGGCGATGGCAATTGTGGAAGTGGTGGATGCGCACAATGGCTTTGAGGTCATTACGTCGCGCATCAAAACGACGCAACTGTCTAGATTGATGTGGTTGGTTGGTTTTGTGACATTCTTCTTGAGTGCCATCTTGGACAACTTGACCACCACCATCGTGATGGTGTCTCTGATGAAAAAGCTGCTCGACAAGCGTGATGATCGTTTGTTCTTTGCAGGCATCATCGTCATCGCTGCCAATGCGGGGGGAGCTTGGTCACCCATTGGCGATGTCACGACCACGATGTTGTGGATTGGTGGCCAGATCACTGCGCTTGAAATCATCAAAGGCTTGTTCTTGCCCTCTTTGGTGAACTTGATGGTTCCTTTGATCGTTACAAGTTTTTGGCTGAAAGGCCAACAGGTGGTGTCACCTGTTATTCAGGCTTTGTCTGCGCAAGAAAGTCAAACCACGGCGTTTGAGCGCAATCTGATGTTTTTTTTGGGGTTGGGCATTTTGATTGCTGTGCCGGCTTTTAAAACTTGGACGCATCTCCCGCCGTTTATGGGCGTTTTGTTTGGTTTAGGTGTGCTCTGGTTTGTGGGGGATTTGGTGCATCGGGAGAAATTAGATGAGCACAAACAGCATCTTTCTTTGACCCATGCATTGACCAAAATTGACATGCCCTCGATCGTTTTCTTTGTGGGCATTTTGTTGTCTGTCTCGACGTTGGAACACACCCATATTTTGTCGAATGTGGCGGCTTGGTTGGATCAAACCGTTGGGCGACAAGATGTGATCGTCATGATCATTGGCGTTGTGAGCGCCATTGTCGATAACGTGCCTTTGGTCGCTGCATCAATGGGGATGTACAGCTTGGCGCAATACCCTGCTGACAGTTTCTTATGGGAGTTCTTGGCTTATTGCGCAGGAACCGGTGGTTCGATTCTCATCATTGGCTCTGCAGCCGGTGTCGCCGCCATGGGCTTAGAGCGGATTGATTTCATTTGGTACATCAAAAAAATCAGTGGCTTGGCGCTCATCGGGTACTTCTCCGGAGCATTTTTTTACATTGCCGAATACGCGTTGACTCACTGAAAGTATGTTTATGAAACCCAAAATCATCGTTGCCCGCCCTATTTTTGAAGAGGTGTTGACACGTTTGCGCGAGCATTTTGACGTCACCGATAACCAAGCTGATAAAGCTTGGACTAAATCAGATTGGACGCAAGCGCTCTCGCAGCATGCTGGCGCACTCACCACAGGTTCTGACCCTGTGGACGCTGATGTGCTCAAGGCTTGCCCTAGCTTGAAGGCCGTTGCAAACATGGCCGTGGGCTACAACAACTTTGACGTACCCGCCATGACTGCGCATGGCGTGCAAGCCAGCAACACCCCCGATGTACTGACCGAAACTACAGCCGATTTTGGTTTTGCTTTGCTGATGGCAACAGCCCGTCGATTGACGGAGAGCGAGCACTACTTGCGCCGTGGCGACTGGACGCAATGGCGTTACGACATGTTTGCGGGTGCTGAAGTGCATGGCAGCACCATGGGCATTTTGGGCATGGGCCGTATTGGCCAAGGCATCGCCAAGCGCGGTGCACATGGCTTTGGCATGAAAGTGATTTATCACAATCGCTCGCGCCTGAGTCCTGAACTTGAAGCCGAGTGCGGTGCGACTTACGTCAGCAAAGAAGAACTTTTGCGCACCGCAGACCACGTGGTGTTGGTTGTGCCTTACAGCGCGGCTTCTCACCACACCATCGGTGCTGCAGAGTTGGCGCAGATGAAACCGACGGCTACCTTGGTCAACATTGCACGCGGCGGCATCGTGGACGATGCCGCTTTGGCGGTTGCGTTGCGTGAGCGTCGCATTGCTGCGGCAGGGCTTGATGTGTTTGAGGGGGAGCCCAACGTTCACCCAGATTTGTTGACCGTGCCCAACATCGTGCTGACGCCGCACATCGCCAGCGCATCCATCGCCACACGCATGGCCATGGCCAACTTGGCAGCGGACAATTTGATCAGCTATTTCACACAAGGCAAATCACTGACGCCACTCAACACCTTAGGTGCGTGATGGAAGTTTGGATTGCCGTTGGTATTGGCTTGGTCAATGCACTGCTGTTGGTGGTACTGCTGCGACGCTCTGGCGCAGACAACCGAGAAGAGGCGCAAGCACAAGCTCAGTCCCAGGCGTTAGCGCTGCAACAAAGCATGTTGAACGTGCAAGACAAGCTCGAGCGTGTGGAGCGCGAACTGCGTTTTGAAATCACCGAATCATCACGGGGTGGACGTCAAGAGCTGACGCAAACTTTGGCCAGTTTTCAGCAAAGCCAAGTTCAACAACTGAGCTTGATGCAAGCCAGCATCGGCGACACGTTGAACCAACAGTTGCAGCAATTGCAAAAGAGCAACGCCGAGAAATTGGACGAAATGCGTCGCACGGTCGACGAAAAGCTGCAGACCACGTTAGAGAAACGCTTGTCTGAGAGTTTCAAACAAGTCGCCGAGCGTTTGGAGCAAGTGCACAACGGCTTGGGACAAATGCAAAAACTCGCCGATGGTGTGGGTAGCTTGCAGCGCGTGCTGACTAATGTGAAAACACGCGGTATGTTTGGCGAGGTTCAACTTGAGGCCTTGCTGGAGCAGGTCTTGACGGTGGAGCAATACGCCAAACAGGTCGAGACTAAGCCTCGCAGCAACCAACGTGTGGACTTTGCGATTCGATTTCCTGGTCGAGGTGGCGCTGACGGTGAACCCGTGTGGTTGCCTATAGATGCCAAGTTCCCACGCGATGATTACGAGCGTTTGCTCGATGCCCACGACCGCGCTGATCCCGTTGCGGCAGAGTTGTCGGCCAAGGCATTGGAAGTGCGTATTCGCACCGAAGCCAAGAGCATTGCCGAGAGCTACTTGGCGCCGCCGCATACCACCGACTTCGCAATTTTGTTTTTGCCCATCGAAGGTTTGTATGCCGAGGTGCTGCGTCGCCCTGGCTTGATGGACAGCCTACAACGCGATTACCGCGTCACTTTGGCGGGCCCCACCACGCTGTTGGCCATGCTCAACAGTTTGCATATGGGCTTTCGCACATTGGCGTTGGAACAACAAGCGTCAGAAGTTTGGAAGGTGTTGGGGGCCGTTAAAACTGAGTTTGAGCGGTATGGCGACTGGGTTGAAAAGGTGCGCGAGCAAGTGCAAAAAGCGGCGGACACTTTGGACCGTGCCGACACACGCAGTCGTCAAATGCGTCGCGCGCTGAAAAACGTGGAGGCCTTGCCTGAGGGGGAGGCTCAAGCGTTGTTGCCTAAGTTTGACGAGGCCTTAGATGACTCGGATGCCCAAGTGTGAAGCGTGAACTGACCCGACTCATCGCAGGGCAAATTTGCCTTCATGCCTGTATGGCGGGTATGCGCATGTCTGCGCCTTTGATGGCTTTGCGCAGCGGGCAAAGTGAGGCGGCGGTCGGGGTACTTCTGGCTCTGTTTGCGTTGACACAAGTTTTCTTGGCCTTGCCAGCAGGTCGCTATGCCGATGCGCATGGCCTGAAGCGACCTGTCATGTGGAGTGTGCTCATGGCCTTCACAGGGGCAGGGTTGGCTGCGCTGTGGCCCATTTTTCCGGTTTTATGTGTCAGCGCTTTGTTGACGGGCGGGGCGACCGGCGGGGCCATCATCGCGCTGCAGCGTCATGTGGGGCGAGCAGTTCAAGATGTGACGCAAATGAAGCAGGCGTTCAGTTGGTTGTCGATTGGCCCCGCGTTTTCGAACTTCATTGGGCCTTTCACCGCAGGTATCTTGATTGACCATGCGGGGTTTCAGTGGGCCTATGCTGCGATGGCCGTGTTGCCACTTTTGGGGTGGTTATGCATTCGCCGAACGCGTGAATTGCCGCCGGTCATCAAACCGGATGGTCATGAAAAAAATCGTGCTTGGGATTTGCTCAACGCCCCCATGTTTCGGCGCTTGCTGATGGTGAATTGGTTTTTGTCAGCCTGCTGGGATGTGCACACGTTTGTCGTGCCCATCTTGGGCCATGAGCGCGGCTTGAGTGCGTCAGCCATTGGCTCTATCTTGGGCGGCTTTGCTATCGCCGCCGCCTTGATTCGCATGCTGTTGCCCATTTTGGCGGCCCGCATGCAAGAGTGGCAAGTCATCACGGGCGCCATGCTGATCACCTCGGCCTTGCTGGGTGTTTATCCTTTGATGCATACCGCGTGGACCATGGGCGCCTGCTCTGTGCTGTTGGGGTTGTCCTTGGGGTCGGTGCAGCCCATGGTGATGAGTACTTTGCATCAAATCACTCCCGAGCACCGTCATGGCGAGGCGCTGGGTTTGCGTTTGATGGGCATCAACGCATCCAGTGTGTTGATGCCTATTTTGTTTGGCGCTGCCGGCACCGTGATTGGAATTGGCGGCGTATTTTGGTGTGTGTCAGCTGTGGTCGGCTTGGGCTCGCGCAGCGCTTACATGCTCAGAGTGCATAAAACTCACGGATAAAGTTCCACGCGTCATCTACGCTGTCCACGTATTTGAACAAGTTCAAGTCTTCTTGTGAGATGACACCTTCTTCAATCATCACCTCGGGGTTGAACAAACGCTTCCAGTAAGCACTGCCAAACAGCACGATAGGCACAGGTTTGGCTTTTTTGCATTGCACCAGCGTGAGGGTTTCAAATAACTCGTCCAAGGTTCCAAAGCCGCCAGGGAAAGCCACCAAGGCTTTGGCACGCATCATGAAGTGCATTTTGCGCAGCGCAAAGTAATGGAATTTGAAGCTCAGACCGGGTGTGATGTACGGATTGGGGCTTTGCTCGCGGGGTAGGGCAATGTTGAGGCCGATGCTGATGCCTCCAGCCTCTGCTGCGCCACGGTTGGCCGCCTCCATGATGCCTGGGCCACCCCCTGTGCAAATAAAGAGCTTGCGGCCATTGGTTCTGTCGGCACTGAATTTGGTAATGACGCCAGCCAATGCCCGAGCTTGTTCGTAAAAACTGGCATTGCGTAGCGTGGTTTCTGCGCGCTTGATGGCGAAGAGATCACCACTTTCACGGGCACGTACCAGTTCAAGGTGGGCCGCCTCTTCGCTGAGAAAACGCGCACTACCAAATACCACCACGGTGTGCTCAATGCCTTGTTCTTGTTGTGCCAAGTCGGGTTTGAGCATTTCCAGTTGAAATCGCAAGCCGCGTGTTTCTTTGCGCAGCAAGAATTCGGGATCCGCAAATGCAAGTCGGTTGGACTCGGGTGACAACACATCGCCGGTCGCGTGTTGTGCCTTGAGGGTTTCCCAAGCTTCTGCAATTCTTCGGTCGTGAGGGTCGAGCATTCCATCCATGCGTCAATGGTAACGGCAAGTCATGGGTGCCTTCGCCCATGAAAAAGGCTCCCGAAGGAGCCTTGATTTTCTAAACCCATGAAGAGGGTTAGACGCGCTTGCGGTATTCGCCGGTGCGTGTGTCCACTTCGATTTTGTCGCCTTGGGCCACAAACAATGGCACAGCCACTTCGAAGCCCGTTGCGATTTTGGCGGGCTTCAACACTTTGCCTGAGGTGTCGCCTTTGACGGCTGGTTCAGTCCATGTGATTTCGCGCACGACGTTGGTGGGCAATTCGACAGAAATCGCTTTCTCGTCGTAGAACACCACTTCGAGTTCCATGCCGTCTTCGAGGTAGTTCAGCGCGTCGCCCATGTTGCTGGCTTCAACTTCGTATTGGTTGAAGTCGGCGTCCATACAAACGTACATCGGGTCAGCGAAGTAAGAGTAGGTGCAATCTTTCTTATCCAAGATGACTTGGTCCATCTTGTCGTCGGCTTTGAAAACCACTTCGGTGCCGAAGTTGGCGATCAGACTTTTGAGCTTCATGCGAACGGTGGACGAGCCACGACCGCCGCGTTGGTATTCGGTGCGCAGGACGACCATGGGGTCCTTGCCGTGCATGATGACGTTACCGACGCGGATTTCTTGAGCGGTTTTCATAGTGTGTTGGTGTCTTGTGTTTGTGAAAATGGCCCGTACAGCTCAAGCTGCACTGGGTTCGCATAGCCCGTTATTTTAGCGTTTTTGTGCGACAAACCCGATCAGCGCTGCGGTTAAGTCAGTTTGGGTTTGTAAAAGCCGTCGTGTTTCTGAGCTCCAAGCCTGCCAGACGGCCAAATTAGACGGTGTCAACGCCGGCAGCGTTGTGTCAGACCGGTTATTCCACACGTCGTGAACATGTTGCAAAGTCTGCGGCATTCGCAAAGCGAGGTAAAAAGCTTGCAACTTGTCATGATGCGCCAAGTCGTCTTGCGGGTAAATATGCCAAACAAATGGCTTACCAGCCCACAGGGCGCGCACCAAAGAGTCTTCTCCCCGCACAAAATTCAGGTCGCAAGCCCACAGCAGATGGTCAAAATCGATTTGGCTGACATAAGGCAGCTGGCTGATGTGCAACTGGCCCAAGCCAACCTCGGGCATGTTCAACGCTTGTGTAGCCGATGCCACAGCAGCTTTGGGGCGGCCTTGGGCGACCAGCAATCGCGTGGGGCTGTCGGCTTGACAGAGCTGTTTGAGTAAATCAGTCAGGGCTGATGGTTCGTAACAAAACAGACTGATCAGGCGCTCGTGGGGTGCGATGGGTTGATCCAGCTGCAGGGCGCTCAGCCATGCGTTACGGTCAAACGCGGCTTGTCGTTCCTGCAGATCTTGCTCACGCAGCAAGCCGCCTGTATCTGGCGTGAATCCCGGGAAGAAAAACCATTTGGTCAGACCGCGTGCTGGACCACGCATGACGGGTGAGGCCAAGCCATGCGAGCGGGCCACATAGCCCTCGGCGCTGAGGTATTCGAGGTTGATCCACACAGGGGGTGTGCCTTGTGCCATCAACGCTTGGAACGCTTCGGGCAGTTCGCAGCCAAATGCTTCTACGACGACATCGCCTACTTCAAAGGCCTTGTCTTGAGCTAAGACTTGCAGGGCTTCGTCGTCGGGCCACGCATGGATGGTCACGCCCGCGCAGCCTTGTGGTGCCATCCACACCAAGGCTGTCGCCTCGTCCACCCACAGGCGCACGGTGTGGCCGCGCTGCGCGAGGTCTGTACACAGCCGCCAGCACACGCCAAGGTCACCGTGGTTGTCGATGACGCGACAAAAAATATCCCAAATCTTTTTCACATCTGAGATTGTCCACAATATGGGCATGTCCAAAACCTCTTCAGATGCCACGCCAGAAAACGCAGCACCGCGTCACCCGCCCGAGCTGTTAGAGCGGGTGGCGAGCTTGCCTGCGCTGCCTGGCGTGTACCGCTACTTTGATGCGCAGGAGCAAGTTCTTTATGTGGGCAAGGCCATTAATCTGAAGAAGCGGGTGTCTAGCTATTTCCAAAAAGACCACGGCGGCACACGCATTGGTCACATGGTGAGCAAGATCGTTCGCATGGAAACCACGGTGGTGCGTTCCGAGGCTGAAGCGCTGCTGCTGGAAAACAACCTCATCAAAACCCTCAAGCCCAAATACAACATCTTGTTTCGCGATGACAAGAGTTACCCGTATTTGAAGATGACGCGTGGTGTCCCCATGAAGAGCAACGAGGTCGCGAACCAAGCCGCTTCGCCTCTTGTCTTGGGCAACCTCAGCACGACCCATCACCTGAGCGTGAATCCACAACAGGTGCCCCGTGTTGTGTACTACCGAGGCGCGGTGGATAAACGCCATGACTACTTTGGTCCATACCCCAGCGTGTGGGCGGTGCGAGAAGCCATTCAACTGCTGCAAAAAGTGTTTCGTTTGCGTACCTGTGAAGACACAGTGTTCAACAACCGCACGCGCCCGTGTTTGCTGTTTCAAATCAAACGTTGCTCTGGGCCGTGTGTGGGGCTCATCTCTGTGCCCGATTACCAGCGCGATGTGGACAGCGCGATGCGTTTGCTGCGCGGAGAAACGCAGGAAGTCATGGCGAGCATTGAAGCGCGCATGATGGCGCACGCTGAGAAACTCGAATTTGAACAAGCCGCCGAGCTGCGCAACCAAATGAGCGCGCTCTCCAAAGTGTTGCACCAACAAGCGGTGGACACCGTGGGCGACCAAGACGTGGACATCCTCGCGGTCAAAGTGCAAGGCGGCAAAGCCTGTGTCAACTTGGCCATGGTGCGCGGTGGTCGCCACTTGGGTGACCGGCCTTACTTCCCTGTGCACGTGGACGACGCTGAGCCTGCCGAAGTGCTGGAAGCGTTTTTGAGTCAGCACTATTTAGATGTACCCGTGCCGCCCGCGCTCATCACCAGCCACGCGGTGGACAAAGAACTGTTGCAAGCGCTGACCGAGCAAACGGGCGTCAAGATCACCGCCGTGCACAACCCACGCGAGCAACGCCGTGTGTGGCTAGAAATGGCGCAACAAAATGCCGACATTCAACTTGCCCGCTTGCTGGCCGAAGAAGGCTCGCAACAAGCGCGCACCCGCGCGTTGGTGGATGCCCTCGATTTAGCGCCAGAAGATTTAGAACAGTTTCGCGTGGAGTGCTTTGACATTTCGCACACTTCAGGCGAGTCCACGCAAGCCTCGTGCGTCGTGTTTCATCATCACAAAATGCAAAGCGCAGAATACCGCCGCTACAACATCGACGGCATCACCGGTGGCGACGACTACGCCGCCATGCGCCAAGTGCTGGTGCGCCGCTACAGCAAGCTCGCCGAGGCCGTGCGTGCGGGCGAGGGCAAGCTGCCTGACCTGGTACTGATTGACGGCGGCAAAGGCCAAGTGAGCATGGCGCGTGAGGTGTTTGAGTCGCTTGGGCTCGACCTCTCACGCATTGTGGGGGTTGAAAAAGGCGAGGGCCGCAAAGTCGGCCTCGAAGAGTTGGTGTTTGCCGATGGCCGCGAGAAGGTGTACTTGGGCCGTGACTCCGCCGCCTTGATGTTGGTCGCCCAAATTCGTGATGAAGCACACCGCTTTGCCATCACCGGCATGCGAGCCGCACGCGCCAAAGTGCGTGTGGGGGGCAGCAAGCTCGAAGAAATTCCGGGCGTGGGGCCAAAGAAGCGTGCCAAATTGCTGCAGCGCTTTGGTGGTGCGCGCGGTGTGGGCGATGCCAGCGTGGCAGATCTGTGTACCGTGGAAGGTATTTCAGAAGATTTGGCACAAACCATTTACAACGCCTTACGTTAAGGCATCAAGGAATAAACAATGCGTACATTGAACCGCCGCGACTGGCTGGCACAAACCGGTTTAGCCTCTGCCGCTTTATTCGGGCAGAACGCGTGGGCGCAAAACGCTTGGCCTAACAAGCCTCTGCGCTTGGTCGTGCCATTTGCACCCGGCGGTAGTTCTGAAATCGTGGCACGCGCTGTGGCCGCTGAAATGGCCAAAGGCCTAGGCCAAAACGTGTTCGTGGACAACAAACCCGGTGGTGCAGGCAACATTGCCATGCAAGAAGTGGCGAACAGCCATGACGAGCACACACTGATCTTGGGTCACATTGGCACTTTGGCGGTCAACCCGTTCATCTTTGACAAACTCTCCTACGACCCTGCGCGAGACTTCACGCCCATCACCTTGGTGTCTAAAGTGCCCAGCTTGTACGTGGTCCATCCGGATCTGCCCGTTAAGAACCTCAAAGAGTTTGTGGCCTATGCCAAGAGCAAACCTGGCCAACTCAATTACGGCACAGCAGGCAACGGCAGTGCAGGTCATTTGGCGTTTGAATATTTGAAGATGGCCACCGAGACCTTTGTGCTGCATGTGCCTTATCGTGGCACGGGCCCCATGCTGACGGACCTGATGGCTGGGCGTTTGCAAGCCAGCGCCGCAGGTGCGCCGGCCCTCATTCAGTTCATCAAGGCGGGCAAGCTGCGTTGCATTGCCACAGGGTCGAGCACCCGTTTGTCGCAGTTGCCCGATGTGCCCACGGTCGCAGAGCAAGGCTACAAAGGCTTTGAGATGACGCAGTGGTACGGCTTGCTGGCACCGAGCAAATGGGCCAAACCCAATTTGGCAAAACTCGAACTCGAGGCCGTCAAAGCAGGCCGCAGCGCGCATGTGAAAGAAAAGCTCGCGCTTGACAATGCGCTGGCCATTGGCAGCACAGGTGCAGAGTTTGACGCTTTCATCAAGACCGAGCAAAACCGATGGAAACAGGTGATTGCGCGGGCGCAAATCAAACCCGAAGGCATCTGAAGGGGCGAAGGCGCAGGGCCTTCGTGGCGTTAAACCTTGACCACTTCGAGCAGTCGGTCTAAGCCCCCCTCGTTGATGGCAACCATGGCTTGCTCGCGCACCTTGGGCTTCGCGTGGTACGCCACCGACAAGCCGGCTTCGCCCATCATGGGCAAGTCGTTGGCACCGTCGCCCATGGCAATGGCTTGGCTTGGCCTGATGCCCATTTGCGTGCAAATGTGCAGCAGCATCTTGCGCTTTTCAGCGCCGTCACAAATGTCACCCCAGGCTTGTATGCTCACTTGGCCCGTCAGCTGACCGTTGGCAATGTCCAGCACATTGCTGCGAGAAAAATCGATGTTCAACATCTCGCACACGCGGTCGGCAAAAAAGGTGAATCCACCGCTGACCAATAACACTTTCATTCCGTGGGCTTTGCAGGTGTCCACCAAGTTTTTGGCGCCTGGGTTCAAACGCAAACGATGCTCAAAAACTTCCTGTAAGGCTGACTCGGGTGCGCCTTTGAGCAAGGCCAAACGGCGGCGCAAGCTGTCTTTGAAATCCGTGATTTCACCGCGCATCGCCGCTTCCGTGATGGCCGCCACCTCGGCCTTGCGGCCTGTGGCATCGGCAATTTCATCAATGCACTCAATGTTGATGAGCGTCGAGTCCATGTCGAACGCGATGAGTTTGAAGTCTTGCAGTTGGAGAGGGGCGGTGAAGCCTTGAATGGCAAGGCCGGGGGCGAATTCGGTAGCAGAAGTCATATTAAGAATTATCGTGGGTCTGCGCTGGATGTCTGAGCCTCAGTGGCCTTGATCACTGGCGTATTTGGCGTGCCCAATGCGCGCAATATATCGCGCACCATTTGCGCACGGGCTGGCGGCTCGGGCAGCTCGCACTCGATGCGTAAACGGTCGTTGCCCGCCAGTTTGATGTGCTTATTTTTTTGTACCAGCTCGATGATGCGCATGGCATCAAACGGTGGGTTGGGTTTGAAGCTGATGTGGGTCACGCCGGGGGCTGCGTCGACCTTGGTCACGCCATAGCTGCGCGCTTGCACGCGCAGGCGGTGCACGTCGATCAAAGTTTGCGCTTGGGCGGGCAGTTTGCCAAAGCGGTCCACGATTTCTTCGAGCAGCGCGTCAATTTGATCGCCCGTTTTGGCCGTGGCTAATTTTTTGTAGAACGACAAGCGCAGGTGCACATCGCCGCAGTAGTCATCGGGCAGTAGTGCGGGGGCATGCAGGTTGATTTCGGTCGTGGCGCTGAGTGGGCTCAAGAGATCCGGCTCTTCGCCGTTCTTCAAGGCGCGCACCGCTTCGTTGAGCATCTCGTTGTAGAGCTGAAAGCCCACTTCCAGCATGTTGCCGCTTTGGTTTTCGCCCAGCACTTCGCCTGCACCGCGAATTTCCAAGTCATGCATGGCGAGGTAAAAGCCAGAGCCCAGCTCTTCCATTTGCTGAATGGCGTCCAAGCGCTGTGAGGCTTGTTTGGTCAAGCCTTCGATGTCGGGCACCATGAGGTAGGCGTAGGCTTGGTGGTGGCTTCGGCCCACGCGACCACGCAGCTGGTGCAACTGGGCCAGGCCAAATTTATCGGCGCGGCTCATGATGATGGTGTTGGCACTGGGCACGTCAATGCCCGTTTCGATGATGGTGGAGCACAGTAAGACGTTGAAGCGTTGGGCCACAAAGTCGCGCATGACGCGTTCGAGTTCGCGTTCGGGCATTTGACCGTGTGCGATGGCGATGCGTGCTTCAGGCAGCAACTCTTCCAAGCGAGCCTTGCGGTTTTCGATGGTGTCGACTTCGTTGTGCAAAAAGTAGCACTGGCCACCGCGTTTGAGTTCGCGCAACACGGCTTCTCGGATGACACCATTGCCTTCGGTGCGCACAAAGGTTTTGATGGCCAACCGGCGTTGCGGGGCGGTGGCGATCACGCTCAAGTCGCGCAGGCCTTCCAAGGCCATGCCCAAGGTGCGAGGGATGGGGGTGGCGGTGAGCGTGAGCACATCTACCTCGGCGCGCATGGCTTTCATGGCCTCTTTGTGACGCACGCCAAAGCGGTGCTCTTCGTCAATGATGAGCAGGCCGAGGTCTTTGAATTTGACCGACGCGCTGAACAATTTGTGGGTGCCGACCACAATGTCGACTTGGCCATCTGCCAGCCCCTTGGCGGCAGCGGTGATTTCTTTGGCGGAGCGGAAACGGCTCATCTCCGCAATCTTGACGGGCCACTTGCTGAAGCGGTCGGTCAGTGTTTGAAAGTGTTGCTCGGCCAGCAAGGTGGTGGGGGCCAAGAAGGCCACTTGTTTGCCGCCTGTCACGGCCATGAAGGCGGCGCGCAGGGCCACTTCGGTTTTGCCAAAACCCACATCGCCGCAGACCAAGCGGTCCATCGGGCGAGGGCTGATCATGTCTTGCATGACGGCGTGGATGGCGGCGCGTTGGTCGGCGGTTTCGTCAAAGCCAAAGTCGTTGGCAAAGGTTTCGTAGTCTTGCGGCGAGAAGCGGAAGGGGTGGCCTTCTCGTGCGGCGCGGCGGGCGTAGATGTTGAGCAGCTCGGCGGCGGCGTCGCGCACCTGTTCGGCGGCGCGGCGCTTGGCCTTGTCCCACTGTGCGGAGCCGAGCTTGTGCAGCGGGGCCTCGTCGGCGCTGACGCCTGTGTAGCGGCCAATCAGGTGCAATTGGCTCACAGGCACGTAGAGCACGGCGTTGTCTGCGTATTCGAGGTGCAAAAACTCTTGCAGTGCTGGCGAGCCGTCGGCATTTTTCTCACCGAGGTCCATGTTGATCAGGCCCCGGTAGCGGCCAATGCCGTGGGCGTTGTGCACCACGGGGTCGCCCACGTTGAGCTCAGCCAAGTCTTTGATGAGGGCTTCGACATCGCTGACCTGTTCTTGTTTTTTGCGGCGGCGGGTGGTCGTGCCGACAGCGAACAACTCGGTTTCGGTGATGAGGTCGAGGCCTGCCTCGGTCCAGCTGAAACCGACTTGCAATCGGGACGTGGCAATGCCGATTTTTTCGTGGCTGGCTTGGAACTCGGCCAAAGAGTCAAACCCCGGTGGGCTGACTTGGCTGGAGCGCAAGAAGTCGAGCAGGCTTTCGCGGCGGCCATCGCTTTCCGCCAAGATCAGCAAGCGGTTGCTGGTTTGCTTGGCGTAGCTTTGCAGCTTTTGAAGCGGGTCGGTGGCGCCGCGTACCACGGTCAGGTCGGGCAAGGTTTGCGCGAAGGCGTTGTCGGGCACATCCGTGATCTGCGGGCGCAACACAAATTGGGCATACGTGCTGGCCGCGGCGTAGAACTGCTCCGCACTCAAAAACAAGCTGGCGGGGGGCAACGCTGGGCGCTCGGGATCGCCTTGGACCAAACGGTAGCGATCTTGCGTGTCTTGCCAAAAGCGTTGGAACACAGGCTCTAAATCGCCATGCAAAACGACAGTCGCCGATGCACCTAAATAATCAAAGACCGTGGCCGTTTCTTCAAAAAACAGCGGCAGGTAGTACTCAATGCCGGCGGTGGCGACGCCATTGCCAATGTCTTTGTAGATGCGGCTTTTGGTGGGGTCGCCGTCGAGCAGTTCGCGCCAACGGTTGCGAAACTGTCCGCGCGCAGCGTCGTCCATGGGGAACTCACGCCCTGGCAGCAAGCGCACTTCTGGTACGGGGTAAAGGCTGCGCTGGGTGTCGGGGTCGAAGGTGCGGATGGAGTCGATTTCGTTGTCAAACAAATCGACGCGGTAGGGCACCAAAGAGCCCATGGGGAACAGGTCAATCAGGCCACCACGCACAGCGTACTCGCCGGGGCTGACGACTTGGGTGACGTGGTTGTAGCCTGCCAAGGTCAGCTGCGATTTCAGCTTGGCTTCATCCAAAGACTGTTTGACTTTGAAGTGAAAGGTGTAGCCGGCCAAAAATGCCGGCGGCGCCAAGCGATACAGGGCTGTCGTTGCGGGGATGAGCACCACATCGGCATCGCCTTGCGAAATGCGCCATAGCGTGGCCAAGCGCTCGCTGATGAGGTCTTGGTGGGGCGAGAAGCTGTCGTATGGCAGCGTTTCCCAATCTGGAAAGAGCACGCAGCGAACGTCAGGGGCGAAGAACGCCATTTCGTCTTGCAAGCGTTGCGCATCGACGGCGTCGGCGGTGACGATGGCCACGCGTTGATTTTTAGATTTTTCGCGTGCACTGAGTTGCGCGAGCAGCAAAGCATCGGCGGAACCAACGGGGCGGGGGAGGGCAAATCGTTTGCCAGAGCTCAAAGAGGGCAGATGCATTGGCGCAATTCTAGAATGGGGGCCCGGTTCATTCCGTCTGTTTGGTCTATGTCCTTAATCACGCCCCCCTCTGCCCATTTTTATGCCTTGATTCCCTGTGCAGGATCGGGCAGCCGTGCGGGCACACACCAACCCAAACAGTACCAAACAGTGGCCGGTTTACCGATGGTGGTGCACACGTTGCGCGCTTTTGGCGCTGTCTCGCGTTTGGCGAGTGGCTTGTTGGTGGTTGCACCGGATGATCAACACATGGCGAGCCTGCTGAAGACGCATCCTCAGCCTGCGTTTGATGTGGTGCAGGTTGGTGGTGCCACGCGCGCTCAAAGTGTGTTGGCGGGCTTGCATGCTTTAAGCACGCGGGGTGCACGGCCGCATGATTGGGTGTTGGTCCATGATGCGGCGCGCTGTCTGGTGAGCCCCGCGCAAATCAATGCCTTGATGGATGCTTGCCAAGACGATGTCGTGGGAGGGTTGCTGGCATACCGCTTGGCCGACACCTTAAAGGTCGAGCAAGACGGACGCGTGGCCTCTACGATAGATAGGTCAGACAAGTGGCTGGCCCAAACGCCACAGATGTTTCGACTGGGGCGATTGACCCAAGCGCTTGAGCAAGCCAGCAACGCTGTGACCGATGAGTCGAGTGCGCTGGAGGCCATGGGCCTGCACCCTCGCTTGGTTTCTGCCAGTGCCCAAAACTTCAAAGTCACGTACCCCGAAGACTTCGCTTTGGCTGACGCGATTTTGAGAACACGATCAGAGGAATAACAAATGACGATGCCTAAATTTCGGATTGGTGAAGGTTGGGATGTCCACGCCCTGGTGGAGGGGCGCCCCTTGATGTTGGGGGGTGTTCACGTACCACATCCTTTTGGGTTACTGGGCCACTCCGATGCGGATGTGCTGTTGCATGCGATCACCGATGCTTTGTTGGGGGCGGCGGCGTTAGGCGACATCGGGCGACATTTTCCAGACACTGACGCCAAATTCAAGGGTGCAGATTCGTGGGTGTTGCTACAACAAGCCGCACAAGCTGTGCGCGATGCTGGGTTTGCCATTGGCAATGTCGACAGCACAGTGATCGCTCAGTCCCCCAAATTGGCTACTTACATTCCTCAAATGTGTGAGCGCATTGCACAAGCTTTGAATGTGGAGGTCACCCAAGTCAACGTCAAGGCGAAAACGGCCGAAAAAATAGGCCCTGTGGGCCTAGGTCAAAGTATGGAGGCCAGGGCCTCCGCTTTGATTTATTGATTTTTAGGGTTGAGGGCAGCAAGGCCTTCGACGACCTCTCGGACCACACGGCGTTGTTCGGGTTGCAGCGCGAAGTAGCGTGAAATCAGTTGCTGATCTACCAAGTTCATGTGCTCATCTTTGGCTGCTTCGTCTGCCGGACGTGGGGGCGGTGTGCCAAACAACAGTCCTTCAGGTGAGATTTTGAGCCACTTTGACAAGACCAAGAGTTTGTCTTGTTTGGGGATGGAAACCCCCATAAGCCAATTGCGAGCGGCATGTGAGGAAATACCTTCCCCCCAATACCGCAGGTTGAATTCGTTAGCCACGACTGTGGCCGAGACACGAACGCCAGCATCTTTCAATGCTGCGCGGAAGCGGTCTGCAAACTTTCCAGTTTCTTTAGGGTAGCTTTGTGTCATACCTCTAAGGTAAATGAGAAATAGATGTGTGATGTGATTGTAAGTAGGAATTTGCTTTCTTTTAAATAAATAGTTTTACTTTATAGAGGTGTAAATTTTTCTTTGAAAATTATTGGGCCGTCCAACCACCATCCATATTCCAAGCCACACCGCGGATGTTTTGGCCAGCCTTAGAGCAGAAAAAGATTGCCAGTTCGCCCAATTCTTCGGGGGTGGTGAATTGCATAGACGGCTCCTTTTCCCCCAGTAGCAATTTGACGGCATCATTGTTGGTGATGCCCAAGGCTTGCGCTTTTGCATCAATTTGCTTTTGAACCAAGGGCGTTAATACCCAGCCTGGACAAATGGCGTTGCAAGTCACACCCGTGGTGGCGTTTTCGAGTGCGGTGACTTTCGTCAAGCCCACAATGCCGTGTTTCGCCGCCACATAGGCTGATTTTTGAGCCGATCCCACTAGGCCGTGTACAGAGGCAACGTTGATGATGCGACCCCAGTTGGTTTTTTGCATGTAAGGCAATGCCAAGCGGCTGGTGTGAAACGCGCTGGTCAAGTTGATGGCGATGATGGCGTCCCAGCGCTCAACGGGAAAATCTTCCACAGTGGCCACGTGTTGGATACCGGCGTTGTTGACCAAAATGTCAACGCCCCCGAACGTGGTGGCCGCGAATGTCATCATGGCTTCAATGTCTGAGGCTTTGCTCATGTCGGCACCGTGGTAAGCCACTTGGACGCCTAAAGCTGCAATTTCTGCTTTGGGGCCCTCCACGTCACCAAAACCATTGAGGACGATGTTCGCGCCTTGTTGGGCCAGTGCTTTTGCAATACCTAAACCAATGCCGCTTGTGGAGCCGGTGACCAATGCTGTTTTACCGACGAGTGTGCGATCTGACATTTGAAAACTCCATTTGAATTACGATGAGGAACCTCTGACATTATGAAGTTTTCAGTTGTCGTTTCGCTGAATGAATTTGAGTCTCTTATATGAAAGGCGGATTCAAGGACGAAGTGCAACACGCTTTAACGAGGCATGGAATACCTCGTGAGGTGTCTTGAATCCTAGTCGCTTTCTGGGGCGATGATTCAATCGGTTTTCAATCATAGTCAATTCCTCATCCGTCACGG
>NZ_JAVKLQ010000030.1:0-22966 GCF_031539175.1 Limnohabitans sp. | reverse complement strand
GTATCGTTCTTCTCGGCTGAGGTGCTTGTACATTGGGCAATTTCGATTTGGCGGTTAAAGCGGCCATGATGCTCTCGCATCCTCAGCCACCTATAACCAGTTCATCTTTGTTGCACTTCGTCCTTGAATCCGCCTTATTTGAAGAATTGGTATTTTGAAAAAATAGCACTGCTGTATGTTGGCATCGCGATCACGGCGCTGTTGATGGATTATTTCAACGCCTATGTCTATTTCAATCAGCAACCACAGCAATGGGCCGTCGGTCTGATTGCATTTCGGTTTGTTGCGATTTACTGCTTATTCATGAACGCATTGCGCGCACGGGAAGCACCGCCCATGCCTCGGTATATGTGGTCATAATTTGCATCGACGACAAAGACATGGAAACCGTGGACCAGTCGCCTTGCCAAAAAGAAAAAACCCTTACAAACCAAGGCTTGCAAGGGTTTCTCGTTTTGGCGGAGTGGACGGGACTCGAACCCGCGACCCCCGGCGTGACAGGCCGGTATTCTAACCAACTGAACTACCACTCCTGGTAGCTGTAACTTTTGCTCTGTTGCTTTCGCAACCTAGCCAAGTGCTACAAAACTTGGCGACCCTACGGGGATTCGAACCCCGGTACTCACCGTGAAAGGGTGATGTCCTAGGCCTCTAGACGATAGGGTCATAACCTGTGGACTTAACCAACTCGACATCTCTCTGGTGGAGGTAAGCGGGATCGAACCGCTGACCTCTTGCATGCCATGCAAGCGCTCTCCCAGCTGAGCTATACCCCCGATGTCTGTCGAGAACGTTAGTATATCGCAGTTTTTAGCGTTTGGTCAAACGGCTCAAAACTTTTTCTCTTTCGCACAAAGAAAGCACAGCATCGAGCGTAGGCGTTTGAGGTGTGCCCATCACCAACACACGAACTGGCATGGCAAGTTGCGGCATTTTCAAACCCGTAGCAGCCAAGACTTCTTTGATCGCAGCACTGACCGCCTCTTTCGTCCATGCACACGATGCCAATTTTTCAGCCAACAGGGCCAGCGCAGGCTCAACGGCCGCGGTGACGTGCTGTGCAAGGTCTTCGGCTTTCGGCGTCACATCGCCATAAAAAGCGGTGGCCCAGTCGGCCAACGCCACCGTGGTGTCGCAACGGTCTTTGAACAAACCGCAAATGGCAGGCAAACGCGCATCCGTGACCACACCACGCTTGGCCAATTGGGCTTGCACCAGCGGCGCCAAGGCATCGTCGGCCATGGCCTTCATGTGCTGGGCATTCACCCACTTGAGCTTGGCTTCATCAAATTGCGCAGCGCTGCGGCCGAGGTGGTCAAGGTTGAACCACTCTAAGAATTGAGCGCGGCTGAAAATTTCATCATCGCCGTGACTCCAACCCAAGCGGGCGAGGTAATTGACCATGGCATCGGGCAAGTAGCCTTCATCACGGTATTGCGTCACGGCTTTGGCGCCATTGCGCTTGCTCATCTTCTCGCCTTGCTCATTGAGCACGGTGGGCAAGTGGGCGTACACCGGCGTGTCTTTGCCCAGCGCTTTGAAGATGTTGATTTGACGAGGTGTGTTGTTCACATGGTCGTCGCCACGGATCACGTGGGTGATGGCCATGTCGATGTCGTCCACCACCACGCAAAAGTTATACGTGGGCGTGCCGTCGGGGCGGGCAATGACCAAGTCGTCCAACTCATCGTTGCTGATTTCGATGCGGCCTTTGACTTTGTCTTCCCACACCACGGAGCCACCTTGCGGATTTTTAAAGCGCAGCACGGGCTTCACGCCCTCAGGAATCGCGGGCAAGGTTTTACCGGGCTCGGGCCGCCATGTGCCGTTGTAACGTGGCTTTTCTTTGTTCGCCATTTGCTGCTCACGCAACGCGTCTAACTCTTCCATGCTCATGTAGCAGGGGTAGACGTGACCAGCGGCTTTGAGCTCTTCGAGCACCGCTTTGTAACGGTCCATGCGTTGCATTTGGTAGAACGGGCCTTCGTCGTGGTCGAGGCCCAGCCACTTCATGCCCTCGATGATGACGTCCACCGAAGCTTGGGTGGACCGCTCAAGGTCGGTGTCTTCAATGCGAAGAATAAAGTCACCGCCAGTGGCGCGCGCAAATGCCCATGGGTACAAGGCTGAACGAATGTTGCCCAGATGGATAAAGCCAGTGGGTGATGGCGCGAAACGGGTACGAATTTTGGTCATGCAGAAATAAAAATCAAAGGGTCTCAAGGCCGCGTAACAAGTCGGCCTTCATGTCATCCAAATGCTCAAGGCCGGCAGCCAAACGAATCAAACCTTGGCCAATGCCTGCGGCTTGACGCTGGTCTTCCGAGAGCTTGCCATGCGAGGTGCTGGCGGGGTGTGTGAGCAAGGTTTTGGTGTCGCCCAAGTTGGTACACAGCGAAAGTGTGCGGAGGCTGTCGAGCACGTGGAATGCACGTGTGCGTCCCGTTTGTGGATCGGCCGCTTTCACATCAAACGACAACACAGCGCCGCCCATGCCCGACATTTGTTTCATCGACAACGCGTGCTGCGGGTGACTGGCCAAGCCGGGGTAGTACACGCGTGACACACTGGGGTGCTGCTCGAGCCACAGAGCCAACTCATGCGCACGTTGGCTTTGAGCACGCATGCGAATGTCGAGCGTCTCCAAGCCTTTGAGCACCACCCATGCATTGAACGGGGACAGCACCATGCCGCTGTTTTTCATCACGGGCAAACACTTTTCTTTGATGAGCTTCTCGCTGGCGCACAAAGCACCCGCCATCACACGACCTTGGCCATCCAAATACTTGGTGCCGGAGTGCATGACGATGTCTGCGCCCATGCCCATGGGGCGTTGCAGAACTGGCGTGGCAAAACAGTTGTCGACGGCGAGCAATGCGCCCGCGTTGTGCGCCAAATCAGCCAAGGCGACGATGTCGCACACCTCGGTCAAAGGATTGGTAGGGGTTTCGGCAAACAAGATCTTGGTGTTGGGACGGATGGCCGCTTTCCAAGCGGCCAAATCCGTTTGCGACACCACCGTCGATTCCACGCCAAAGCGTGCGAACTCAGAGCCAATCAACTTGAGCGTCGAGCCAAACATCGATTGCGAATAGACCACATGATCGCCCGACTTGAGCAAGCTGAACAACATCAGCATCACCGCCGACATGCCAGACGAGGTGGCCAAAGCAGCCTCACTGCCCTCTAGCGCAGCCAAGCGCATTTCAAAACTGCTCACCGTGGGGTTGCCCGAGCGGCCGTAGGTGTAACCGTCTTCTTCGCCCGCAAAACGGCGAGCTGAAGCTTCGGCAGAGGGCTGCACATAGCCACTGGTCAAATACAGGGCTTCTGAGTTTTCGCCATATTGACTTCGGTCAGCGGCCAGACGTACCGCCAGCGTTTCCAAGTGCAGATCGTCGGGCAAAGGGTGTTGACTCATACCAAGGTCACTCCGATTGATTGGGCAGTGCAAGGCGCGAGTTGTCTTCTGCGCCCTCTTCTTGGCCCACACGTTTTTCGTTCAAGCGCACGATGTCGCTCAAAGACACATCACCGGTCACATACACGCCGTCAAAACAAGAAGCGTCAAAGCCATCGAGTTGAGGTGCGTCGCCTGCAGTCGCAGCGCGCACGGCTTGTTTCATGGCGTCGACGTCTTGATAAATCAAAGCGTCGCAACCAATCAACTCGCGCACTTCGTCGAGGGTGCGGTTGTGTGCCACCAGCTCTTCAGGCGTAGGCATGTCGATGCCATACACGTTAGGAAAGCGCACAGGTGGCGCAGCGCTGGCCATGTAAACCTTGCGCGCACCGGCGTCGCGGGCCATTTGCACAATTTCTTTGCTGGTCGTGCCGCGCACGATGGAGTCGTCCACCAACAACACGTTACGGCCTTTGAATTCGCTGGCAATCACGTTGAGTTTTTGACGCACCGATTTTTTACGCACGCCTTGACCCGGCATGATGAAGGTACGGCCCACGTAACGGTTTTTCACAAAACCTTCGCGGTATGGGATGCCCAACAAATGCGCCAACTGCGTGGCACTGGGTCGGCTGGACTCGGGGATGGGAATGATCACATCAATGTCGGTTGGCGGCACCACGGACACCACGCGCTTGGCCAAAGTTTCGCCCAAGTTCAAACGGGCTTGATAGACAGAAATGCCATCCATCGTGGAGTCAGGACGTGCCAAGTACACGTATTCAAAAATGCAAGGCTTGAGCTGGGGGGCATCGGCGCACTGCATGAAGTGAACGTTGCCTGCGAGGTCAATGAACACGGCTTCGCCAGGGGCGATGTCACGCTCAAACACATGCCCCGTGCCATCCAAAGCCACCGATTCGCTCGCCACCATGTAAGTGCCGTCAGCGCTGCGGCCAATGCACAAGGGGCGAATGCCAAACGGATCGCGAAACGCCAACAAGCCGTGACCTGCAATCATCGAAATAACAGCGTACGACCCTTTGATACGGCGGTGCACGCGACGCACAGCCTCAAACACATCGGCAGGCTTCAAAGGCAAGCCACGTGTGGCTTTGTCAATCTCGTGCGCCAGCACGTTGAGCAAGACTTCAGAGTCGCTTTCGGTGTTGATGTGGCGGTGGTCTTCAGAGAACAACTCGGCTTTCAACGCATGCGCGTTGGTCAAGTTGCCGTTGTGCACCAGCACCAAACCAAACGGCGCATTCACGTAAAAAGGCTGCGCCTCTTCCTCGCTGAACGCATTGCCTGCCGTGGGGTAGCGCACTTGGCCCAAGCCGTTGTTGCCTGGCAACGCACGCATATTGCGCGTGCGAAACACATCGCGCACCATGCCTTTGGCTTTGTGCATGAAGAATTTACGGTCCAGCTGGGTGACGATGCCGGCGGCATCTTGACCTCGGTGCTGCAAGAGCAACAAGGCGTCATAAATCAACTGGTTCACAGGTGCGTTGCTTGCAACGCCGACGATGCCACACATTAGGGGAGGTACTTTCCAAAATCAGCCGGTAACACCGGCTTCAACACATGCAAAAACTGTTGCAACACCGGCGCACCTTGCGCCTGCTGCCAAGCTTGCGACGTGTGCAGGGGCGTCATGCCCACCACCACCGTCACCGCCAACAAAATCACCAAACCGCGCAAGAGGCCAAACACAGCCCCCAGTAAACGGTCTAAAGGACCAAGGCCCACAGCGGACACCATTTTTCGAATGAGCCAGCTCAAGAAGACGGTTGCGATCAGCACCGCCACAAAGACCGTCACAAAACCTGCGGCGTAACGCAACATTTGGCTGCTGCCCTCCATGGGCAACCACGCCGCAGCGCGGGGGGCATACATCTGAGACACAAAGAAAGCCACGATCCAACCTGCCAGCGACAACACCTCATGCACCAAGCCGCGCCAAATCCCCAACAAAAAAGACAGGCCCAAAACGGCCAGCAGAATCCAATCTACCGCCGTGAGGTTCAACATCACAGGGCCAATACAGCGGGCTGCAACTGCAGCTGCTTGATTTTGTGAGCCACTTTGTCGGCTTCATCACGGCTGGTGAAGGGCCCCACGCGCACACGCGTGCGCGGGCCTTCTTTGGTCGTCGCCACATGGGTGTAGGTTTTGTAACCCGCTTTTTCTAGCTTGGCACGCACCTCGCGGGCTTTGGAATCTTCAGAAAAAGAGCCGACCTGCACGATGAATCGGGGTGCGCTGTCTTTGTTATCCGAAGCCGCTGATTTGTCGTCTGCGGGCTTCGCCTCAGCTTTCGCAGCATCTGTTTTAGGGTTGGCATCGGACTTGGTCTCTGCCTTGGGCTCAGGCTTAGGGTCTGCCTTTGAGGCAGCCTTGCTAGACACCACCACCTCTTCTTTGGGGTCCAGCGCAGCACCCGCTGCCAAAGGTTTGGTCGCTGACGAAGCAGAGACCAACGGTTTGCTGTTCGCACGGTCTGGAATGTCGACCGCGATATCAACCGACACAGGACGCGGCTGGGTGTCAAACACCAGCGGAAAACCCACCACACCCAACACAACCAACACCGATGCGCCAATCAAACGATGACGGGCGCGGCGACGCAAAACCTCGACGCTTTCAGTCGGTGAATTGCTGAAATTGCCTGGGTGCTCGCCAGCGGCACGACTGGGCAATCGAAACTTGAAAAAGGCCATGAATGGGGTCTCAGGAGCTCAAATGTGGGGCATCTAAACGGGGGACACCCTCCGCCAAAACACCCCCGACCGTGAAGAACGATCCGAAGACCACAATTCTATCAGTGGGGTCTGCCGCCGCTACTGCGGCTTGCAGCGCAGCTTGGGGGTTGGCGTGGGTGCTGGCTTTCACGTCTTTGCGTGTTTGAGTGGCCTGCCACTGAGCCTGCAGTTGTTCGGCGGTAGCGGCACGCGGGGTGGGCAAATCACAGAAGTACCAACGGTCCACCAAAGGCCCCAAGCGCGCGAGCATGGGCGCCAAGTCTTTGTCGGCCATGGCGCCAAACACGGCATGGGTGGTGGGATAAAAGCCCATCGCATCCAAATTGGCGGTCAAAGCAGCCACGGCATGGGGGTTGTGTGCCACGTCCAGCACCAAGGCGGGTTGGCCTGGCACGATCTGAAAACGACCGGGCAGCTCGACCATCGCCAGTCCGTTGCGGATGGCTTGCGCCGTCACAGGAATGCGCGTGCGCAGGGCTTCCAAGGCAGCCAACACGCCGCTGGCATTCACCAACTGATTGGCTCCGCGCAGCGCGGGGTAAGCCAAACCGCTGTAACGACGGCCACGGCCAGCCCAGCCCCATTGCTGCTTGTCGCCGGTGAAATTGAAATCTTTGCCAAATTGCCACAGATCTGCGCCAATTTCCAAAGCATGGTCCAGCACGCTTTGCGGCGGCACGGGGTCACTCACGATGACGGGACGGCCCGTGCGCATGATGCCGGCCTTCTCGCGACCAATCGTTTCGCGGTCGTTGCCCAAAAATTCCATGTGATCAAGGTCAATGCTGGTGATGACCGAGCAATCGGCGTCGATGACGTTGACGGCGTCTAGACGGCCACCCAAACCGACCTCCAAAATTGCCACTTCCAACTGAGAAGCGCTCATCAAACTCAAAATGGCCAACGTGGTGAACTCAAAGTAGGTGAGCGACACCTCACCGTCTTGCACACGTGCCGCCTCGACGCGCGCGAAATGGGGCAACAACGCGTCAGGCTGCACAGTTTCACCATGGATGCGGCAGCGCTCTTGAAAATGCACCAAATGCGGCGAGGTGTAAACCCCCGTGCGATAACCCGCTTGCAGCAAACAGGCCTCCAACATCGCGCAGGTCGATCCCTTGCCGTTGGTGCCCGCCACCGTGATGACGGGGCCGTCAAAGTGCAAATTCAGGCGCTCGGCCACCACGCGGACGCGGTCCAAGCCCATGTCGATGTTTTTGGGATGCAAACGCTCACAGTGCGCGAGCCAACTGTCTAATGAATTCATGGGTCGAATTGTCGCCCACCCAGCGTCTTGCGGCATGATGTCGCCCCATGAACACAGCATCCATCACCGTTTACGGCATTCCCAACTGCGACAGCGTCAAAAAAGCCCGTGTCTGGCTCAGCGAGCGCGGCATCGACTACACCTTCCACGATTTCAAAAAGCAAGGCGTGCCTGCTGCTGCCGTCGATCTGTGGCTGTCCCATGTGAGCTGGGACATGCTGGTCAACCGCAAAGGCACCACATGGCGCAAGCTCGACCCTGCGCGACAAGCCCGCGTGACCGATACCGCCAGTGCACGCGACTTGATGCTGGAACACGCCAGTGTGATCAAGCGCCCCGTGATGGTCACAGGCCAAGAGGTCATCGTCGGCGTCAACCCTGAAGCGTGGCAGCGCGTTGTTGGCTAGAGACTGCACCAGTTTTACCCCTGCTTTACAGACGAGCAGCAACACACAAATAACGCGAAGACTACACTTAGTCCAAGTTCAGAAAAAGGTAAGTACCATGAAAAAATACATCACGCACAGCACCATGACAGCTGCCCTTTTGGCCGGTTTATCGGGCGTGAGTCTCGGCGTTCATGCCCAAGAAGTGGGCCGTGTCATCTCCAGCACCCCCATCATTCAGCAAGTGGCTGTGCCCCGTCAGGTGTGCAACAACGAGCAAGTGGTGACGCAAGGCCAAAAATCGGGCGCCGGTGCCGCCATGGGCGCCATCGCGGGTGGCGCCATCGGCAACAGCATGGGCCAAGGCTCAGGCCGCGCCGCCGCCACCATGTTGGGTTTGTTTGGCGGCGCAATCTTGGGTGACAAGGTCGAGGGACCCGGCACCCCTGAGGTGCGCAACGTGCAAAACTGCACCCAACAAATGTTCTACGAGAACCGCACCATGGCTTACAACGTGGTCTACGAGTTCGCAGGTAAGCAATACACCGTGCAAATGCCACAAGACCCAGGCCCCACCGTGCGCTTGCAAATCACCCCCATGGCCAACCCACCTAGCCAAAACTACAACGCGGGCGTCAGTTCGGGCTACCCCGTGCCCCCTGCAGGCTCGGCCCCCCGCTACTGATACGCGACGACGGACACGCTGCCTCGAAAATAGCCAGCTTTGCCAGCAAAAGCCGCCTTGTGCGGCTTTTGTCGTTTTCGCTCCCCTAAAATCTAAGTTTTTGCAAACCAACCCCTTTTCGCACCATGACCACAGAAAAAATTGACAGCGTCAGCGTCACCACCAAAGCCAATGTGTACTTTGACGGCAAATGTGTGAGCCACGGCCTGACTTTGGCTGACGGCACCAAGCTGTCCGTGGGCGTCATCCTGCCCGCCACTCTGACCTTCAACACAGGCGCACCTGAGATCATGGAATGCGTGGGCGGCTTTTGCGAATACAAACTCGACGGCAGCAACGACTGGGTCAAGTCCAGCGCTGGCGAAAAATTCAACGTGCCTGGCAACTCGAAGTTCGACATTCGCGTGACCGAGCCCTACCACTACATCTGCCACTTCGGTTAATCCAAGGCACAACGACACACCATGAGCACCATCCTCCAACACCTACCCAAGGGCCAAAAAGTCGGCATCGCCTTCTCAGGCGGCCTCGACACCTCTGCTGCCCTCTTGTGGATGAAGCAAAAAGGCGCCCTGCCCTACGCTTACACCGCCAACCTCGGCCAACCTGACGAAGCCGACTACAACGAAATCCCGCGTAAAGCGATGGAGTACGGCGCTGAACAAGCCCGCCTCATCGACTGCCGCAAACAACTCGCCCACGAAGGCATTGCTGCCATTCAGTGCGGTGCGTTCCACATCAGCACCGGTGGCATCACTTACTTCAACACCACGCCGCTGGGCCGTGCCGTGACAGGCACCATGCTCGTGGCGGCTATGAAAGAAGACGACGTCAACATTTGGGGCGACGGCTCGACCTACAAAGGCAACGACATCGAGCGCTTTTACCGCTACGGTTTGTTGACCAACCCCAGCCTGCGCATCTACAAACCTTGGCTGGACCAGCTGTTCATCGACGAACTCGGTGGCCGCGCTGAAATGTCGGCCTTCATGACGGCCAACGGGTTTGGCTACAAGATGAGCGCCGAAAAGGCCTACAGCACCGACAGCAACATGCTGGGTGCGACGCACGAAGCCAAAGACCTTGAGAGCCTCTCTAGCGGCATGAAGATCGTCAACCCCATCATGGGTGTGCCGTTCTGGCGCGAAGACTGCGTGGTGAAAGCAGAAGAAATTACCATCCGTTTTGAAGAAGGCCAACCTGTGGCTTTGAACGGTGTGGAATACGCCGACCCTGTGGCGCTGTTCTTGAAAGCCAACGAAATTGGTGGCCGCCACGGTTTGGGCATGAGCGACCAGATCGAGAACCGCATCATCGAAGCCAAGAGCCGCGGCATCTACGAAGCCCCAGGCATGGCGCTGTTGCACATCGCTTACGAGCGCTTGGTGACGGGCATCCACAACGAAGACACCATCGAGCAGTACCGCATCAACGGCCTGCGCTTGGGCCGCTTGTTGTACCAAGGCCGTTGGTTCGACCCACAGTCGATCATGTTGCGCGAAACCGCACAGCGTTGGGTGGCTCGCGCCATCACTGGCGAAGTGACGTTGGAGCTGCGCCGTGGCAACGACTACAGCATCTTGAACACCGAAAGCCCGAACCTGACTTACTCGCCTGAGCGTTTGAGCATGGAAAAGGTCGAGGACGCACCGTTCACACCGCTGGACCGCATTGGCCAACTGACCATGCGCAACCTTGACATCACCGACACACGCGCCAAGCTGAGCATCTACGCCCACACAGGCTTGTTGTCGCTGGGTGAAGGTGCAGACATGATCAAGCTGGAAGGCGGCAAGAAGTAACCCAAGGGTTCTTTGGCTCCATGAAAAAGCGACCTTTTGAGGTCGCTTTTTTTGGCTACTTTGCTTGCTGAAGAGGCGTGGCGGCTTAAACCACCACGGGCTCTGGCTCTAAGCGGATGCCGAAGCGCTCATACACACTGGTTTGGATGGCTTTGGCCAAGGTCATCACTTCGCCGCCGGTACACGGGTTGTCGCGACCACCTTTATTGACCAATACCAAGGCTTGTTTTTCATAGACGGCGGCGTTGCCCACGGCTTTGCCTTTCCAGCCGCAGGCGTCGATCAACCAGCCAGCGGCGAGTTTGATGCGGCCGTCATCCAAGACGTAATGCACCACTTTCGGGTCGCGAGCGATGATGTCGTCACACTGGTCTTGGGTGACGGTGGGGTTTTTGAAGAAGCTGCCGGCGTTGCCAATCACCGCAGGGTCGGGCAGCTTGGCGCGGCGAATGGCGCAGACCCAATCAAAGATTTGCATCGGGGTGGGCTGGCTGATGCCGGTCTCGGCCATTTTGCGTTCGAGGTCGAGGTAGCCCAAGACGGGCTTCCAATCTTTGCGCAGCGAGAAGCGGACTCGGGTGATGAGGGCTTTGCCTGCCAAGCCCAAACCATTCGGGCCACTGCTCTCGTGTTTGAACACCGAGTCGCGGTAACCAAAGGCGCATTGCGCAGCGTTGAGGCTGAAGGTGTGGCCCGTGGTCAGGTCGATGGCGTCCAAGGAATCAAAACGGTCTTGCAACTCCACGCCATACGCGCCAATGTTTTGCACGGGCGAGGCGCCCACACTGCCGGGGATGAGCGCCATGTTTTCTAGGCCAGGCCAGCCGTTGTCCAAGGTCCAGCGCACCAAGTCGTGCCAGCTTTCGCCCGCAGCGGCTTCGACCACCCAAGCCTTGTCTGTTTCTTGCACCAAGCGCATGCCTTTGAGTTCGACTTTGAGGACCAAAGGTTTCACGTCGCCAGTCAGCACCATGTTGCTGCCGCCACCCAGCACAAACTTTGGGCCAGCACGCAACGCAGGGTCCGCCATGACCGCTTGTACATCGGCTTCGGATTGCACGCGCACCAACTGAAACGCTTTGGCGACGATGCCAAAACTGTTGTGTGCTTGAAGGGGGTAATTGGGCTCAACTAACATACGACAATTGTCTCATTCTGAATTTGAAAGCCGACTGCCATGCCTTCTTTTGACACCGTACTCGAACCCAACTTGGTCGAAGTGAAAAACGCCGTTGAAAACACGTCCAAAGAAATCGCCACCCGTTTTGATTTCAAAGGCACATCCGCTGCCGTTGAATTTAAAGACAAAGAGATCACCATGTTTGGCGATGCCGACTTTCAGTTGGTGCAAGTCGAAGACGTGCTGCGCAACAAGCTGACTAAACGCGAAGTGGACGTGCGCTTCCTCGACAAAGGCGATGTGCAAAAAGTAGGCGGTGACAAGGTGAAGCAAGTCATCAAAATCCGCAACGGCATTGAAACCGAAGTGTCCAAAAAAATCCAACGCTTGCTCAAGGACAGCAAGATCAAAGTGCAAGCCGCCATCCAAGGCGACGCCGTGCGCGTCAGCGGCACCAAGCGCGACGACTTGCAAGCGGCGATGGCCTTGATCCGCAAAGAAATGACCGACTTGCCCCTGTCGTTTAACAATTTCCGCGACTGACCCACAGACAAAGACCGCAGGAATGCCCTGACGCGCCGCACGGTCCGTGGCGCCGTTCCTGATGCGTCAACCCCATGACATCACAGCTCAGACACCTCGTATTGATTTTGGGAGACCAGCTCGACGAAAACGCGTCGGCACTGAACGGTTTTGAGCCCCAACAAGACGCGATCTGGATGGCAGAGGTCGCCGAAGAGTCCACGCACGTCACATCGGCCAAACAACGCACCACCGTCTTTTTAAGCGCCATGCGCCACTTCGCGGCACAGCTCAAAGCGCGAGGCTGGACCGTCCACTACACCCCGCTGGATGCGCCTGACAACGCAGGCACCTTGGCTGGCGAATTGCGCAAAGCCATCGCGCACACCCAGCCTCAGCAGTTGGTGATGACGGCCCCAGGCGAATGGCGCGTTCTGCAAAGCCTGCGATCGGTTGCCCGCGCACATGACTTGAACCTTGAGATTCGCGACGACACACACTTCTTCAGCACGGTGCGTGATTTCGCGGAGCATGCCCGTGGACGCAAACAACTGCGCTTGGAATTTTTCTACCGCGAGATGCGCCAAAAGACCGGCATCTTGATGGACGGCAAAAAACCCATGGGTGACCAATGGAACTTCGATGCGGACAACCGAGGGAGTTTTGGCAAACAAGGCCCCGGGCTGTTGCCCAAACCCAGCCGGTTTGAGCCCGATGCGATCACGCAAGACGTCATTCAGCTGGTGAACCAACGCTTCGCACATCACCCCGGATCGCTGGCGAGCTTTGGCTGGCCCGTGACGCGCGCGCAAGCGCTGTCGGCACTGGCAGAGTTCATCGCGCACAGGCTACCCAGTTTTGGGCTGTACCAAGATGCCATGTGGGAGGGCGAAGTTTGGCTGTACCACTCGCATTTGTCCTGCGCCTTGAACCTCAAGCTGATCCACCCACGCGAAGTTGTCGCAGCGGCAGAAGATGCGCTTCGCCAAGGTCATGCGCCACTGCAAGCGGTGGAGGGCTTTGTGCGGCAAATCTTGGGTTGGCGTGAGTATGTGCGCGGCATTTACTGGACGCACATGCCTGACTACGTGGCGCGCAACGCGATGCAAGCCCATCAGCAACTGCCCGAGTTTTACTGGACGGGTCAAACCGAGATGGCCTGTCTGCGCGATGCGATTGGGCAAACCTTGGCACATGGCTACGCACACCACATTCAGCGCTTGATGGTGACCGGCCTCTACGCCTTGTTGCTGGGGGTCGAACCCCAAGCCGTACACCAGTGGTATTTGGGCGTGTATGTCGATGCGGTGGAATGGGTCGAGCTCCCCAACACCTTGGGCATGAGCCAATTTGCAGACGGCGGCCTCATGGCCAGCAAGCCCTACGTGGCCAGCGGCAAATACATTGACCGCATGAGCAACCACTGCAAGGGTTGTCGGTTTAACCCCGCGCAATCCACGGGCGACACGGCCTGCCCCTTCACCACCTTGTATTGGGACTACCTCATCCGACATGCGGACGTGCTGGCCAAAAATCCGCGCATGCTCATGCAGCTCAAAAACATGAACCGATTGACCCCAGAAGAGCGTGAGCGCATTGCGTCACAAGCACAATCACATCGACAAAGCAGCCCGCATGCGGCGCAGGCTCGTACCTAGGATTTCTATGATGGACATCACTTCAGCCAAAGCAGCCACGGCACTGCTTATGCAACATTGGAAAGACGGCACAGCGCTGGCCGCCTTGCCGCCCTCCCTGCGCCCCACCAACCGTGAAGAAGCTTATGCCGTTCAGGCTCAACTGGAAACCATGAGCGACCAACCACTCTTTGGCTGGAAAATTGCGGCAACCAGCGTGGCTGGACAACAGCACATCGGCGTTGACGGCCCCATTGCAGGTCGTCTGCTGGCTGAGATGGTGTACCGCGACGGTGACACGGTTCCCTTTGGCGCCAACCGCATGCGCGTGGCGGAGGCAGAGTTTGCGTTTCGCATGGGCCGCGATTTGCTACCACGTCAAACACCGTATGAATTGCGCGAGGTGCTCGACGCAGTGTCCGAGCTTTACCTCGCCATTGAAATACCCGACTCCCGCTATGTGGACTTTGTCACAGCCGGTGCGGCGCAGCTGATTGCGGACAACGCCTGCGCCCACCGCTTTGTGCTCGGACCTCAAGCACCCGAGACTTGGCGCCAGATCGATTTGGCATCGCACCGCGTCGTTGGCAGGGTCGGTAAACGGCTGACGCGCGATGGCATCGGGTCCAACGTGTTGGGCGATCCTCGCATTGCACTCACTTGGCTGGTCAACGAACTGTCAACGATCGGCGTCACCTTGGCTGCAGGCCAAACAGTGACAACGGGCACATGCCTCGTACCCTTAGAGATCGAGCCCAAAGACACCGTGTTGATCGACTTCGGTGTTCTTGGCCACGTCAGCTGCAGCTTCACCGATGTGTGAATTTGGCTGATGACGCATTTGTGATGAACGGAGAAATTTAATGACCATGAAAATCACCAGCATCCACACCACCCCTGTTTTGGCGCCCTTGCCTCGGCCAGTGCGCACGGCGTCAGGGACCATTGGTCAGTTCCCCCTCGTGTTGATTGATGTGCACACCGACAGCGATGTGGTGGGCCGCGCTTACGCACAGGTGTATCTGCCCGAATTGCTGCCAGCACTGCAGCACGCCGTGTCAAATCTTGCGGACATGGCAACGGGTTTGCCGCTGGCACCGCGTGATATCCACGCACACCTGCTGCGCCGTTGCCGACTGTTCGGCATGAAGGGGCTCTTGGGCGTCGCGCTTGGTGGGCTGGACATGGCCCTGTGGGACGCATGGGCACGCGCCCGCGCAGAGCCGCTGGCACGCGCGCTGGGCGCAGAACTGCGACCGATCAAGGCCTATCACAGCGTCGGACTTTACGACGCCAAAGAAGTGGTGGCCATCGCACAGGAAACGCTGGCTGCAGGGTTTGCGGGTCTGAAAATCAAAGCAGGATTCCCCACCTTCGCCGAGGACTTGGCGGCCATACGTGCCGCCAAACAAGCGTTAGGCCATGCCGCCGCACTCATGATCGACTACAACCAGTCGCTCAGTTTTGCGGAAGCCATGGCTCGCTGCAAGGCCCTCGATGACGAGGGGCTGGCATGGATTGAAGAGCCCATACTTGCCGATGATTTGGAGGGTTGCGCCCGCATTGCCGAGGCCATCACCACGCCAATCCAAATGGGTGAGAACTTTCACGGACCGTCTGAAATGCGCACGGCCATTGCCGCACGGGCGTCAGATTTGGTCATGCCCGATCCACAATTTATCCATGGGGTCACGGGCTGGCTGGAGGCGTCGGCATTGGCCCGCACGGCGGGACTGCCGATGTCGTCTCACACATTTGTAGAAGCCAGCGCGCAATTGTTGTGTGCAACACCCACCGCCGATTGGATCGAAGTGATGGATGCCGCAGGCGGGTTGCGACACGCCCCCCTGCAGATCAAAGACGGGATGCTGTTGCCTTGGGACACTCCCGGAATTGGGTTGGAGTGGCGCGAAGACATGATTGCGCGCTACCGCGCGTAACCCTGTCAGCGCAACAGCCAGCCCTGTTTTGACAGGGCTTTATATACTGGGTACCAGCGTGGTGGCACATCGTTTCCACCACATCATTTAGCGCATTACTTTTAAATATTCCCCATGGAAATCAAGGTCAACTTTCTCGACAAGCTTCGCTTGGAAGCCAAGTTCGATGACTTCACGGTCATCGCCGACCAGCCTATTCGTTACAAAGGCGATGGCTCAGCCCCTGGACCTTTCGATTATTTTTTGGCTTCATCGGCTTTGTGTGCCGCGTACTTTGTGAAGCTGTACTGCGACACGCGCAACATTCCCACCGACAACATCCGTCTGTCGCAAAACAACATCGTCGATCCAGAGAACCGTTACCAACAGATTTTCAAAATCCAGGTGGAGTTGCCATCTGACATTCAAGAGGTTGACCGCCGAGGCATCTTGAACTCGATTGAGCGTTGCACCGTCAAAAAAGTGGTGCAAGCAGGCCCCGAATTTGTCATCGAAGAAGTCGAGAGCTTGGATGCCGATGCGCAAGCTTTGCTCACGCTGAAACCAAGCGCTGACAGCAGCACCTACATCGCGGGCAAGGACCTGCCGCTGGAACAAACCATCGCCAACATGTCGGGCATCTTGGCAGGCTTGGGCATCAAGATTGAAATTGCGTCGTGGCGCAACATCATTCCCAATGTGTGGTCACTGCACATCCGCGATGCGCATTCGCCTATGTGTTTCACCAACGGCAAAGGTGCGACCAAGGAGAGCGCGCTGGCATCGGCGTTGGGTGAATACATCGAGCGGCTCAACAACAACCATTTCTACGCAGGCTCTTTTTGGGGTGAAGACATCGCCAATGCAGCGTTTGTCCATTACCCCAATGAGCGCTGGTTCAAGCCCGGAAAGAAAGACGCCCTGCCCGCTGAAATTCTCGACGCCTACTGCCTGCAGATCTACAACGCCGATGGCGAATTGCGTGGCTCGCATTTGATCGACACCAACTCCGGTCATGTAGAGCGTGGCATTTGCTCACTGCCGTACATCCGTCAGTCAGATGGCGAAGTGGTGTATTTCCCGTCTAACTTGGTCGAAAACTTGTTTGTGAGCAATGGCATGAGCGCGGGCAACACACTGGCCGAAGCGCAGGTGCAATGCCTGTCGGAAATTTTCGAACGCGCGGTCAAGCGCGAAATCCTAGAAGGTGAAATTTGTTTGCCCGATGTGCCGCAAGACGTGTTGGCGCAATACCCCAGCATCTTGGCCGGCATTCAAGGCTTGGAAGAACAGGGCTTTCCGGTGCTGGTGAAAGATGCGTCACTGGGCGGGGTCTACCCCGTCATGTGCGTGACCTTGATGAACCCACGCACAGGCGGCGTGTTCGCGTCGTTCGGCGCGCACCCCCGCTTGGAAGTGGCCTTGGAGCGCAGCCTCACGGAGTTGCTGCAAGGTCGCAGCTTTGAGGGCCTGAACGATTTGCCACCGCCCACGTTCGAGAGCAACGCGGTCACGGAGCCCAACAACTTTGTAGAGCACTTCATCGACTCTAGCGGCATCGTGTCGTGGCGTTTTTTCAGTGCCAAAGCCGATTTCGAATTTGTAGCGTGGGACTTTTCCGGCCAAGGCAAAAACGCCAACGCAGAAGAAGCGGCCACGTTGTTGGGCATTCTTGAAGACATGGGCAAAGAGGTCTACACCGCAGTGTATGACCAGTTGGGCGCCATCGCCTGCCGGATTTTGGTGCCCGGCTATTCGGAGGTTTACCCCGTCGAAGATTTGATTTGGGACAACACCAACATGGCGCTGCTGTTTCGCGAAGACATCCTGAACCTGCACCGCTTGGACGATGCCAGTTTGTCTGCGCTGATGGATCGCTTGGAAAACAATGAGCTCGATGAGTACTTGGACATTGCCACGTTGATCGGTATCGAATTTGATGAAAACACCGAGTGGGGTCAGCTGACGGTGCTTGAACTGAAGCTGCTGATTCATCTGGCGTTGCAGCAATTTGAAGAAGCGCAAGACCTTGTAGGGGCCTTCCTGCAATACAACGACAACACGGTCGAACGCAAATTGTTTTACCAAGCCTTGCACGTGGTGCTGGAAGTACAGCTCGATCCAGAGCTCGAACTGAAAGACTATGAAGTCAACTTCCGTCGAATGTTTGGCAACGCACGGATGGACGCCGTCATAGGATCGGTCGATGGCACGGTGCGCTTCTTTGGGTTGACGCCCACGAGCATGAAACTTGAGGGGCTCGATCGGCACCACCGCCTGATCGACAGCTATAAAAAATTACATCGTGCGCGTGGCAGTTCTACAGCGAGCGCTCAGTAAATAAAAAAGCCGCTAGGTGGTTAAACCTAGCGGCCTTTGTCGTTGCATATGGTGGTGGATGGTTCATCACTCAGGAACTTTCTATTCGCACTCAAGCGTGCCAGAGAGTACTAGGGCGTAGATGCGAGGTAGAGATTTAGACCCAACCCATGAGTCGATCTTAAACCGGCACAATTCTTTGACTCAGTTCAAATCCGGTTTTGGCATTTGAACCCACGTCCACAAGTCGTCCGGATCAGGGCTCTGCATGACGGCATTCTGAAGTTGCTCCGGAGGCCGATTGGCAGAGCCCCACTCATTTCAGTCCGTACCACACACCACGCCCGCTGCCGTGCTGCTCCAGATGGTTGCGCCAGGTCAGGTCACGGAAATGCTGTTTGAGGGTGTTGCGACTGGCCCCGGTCAATTTGATCGCATCCATCATCGTGACGCGGCCATGCTCGCGGGCGAATTCCACGATCTGCAGTGACAGCTCGGGCAATGCAGCCAGCACAATCTTTTCACGTTCGACCTTCTTCTCCAAGCGCCGCACCTGCTCTGCCAGAGAGCGTAAAAAGAACACCAGCCATGGCTGCCAGTTGGGTGCCTCCGTGCGGATGGTTCCCTGTGTCTGGCGCAGTGCCAAGTAATAGGCCTCCTTGTTCAGCTCGATCACGCTCTCCAGCGAGCTGTATGGCACATAGGCGTACCCAGACTGGATCAGCAGCAGTGTCGTCAGCACCCGGCTCAAACGTCCGTTGCCATCCTGAAAGGGGTGGATTTCCAGAAACACCACAACGAAGATCGCGATGATCAACAAGGGGTGCAAGTGCGCCTTTTCGCGCTCGCCATTCACCCATGACACCAATTCAGCCATCAGCCGTGGTGTATCAAATGGCGTGGCAGTCTCGAAGACGATGCCGATCTGCGTACCGTTTTCATCGAATGCGGCGACGCTGTTCGAATGGGTCTTGTACTGCCCCCGGTGGCGTGAATCCTTTTCGCTGTGGGTCAGCAAAACCTGGTGCAGTTGCTTGATGTGGTTCTCGTTGAACGGGGTGTCCTGCCACGAACTGAACACCATATCCATGAGTTCAGCGTAACCGGCCACCTCCTGTTCGTCGCGCGTGTCGAAGGATTTGATGGCCAGGTTGGAAAGCAGACGCTCCACCTCTCGGTCAGTCAGCTTGCTGCCCTCGATGCGGGTGGACGAACCGATGCTTTCGATGGTCGCCACGCGCCGCAACGCCGAAAGACGCTCGGGCGCAAGTGTTCCCAAGGCCCGCCATGCGCCCTTGAATTCATCGATCCGGGCAATCAGGCTCAGGATCTCAGGTGTGATCTGAAGGGAATCTGAACGCAGCATGCGACCAATAATACACCCATTAACACCCATTTAGATGATGCCCACCCCAAGAATGGATGGAAATGGGTATTTTTTGGTTTGCCTAGGATCGCGGCTGCCACAGGCTGCATGCCATTCATCAGGCCACAGTGAGGGTGGCAACCAGACACCGACAGGAACAATGATCAGATCGTCCAAATACCCTAATACTGGAATGAAGTCCGGGATCAGATCGATGGGACTCAACGCGTATGCCGTGAGGATGGCCGCGAATGCACGAGCGTGCCACGGCGTCTGTGGATGCTTCAGAGCGAACCAAAGCGTCATGACGTCAAGTTTTAACGATCTAGCCCATGCCTTGAGACTACTCATTTGCTTGCCCTAAAGCTGTCATTTTAGAACTGACTACGCAGTTCTGTTGACTTGCGCCCACGTGATTGGCATGTATAACCTCAATGGCTGCTTTTGGCCGATTGTTGCCAGTCATCTTATGGTTCAGTGATGACTTCTTTGCGGCATTTGGACGTCTTCGAAAAGTTCACATCCCCGATGCTCATGCAGCGGCAAGGTCCAACCCAATCCTTGAAACCCGCATGAATACTGGACTCAGCTCATGGACACGTCCACAAGCCTGGAGAGAAAAAAGAGAGAAATGTGGTCTCTGAGGACAAAAATCGGGGAGATCTGACCCGTCGCGTCCACAAGGCAAAACGCGAAAGCCCGCAAAAACAGGGCCTTCCGGGAAAGAAAAAGGGGGACAGAGAAAATCTGTCCCCCGTGTGTGGTGGTGGTTGGTTGACTATTTACGAACTTGCTATTTCGACTACTTAGTAATTAAAAGTAAATGAGCGTGAATGCGCGGTAAGAACTTAACGACATAATTGCACCAATATTGTGCAAAGATAGAACTCTGGATTTGAACCATAGTCCACACCTACCCGTACTAGACGCAATGGCAGCGCCCTTTGGCTGGCCTCATGCCAGTTACTGAGAAAATCTAGGCAACGACCTATTTATCTATTCCATAGAAGGAAAGCGATGGCGAAAAAGAACGCAGACCAAGCCGACACACCAGAGGACATCGCAGACGATTTCTTCGAAGAACAGGATGAGCCGGAGCGCGAAGATGAGCGAGGCGATGACCTCGAGCCTCGCACCAACCCAGACGCCGAGGCGATGCAGGTGTCGCTGAAGAAATCCACCCATGGTGGAGAAGACTGCGTCGAGGTCTATGCACACGGCGAGGCCTATCCCGATGACGGCTCGGAGAAGACCCAGCGGACGGTGCTTCTCGCCCGCGTGGTCAAAGGCGCTCTTTCCATGTTCCCGCTGGTTTCGGCCTCGTATCGCTACGAGTTCCTGATGCCGAAGTATCACGAGCTGGCCACCATCACCATCCTGGCCGACGAGGACGAGCCCTGGGGCCTGCCGGAAGACATCAGGGAATTCGACACGATGCTCGAAAGCCTGCCCACTGGCTTTGGCCGCCACGCCAAATATGGGCTTGGATTCAAGTGGGAATACCGACTGATCCCGCACTCTATCCTTGAAATGCAAGGCATCAACGAGTTGGTGATTGAGCCAGGCAACGGCGCGTCGACCGACCTGCCCAAGTTCAAACTCGGCATCGATAGGTTCTCGGCGATCAGGCGGTCAATCGACTCCATTACCAACCGGGCTCGCGAGCGGTCGCTGCGCGAACGCCAATTGCTTGCCTTCAACGAGTTGCTGCACGTCGCCGACCCAGTCCAATTCGAGCGGCGCTTCCCCAAGGTGAAGGCCGGTGAAATCTACGAGTTGATCAAGCTGGGCGGACGCGCGCCAAACCGCAGCGCCAGCGACCACCTCGCGGCAGCAACGGTCGTCCGCGACGACGCCGCGAAGATCGCCGCAGAGCAACCCTCCCAGTTGGTAGAGCTCAAAGCGGTCATCGAGCAGGTCACTCTGAAGGAGCTGATCGCTAAGATCGAAGACATGCTCGGCAAGAACCTGCCCGAGCCGAAGTGGCAAGCCTTCTTCAAAGCGAATCCTTTCGTCTTAGGTCTAGCGTTCCCTCACCCCGTCATCTTGATTCAAGAACAAGCGCACATCGGCGGGACGATGCTGCGCGGCGCGGGCGAGAGCATCGTGGACTTCCTGTTCGCGCAACGGTTCACCGGCAGCCTCGCCCTCATCGAGATCAAGCGCCCGGCAACTAAGCTCATCGAGGCTAGGACGTTTCGCGGCGATCTGCACGCGCCACACAAGGATTTGACCAGCGCAATGGCGCAGGTGCTCGATCAGCGCTTCCAGCTCTTGAACAACTTCGCGGCGAAATCCCATGATCCGGAGCTCAAAGACACGCATGTTTCAGCTGTCCACTGCATCGTGATTGCCGGCACGGCGCCGACCACAATCCAAGAAAAGCGCTCGCTGGACCTGTTCCGCCACTCCTCAAAGGACGTGGTGGTGGTAACCTTCGACGAGCTTCTGGGCAAACTTCGGGAGATTTTGAGGCTGATGACGGCAGGGGCTCCTGGCCCCGCCCCGGCGCCCGTTCCACCCGCTGACAATAGCGACATCTTTTAACCCACGGTCAACGCCCTTGGTCCGCATTCCCATGAAACATATCGTCTTGGCTGGCTGGCCAGAATTCGAAGAGTCGCTGCGCGCCAACCTCTATCCCTACAACACGTTAGCTGTCACAGGAGTCCGCCGTGGATGCAGACATGTATGCTGAAGCCATTGAATACGAACTGCTCACTCAGGCCATCTACAAAGACATCCTTGCAAGAGAGGGAGTCAACACCGTAAACGTCCAGCACAATGTTTCTATTGTCGGTCGCTCAGGTGTAGAGCATCAGGTGGATGTCTATTGGGAGTTCAAGCAGGCTGGTATCACCCATCGAGTCTTGATCGAGTGCAAGAACTACGCATCAAATCTGACCCTCGAAAAGGCACGCAACTTCTTTGCAGTAGTACATGACATAGGTAATTGCGTCGGGATCATAGTCACAAAGACCGGATACCAGTCTGGTGCAGCCGCATTCTGCAAGCACTACGGCCTTGCATTGAAACTCTTACGCAAACCCACGGAAAGAGACTGGGAAGGGCGCATTAGAGAAATCCATATCAAAATGACTCCTCGCGTTCCGGTGTCTAATGAAACCCATCCCATCGTTTGTTGCCTCTGTCTCCGCCCTGCCTCCGAGGATCAGGAGGTCAGACTAAAGAACTCCAGTGAACAAAACCCTAATCTTGTTCACGCTTCCCCCTCGATGCGCTTTCTGGGTAAGGATGGCCAGCCGATAACCGAGGAGTTGAGATTGTGGATTCCGCGCCAACTGAACGTATTGGAGCGCGAGGACGGTGGGCCGTACAAAAAGTCGCTTGAACTCACGGACCACTACATTTCAGCAAATCTTGGAAATGGCATTGAACTGGTTCAAGTCATAGGTGTACTCATTGAGTACTACGTTGAAACGCTCCCCTCCAACGAGGTCGTCCTCAATGCAACCGAGACTGTTAGCGCCATCCTGAAAGACTTCGAGTCTGGAGAGTGGGAGCATGTTCACAGTGCCAAGTAACCCTGCGGTCCACCGGACGCTGCGCGATAAAGCCGCGCGGCGCCGGTACTGGCATTTAGAAGCTCTTTCAAAAGAGTAGGATATTTTTCATATTTGGCGGATTCAAGGACGAAGTGCAACACGCTTTAACGAGGCATGGAATACCTCGTGAGGTGTCTTGAATCCTAGTCGCTTTCTGGGGCGATGATTCAATCGGTTTTCAATCATAGTCAATTCCTCATCCGTCACGG
>NZ_JAVKLQ010000029.1:0-12916 GCF_031539175.1 Limnohabitans sp. | reverse complement strand
TTGGTATCGTTCTTCTCGGCTGAGGTGCTTGTACATTGGGCAATTTCGATTTGGCGGTTAAAGCGGCCATGATGCTCTCGCATCCTCAGCCACCTATAACCAGTTCATCTTTGTTGCACTTCGTCCTTGAATCCGCCAAACTTAAGATCCAATTTCAGGCAATCTTATTTTTATGACCATGACAACCAGAGATCAAACATTCCAAGACACAGCCCAAGCGCTGGGATATTCTTTTGATGGGGAACTCAAAATCGGCGGCCATTACTCCCCCTTAGTTAGGGATGGTCATACCCTTTACATCAGCGGGCAGATTCCCCGTGTACAAAACGAGGTGGTTGTAACGGGGCGAGTGGGTACTGACACGGATTTGCAACAAGCCCAACTTGCGGCTCAAATTTGCACGATGCGCGCCTTGGCTTTGGTGCAGCGTGAATTGGGAACCTTGGACAAGGTGCGCACAGTGCTGCGCATCACGGTTTATGTGCAATGCGCAGAAAATTTCACGCAGCACAGCGAGGTGGCCGATGGTGCTTCGCATTTGCTATCCCGCATTTTGGGCGATGCGGGAACGCACACACGCACATCGGTGGGGGTGTATCAGCTGCCCAAAAATGCATCCGTGGAATTGGATATGGTGGTTTCTGAGTGTCCAGAGTTGGTTGCGCACTCTGATTCGTCTACTCACTTTTGATGAAATTTCGTGCTTGAAACTTCTGTGAACTTTTCTTCCTCTCGCTCGCGTGCGTGTGCGCTCGCCGTGATCCTCCCTGTCCTTGTTTGGTCCGGCTGGCAACCGTATGACCGAGCCACTTGGTGGATGGAGGTTTTTCCTGTGCTCTTGGTGGTGCCAGTCCTTTGGTGGACGCGTGATCGTTTTCCACTGACACCTTTGCTCTACGCCTGCATTGCTTTGCATGCGGTGGTGCTCATGGTGGGTGGTGCCTACACCTATGCGCGTGTCCCCTTGGGGTTTGAGTTGGCGCAGTGGTTTGATTGGCAGCGCAATCCTTACGACAAAATTGGGCATTTCATGCAGGGCTTTGTGCCTGCGTTGGTCGCCCGTGAAATTTTGCTGCGTGGTCAATGGGTGCAGGGCCGCAAGATGCTGGTGTTTGTCGTGGTGAGCATCGTATTGGCGATCAGTGCCTCGTATGAGCTGATCGAATGGGGCGCCGCACTCATGCTTGGACAGGGTGCCGATGAGTTTTTGGGGACGCAGGGCGATCCATGGGACACCCAATCGGACATGTTCTTTGCGCTGCTTGGCAGCATCATGGCCTTGGTCACGCTAGCCCGTTCGCAAGATCGACAAATTCAGGTGCTGTCGCGCAGCAGCATCTGACGGCTATGAACCAAAAAATGGTTCAAGTTCGACTGGATAGCATGCACTACGCGTTTCAAACAGCCGCCGGGGTTCGCCGCCTGAACATGCCCCACCCTTCCATGTTCAGCACTTTGTCTCCGTGCTGATTGAACATTTCCCAGCGGTTTCGGGTCATGCCTACGTCGGGCCGTTTGCCCATGGGTTTGGTTTCCAGCACGGTGGTTTGCAAGCGCAATGTGTCGCCTGGAAAGACGGGTTTGAGCCACTGAATGCCTTCCAGCCCCGGCGAGCCTAGGCTGGATGTTTCGTGTAGAAAATTGGTCACCATCAGCCGCATGGCCATGGAACAGGTGTGCCAGCCACTGGCGCACAAACCCCCAAAGACAGAGGCTTTGGCGGCTTCGTCGTCGAGGTGAAACGGCTGCGGATCGAACTGGCTCGCGAAGGCGATGATTTCTTCGCGGGTAGGGGTGATGGTGCCCAAGTCGCGCACTTGGCCGACGGCGAAGTCTTCCCAGTAATACTTGATGTTTTTGCGCATCAACGGCCTCCTGAAACGTCCAAAAAGCTCATGGTGGTGTATTCGGCCTTGTCGGACAGCAGCCAAACAATGGCTTGCGCCACCTCTTCTGCCGTGCCGCCGCGCTTGGCAGGGACCAAATGTTGCAAGTCTTTCACGCGGTTGGGCAGGCCGCCCGAGGCGTGGATGTCGGTGTCAATCAGGCCGGGACGCACGGCGTTGACGCGAATGCCTTCGCCAGCCACTTCTTTGGCGAGGCCGATGGTGAAGGCGTCAATCGCGCCCTTGGCTGCCGCGTAGTCCACGTATTGGCTGGGTGCGCCCAAGCGCGAGGCCGCGCTGGAAACGTTGACGATGCTGCCGCCCGTGCCACCGTGAGCGGTGCTCATGCGGCGCACCGCTTCGCGGGCGCAGGCGATGGAGCCCAGTACGTTGATGCGCATCATGCGCTCTAACCGAGCCCAGCTCATTTCGTCGACGCGGGCGGTGGCGTCGACCACGCCTGCGTTGTTGACCAAGCCTGAGAGGCGGCCCATCTTGGCGTCGATTTGCTCAAACATTCGCAAGATTTGCGCTTCATCGCCCACATCGGCCTGCACGCTCATGGCGTTGCCACCGGCTTGCCGGATTTGCCGCACGACCTCATCGGCTGCCAAGGCGTTGGCGGTGTAGTTGACGGCGACAGACCAGCCGTTTTTGGCAGCCAAGAGCGCGGTGGCGGCACCAATGCCTCGGCTCGCGCCAGTGATCAATAAAACGGGGCTCATGTCGTGTCTCCTAAATGCTGGAATGAAAAAGGTGTTTTACGCACCATAGCAGCCGAGCGCTGCCGAGCGAGTAACCTCCTAGACACTTGTTTCATTTCATCTTCAGAGAGTTAAACCATGAACGTTTCATTGACAGCCGCCGACGGCTTTGAATTTCCCGCCTATGTGGCTAAACCCGCAGGCCAACCCAAAGGCGCCGTGGTGGTCGTGCAAGAAATTTTTGGCGTGAACGCACACATCCGCGAAGTGGCCGACGGTTACGCCGCAGCGGGTTACTTGGCCGTGGCCTCCGCCACCTTCCACCGCGCCAAACAGGGCGTTGAACTGGGCTACACCGCAGACGACATGCAGGCGGGCATGGCCCTCAAAGCTGCTGTGGAGGCGTTGCCTGAGCTCGGCGTGATGGCCGACATTCAAGCGGCTGTGGATTACGCGGCCAAAACGTCAGGCGGCAAAGTGGGTATCGTGGGTTACTGCTGGGGCGGGTTGCTCACATGGCGCGCTGCCGAGCAAGTCAAAGGTTTGAGCGCGGCCGTGCCTTACTACGGCGGCGGCTCGACCTCCGAGGCCGAGCGCGTGCGTCAACCGCATTGTCCCGTGTTAGCCCACTTCGCAGAGCAAGACGGTTGGATTCCGATGGACACGGTGCAGGCCTTCATCCAAGCTCAACCGAAAGTGGAAGTTCACACCTACAACGCGCACCATGGCTTCAATTGCAACCACCGCGATGCGTACCAAGAGGCGTCAGCGAAGTTGGCGTTGACGCGTACCTTGGCGTTTTTTGAGAAGCACTTGGCGGCTTGATCGACTAGATCGGCTGCAGCGAGGCCTAGGCGCAAGACCTCGCTACCGCATCTCGCGGGGCGAGATGGGAGCAGCGAGTGGCCAGCGATCAGCCTTGGCGAATCTTCTTCGCCGCGTCTATGGCAAAGTAAGTCAACACGCCATCTGCGCCTGCGCGTTTGAAGGCGAGCAAGCTTTCCATCATCACCGCGTCGTGGTCGAGCCAGCCGTTTTGCGCGGCGGCTTTGAGCATGGCGTATTCGCCAGACACTTGGTAGGCGAAGGTGGGCGCGTGAAACTCGTCTTTGACGCGGCGCACCACGTCGAGGTAGGGCATGCCGGGTTTGACCATCACCATGTCGGCGCCTTCGGCGATGTCCAGCGCCACTTCGCGCAGGGCTTCGTCTGTGTTGCCGGGGTCCATTTGGTAGGACTTTTTGTCGCTCTTGCCCAAGTTGGCGGCTGAGCCGACCGCATCGCGGAAGGGGCCGTAAAACGCGCTGGCGTATTTGGCGCTGTAGGCCATGATGCGGGTGTGAATGTGTCCCTTGGCTTCAAGTGCTTCGCGAATGGCGCCGATGCGGCCATCCATCATGTCGCTGGGGGCCACGATGTCCACGCCGGCGTCGGCTTGGGTCATGGCTTGCTTGACGAGCATGTCAGTGGTGACGTCGTTCAAGATGTAGCCGGTTTCGTCTAACAAGCCGTCTTGTCCGTGGTTGGTGAAGGGGTCGAGCGCCACATCGGTCATCACGCCCAGTTCGGGGAAGCGTTTTTTGAGCTCGCGCACCACATGCGGGACCAAACCGTCGGGGTTGGTGGCCTCAATGCCATCGGGGGTTTTGAGGTGACCGCTGATGACGGGGAACAAGGCCATCACGGGGATGCCCAGCTTCACGCATTCTTCGGCCACGGGCAGCAGCAAATCGAGGCTGAGGCGCTCAACGCCGGGCATGGAGCCCACCGCCTCGCGGCGCTTCTCGCCTTCGAGCACGAAGACGGGGTAAATCAAGTCGTTCACGCTCAACGCGTGTTCGCGCACCAATCGGCGGGTGAAATCGTCACGGCGCAGACGGCGAGGGCGGTTGGCGGGGAAGGAGGCGAAAGGGTGTTGCATGGCCAAAATTGTGCCTTAAGCCTTGGTGCACCGCTGTCATGTGTGAGCACCGCTAAACTGCAGCCATGCTTTGGATCAAAACCTTTCACATCGTTTTCGTGGCCAGCTGGTTCGCCGGTTTGTTTTATTTGCCCCGAATTTTTGTCAATTTAGCGCAGGTGCCTGCCGAATCGGTGGCGGAGGAGGCGCGTTTGTTGTTGATGGCGCGTAAGTTGATGCGCTTTACCACCTTGTTGATGGTGCCTGCCGTGGGCTTAGGCCTTGTGCTCTGGCTGGGTTATGGCATTGGCCAAGGGTCAGGCAACGGCTGGATGCATGCCAAGTTGACGGTGGTGTTGCTGGCGCTGGGCTACCACCACGGCTGTGGGGTGTTGCTGCGTAAATTTGAGGCGCATGCGAACACGCGTAGCCATGTTTGGTACCGCTGGTTCAACGAGGTCCCTGTGGTGTTGTTGACCGTGGCGGTGATTTTGGTGGTGGTCAAGCCTTTCTAACGGCGAGCAGGTCCATGCGTAAAACTTCTGCATGGCCTTTGTCGCAGCTGTGCGTCGCGTTGATCATTTATGCCAGTCTGTACCCGTTTGATCAGTGGCGTGATCAAGGCATTGCCCCTTGGGCATTTTTGGGCGCGCCTTGGCCCAAATATTGGACGTGGTTTGATGTTGCCTCCAACGTCCTTGGTTACGCCCCGTTGGGCTTTTTCTTGACCCTGAGCGCGATGCGCATGGGGTGGCGCGGTGCCATTGTGTGGCCCGCTACCTTGGCGGCGGCCTTGCTGTCGTTGACGATGGAGGGGCTGCAGAGCTATCTGCCTGCACGCGTGCCGTCACAGGTGGATTTGTTGCTCAACATCGCGGGTGGCTGGATAGGCGCTGTCTTGGCCAGTGGCTTAGAGCGTATGGGCATGCTGCACCGATGGAGCCAGTTTCGCGCCCGTTGGTTTGTGCGGGACGCGCACATGGCCTTGGTGCTGATGGCGATGTGGCCGGTGGCTTTGTTGTTCCCTGTCGCGGTGCCCTTGGGCCTCGGGCAAGTGTGGGAACGGGTGGAAGACGCCTTGACCAGTGCGTTTGATGCCACCCCCTTTGCGGACTGGATTCCGCTGCGCGCCTTCGAGCTGGAGCCGCTGCTGCCCGGCGCCGAATTGTTGTGCGTGATGCTGGGTTTGTTGATTCCGTGTTTGCTCGGGTTCGGTGTGATTCGTCAGTTGGGGCAGCGCATCTTTTACGCCATGTCTGTCGTGGTGGTGGGGCTGACCATGAGTGCGTTGTCGGCTGCTTTGACATATGGCCCCGCGAACGCTTGGACGTGGTTGAGCTTGCCCGTGATGCTGGGTTGGGGCTTGGGTTTTGTGCTGGCGCTGGTTTTTGCGGCTTTGCCTGCGCGCACATGCGCGGCATTTTTGTTGCTGACCTTGGTGGTGCAGCAAAGTGTGTTGAACCAGTCGCCCGAAAGCGCGTATTTCGCACAAGTCCTGCACACATGGGAGTTGGGGCGCTTCATTCGGTTCCATGGTTTGGTTCAATGGTTCGGTTGGTTGTGGCCTTATGCGGTGTTGGTCTGGGCCTTGGCTCGGGTCAGTCGCGAGCGTCATGGAGAAACCTAGAATCAAGGCATGACACAAGCTCCTTACTACAAGCACCACATCTTTTTCTGTCTGAACCAGCGCGAGAACGGCGAATCTTGCTGTGGTCAGCAAGGCGCACAAGAAGCGTTCAACCAATGCAAAGCTGAGATCAAGGCGGCGGGTTTGTCCGGCCCAGGCGGCGTGCGTGTGAACAAAGCCGGCTGTTTGGACCGCTGCGCGGCCGGGCCTGTGGCGGTGGTCTATCCCGAAGGCGTTTGGTACAGCTTTGTAGACCAAACGGATGTGACGGAAATTATTGAAAGCCACCTCAAGAACGGCCAAGTGGTGGAGCGCTTGTTGGTGCCTGCCCATGTCGGGCGCTGAGGTCGCGTGATGAACTCTCAAACTCAAAAAATCACATTGCAGGGCGAAGCTGGTTTGATCGAGGCTTTGCGTGACGAGCCCATGGGGGTGTCGCGTGGCGTCGCCATCGTGGCGCATCCGCACCCTTTGTTCGGCGGCACGATGGACAACAAGGTGGTGCAAACCTTGGCGCGTGCGTTTGTTCAGTGTGGTTGGACCGTGGTGCGCTTTAACTTCAGAGGCGTCGGTGCTTCTGCGGGGGAGCATGATGCGGGCGTGGGCGAAGCGCGCGACATGTTGCGTGTGGTGGATCAAGTGGCGCCCGAGGGGCCGTTGGCTGTGGCGGGGTTTTCATTTGGTTCGTTTGTAGCCAGCCATGCGTTGGCTGAGTTGTGTACGCACCGAACGATCGATAAAGTGGTGTTTGTGGGCACGGCCGCTCAGCGCTTCACGGTGGCGCCCGTGCATCCTGATTTGCACGACAAAACTTTGGTGGTGCATGGCGAGCAAGACGACACGGTGTCTTTGGCGTCGGTGATGGATTGGGCGCGCCCGCAAAGCTTGCCGGTCACAGTGGTGCCGGGGGGCGGCCATTTCTTTCATGGACAATTGCCGCTTCTCAAGAGCTTGGTTGTTCGCCATTTGCAAGCTTGAGCGCGCCAAGCACGTTTGACGACTCCAACCAGCGCCGATCTTTCTTGATTTGGCGCCCAATACAGACTTTCTAACTGCTGCAACTCGCTGCCTTGCAGCTTCAATGAACTCGGAATTTTCATGACACGCACTTTGCGCACCACCCTGCTGGCTTGTTTGATCAGCTTTTCGGCTGTTTTCAACGCCCATGCTCAAGCGGTCCAACCCCCAGAAATCGCCGCACGCGCCTACTTGTTGATCGATGTGACCGCGCAGCAAGTGCTGGCGGAGTTGGATGCCGATAAGCCAATTGAGCCCGCTTCGTTGACCAAATTGATGAGCGCTTATTTGGTGTTCGATGCGCTGAAGTCTAAAAAGATCAGCTTGCAGCAAACCTTTTCGGTGAGCGAGCGCGCTTGGAAGATGCCAGGCTCGCGCATGTTCATTGATCCCAAAATGAAGGTGCCTGTTGAAGACTTGGTCAAAGGCATGATTGTTCAGTCGGGCAACGATGCCACGATGGCGCTGGCTGAGGGGGTCGGTGGGACGGCCGAGCATTTTGTGCAAATGATGAATGCGCAAGCCAAAGCATTGGGCATGAATGCGACCGGCTACAAAAACCCCGAGGGGTTGACCGAGCCCGGCCACACCACCACCGCGCGCGACCTGGGGGTGTTGGCCAGTCGCCTGATGCAAGATTTCCCTGAGTATGTGGGTTACTACGCGATCAAAAAATACCGATACGCGGGAACGCCTGCGTCGAACGAAAGCAACCGCAATTTGCTGTTGTTTCGGGACCCGAGTGTGGATGGCTTGAAAACAGGTCACACCGACGCCGCTGGTTTTTGCTTGATTGCCACGGCCAAGCGCGATGCGCCCGGTGTTGGCCCACGTCGCTTGCTGTCGATTGTGCTGGGGGCGTCGAGCGAAAACGCGCGAGCCACCGAGTCGCAAAAGCTGTTGAACTGGGGTTACACCGCGTTTGATGCTGTGAAATTGTTTGAGGCAGGCCAAGCGGTGGTGACGCCAGCGGTTTGGAAAGGGCGTGGCAGCGCCATCAAGTTGGGCCGTTTTTCGCCCATCGTGGTGGCTGTGCCTGCCGGCGCTGGCGGACGATTACAAACCCAAGTGGCTCGGCCTGAGCCTTTGTTGGCCCCTTTTACCCGAGGCCAAGTGGTGGGGAGTCTCAAAGTGACGCTCGATCAAAAGCCTTTGGTCGATGTGCCCTTGGTCGCGTTAGAGGCCGTAGAGCAGGCTGGATTGCTCGGCCGCGCCTGGGATTCGGTGCGACTTTGGGTGAAATAAACGGCTTCATGGGATGCTGATACACTAGAAGGCTTTTCGGAATTTCCGAAGGGATTCACGTTTTCTTTTTTAATTCAAACGTTTAGGGACGTTTTTCAATGCCAACCATCAATCAACTGGTGCGTCAGGGGCGCGAAGTCGAAACGACTAAGTCCAAAAGCCCTGCGATGCAAAACTCGCCGCAACGCCGCGGCGTCTGTACCCGTGTCTACACAACGACACCTAAAAAGCCAAACTCTGCGCTGCGTAAAGTCGCCAAAGTTCGCTTGACCAACGGTTTCGAAGTCATTTCGTACATCGGCGGTGAAGGCCACAACTTGCAAGAACACAGCGTTGTGCTCGTGCGCGGCGGTCGTGTCAAAGACTTGCCAGGTGTGCGTTACCACATCGTGCGCGGTTCGCTCGACTTGCAAGGCGTGAAAGATCGCAAGCAGTCGCGTTCTAAGTACGGCGCTAAAAAGCCTAAGGCTAAGTAAGCAACCGGTCTTTTGACTGAAAAAGGTGCTGTTTCCCGCGTGGCGCGGTGAATCGGCGTAGTGACCCGCTGTGGGTCGAGTAAGTGAAAACCAAAATGGTTTTTGCGGTATCTGAAAAGATGCCAACTGAAGCAATTAAGAGGTGAAATATGCCACGTCGTCGCGAAGTCCCTAAACGTGAAATCCTGCCGGATCCAAAGTACGGCAATGTCGAGCTGTCTAAATTCATGAACGTGATCATGGAAGGCGGCAAAAAAGCGGTTGCTGAGCGCATCATTTACGGTGCTCTGGAGCAAATCGAACAAAAGTCGGGCAAAGACCCCGTCGAGTTGTTCACCGTTGCTATCAATAACGTCAAGCCTATGGTGGAAGTTAAATCCCGCCGTGTGGGTGGCGCTAACTACCAAGTGCCTGTTGAAGTGCGTCCTGTGCGTCGCTTGGCTTTGTCCATGCGTTGGCTCAAAGAAGCTGCTCGCAAGCGTGGCGAAAAGTCGATGGCTTTGCGCTTGGCTAACGAGTTGCTGGAAGCCTCTGAAGGCCGTGGCGGTGCTATGAAAAAGCGTGACGAAGTTCACCGCATGGCCGAAGCCAACAAGGCGTTCAGCCACTTCCGCTTCTAAATTCAAAGGTAAAAAATGGCTCGCAATACCCCCATTGAGCGCTATCGCAACATTGGTATTTCAGCGCACATTGACGCTGGTAAAACCACCACGACAGAGCGTATTCTTTTTTACACCGGTGTGAACCACAAGATTGGTGAAGTGCATGATGGCGCTGCCACCATGGACTGGATGGAGCAAGAGCAAGAGCGTGGTATCACGATCACTTCTGCTGCCACCACGTGTTTCTGGAAGGGCATGGATGGCTCTTTCGCTGATCACCGCATCAACATCATTGACACCCCTGGTCACGTTGACTTCACGATTGAAGTTGAGCGTTCCATGCGCGTGCTCGACGGTGCTTGCATGGTTTACTGTGCGGTGGGTGGCGTTCAGCCCCAATCCGAAACCGTGTGGCGTCAAGCTAACAAGTACAAAGTGCCACGTTTGGCCTTTGTGAACAAGATGGACCGTACAGGTGCCAACTTCTTCAAAGTTGTGGAGCAGATGAAGTTGCGCCTGAAGGCCAATCCTGTGCCAATCGTGATTCCAATCGGCGCTGAAGAAAACTTCACCGGCGTGGTTGATCTTCGCAAAATGAAAGCCATCATTTGGGACGAAGCGTCTCAAGGTATGAAGTTCACTTTCGAAGAAATTCCAGCTGACTTGGTGGAGTTGGCCAAAGAGTGGCGCGAGAAGATGGTGGAAGCTGCGGCTGAAGCCTCGGAAGAGTTGATGAACAAGTACCTTGAAGAAGGCGACTTGACTGAAGAAGAAATCACACACGGTTTGCGTGTGCGTACCATCAACAGCGAAATTCAACCCATGTTGTGCGGTACAGCGTTCAAGAACAAAGGCGTTCAACGTATGTTGGATGCGGTGCTTGAATTGATGCCTTCTCCGTTGGACGTGAAAGCCATCAAGGGCTTTGACGAAGACGAAAAAGAAGTGATCCGTAAAGCGGATGACAACGAAAAGTTCTCAGCCTTGGCATTCAAGTTGATGACCGATCCATTTGTGGGTCAGTTGACTTTCGTGCGCGTTTATTCTGGCGTTCTGAAAAAGGGCGACACCGTGTACAACCCTGTGCGCGGCAAGAAAGAGCGTATCGGTCGTATCGTGCAGATGCACGCCAACAACCGTGAAGAAGTCGACGAAATCCGTGCGGGCGACATCGCTGCTTGCGTAGGCTTGAAAGACGTGACCACAGGTGAAACCTTGTGCGATCCAGCGGCCGTGATCACCTTGGAACGCATGGTGTTCCCTGACTCCGTGATTCGCCAAGCTGTTGAGCCAAAGACCAAAGCTGACCAAGAAAAAATGGGCATGGCTTTGTCACGTTTGGCTGCAGAAGATCCTTCTTTCCGCGTGCAAACCGACGAAGAATCTGGCCAGACCATCATTGGCGGTCAGGGCGAATTGCACTTGGAAATTATTGTTGATCGCATGAAGCGCGAATTCGGTGTGGAAGCCAACGTGGGCAAGCCTCAAGTGGCTTACCGCGAGACCATCCGCAAGACCGTTGAAGATGCTGAAGGCAAGTTCGTGCGTCAGTCTGGCGGTAAAGGTCAGTACGGTCACGTGGTGCTCAAGGTTGAGCCTCAAGAAGCTGGCAAAGGCTTCGAGTTCGTTGACGCGATCAAAGGTGGTGTGGTTCCTCGCGAATACATCCCTGCGGTTGAAAAAGGCGTGATCGAAGCATTGGGCCAAGGCGTGTTGGCTGGTTATCCAGTTGTTGACGTCAAGGTGACCTTGCACTTCGGTTCGTACCACGACGTGGACTCGAACGAAATGGCCTTCAAGATGGCTGCCATCTTTGGTTTCAAAGAAGGTTGCCGCAAAGCTCAGCCAGTCATTCTGGAGCCCATGATGGCTGTGGAAGTTGAGACACCTGAAGACTACGCTGGTAGCGTGATGGGCGACTTGTCCTCACGTCGTGGCATGGTGCAAGGTATGGACGACATGGTCGGTGGCGGTAAAGCAATTAAAGCTGAAGTGCCATTGTCTGAAATGTTCGGCTACTCGACCACACTGCGTTCCATGTCACAAGGCCGCGCAACTTACACGATGGAATTCAAGCACTACGCTGAAGCACCTCGTAACGTTGCTGAAGCCATCGTGGCTGCACGCGCCAAGTAATCAAACCCCATGGGGCTGCGTCAAGCGGCCCCTGTCTGCGACGATGCGCCGCCCTGTCACCCGTGCGGGGCGAATCAGCAGCATCGTGCAGACATAAAACCTGTACACGGGCCTGCTCTTTGGAGAAAAGAAATGGCAAAAGGAAAATTTGAACGTACCAAGCCGCACGTGAACGTCGGCACGATTGGTCACGTTGACCACGGCAAAACAACCTTGACTGCAGCGATCACCACGATCCTGTCGGCCAAGTTTGGCGGCGAAGCGAAGGCTTACGACCAAATTGACGCGGCTCCCGAAGAAAAAGCGCGTGGTATCACGATCAACACCGCTCACGTTGAGTACGAGACCGAGTCCCGTCACTACGCGCACGTGGACTGTCCTGGTCACGCCGACTATGTGAAAAACATGATCACTGGCGCTGCCCAAATGGACGGCGCTATTTTGGTGTGTTCCGCTGCTGACGGCCCAATGCCGCAAACTCGCGAGCACATCTTGTTGGCTCGTCAGGTGGGCGTGCCTTACATCATCGTGTTCTTGAACAAGTGCGACATGGTGGATGACACTGAGTTGTTGGAGCTGGTCGAAATGGAAGTGCGCGAGCTCCTCGACAAGTACGATTTCCCAGGCGACGACACACCGATCATCCACGGCTCTGCCAAATTGGCGCTGGAAGGCGACAAGGGTCCTTTGGGCGAAGAGGCTATTTTCAAATTGGCCGCTGCTTTGGACAGCTACATCCCTACGCCTGAGCGCGCAGTGGACGGTGCTTTCTTGATGCCAGTGGAAGACGTGTTCTCGATCTCGGGTCGCGGTACGGTGGTGACAGGTCGCGTTGAGCGCGGCATCATCAAAGTCGGCGAAGAAATCGAAATCGTGGGTATCGTTGACACAGTCAAGACCACATGTACTGGCGTGGAAATGTTCCGCAAATTGCTGGATCAAGGTCAAGCGGGTGACAACGTGGGTATCTTGTTGCGCGGTACAAAGCGCGAAGACGTGCAGCGCGGTCAAGTGCTGTGCAAGCCCGGTTCAGTCAAGCCACACACTCACTTCACAGCTGAGATCTATGTGTTGTCTAAAGACGAAGGCGGCCGCCACACCCCATTCTTCAACAACTACCGTCCACAGTTCTACTTCCGTACGACTGACGTGACCGGCGCGATCGAATTGCCAGAAGGCAAAGAGATGGTGATGCCTGGTGACAACGTGTCGATCACTGTGAAGTTGATCCACCCGATTGCGATGGAAGAAGGCTTGCGCTTCGCGATTCGCGAAGGCGGCAAGACCGTTGGCGCTGGTGTGGTTGCTAAGATCATTGCCTAA
>NZ_JAVKLQ010000028.1:0-16362 GCF_031539175.1 Limnohabitans sp. | reverse complement strand
TTGTGTGTTTTTTTTGTGCCCCGGCGCGGGGGGGGGCATGGCGGGGGGGGGGGGGGGTGTCACCCTGTTTTCTGTAAAAAAATAACCCCCCCCCCCCCCCCCCCCCCCGCGCCATGCTTTGGGTTATTGGAGGTGACGTATGCGTGAGCCAGACAAGCGAAGCAACGTCGCTCGCAGACTTCGGGGAGGGGCTTAGGGCGGGTGACGATTTTATGTACCCATCATGAGGAAGCCGCCGCACCCCATGCGCGTCATGCGCCCTCACCGGAGCGCAAACAAAAAAGCCACTCATAAGAGTGGCTTCTTCAGCAGTACAAAAGAAGATCAAGCTTTGAAAGCCACAACCTTCTGATGTTGCTCGCCCAGACCTTCGATCCCCAAAGTCATGGTGTCACCACGCTTCAAGTACACAGGCGCTGACTTACCGTCTTTCTTGATGCCCATGCCCACACCAGGAGGCGTGCCGGTACAGATCACGTCGCCGGGCATCAAGGTGATGAACTGGCTCACGTAGCTCACAATTTTGGCCACACCGAAGATCATGGTCTTGGTGTTGCCGTTTTGCATGCGCACGCCGTTGTGGTCCAGCCACATGCCCAGCTTCTGTGGGTTTGGCACTTCGTCACGGGTCACCAACCAAGGGCCGATGGGGCCGAAGGTGTCGCAACCCTTGCCCTTGTCCCATGAGCCGCCGCGCTCCAACTGGTACTCACGCTCGCTCACGTCGTTGATCAAGCAATAGCCTGCCACGTAATTGAACGCGTCTTTTTGCGACACGTAGCGTGCCTGTGTACCGATCACGATGCCCAGTTCCACTTCCCAGTCCGACTTGACCGAGCCCTTGGGCAACATCACGTCGTCGTTGGGGCCTTGGATACAGCTGATGGCTTTGGTGAACACGATGGGTTCTTTAGGAATCGGCATGCCCGACTCTGCAGCGTGGTCGGCGTAGTTCAAGCCGATAGCCAAGAACTTGCCAATGTTGGCGACGGGGCAACCCATGCGTGGCTTGCCTTTGACCAAGGGCAACTTCTCGGTGTTGAGCTTGGCGATTTTGGCCAGCGCTTTGTCGCTGAGTTGATCGGGGGTCACGTCTTTGATGACCTTGCTCAGGTCACGCAACTTGCCTGCTGCATCAATCAGTCCGGGCTTTTCTTTGCCGGGGTTGCCATATCGAACCAGTTTCATGAATTGCCTTTCGGGTTAAAAAATTCTCAAGAATTATGACGTGCGCAAAACGGACAAACTGCACCCACGCGACAGCAGTCAAGGTGTTTACTGGTTTCCCCGAGTCGCCATGCACGGCGCACAAGAATATTATGGTATGACGATTAAACCCCATTTCAACCTAGTTAAAACCCATGCCCATCACGCTTCAAGCCCAAGACCTCGAACAGCACATCAGCCGCATTTTTGTCGCCGCAGGCAGCAGCGCCAGCGAAGCCCAAGAAGTGGCCGCTAACTTGGTGATGGCCAACCTCAGCGGCCACGACTCACATGGCGTCGGCATGGCACCGCGTTATATCGACGCGATTTTGGAAGGTGGCTTAACGCCCAACAGCGACGTGGCGGTGCGGGTGGACAGCGGCATGTTGCTGGGCCTCGACGGTCAACAAGGCTTTGGACAAACCGTGGGCGTGCAAGCCATGAACCTCGCATTTGATCGGGTGGCACAGCATGGCGCGTGCATCATGTCGCTGTCTCATGCGCACCACTTGGGCCGCATTGGTCACTTCGCCGAAATGGCGGTGGCCCGCGGCTGGGTGTCGCTGCACTTTGTGAACGTGCTCTCTCGCCCCGTGGTAGCGCCTTGGCACGGCGGCGATGGCCGCTTTGGCACCAACCCTTGCTGCATCGGCATTCCCGTCGGCATGGACGACACCACCCGCGAGCCCTTTGTGCTGGACTTCGCCACCAGCCGCGTGGCCCAAGGCAAGATGCGCGTGGCCCACAACGAAGGCAAAGAAGTCGCCCCCGGCACCTTGATCGACGAACACGGCCAGCCCACCAACCGCCCCGGCGTGGTGGTGGTGCCACAAAGCAACGGCGGCTATGGCGCCCTCATGCCCTTTGGCGAACACAAAGGCTTTGGTTTGGCCGTCGCCTGTGAGTTGCTGGGCGGCGCCTTGAGCGGGGGCGGCACTTGGCACCGCGCGGCGGACACCAAACGCGCGGTCTACAACGGCATGCTCAGCATCATCATCGACCCCAAAGCCTTGGGCACACAGCTGAGCTTTGCCCAAGAAACCTTGGCCTTCATCGACTGGCTGCGCCAAAGCCCTGCCAGCCCCAACAGCGACGGCGTGCGGGTGGCTGGTGACCCTGAACGTGCCGCACGCGCGGCACGCAAAAAAAATGGCATCGTCGTCGACGATGCCACTTGGCAAGAAATTCAAGACGCCGCACGCAAGGTGGGCGTCACGCTCTGAGCCGTTAGACGGCCAGCAGCGCCAGCCTCAATGCGAGCGAATCATGGTGCCGAACGCTTGCTCGGTCAGCACCTCGAGCAGCATGGCGTGCGGCACGCGGCCATCGATGATGTGCACTGCGTTCACGCCGCTCTTGGCCGCATCTAACGCACCAGCGATCTTCGGGATCATGCCGCCGCTGATGGTGCCGTCAGCGCACAACTCGTCAATGCGACGCGGGGTGAGTTCGGTCAACAACTCGCCCGCTTTGTCGAGCACGCCACGGATGTTGGTGAGCATCAACAGTTTTTCAGCGCCCAGCACGGTGGCCAATTTGGCCGCCACCACGTCGGCGTTGATGTTGTAGCTCTCGTTGCTTTCACCAAAGCCGATAGGGCTGATCACCGGAATGAAAGCATCGTCTTGCAAGGCTTTCACCACGCTGGGGTCGATGCTGACGATGTCCCCCACTTGGCCCACGTCGTACTCTTTGCTCGGGTCTTGCGTGTCGTGCAGCTTGAGTTTTTTGGCGCGGATCATGGCGCCATCGCGGCCCGTCAAACCCACGGCCTTGCCGCCAGCTTGGTTGATCAAGCCCACGATGTCTTGCTGCACTTCGCCACCCAACACCCACTCCACCACTTCCATGGTTTCGGCATCGGTCACGCGCATGCCTTGAATGAACTCGCCGGTTTTACCCAAGCGCTTCAAGGCTGTTTCAATTTGCGGGCCTCCGCCGTGCACCACGACAGGGTTCATGCCCACCAGCTTGAGCAACACCACGTCTTCGGCAAATGCTTTTTGCAGTGCGGGGTCGGTCATGGCGTTGCCGCCGTATTTGATGACCAGCGTTTTGCCGTGGAACTTGCGGATGTACGGCAGCGCTTGGGCCAGGATGTCAGCAGGAGAAAAAGTGCTCATGGTGTGCAAAGCTCCGTCTAGCGATCAGTCTTCGTGGTGAATCAATTCAGCAGATGCTGAGGTGGCAGTTTGTGGGCCCAACACGAGGTCACGGACCATTTCACGCAACAACTTTTTCTCTTGGAAGCTCAACGCACGCTCCAACACACGACGCACGCCCAAGAGCAACTGGCGGTCCACCTCTTGTGGAATGCCGCGCGTGTTTTGCAGCTCTTCGCGCAATTCTTCGCGCAAATCTTCAGGTTCCTCGGCCCACCACGTGTTGATCACGGTGCCGAGTTGCGCACGCAATTGTTCGGGGTCGATGGGCGCAACGGCGTGCATGGAACTGGCGTGGCGAGGGGTTGCACCGTCACGCAAAGCTTGTGCACCCAAGACCACGCGGTGGTCAGCTTGCGACAGCAAACGCGCCCAACCTGGGTCATCGCGGTTGAGTTGGTTCATGTTGCGTGAGGCTTCGTCGGCCAGCAAATGCACGGCCACGCCATGCAACTGTGCTTCGTCAATCAAGGCCAACAAACGCTCGTCGTCGCTGCCCACCAAAATGTGGTCGCACGCGCCCCACTCGGCCAAACGCTTCAAGTCCGCGCCCAAGGTGCGCAACATCGACAAACCGCCGTCTTGGCTGTGAGGCATCACGGCGCGGCTGATTTGGGCGTCGTACGCTTGGTCATCGGGGGTGTCGCTGTACCAATAAATGCGGCGCAGGTTCAGGTCCAAACCGTTGTGGGCCAAGGCATTGCCCAACAAACCGTGCAGTTGTTGGCGCACCGGGTCTTGGCCACCGTCTGTGTGCCCTTGCAACCACGCTAAAAAACGCGCGTCGATGAGGGCAATGCAAGACTCGGCGCTGCCTTGCGCCGCTGTATGGGAAGGGTGTTGACGTTTCATGGAAGTACTAAAAAGGTAAAAAGATAGAAAACCGCCTAAGGCCGCGCTAACTCTGCGCTTAGCCATGGGCTGACATTTATTTTAGGGCGGCAGACACACGGCTGCGGTAGATAATTGTGTCACTCACGTAAATTCCACTATGACACAACCCATTTTGATCACCGGTGGCACCGGATTTATTGGCTCCCACACCGTGGTGACGCTGGCCCAAGCAGGCCAACCCGTGGTGATTTTGGACAACTTGTGCAATTCCAGCCCCAAAGTGCTCGACCGTTTGGCCCGCCTCAACGCCAGCCCGATTGAGTTTGTGCAGGCCGACGTCCGCGACAGCGCCGCCTTAGACGCCCTGTTTGCACGCCACGCGTTTGCAGGCGTGATCCACTTTGCGGGCCTCAAAGCCGTGGGCGAGTCGGTGGCCCAGCCTCTGCGTTACCTTGAGAACAACGTCAGCGGCACCATCAACCTGCTGCAAGCGATGGACCGCGCCGACGTGCGCCGCATCGTGTTCAGCTCGTCGGCCACCGTGTACGGCGACCCCGTCAGCGTGCCCATTCCCGAGACCGCTGCACTGACTGCCACCAACCCCTACGGCCGCAGCAAGCTCATGTGCGAAGACGCACTGCGCGAGTTGTACGCCGCTGATCCGCGTTGGCACATCGCCATCTTGCGCTACTTCAACCCCGTGGGCGCGCACGAAAGCGGCTTGCTGGGTGAAGCGCCCAACGGCATCCCCAACAACCTCATGCCCTACATCACACAAGTGGCCTTGGGCCAGCGCGAAGCCTTGCAGATTTTTGGCAACGACTACCCCACGCCCGACGGCACCGGCGTGCGCGACTACCTGCATGTGGTCGACTTGGCCGCCGGTCACTTGGCCGCTCTGCGCGCCTTGGACGATCCCAAACTCTTGACCCTCAACCTCGGCACTGGCCAAGGCGTGAGCGTGCAAGACATGGTGGACACCTTTGCCCGCGTCAACGGCGTGCCCATTCCCCACAAAGTGGTGCCACGCCGCCCCGGCGATGTGGCGCAATGTTTGGCTGACGCGCGCCAAGCCAAAGCCTTGCTGAACTGGCAAACCGAGCTCAACCTCGACCGCATGTGCGCCGATGCTTGGCGCTGGCAATCGATGAATCCACAAGGCTTCGACACCCCCCTATGAAAAACCCAGACGACGGCACGCTGTCCCTGTTTGACGACTTTCCGGCCCAAGACGCCCCGCCCGCAGCGGCCGTCAAAAAGCCACGCGCCAAACGCAAAACCGCAGCGCCTGTAGCCCCTGCAGAGGTTGACGTCGAAGTGCCGACGGAAACACCTCCGCAAACGCCAACCGAGCTGCCAGCCGTCGCTGAAACCACCGCAGCACCCGTTGCCGACATCGCAGCCGCCTCGGACATGCCCGCGCTCGAACCCGAGCACGAGCCCCACACCGCCAAAGAAGCGCCACCGCGCACGCCCATTCCTAGCGTGGACGTTGAAGCCACCTTGCAGCTGGCCAACTTGGTGCCCACACCCCCCAAACGCCAAAACCCGTGGGCCAAGCCCGCCGCGGAATCGACCACGTCCGACGCTACCCAAAAACCGCATGTGATGCTGGTCATCACCAAAGGCGAAGCGGGCGGCGCGCAGTCGCATGTGCTGGCCTTGTGCGAGGCGCTGCAATCGCGCATTCACTTCACCGTGGTCATTGGTGGCCCCGAAGAAGCCTCGGTGTTGGGTCAGCAACTGCACGCCTTGGGCATCACGGTGTGCCCCATGCCCGACATGGTGGAGTCGCTCAACCCGTGGCGCTTGTGGCCTGCCATCCAACAATTGACCGCGCAGATTGCCGCCAACCCACCCGATTTGATCCATGCCCACAGCGCCATCGCGGGGCTGACCGCACGCATGGCCTGCCAACGCACGGCGCGGCCCGTGGTCTACACCGTGCACGGCTTTGGTTTCAAACCCGAAATTCCGTGGCTGCGTCGTCACATGGCCTCGCTGGCCGAACGCGCACTCTCCAGCGCCACCACGCACATGATTTGCGTCTCCAAGCACGAGCGCGAACTGGCCTACCAGCTGCCCATCGCGCAAGAGCGGGTGCACATCATCCCCAACGGCATTGGCCAATTGCCCGCGCCATTGGTGGCGGTCGCAGCACCTGAAGCCGAAGACCACGTAGCCCCAACCACCCCTGTCAGCGTGCACACCACCAAGCCCCGCTTGATCATGGTGGCGCGCATGAAAGCGCCCAAACGCCACGACGTGCTGCTGCGCGCCTTGGCCCAAGTGCGCAACACCTTGGGCTACGAATTGGCCGTCAGCTTGGCGGGCGATGGCCCCCTGCGCGCGGCGCACGAGGCGTTGGCCCAAGAGCTCAACTTGCAAGAAGTCACATGGCTGGGCGATGTGAACAACGTGAGCGAACGGCTTGCCGAACACGATGTGTTTGTGCTGCTGTCCGACCACGAAGGCATGCCCATCACCGTGCTCGAAGCCATGCGTGCGGGCCTCGGCATTTTGGCCAGCGACTTGCCCGGCATTCGCGAACAACTCATCCCCGGCCAAGAAGGGCTGTTGGTCGCCAACACCCCCGAGGCGGTGGCCGAGCAACTCATGCGCTTGGTGCGCGAGCCCTATTTGCGCAAACGCTTGGGCCGTGCCGCGCAACAGTGTTTCGAGAGCAACTTCGCCGTCGAGCACATGGCCGAGCGCGTGATGACCGTTTACGAGCAATGCCTGCGCGACGACGCCGCCACCTCACGTCCCCAAACCGACGACAACGCCGTGGGCTCTGCCTTGGTGTCGGCCTCGGTGCGCCGCCGCGACGCCCTGCAAAGCTGGACGCTGTGGGGCGCATGGATGCTGCCGCCCAGCCTGTTCGCCGCGCAGTGGCTGCAAGACGCGGGCGTCATGACCTACCAATTTGGCGACACCTTGTGGTGGTGCGTGCTGCCCTACATCGTGGCCAGCCACTTGCTCATGCGCGCCTCGCACCTGCCCGTGGCCGAGCGCGGTGGCGTGCTGTGGGTGGCCACCGTGGCCCCCTTTGTGCTCACCCCATTGGGCTTTGCCTTGCTGCAACAGCCCTACTCACGCGCTGCGGTGCTGTGGGCCTATGTGGCCACCACCTTGTGGCTATGGTTGGGCTACCACCGCTTGGTCAAACACCGCGTCTTGCGCTTGGTGCATTTGGACGCCAGCGTGCCCGCCCAGTTGGCCGCTTGCCTGCATCCCCAAGCCCTCGACCCACGCGCCGTCGATTTGCAGCATTGGAGCCCTCTCGCCGACACCGCCTTGCCCGCCTGCGACGGTTTGGTGCTCGACCGCCATGTGCCCACCACGCCTGAGCGCACGCAGTTGCTGGGCCAACTCAAGATGCAGCACCTGCGCTTGTACAGCGTCGAAGCGGTGGCCGAACTCATGAGTGGCCGCAAGATGCTGCCCACCGCTGCCGACAGCCTGTGGGAAATCGACAACGACCCCGGCTACGACCGCGTCAAGCGCCTGCTCGACTTGGCGGCCTTGGTGGTGTTGACGCCGCTTTGGTTGCCCTTGTCGTTGCTCGTCGCTGCGGCGGTTCGATTCGACTCCAAAGGCCCCGCGCTGTTTTCGCAGCAACGCGTGGGTCGCAACGGGCAGCTGTTTAGGCTTTGGAAATTCCGCAGCATGGTGCACGGCTTGCAAGCGCCGGGCGTGCACTTTGCGCAAGCCGACGACCCGCGCATCACCCGCGTGGGCCACTTTTTGCGGCGCACCCGCTTAGACGAACTGCCCCAACTCTGGAACGTGCTGCGCGGCCACATGAGTCTGATTGGCCCGCGCCCCGAGCAAGCACCGTTTGTGCGCGAATTTGCCACCACCATTCCCAGCTACCCCTACCGCCACTTGGTGCGCCCCGGCCTCACGGGCTGGGCCCAAGTGCAGCAAGGCTATGCCGACAGCACCGACAGCACCCGCCTCAAGCTGAGCTACGACCTGTACTACGTGGCGCACTACTCGTTGGCGTTGGACCTGCTGATCGCCGCCAAAACCGTCAAAACCATCTGCACGGGGTTTGGCGCTCGGTGATATGACGACCCGCCGCATCCTGCTGCTAGAAGAGCCCTCGTGGGGCGGCGTGCAAACCATGTCGCGCACCTTGGCCGAGGGCTTGAGTGCCCAAGACTGGCCCATCACAGCGCTGCCGTGGCGGCAAACCGCGTGGGGCACCTTGGTGCAAGCGGCCAAGCAACACGACGTCATCGTGGCCACACACAACTTTGGCCCCACCTACGCTGGGGCGGCACTCAAAGCCATCACCGGCAAACCGCTCGTCAGCTGGGTGCACGGCCCACTGCAAGACGTGCTGCACACCGCGCGTGCGTCGGCCCTCAAACAACTCTGGCTCAAGCTGCTGTACAAGCAAGTCAGCCACTTTGTGTGCGTGTCGCGCACCACCCAAGACTCGCTGGTGGGCTTTGTCAAACAACTCAGCAGCGCACAAAGCTGCACCGTTGTGCACAACGGCTTGGGTGAGCTGCCGCTGGGCCAGCCCTTGCACGTGCATGCGGGCCACGGCGGCGATGGCTTGGCGCCTTTGCTGCTCGGCTACGTGGGCCGTTTGTCGGAAGAAAAACAGCCTGGCTTTTTGCTGGAAGCCCTGCGCTTCTTGCCCTCGCACGCCCAACTTGGCGTCGTTGGTGAAGGCCCTTTGCACCGCCAACTGGTGCACGACGGCATGGACTTGCTCTACCAAGGCCGCGTGCACTTTTTGGGCAAACACCCCAACGGCGCCAGCCTCTACCAGCCTTGGCACATCACGCTGCTGCCCTCGCGCTACGAGGGCTGCCCCATGACCGCACTCGAGTCGCTCGCCTGCGGCGTGCCCTGCGTGGCCTTGCCCATCCCCGCCATGCGCGAGCTGTTCGACCGCGACGCCCCTTACCTCTTGGCCCGTGGCGACACCCCCGTGGCACTGGCCGAAGCCGTCATGACCGTGCTCAGCCTGCCCCCCGAACAAGTGCGTGACGACATGGCTCGCATCGTGGCCCGCCACACGCTGGCCGACTTTGTTCGCCACTGGCAACAGGTGCTGCGCACATGCTGATTCACTTCGTGCGCAACGGCCCCTCGTATTTGCCCGAGCTCGACGCTTACGCGCAGTTCATCACCACGCACGGGCACGAAGCGCACATCCACGACACCAGCACCACCGTGCCCGACAACGCGCCAGTGGTGTGGTGGATCTGCGGGCGCGTGCCCCACTCAGAAGCGCGCCGTTTGCGCCAAGCTTTTCACATCCACGAATACACCTCAGCCTCGGTGCCGCCGCATGCGTGGCTGAAAGACCAAGTCAAACACTGGACCCAGCCCCGCCCCGACTTTCGGGTGTTTCAAAACGCGTGGGTGCGCGAGCGCCTCGGCTTTACTGACCACGTGCCCAGCAATTTGCGCGACATGGGCGTGGCGCAGCATTTTTTAGACGCCGGACAAATGCGGGCGGACGTCAAGGCGCACCACCACACCCAAAGTGCTGAGTTCGACTTGGTGTACCTCGGTGAAATGGGCCGCCTCTTGCCCTTCATGCCCCTGCTGCACAGCATTCACGAGGCGGACCGCACGCTGCTGCTGGTGGGCGAGGTGCCCGATGCCGTGCGCGCCTTGCTACCGCCCTCAGCGCACTGCACAGGCCGTGTGCCGCACGCCGAAGTGCCCCGCCATTTGCTGCGCGCCCGCTTCGGTTTGAACTTGGTCAGCAACGTCGCGCCCTACCACCAACAAACCTCCACCAAACTGTTGGAGTACTGCGCGGTCGGCCTGCCCGTGGTGAGCAACGACTACGCATGGGTGCGCTACTTTGCCACGCACTTGGAAGGCAACTTTCATCTGCTCAAAGACGCGCCAGACACCTGGACCTTGAGCTTTGGCGAGGCGCTCGACGCTTATCCGTACCGCGTGCCCGATGTGCAGCATTTGGCGTGGCCCAACTTGCTGCGACATTTGCCGCTATGGAAAAAGCTGCACATAGACGCCTCGCACCTCAGCGCGGCGCACACGCCTAGCGCGCGAGAAGTGTCGCCATGAGCGCGCTCAAACTGCCCCGCGCCAGCCACACCGTGGCACTGGCCAGCTTGGTCGCCTTTGGCACCCAAGTCGCGTTTGCCTTGCTCATGCTGCGCCTTTTCACGCCGCAAGAAGTGGGCGAGTTTTCGGTGCTCAGCCAAATCGGTTTTTTCTGGATGACCTTGGCCTTGGCCCAAGCCCCACTCAGCTTGCTGGCCAACGCCCACACGCCCGCCAACCAAGCGCTGCGTCAAGCATGGCGCAGCAGTGTGCGGCGTGGCTTGGCCTTGCTGCCGGTGGCGGCTTTGGCCGTCTGGCTCAGCGACTTAGCGCTATGGCCTGCCCTGCTGTGGGTGTTGCTGCTGGCGTTTTTTCAAATGGGTAATTTGCTCTCGCAAAGCCACAGCTTGCGCGTGGGCAGCGCTTGGCAACAAGCCGCCGTGCGGGTATTGCCGCCACTGACCGCCGCCTTGTTGGCGCTGGCCACCGCATGGCTCTGGCATATAAACAGCGCGCTGGTCATCGCCGCAATCTTGGGTTATGCCGTGGGCGCGGCTTGGTTGGTGCCTGTTTTTTGGCCATCGGCTGAAGCACCTCAGCCCAGCCCCTCACAACAAGCAGCCGCTGCCTCTCCAAACCAATCGGACACCCGCAGCGCCACGCTGCGCATGGCCCACACCTTGGCCGATGCGTTGCTGGCCACCGCCTTGGTCGTGGTCTGGCAGCGTCTGTATGGCGCACAAGAAACAGGTTGGATGACCGCCCTGCTGCGCGTGCTGGGCTTTGTACCTGCCGTCGTGCACATGGCTTGGGCGCAAGTGGTGTTGGCGCAAACAAAATCACACAAACATCAAATAGCCCCCATGTGGCTGGGCCTCTCCGCATGGGGTGCCGTGCTCGGCTTGGGTGGCGTGTGCGCGCTGGCCTTGAACTGGCAATGGCTAGACACCCGCTGGCAAGGTGTGTGGCCCTACATCGTGCCGCTGGTGCTGTGGCAAGGCAGCGCTTGTTTGTCAGCGGCCTTCAGCCACCGGCCTTTTCAGGCACATGCTGCGGCACGCTATTCGTGGGCTTGCATGGGCTTGGCGCTGCTGCAAGCGGTCGTGTTGCTGCTACCGCTGGCGTTGCCAGTGCGCATGGATGCGGCGGCGCACATGATGGGTTTTGCTGTGGTCAGCAGCTTGGGGCTGGTGGGGCTGGCTGCGTGGATGGCTCGCTTGCGTTAAATGGGCCAAGCTTCGACAGCCTAAGCAGGCAGCAGGCGCCTGAGGCTCCTAATTTTTTTCCAGAGCACGGCCTTGGGCATGTGTATGGCCATCACTTGCATGCAGCGCTCGAGCCAGCCCGTTCTGTTCTCCAGACGATCTATGGCTTTGGCAAGGTCTCTGATGATTGCAGCCCCATAAGCTTCTGTGGCCTTGTCTACCGCCGCATGCAGCACACGCAAGGGTAACGACATCATGGCTAGGTCAATCACGTCGCGGCTGAACACACCATCATCGGCCTGACGATCGGCATTGGCGAGCAGCTTGCTGGTCGCAAGATCCAGCACCGACAAGGTGTTCACACCGCAAATGCAGTCGTCTGGTCCGGGCGCTTGCAACTCAACGCGCGCTTCGCGCACGATTTCCAACTTGATGGCTTGACCGTCCATCAGCACTTGCGTGCGTATGCCGTACTGGTCTGCACGCACTTCACGCGCCAGCATCAGGGGCATGGCGTTGGGGCGGGTGATGGGAGCAAGGCCTTCGGTACCCGTGAGCAGCTGCCGCAAATCACGGTAGCCTGCCGCATTGGAGACTAGAAAATCAATATCAACAGATTCGCGGTACTCCCCATACCGCAAAGCAATGCAAGTGCCGCCACCGAACCAGCAGGCGTGCCGCGCCAATACTTGAGCATCCAGAGCGCTCAACACATGAGCAATGCGTTGGTGATGTGGACGCTTAAACATGGATGGTCTTTTTGCCAAAGGCTTGCTGCAGCGCTTGCCACAGGTCATGCTCGTCTTCACGCATGGCCGCAAGGTCCAAGTGCCGCGCATTGCGTTCGTAAATGTCGTAAGCCTCTACTGGGGTCAAATAGTCTGCCCCTTGCACTTGCCAAGCGAGTGCCTTGAGTTGGGGGTAGTCCGCCAAGGTAATGCGCACAGGCCACCAGCCTTTGGGTTGAAGGTCTACTTCGTTTGCCGTCGTCTCTACTTCCAGCTTGAGCTGCATGCCAAGTGCGCTGGCCACGCTGCTCCAGGCGCCCATGGTGACCGAAGGCTCACCTTTTTCAATGCGGTGCAAAGTGACCCGCGACAGACCGGCAGCCTCAGAGGTCACCACGGCGCTCACGCCCAAGACCTTGCGCCTGGCGCGTAGTTCTGCGCCAAGGGATTGAAGCTGGGTGGCATTTGGCTTGTCATGAGTCGTCGTATTTTTGGCCATAGTGTTTCTCATTTTACACAAAACTCCAGTTTTGTCTATTCAAAGAAACAGTTAACCTTAGCCAACCTTCAGGCGGACATCTCAGCGAGTAGGGCTGACCGTGTGGATGGCTCGACTTCGTTAACGTCGCCCCACCGGTTGATCACGAACGGTTAGACAACCAGTCTGAAAACTCAGCCCCGACTTCATGATGGTGCTCACCCAAATCGACGGTGGCTTGCAGAAAGCCCAACTTGCTGCCGCAGTCGTAGCGCTTGCCTGCATAACGATAGGCATACACTTTTTCTTTGCGCAACAAATTAGCGATGCCATCGGTCAATTGAATCTCGCCGCCAACGCCGCGAGGCAGCGCTTCTAATTCGTTGAAGATATTTCCTGACAACACATAACGGCCAGCAACAGCCAATGTGCTGGGTGCTTTGGCAGGTTCGGGCTTTTCAACAATCGCCGTCATCTCGACCAAATCGTCTGCCACAACGGCGCCTGACACGATGCCATATCGCTTGGTGTGTTCAAGAGGCACATCCTGCACCGCCACAATCGACGATTGAAGTGCATTGAACTGCGCCACCAACTGAGCGGTGACAGAAGGCTCGCCCACCATCAAGTCGTCGGCCAACAGAACGGCGAACGGCTCTTGGCCCACCAACTCTTTCGCGCACAACACCGCATGCCCCAGGCCCAAGGCGCGCGACTGACGTACATACGTACAAACCATATCGTCTGGCGCAATCGATCTCGCCACATTCAACAGCTCTTTTTTGCCAGCCGCCTCAAGCTCTGTTTCTAATTCGTAAGCCGTATCGAAATGATCTTCCACACTGCGCTTGGTACGGCCCGTCACAAAAATCATGTGCCGAATGCCTGCGGCATAGGCCTCTTCCACCGCGTATTGAATCAATGGCTTATCCACCACTGGCAACATTTCTTTCGCGGAAGCCTTCGTTGCAGGCAAGAAACGGGTACCCAAACCTGCAATAGGAAAAACGGCTTTACGGACAAGTTGCTTCATAGGGTTTGAGAATAATTCGAGGGAATACGTTTATTGTTTTTATATTTTACTAAGTATCGAGGGCTCAAAGCCGCGCATCGCTCTGTCATCCAAGCTCACTGAACCGTTTTGCCTCTGCATCCTTCACCGCCAACAATGGCGCTGCATCGATTAAATGCAAAGGCCAATCAATGCCCACGTCTGGGTCGTTCCACAACAAGCTGCGCTCAAAGGCAGGGTTGTAGTAGTCGGTGGTTTTGTACAAAAACTCGGCGCTTTCGCTGGTCACCAAAAAGCCGTGGGCCAAGCCCTCGGGAATCCAGAGTTGCTTTTTGTTGTCGGCCGACAGCTCTAAGCCAAACCATTGGCCATAGGTTTTGGAACCAGGACGAATGTCTACGACCACATCAAACACTGCGCCTTGTGTGACGCGCACCAGTTTGCCTTGCGGGTTTTGCGCTTGGTAGTGCATGCCGCGCAGCACGCCCTTGGCCGATTTGCTGTGGTTGTCTTGCACGAAGGTGCGTTGTATGCCGGTGGCTTGCTCAAAGTCGCGGGCGTTGAAGCTTTCAAAAAAGAAGCCGCGCGCGTCGCCAAACACTTTGGGCTCCAAAATCAACACACCCTCAATGGGCGTGGGGGTCACTTGGTAAGGCATGGCTTATTTCAGCAAGTTCAACAGGTACTGGCCGTAACCGTTTTTAGACAAAGGCGCAGCCAGCTTTTGCAGCGCCGCAGCGTCGATCCACTTTTGGTGGAACGCAATTTCTTCGGGGCACGCCACCATCAAGCCTTGGCGTTTTTGCAAGGTGGCAATGAAGCTGGCGGCTTCCATCAAGCTCTCGTGTGTGCCCGTGTCTAGCCATGCGTAACCGCGGCCCATGATCTCCACGCTCAGTTGGTTCAGCTCCAAATAGCGCTTGTTGACATCGGTGATCTCTAGCTCGCCACGGTGCGAGGGCTTCACGTCAGCCGCAATGTCGCACACCTGTTCGTCGTAAAAGTACAAACCGGTCACGGCGTAGTTGCTCTTGGGGGCTTTGGGTTTTTCTTCAATGCTCAAGGCGCGGAACTGGTCATCAAACTCCACCACGCCGTAGCGCTCGGGGTCGTGCACATGGTAGGCAAACACACTGGCGCCGCTGGTGCGTTGGTTGGCGCTGTCGAGTTGCTTGACCAAGTCGTGGCCGTAAAAAATGTTGTCGCCCAACACCAAGGCGCTGGGGTGGTCGGCCACAAAGTTTTTACCAATGATGAAGGCTTGCGCCAAACCATCGGGACTGGGCTGCACTGCGTACTCGATGTGCATGCCCCACTGGCTGCCGTCGCCCAACAGCTCAGTAAAACGCGGCGTGTCTTGCGGGGTGGAGATGATCAACACCTCGCGAATGCCACTGAGCATGAGCGTGGTGAGCGGGTAATAAATCATGGGCTTGTCGTACACGGGCATGAGCTGCTTGCTCACCGCTTGCGTGACGGGGTAAAGCCGTGTGCCCGAGCCACCGGCCAAGATGATGCCTTTGCGTTGCTTATTCATGGTGATTTCCTAGAGATGATTTGATCGAGGATGGCGTCTACCCCCACTTGCCAAGCGGGCAGGGTGAGCGCAAATGTGGTTTGTAATTTCTGCGTGTTCAAACGCGAGTTCAGAGGGCGCGGCGCGGGCACAGGGTATTCGGCCGTGGTGATTGGGCTGACCGCATCTGGCTTGGCTTTGAGGTTTGCACCTCGTTGCAAAGCCCCAGCAATGACGTGCTGCGCATAGCCATGCCACGACACCTCACCCGCTGCCGCCAAGTGATAAATACCCCAGCGCGCATCATTGTCGGCGGCGGCATGCATGGACTGCAACAGCTGCACCGTCACATCGGCCAGCAACGCGGTGCTGGTGGGCGCGCCGATTTGGTCCGCCACCACACGCAAAGCATCGCGCTCAGCAGCCAGCCTCAGCATGGTTTTTAAGAAGTTGCCACCGTGAGCGCCCACCACCCAACTGGTGCGCAACATCAAATGTTTGGGGCAATGGGCTGCAATGGCCAATTCACCATCGCGCTTGCTTTGGCCGTACACCGACAGCGGGTGCGTGGCATCGCTCTCTTGCCAGGGTTTTGTGCCCGAACCGTCAAACACGTAGTCGGTGGAGTAATGCACCAGCGTGGCGTTCCACACTTTGGCCAACTCAGCCAGTACCGCAGGTGACTCGGCGTTCACCGCATGCGCCAACTCGGTTTCGGTTTGCGCTTTGTCGACCGCTGTGTAGGCTGCGGCATTGACGATCACCGTGGGTTGGAAGGCTTGGGCAAGCTCGGTCAACGCCTTGCGCAAAGCGGCAGGGTTGGCCAAGTCGGCCTCGACACGCGTGAGCGCTTTGACCTCGCCCAACTGTTGCAGCTGAACAGCGAGCTGGTGGCCTAACTGGCCGTTGGCACCCAATAACAAAAGACGTTGTGCAGAAAAGTTCATCAAATAAATTTCATATCTTTGAAAGCTCAACCGCTCGACCAGCAAATTGAACAATGACTTTAAATAGCTCAAATTCGCTTTTTTGTGTCAGGCGGATTCAAGGACGAAGTGCAACAAAGATGAACTGGTTATAGGTGGCTGAGGATGCGAGAGCATCATGGCCGCTTTAACCGCCAAATCGAAATTGCCCAATGTACAAGCACCTCAGCCGAGAAGAACGATACCAAAT
>NZ_JAVKLQ010000027.1:0-48686 GCF_031539175.1 Limnohabitans sp. | reverse complement strand
AACCGTGACGGATGAGGAATTGACTATGATTGAAAACCGATTGAATCATCGCCCCAGAAAGCGACTAGGATTCAAGACACCTCACGAGGTATTCCATGCCTCGTTAAAGCGTGTTGCACTTCGTCCTTGAATCCGCCATTTTTTTAAATCAACTGTCCACCAAATTGCGAGGTCGGGCGTTGTTTGCTGACTAAGTTCTGAGGAGCCACAATGGACAAGTCAGTGTTTCGGATCGATCCCCCCGATGTTGCGGTGGAACGTCGTTTTAAGTCAATTTCAGCCGAAAAGTCGGGCATCAAGGCCACTTTTGATCGTATTCGTGCTCAATTGGCACAAGATGCCGAGCAACGCAGTCGTCCCGCATCGCGTCTTTACTCGGGTTTCCGGGCTGCCAAAGCCTGATTTAAGTCAGCCAGGCGCCCAACCACGCGGCGCCCACCAAGCACAGCAAACTCGGTACCACGCGTGCCGCGTAGTGCCACCCCCCACTTTGAAACGCCACCAACGCCTTAGACATGGCGTTGGTCGACAGGCTGAGCAGCACGGGCCAAACAGCCTGTTCTTGTGTGATTTTGTGATTGGCAACCAGCGATAACGCCGTGAGTGCCCCAGCATGTGCATCGGCAAAGCCCGTGATTGCGGCCGTCGGCCACAGCGCATTCGATCCCAGCCAAGCATGCAAAGCAGCGGACAGCAGCAAAATGCCCGTCAGCAAACTGGTGAATGCCACGGCTGACTTCAAATCAAATGCTCTACCTTGCTGAATTGGGGCATTCCCACGGCCTTCATTTTCTTTAGACAGCGCGTAAAACGCCCATCCATAAACGACAGAGCCTGCTGCGCTGAGTGCCAAAGGCCAAGCCAAGTGAAGGATCACGTCTGGCGCGATCAAGAGGGTCCAAACGGCCAGCTGAATGACGGTCGCCACATTCGACAGCGCGGCGCCTGTGACCGCGGTGTGCATAGAGGCTGTGTGTTCGCGGGTGCGTAAGCCCATGGCATAAATGGTGGCGGTGCTGGACACAAAGCCCCCCACAAACCCAGCCAAGGGCAAGCCCCGCGTGGGGCCCAACGCACGCAGGGCCACGTTGCCCAAGCCATGAACGGCCATGATCAACACCACCAACATCGTCAATGCGTGCGGGTTGAGGGCGTCGAACGGACCCATGAATCGGTTGGGCGCCAAGGGCAGGGCGATCAACGCGACGGCAGAAAATACCAACACATCGTGCAACTCACCCTCGCTCAGCCAATTGCCAACCCACCGGTGCAGCTGGTGCTTGTTGGCCAGCAGCAAGGCGATGCCTGCGCCAATGCCTGCGGCCATCGCCGGTTCGGGAACGGCCAAGCCGCCTAAGACGCAACACATCACCAGCGTGATTTCTGTGGTCACCCCCGGATCGTCGGTATGGGTGCGTAAATAGGCCACACACATCAAGCTGCCGATGAACGCGGTGGCAATCCACAGCAAGGTCGTGTCGCCGAGCAGCATGGCCACGGCGCCCAGCACGCTGCTGACGGTGAAGGTTCGAATGCCTGCTGCACGGCGGTGAGGGCCACTGCCTTTGCTGCGCTCGCGTTCGGCGCCGATCAAAAGGCCGACACCAAAGGCCACACACACACTGATGAAGGCGGAGATGGGAATTGAATTCATAGATCAATCAAAGCGTCAAAGCATGCTACTTCATCGTTTTGTCATGTGCAGACTTAGAATTGAGGTGTGTCAAAACAAGCGTGGTTTTTAAAAATTGTCAGCGTAGCCCTGACTTTGGCCCTCATGGCCTTGTTGGCGTTGGGGCCGTTTTTGCACGCCCATTACGGCAACTCACGTCTCACGGGGTTTCATGTGGACGGTATCAGCCAAGTGGTTTCGCACACAGACGCGCCCTTCAGCGCGTTGATTCCCCATGCCACGTCGAGCAGCGAAGAAGAGTCGGCGGCTCTTGGCGTCACCGCTTCACACGCGCGCCAAACCGTTGAAGCGGCCCAAGCATCGAAAGACGACCCCAACACCGTCGCCGCTTGCCTTGCGTTTGTGCTGGCGGTGTTGGCTGTTTCACGTCTCACCTCTGCACACGGTCGCCATTCATGGCGCTATGCCCAAGAGCGACCACACATTTTCGCGGCTGGCATGCCGCCGTTGGCCCACGCGCCACCTTTGTATTTCATGTGATCAACGGCTTGCGCGCAACCGATCTGGTGCGTGCAGGGTTTGAAAATTTGAAAATCGAGAGGCGAGTTCGTGATGTTCCATCCTTTGAAATTAAGTCTGTTGGCGCTGTGCATGTGGGGCGCGATGGCCCATGCGCAGGCCCCCACGCGTCTGCTGGTGGATGCCAAACAACAAGCGGCGTTGGGCGTGCAAGTCACCGCCGTGCAAGCGTCTGGCAAAGGCCAGGTGTTGGCCAGTGCCACGGTGGTGACACCGCCTGGCAAAGCCTTCACCGTCTCCGCCCCCTATGCCGGACAACTGTCGCGTTTGATGGTGGGTGTGGGCGATGCGGTCAAAAGCGGTGCGCCTTTGGCCCAGTTCACCAGCCCCATGTTGGGCGATGCGCGACGGCTCTTGAACGAAGCCAGCATCGACTACAAAACTGCCAGCGCCGCAGCGCAGCGTGACCAAGCCATGCTGGACGAAGGCATCATTCCTGCCGTGCGCTTGCAACTGAGCCGCGCCAAACAAGAGGCGGCCTTGTCGCTCTTGAAATCACGTGAGGCCGAGTTGGCTGCGTCGGGCATGCGCTTTGAAGGTGCGGCGGGTGGTTACGCCACGGGGGTGTTGCATGCGCCTTTGTCTGGCGTGGTGTTGGAGGCGTTTGCGTCGGTCGGACAGCGTGTTGATGCTGGCGCCGTGTTGTTCAAGTTGGCCGATGCCAGTCAGCTTCAGTTGGAACTACAGCTCTCGAACGACAAAGCGGCGCAGTTGCAAGCGGGCGACGAGGTCAGCCTGGCCACCCACAACGCCAAAGCCAAAATTTTGGCCGTCAGCCGTGCGGTGGATGCCTCGCAGTCGGCGCGTGCCCGTGCGGTGGTAACGCAACGTGGCAACTTACAAGTGGGCGAGTTTGTCGCCGTTACCGTGCACGCCAAATCCAAGCCTTTGACGGCGGGGCAATCGCAATGGTTGGTGCCCTCGCGGGCCATCACGCAGTGGCGCGGCAAACCGTGGCTGTTTGTGGTCCAGCCCCAGGGGTTTGAGGCGCAAGCCGTGAACGTGATTTCTGCCACCGACGATGTGTCGCTGGTTGAAGCGGCATGGCCTGCAAGCACGCAAGTGGCCACCACCGGCATTGCCTCTTTGCGCGCCTTGCTGCAAAAGGACGAGTGATGTTTGAAACCCTCATCCGTTGGAGTCTGCGTTTTCGCAGCCTCACGCTGGCGTGCGCTGGCTTGCTGTTGCTGGCAGGCATTCACGCGTGGCTGAATTTGCCCATCGACGCCTTTCCTGATATTTCGCCCACGCAGGCGAAGGTGATTCTCAAAATCCCTGGCATGACGCCCGAAGAGGTGGAGCAGCGCGTGGTCAAGCCGATTGAGCAAGAGCTGCTGAGCATTCCCAACAAACGCATCGTGCGATCGATCTCGAAATACGGCATCGCTGACATCACCATCGATTTTGACGAAGGCGTCGATCTGTATTGGGCGCGTCAACAAGTCTCCGAGCGTTTGAATGGCGTGTTGCGCGATCTGCCTGCGAGCGTCACCGGCGGTTTGGCCCCCATCACCACGCCGCTGAGCGAGGTGTTTATGTTCACCTTGGAGGGCGAGGGCTTCAGCTTGGCTGAGAAACGTCGCGTGCTCGATTGGGTCATTCGCCCAGAGTTGCGCACCATCCCCGGCGTGGCCGACATCAACGCCTTGGGCGGTGAGGTGCAAACCTTTGAAGTCGTGCCTCACAACGCCAAGCTGGCCGCTTTGGGGATTGGCATGGCCGACCTGCGTCAAACTTTGTTGGCCAACAACAGCAACGACGGCGCAGGCCGTCTCACCGCGGGCGACGAAGCGTTGGTGGTGCGTGTGCAAGGCGCCATTCAAACGCTGGACGATTTGCGCACCCTGCGCCTGACCACCGCCAGCCACACCACCGTTCAACTTGACGATGTCGCCACGGTGAAGTTAGGCGCGCTCACGCGCTACGGTGCGGTCACCCACGATGGCCAAGGCGAAGCCGTGGAAGGCTTGGTGCTGGGCATGCGCGGCGTCAACGCCCGTCAGTTGGTGGAAGAGGTAGACGCCAAGCTGCAAGAGCTGCAGCCGCGTTTGCCCAACGGCATGTCGGTGAAAACCTTTTACAACCGAGGTGAGTTGGTCACCCGTGCCGCCGACACGGTGATCCACGCGCTCATCGAAGCTGCGGTGTTGGTGTGCATCACCTTGTATGTGTTTTTGGGCGGCATGCGTGCGGCCTTGGTCGTGGCGGTGGCTTTGCCGCTGTCGTTGTTGGCCACGTTCATGCTGATGCGCAGTTTTGGGTTGACCGCCAACTTGATGAGCTTGGGCGGCTTGGCGATTGCACTGGGCATGTTGGTTGACGCGGCGGTTGTGGTGGTCGAAAACATTGAAACGGCATTTGCCGCGCACCAGCCCGGCCACGGTCTGTCCAAGAGTGAAATTTTGCTGGCAGCGGTGCGCCAAGTGGTCAAGCCCGTGGTGTCTGGGGTGCTCATCATTGCGGTGGTGTTTTTGCCTTTGCTCAGCTTGGAAGGCTTGGAGGGCAAGCTGTTTGCGCCGGTGGCGATCACCATCATCATGGCGCTGGGCTCGTCGCTGTTGCTGGCCTTCACGGTGATTCCGGCCTTGGCCTCGTTGCTGCTGAAAGAAGAGGGCGGCCACGAACCGGTGCTGATGCAAAAAATTCACGCAGGCTATGTGCGTTTGCGTGAACGCGTGTGGGGCTCGCCCAAGTGGTTGTATGGCGTGTCGCTGCTGTCTTTGGTGGTGGCGGTGGCCTTGTACACCCAGATCGGTAAAACCTTCATGCCCACGTTGGACGAGGGCGACATCTTGGTGCAGTTGGAGAAAACGCCGTCCATCTCGCTCGATGCGTCGTTGGAGATCGACACCCGTGTGCAGCAAGCCATTTTGCAAGCTGTGCCCGAGGTCAAATCCATCGTGGCGCGCGTGGGCTCGGACGAGTTGGGTCTGGACCCCATGGGCTTGAACGAGACCGACACTTTCTTGGTGCTCAAGCCCAAATCTGAGTGGCGTGGCAGCAAAGACGACATCATCAACAGCCTGCGCACTGTGCTGGATGGCTTTCCCGGCTTGGTCTACGGCTTCACCCAGCCGATTGAAATGCGGGTGTCTGAAATGCTCACCGGCACGCGGGGCGATGTGGCCATTAAGATCTTTGGCGCTGACCTCAACGCCATCCATACCGCGGCCCATCAAATCGCCGATGCCGTGCGCCAAGTGCCTGGCGCAGCCGAAGTGATCGCGCCCAAGGCCGAAGGTTTGCAGTACTTGACCGTGGGCTTGAACCGCACGGCAATGGGCCAAGCGGGCTTCAGCGTAGAGGGGTTGCAGCAGGCGCTGAAGAACCAAGTCGAAGGCGAAGCTTTGGGCTATGTGTTGCAAAACGGGGTGCGCACGCCGCTCATGCTCAAGGGCAACGAGGCCACGCGTCAAAGCGCGGAAGCCTTCAAAAACTTGCCTTTGGCGGCACCCGATGGCCGCGTGTGGGCCGCCAGTGCTTTGGCCGACATTCGCATGGTCGATGGCCCCATTCGCGTCAACCACGAGCAAAGTGCACGCTTCACCAGTATTCAAGTGTCGGTCGATGGCCGCGACTTGGCGGGCTTTGTGCAAGACGCGCAAGCCGCCGTGGCTGCCTTGAAATTGCCCGCCGAATTGCGTGTGGTGTGGGGGGGGCAGTTTGAAAACCAGCAACGCGCCGCCGCCCGTTTGGGGCTGGTGATCCCTGCTGCCATGGTGCTCATCTTCACCATCTTGGTGTTCACCTTTGGCTCGGCCATTCAGGCGGGCATCATTTTCTTGAACATCCCCTTTGCACTGGTAGGCGGCGTGGTGGCGCTGGCTGTATCGGGCGAGTATTTGTCGGTGCCTGCGTCCGTGGGCTTCATCGCTTTGCTGGGCATTGCCGTGCTCAACGGCGTGGTGATGGTGACGCATTTCAACGAACGTTTGCTCGATGGTGAACCGCTCGAAACGGTGGTTCGTTTGGGCACCGAACGGCGTTTGCGCCCCGTGCTGATGACCGCGGTGATCACCGCTTTGGGCATGATTCCGTTGCTGTTTGCCACGGGGCCGGGTTCTGAAATTCAACGGCCTTTGGCGATTGTGGTGACCGGAGGCTTGCTCAGCTCCACCTTGTTGACCTTGTTGCTGTTGCCCAAACTGTTTGAGCGCTTTGGGGGCATGGCGTCTGTGCCTTGGTCACGCTTGGCGCGCGTGTTGCCTTGGAGAAAGTCATGAAGTTGACGATGACATATCTTGTCAAAAATCGTACCTTGCCACGCGCTGCTTGGCGCATGTTGCTGACGCTTGGCATGAGCTTGGCACAGGCACAGGCACAGGCACAGGCACAGGCACAGGCACAGGTTGTTGTTTCTGCCGACGCCGTGTTGCAGTCTTATTTGCCCGCTGAAGGGGGGGTGAAAGACGCTTTGCTGGCCAGTCCCTTGATCGACGGCGCGCGTTCGCGTCGCGATGCGTTGAATGCGCGGGCGCAGGGTATTGCGGCAGGCCCGGCTGAATTCACCGTGCGTGCCACGGCGCAACGTCGCCGCGAGGTGGGGCCGGGCGTGAGCGTGCAAGAGTCCATGCTCAGTTTGGAGCGCCCATTGCGCGCTTGGGGCAAGCGCGGCATGGACGCCGATTTGGCCGCACAAACCCAAGCCTTGGCTGCGATAGCCTATGCAGACGCCGTGCATGAAGGCAGTCGCGAGCTGCTCAAACTGTGGTTTGAGCATTTGCGCGCACAGGCCGATGTGAAGAATGCACAAACCACCTTCGCGTTGGCTGCGCAGATGCAACGCCTCACGCAAAGCCAGCTCAAGCAAGGTGAAATTTCCAAGCTCGATGCCGAGTTGGCGCAGGCTGAGTTAGACCGCATCAGCGCCGCACGCGCCGTGGCGCAGGCGCAGTGGGCGACCACCGCGTCGGCGCTGTCGCGGCGTTACCCGTCGGTTGCGTTGCCAAATGCGAACCTGAATGTTTCAGGTGCCAAGGCTGAAAATTCCGCTCAAGCTTTGGCGAAGTCCGCCATGCCCGCGTGGCCCGAAGGCTCACATGTGTCGTTGGCCGATATGCGGCAAGAGTTTTTGGAGAAGAACCACGAGCTCAACATGTTGCGTGTGGATGCCCAGCGCTTGCGTTTGTCGGCTCAGCGGGCGTCGCGTGACCGCTTGCCCGATCCGACGGTGGGCTTGTTCACCGCACGCGAGCGGGCGGGGGCGGAGCAGGTCACGGGCGTCATGCTCTCCATGCCTTTGTCGGGTGATGCACGTTCGCACCACGCGGTGGCAACTGCTGCCGATGCGCAAGCCGCCGAAGACCAAGTCCGTTGGACCGAGCAACAACTCAGCGCCACGTTTGAGAGCATGTGGCAGCAACTGCTGCACAAGCGCAACGCGGCTGAGTTGTTGAAATCGGCGGCATCGCGCCAAGCCCAAGCTGCAGACAAAGCGCGCAAGGGTTACGCCTTGGGCGAAGGCAGTTTGTCGGAGGTGCTGATGATGGACCGCTTGGCCAGCGACAACCTCCATGCGGCTGAGCGCATGCAGTTGGAGGCTGTCGAGTTGCAGGCCTTGATTCGGTTAGACCTGCATCAGATGTGGGACTTTGACGAGTAAGGCGATCAAGCCAGCTCGGCGATCAGCTCAATCTCCACGCAAGCGCCGAGTGGCAACTGCGCCACGCCAAATGCGCTGCGTGCGTGGGCACCTTTGTCACCAAACACTTGGCCAATCAACTCGCTGCAGCCGTTGGTCACCAAGTGGTGCTCGGTGTAGTCGGGGCTGGAGTTGATCAAGCTCATCACTTTGACGATGCGCTTGACCTTGTTCAAGTCACCCACGGCCGCGTGCAAGGTGCCCAACAAGTCGATGGCCACGGCGCGTGCGGCTTGTGCGCCTTCCGCCGTTTGCATGGTTTTGCCCAATTGGCCGGTCCACACTTTGCCATCTTGCTTGGCAATGTGGCCGCTCAAAAACACCAAGTTGCCCGTTTGCACAAACGGCACATAAGCCGCAGCGGGGATCGCCACTGGCGGCAGGGTGATGTTCAGGGCTTGGAGTTGGTCGTAAACGCTCATGGAAATTCCTTGATTTGAATGTCCTAATTTTATGGGCAGAGGTTTGGCATCAAGCACTTGGGTGGACACACAGGGTGTCGGCCTAGACCCATTGTGATTTTTGAAATATGGTTAAGCTGACTCGTTATGAAAACTCACATCGCCATTCTTTTTACCGCTGCACTGATTTTCTGCAGCGCGAATGCTTCTTCTCAAGTCGATCACACGACCCACGCCCGTTTGGACGCCCAAGCCGCTGGTTTGTCCTCCTACCGACTCGACAACGGTTTCAAGATCATCTTGATTCCGTTCCCCTCGGCCAACAACGCCCGCGTTGAATTGCTGGTTCGGTCTGGCAGCAAGTACGAAGGTTACGGTGAGACGGGCATGGCCCATCTTTTGGAGCACATGCTTTTCAAAGGGGCGGGCAAGCGAAAAAATATCAAAGATGATTTGACCAAGCTGGGCGCCAGCTACAACGGGACCACAACGCCTGATCGCACCAACTATTTCGAGTCCGTAGAGGCCGATCCCTTCAAGGTGGATGAGTTGATTCGCATCGAAGCGGATCGATTCATACGCGCCGGATTCACGGCCGCTGACCTTGCCAGTGAAATGACCGTGGTGAGAAATGAACTTGAAAATTCAGAAAGAGAGCCAAGTCGCGTCGTCTTAAGCGCTCTCGCGAGGAGCGGTTTCAATTGGCACGGCTACGCGAGGTCGACGATCGGGGCTCGCAGCGATATTGAGGGGGCATCCTTCGCCGCGCTGCAAGCCTTTCACCGCAAACACTACCGCCCCGATAACGCGGCCCTCATTGTGTCTGGCAGTTTTGACAAAGCGCGTGTGCTGTCACTGGCATCACAACTTTTCTCAGTCGCCAAAAATCCAAGCAGCGATCAACCCGCCAACTGGACATTGGAGAGCCCAGAAGCGGCGACGCACAAAACCGACGTGTCCTTGTCTGCGGGTGTCACCGTCGTTGCCAGTGCATGGAAACTACCGAGCATGAAAGAGCGCGATACACATGCCCTTGATCTGGCCGCCACTTCGATTTGCGATTCTGAATGGGGCAGTTTGCGAAAAGAAATCGTCTTGAACCGCAAATTGGCGGTGTCTGCCAGTTGCTTCACTTGGACGCAAACCGACTATTCGAGGTTCATCGCTTTGTCAAAAGCGGATCAAAACGCAGCCGCGGAAGACATATCCAACGCGGTCATCCAACACATCCAAGACGCTGCGGCGCGTGGCGTAACGCAAGAGAGCTTGGACCGGGCACGCCTGTCGGCCCTGAATGATTTTGAAAAAGCATTGGATGCTCACGCGTCCGTTGCCGACCTTGTCTCCCAGTCAGAAGCGGCAGGGGATTGGCGGCTCTTTTTGTGGACGCGTGATGTGATCAGCGCCGTCACGCTTGAAGAAGCCAATGAGGCCCTGAAAAAATGGATCGTGACCCTCAATCGCAGCGATGTGCTCTTAAGACATGCGGAGAAGTCCACGCCACTCGAATTCCCCAAACCGACGGATGCCGCGAAAAGGGTCACAGGTCAGGCGTGGCCCAGTATCTTGACCTCGGCTGATCCCGCGCCCAAGAGCTTGCTGGAGATTTCAAAATCAACGGTTCGTTTTGAGCTAGACGGACAGCAGGCTCAGGTGGCGTTGATTACCCGCAAAACGCAAGGAGACAAAGTGTGGTGGGTGATGGAGAACGATTACGGAAATTTTGCCAGCCTGAAAAACAGAAAAACCGCGTGCGATGCCGCCAGTGCGTTGATGGGGTTGGGTGGCAAGGGTCTAGATCGCGATGCGCTCAACGCGCGACTGGACAAGCTGCAAGCAACTTGGCAGCTGAGTCTGGATGGGCTTCATTTAGAAGTTCCCCGTAAAAACTTTGTCGAAGCGTTGGAGACCTTGTTTGGGGTCTGGGCGGATCCACTCATGCCCGTTCAAGAGTTTGAACGCTACAAAGCCTCACAAATTGCGGCGTACCAAGCGGCTTTGATGGACCCCATCAAGGTGGCAGATAGCCAAGTCCGTATGCGCTTCGACAACTATCCCGACGGACATGCGAACAAGCCCAAAACTTTGACCGCCTCGATGGAAGACGTGACAAACCTGTCTTATGAAGACACGCTTCGCTGTGCGCGTGAGTTTGCCAACGTGTCCCACGCACGCATCGGTGTTGTGGGCAACCTGACGGCGGCTGATGTGAAAGAGGTCTGGGCAAAAACAGTTGTCTCAAAGCTGTCCCACGAAGCCTATGAACGAGTCCCGTCGCCTCAGGCGCCGACTTCTGTCGATGTGACGCCCATCAAGGTGGTCATGCCCGATACGACCAAGGCCATGGTGATGGGGACGGCGGTGGTTCCCATCCATCGAAAATCGGATGACTTTGCGGCACTTCAATTGGCCGTGTACGCCATGGGCGGCAATTCGAGCAGTTTGATTTGGAAGCAGCTCCGAGAGACGCAAGGGTTGGCCTATTCGTCTGGCATGCAAGTGGCCGCCTCGTCGTTTGACGAGCGATCTACCGTCATGCTTTACGCCACGTCGTCCAGCGGTAATGCTGACAAAGCGCTAAGCAGTCTGAAATCCGTACTGGCCAAAGTGCTGGATGACGGTTTTTCAGCGGACCAAATTGAACAAGCCAAACAGGCATGGTTTCAAAGACGCCAGTCAACCTTGGGCGATGAACGTGGATTCGCACGAAAACTGGCGGAGGGCCTGTACACCGAGTATGACTTTGCGGCCATGGCCAAGTTAGACGCCAAGATTTCAACAATAGACCACCGCCAAGCGACAGCGGCTATTAAAAAGTACCTGAACGCATCACATCTTGTTTGGTCAACGGGGCAGGGCAACTGAGCTTCAGAGTCCGCTGCTTTGGCTCTGACTTTGCGATTGCGATTGTTCGACCAACGCCGCCAATTCAGTCACCGGCTGCACCGTCACGCCCACATCCAACGTATGGCTGGCACCGCCATGAATCACACCGCGAACCGGCGACACATCGGCATAGTCGCGGCCGAGGGCCAAGGTGACGTAGTCGATGCCGGGTGAGTTCAAGCCCCAGCTGTCGTTGGTGGGGTCGAGGTCAAACCATTGCCCTTGGGTGGCGAGCAAGCCTTGCTTGGTGCCTTCGTCGCCTTCGGGCAAGGCGTTTGGCACATACACCGACACCCATGCGTGCGAGGCATCGCTGCCAATCAATCGGGTTTGGCCTTCGGGCACTTCGGTCAACAAATAGCCGCTGACATAGCGCGCCGCCAAACCTTGGGTGCGCAGGCAACTCAACAAAATATGGGCGAAGTCTTGGCACACACCTTCGCGGCGCTCCAGCGCTTCCAAGGCGGGCGTGTTGATGTCGGTGCTGGCGCTGGCGTAGGTGAAGTCTTGGTGAATCCGCGTCATCAGATCTACCGCAGCCTCCAGCACGGGGCGCGCGGGCACAAAGCTGGGCCGGGCGTAGTCGGCAAAGTGGGGGTGAGGCTCGACGTAGGGGGAGGCGAAGACATACTCGGTGGCGGCGTCCCACGCCGAACCTGAGTGGTACAAGAAATGGTGGCGCACGTTTTCCCACGCAGGTGTGAGCTTGGCGTTTTCGGGCGGGTAGGCCATGAAGTGCGTGTCCACCGTGCTGCGCGCTTCGATCAGCATCATCTCGTGTGGCAGTGGCAGCGAGAAAAAGGTACGCACGTTGCCAAAGGCATCCACGCTGTCGCTGCGTGCGTGTGGGCTGGGCGAGATGACCAGCTCTGCGGCATGCACGGTTTGCGAGGGCAAGCTGCGTGGCAGCAAATGCGCCATGTGTTGCGCGGTTTCAACTTGCGGCGCGTATTGGTAGCGGGTGGTGTGGGTGATGTGCAGCAGCATGGGGTGGTCAGCCTTGCGTTCAAGCGCCTACGCTGTCGCCGTCTTGGGTGTGACTGAAGTAACGGGCCGAAATGGCGTCGGACACCTGCCAAGCCGCTTGCATGCACTCGGTCAACGTGGCGCGTAAGTGTGGGTGGTGACCGTGTGGGTCCGCTTCGCACAAATGCGCTAATGTGCGTTCTGGGGCGTCTTGGGCTTGCAAATCGGGCACCAAACGGGCCAAGGCATCGGGCTCGCCCATGGGGGTGGCGGCGAGTTTGGACAAACGCGAGCGCAGGCTGCGCGTGACCCAAGCGAGTGAGCGCGGGTTGTCGTTGTCTTGCACCAACAACTCAATCAAAGGCGCCAATTCGCGGCTTTGCTGGTACTGCGCTTGGAAGGTGATGGTGCTGTCAAACAAGCTCAGCAAGGCGGAAAAGTGCGAGCTGTTTTCCGTGCCCGAAGGCTGCGAGGTGTCGTGCTGTTGCGACTCAAACGCCCCCACTTCCACAGCCAAGTCGAGCGCGGCTGATAAAAAGCCCAAGCGTTCCACATGGCGCCCAATGCTCAGCAACTGCCAACCGTCGTCGCGCGTCATGCGGTCGGTTTGCGCGCCCGTGATGGCGGCCAAGGCGGAGCTGGCCGCATCCAAGGTTTGCAACGCTTGGATGGTGGAGAACTCGGGTTGCTTCACGATGTGCGAGCAGTCGGTGCTGAATTGCTCCACGCCATGCACGATGGCGTTCCAGTGCTCGGGCGACAAACGCTCGCGCAACGAGGCTGCCGCTTGTTGCAAGGCGCGCAAGTTGTAGCCCACGCTGGTGGCGTGGGTGTTGTCGTCGAGGCAAGCGATGAGCGTGCGTTCAAACACGCGTCGACGTGCGCCCATGCTGGGGGTGGATGTGTGGGCCGATTCTTCTGCCGCTGACGCTTGGGCCGAGGGCACCCCGGCTGGAATGAGGCCTTGGCGGCGGCTGAGTTGTTGCAGCCATGTCCACAGGCTGGGTGAGGCGGGGTCTTCGCTGTTGAGGGCTTCGATGCACAGGCGCACCAAGCGCACCATGTTTTCGCTGCGCTCGGTGTAGCGGCCTAACCAATAGAGGTTTTCAGCCGCGCGGCTGGTGACCATGCGTTGGCGATGCGTGAAGGTGGTGGCCGTGACGCTCTTGTTGAGCAAGGTGCTGCGGTCCACATCGGCGTGGGTTTGCACCCACACGTCGGCGCTGCTACCGCCGCGTTGCATGGAGGCAATTTGCGCGTCAGGGGCGGCAATGCGCGCCAAACCGCCGGGCAGCACACGCCACGAGTTGGCACTGTCTCGCAACGCGAAGACCCGCAGCATGACCGAGCGTTGCACCACGCCCTCTTGTGCATTTTTCCAAGTCGGCATTTGCGACAGCGGCACGTAGGCTTGCAGCGTGTGGCGGTCGGGCTGGCGGGTGATGCGGCCCACCCATTCGTCACGCTGGGCTTGGCTGAGGGTGCGGCCCAATGCAGCGTCAAAGCTGCCGTGACTGGCCGAGCCCGGGTAGGTGGGCTTGATGGCCATTTTGTCGAGCAAGGGCAAGACCGAGGCCAAAGCCGCACGCTCGCCGCACCACCAGGTATCGAGTGCAGGCAGCTGCAAGGTTTCGCCCAGCAGCTTTTCACTCAGTGCGGGCAAGAAGCCCAACAACGCCGGTGACTCTAAAAATGCAGAGCCCGGTGCATTGGCGACCACCACGTTGCCGGCACGCACGGCTTGCAGCAAACCGGGGATGCCCAAGGTGGAGTCGGCGCGCAACTCCAGCGGGTCTAAAAACTCGTCGTCCAAACGCTTGAGCAGCACATGCACGGGCTCTAAACCGCGCAGGGTGCGCAGGTACAAGCGCTCGTCACGCACGGTGAGGTCGCTGCCTTCGACCAAGCTCAAGCCCAGATAGCGGGCGAGGTAGGCGTGTTCGAAATAGGTTTCGTTGTAGGGACCAGGTGTGAGCAAGGCCACATGGGCGTTCACGCCTGCCGGACTGTGCGCCTTCAGCGACTCCACCCACAGGCGGTAGGTCGCGGCCAAGCGTTGGATGTGCATGGCCTCAAACGCTTGCGGGAATTGGCGCGAAATCAGCAGTCGGTTTTCGAGCAAATAGCCCAAGCCCGATGGCGCTTGCGTGCGCTGCGAAACCACGGCCCATTGCCCATCGGGGCCACGGGCCAAGTCAAACGCGGCAATGTGCAGGTGTGTGCCGCCCACGGGCGCCACGCCGCGCATGGCGCGCAAATACCCGGGGTGACCTTGCACCAAGGCCGGCGGAATCATGGCTTCGCGCAACAGTTGCTGTGGGCCGTACACATCGGCCATCACGCGTTCGAGCAAACGGGCGCGCTGTTGCACACCCACTTCAATCTGCTGCCAACTCTCGGGCGTGATGATCAGCGGGAACAGGTCCAGCGCCCATGGCCGCTGCGGACCACCTTGGCTGGCGTACACGTTGTAGGTGATGCCGTTGTCGCGCACTTGGCGGGCCAAGGTTTGGGTGCGACGGTCGAGGTCGTCCAAGCCCATGGTGCCCAATTGGTCAAAGAAGGTGTGCCATGGCGGGCTGAGTTGTTGAGGCGCTGGGGCGGGCTCTGCGTCGGGTGTTGGCGATGGCAGTTCCGCCAAATTGGTCAGGCTGGACAACGCAGGCATGTCGGCCATGGACGTCATGGCTGGCAGTGGCGCGAGGCTTTGCAAAGGTCGCAGCGATGAGGTGGGTCCGTTGCTCGCGCTGTTCAGCAGGTTGATGGACTGCAGCTGCGTGGGTGTGGTCGCGCCAGCGCTTGCGCTGGGGGGCGTCGCGGGTGGCAAGGGGGCTTTGGCGCACATACCTTGCAACTCATCGAAGTGCCCGTTGTCGGCCGGGTGTGCCAAGCCCTTCAGCACGTCGACCAAACGTGTTGAAGGGCGGGTTTCAGCGAGGGACGGGTGAGGCGTGGGCACAGTGGCCGCATTGTCTCACCGCCTAGGGGTCGCCGCATGTGGTGCTTACGTACGCCGTAAGTCCAAGGTAAACGGAAACTCTTTGCTGGCTGGCACGCCCACGGTGGCTTGTGGCACGTCCAACTTGCCCGGCGTGTGACCCAACGGGAAGAAGCGGGCCAAGCGACGGCTTTCTGCCTCGTAGGCGTTCACGGGGAAGCTGTCGTAGTTGCGACCACCGGGGTGGGCCACATGGTATTGACAGCCGCCCACGGAGCGCTTCATCCAAGTGTCGACCACGTCAAACGTCAGCGGCACATGCACGCCAATGGTGGGGTGCAGGGCCGACGAGGGGGCCCAAGCGCGGTAGCGCACACCCGCCACGTATTCGCCCACGGTGCCTGTGGGTTGCAAAGGCAAGGGCTGACCGTTGACGGTGATGGTGTGGCGGCTGGGGTTCAAGCCGCTCACATGCACCTCGATGCGCTCCAGCGACGAGTCCACATAACGCACGGTACCGCCGCTCGATCCTTCTTCGCCCATGACGTGCCAAGGCTCCAGCGCGTTACGCAGCGTGAGGTTGATGCCCAGCGTTTGCAAGTCGCCCACGCGTGGAAAGCGGAACTCAAAGTGCGGTGCAAACCACTCGGGGTCGAACTGAAAACCACAGTCGCCCAACTCGGTGAGCACATCGTCAAAGTCGGCCTTGACGAAATGCGGCAGCAAGAAGCGGTCGTGCAGCTCGGTGCCCCAGCGCGTGGCGGGGGCTTGGTAAGGTTTCTCCCAGAAGCGGGCCACCAACGCACGCAGCAACAGCTGCTGCACCACGCTCATGCGGGCATGGGGTGGCATCTCAAACGCACGCAATTCCAGCAAGCCCAAACGTCCGGTGGACGAGTCGGGCGAGTACAGCTTGTCAATACAAAACTCGCTGCGGTGGGTGTTGCCCGTGACGTCGATCAACAAGTTCCGCAAGGTGCGGTCGACGATCCACGGGGGCATGTCGGCGCCAAATTTGTCGCGGTTGCGGTTGATTTCGGCCAACGCGATTTCGAGTTCGTAGATTTGGTCGTTGCGGGCTTCGTCCACACGCGGTGCTTGGCTGGTGGGGCCGATGAACATGCCGCTGAACAAATAGCTCAAAGACGGGTGGTTGTGCCAGTACAAGATCAGCGAGGCCAGCAATTCAGGCTTGCGCAAGAACGGGCTGTCTGAGGGCGTGGCACCGCCCATCACCACATGGTTGCCGCCGCCGGTGCCGGTGTGGCGGCCATCGGTCATGAATTTTTCAGCGGACAGGCGCGACTCGAACGCCGTTTGGTACAAGAACTCGGTGTGCTCGACGATCTCGAGCCAGTTGTGTGCGGGGTGAATGTTCACCTCAATCACGCCGGGGTCGGGGGTGACTTGCAGCACTTTCAGACGCACGTCACGAGGCGGTGGATAGCCTTCTAAGACGATGCGCACGCCCAGCTCTTCAGCGGTGGCTTCGATGGCGCTGAGCAACTCCAAGTAGTCTTCGAGATGGCCGAGCGGGGGCATAAAGACATAGATCACGCCTTGTGGGTTTTCCATGGCCTTGAGTTCGACCGATGGGCCGTTCGAGCGCGCAGGGTCGCGCACTTCCACACAAATGGCGGTGCGGGTGATCCAGTGGGCCGATTGGTCTTTGGCAGGCACTGCGTGGGCCGTGCCGGGGACAAAACCGTCGTTGCCCATGCCGGTTTGCAGGCCGACCGTGCCACCTTGTGCCATACCGCCGCCAGCGACGTGGGCGTTGAAGTGGGTGTGCCGTGCGTGGTGTGAGTACTGCGCTTTCAGCGCCGCCGCGTGGGGCAGGGCTTTACGTTCGGCAAAGTGGTCTTGCTCGATGGCGTAGGGGTAGTCGGCTTCGCTGACCCATGGCAAGGAGTCCAGCGGCAAGCGCAAGCCCATGGGCGAGTCGCCCGGCACGAGGTACATGCGTTCGTCGCGCAAGAACCATGGGCCGCTGGTCCAACGCGGACCGATGCCGTGCTCGCTGGGTTTGAGGGGCAGCACATAGCCCACGGTTTTGTCGAGGCCTTGGCTGAACACGCGGCGCAGGCGCACACGCTCCATTTCGTCGCTGAGCTTGGCGTCAAACGGGTCGACGTTGACGGGCAGACGACGCTCGCGCCACAGGAAGTACCACGTGTCTTCATAGCCGGGCGTGATGTATTGGTCGCCCACGCCGAGTTTGTGAGACAGGGTTTCGGTGAAGCGCTGGGCATCTTCGGTGGTGTAGTGGCTGGGCACGCGCTCATCGGCGAACAAGTCGGGGTTGTGCCAGCAAGGGTGACCGTCGGTTCGCCAGTAAATGCCCAGCGCCCAACGCGGCAGTTGCTCGCCGGGGTACCACTTGCCTTGACCAAAATGTAAGAAACCGCCATCGCCGTACTCGGCACGCAGCTTATGCACCAATTCGGTGGCAAAACCGCGTTTGGTGGGGCCGAGTGCATCGGTGTTCCATTCTGGTGCATCGCGGTCGTTCACGGCGACGAAGGTGGGCTCACCGCCCATGGTGAGGCGCACATCGCCTTCGTTCAAGCGGCGGTCCACCTCGTCACCCAAGGCCAACACTTCCATCCATTGTTCTTCGGTGTAGGGCTTGGTCACGCGGGGTGACTCGAGCACGCGGGTGACCTTCATCTCATGGCCAAATTCGACCTCGGCTTCGTCCACCAAGCCTTCAATCGGCGCAGCACTCGATGGCTGAGGTGTGCAGGCCAACGGAATGTGGCCTTCGCCGGCCAGCAAGCCCGAGGTGGGGTCTAAGCCCACCCAGCCTGCGCCGGGCAAATACACCTCGCACCACGCATGCAAGTCGGTGAAGTCGACTTCGGTGCCGCTGGGGCCGTCGAGCGACTTGACATCGGGGGCGAGCTGAATCAGGTAGCCCGACACAAAGCGCGCCGCCAAACCGCAGTGGCGCAGCATTTGCACCAGCAGCCAAGCGCTGTCGCGGCACGAGCCGCTCAAGAGCGTCAGCGTTTCTTCGGGCGTTTGCACACCGGGTTCCATGCGGATGGTGTACGCAATGTCGGTGTGCAGCTTTTGGTTGATCTTGACAAGGAAGTCGATGGTGCGAATGGGGTCGCGCTTCATCGCCTTGAGGTCGAGCGACTCCACGTAGCCCTTGAGCTTGTGCTTCAACGGCGATGTGGCCAAGTAAGGTGCCAGCTCAGTTGCGGAGGCTTTGCTGTAGCTGAAAGGGAACTTTTCGGCGTGGGGCTCTAAGAAAAAGTCAAACGGGTTGTAGACCGCCATTTCGACCACCAAATCCACCGTCACTTTGAACTCGGTGGTTTTTTCGTGGAACACCAAACGCGCTTGGTAATTGGCAAACGGGTCTTGCTGCCAGTTGATGAAATGCGCAGGCTCAACCTTGAGGGAATAAGAAATCACGTTGCTGCGACAGTGTGGCGCGGGGCGCAGGCGAATCACTTGCGGGCCCAGTTCAACCAAACGGTCGTAGCTGTAGTGGGTGACGTGGTGGAGTGCGGCGTGTATGGACATACCTTGACTAAGCAAAACATGCGCCAATGCGGATGCGCCAAGACGGTGCATGGCAGGGTTGGATTTGGATGCGCCTTTACGTTTATCCCAGCTTTCGACCCTTTAAACGCTCATTTTTGTATTTGGGCCAGTACATGCTGCCTAAATGCCAGCGCGACGGGCGAGAGTTTTTGGCTGGCATGGTGAACCATGTGCCATGCCGACGGCAGTGGAAAGCCTTCCACATCGATCACGCGTACGCCGTTTTCCTTGTCCAGTCCATGTAAGGCATGCCGAGAAACAATGCCGATGCCCAGACCACCGGCCACGGACTCCTTGACGGCCTCGTTGCTGCCCAATTCGAGTCGGATGTCTGGGCGGAATTTCTTTTTGCGAAAGTGCTGCTCCGCAGCCATGCGTGTGCCGGAACCTGTCTCCCGCAGAATGAAACGCAGGTGCTGCAGATCTTTCAATGAAACGCGACCGCTTTTGCACAACGGATGGGTCATTTCCGCGATGACCACGATCGGGTTGGGCATGAGCACCTCGTCATGCAAGTCCATGTCAGACGGCGGCATGGACATGATGTAGAGATCGTCTAGGTTGTTGAGCAGGCGGTTCACCACGCCATCACGGTTGAGAATTTCAAGCGACACATCAATCGCTGGGTGTTTTCTGCAAAAGCTCCCGATCAGACGCGGCATGAAGTACTTGGCCGTGCTCACCACGGCCACCCGTAGCTTGCCGCGGGACAAACCTTTGACCGCATCCACGCTTTGCTCAAACGAATCCCACGACAGCGCGATCGCGCGTGCTGTGGCGGCTAAGTCCTTGCCCACATCGGTCAAGTGCACCTTCTTGCCAATCACCTCGTACAACGGCAAGCCTACGCTTTGGTTCATCTCCTTGAGTTGCATGGAGGCCGTGGGCTGGGTTACATGGGTGGCTTTTGCTGCCGCACTCACGCTGCCGGTTTCAGCCAGCGCCTGAAACAAGCGCAATTGTCGGAAGGTGATATTCATAGACTTTTACCTATGGATTGGCTTTGAAAAATCGATTTTACAAATACATGATGGTTTTCTAACATCCTTGCCAAGGAAAACCAACATGCAAAATCTACTCGACCCCGCGATCTTGTTCTTCGTTTTCGGCATCCTTGCCGGCAGCGTGAAATCGAACCTTGAAATTCCGCCAGCCATCTCTCGTTTTTTATCGCTTTACCTGCTCATGGCACTGGGGCTTAAGGGGGGCTTCGCGTTGGCGCATTCAGGCCTCACGCCTCAGGTGGGGGCGGGTCTGGCGGCTGCTGTTGCGCTGGCTGTGCTCATTCCCCTGATCGGTTACACGATTTTGAAACATTTTTTATCAGGCTTTGATGCCGCTGCTATTGCAGCGACTTATGGCTCAGTGAGCGCTGTGACCTTCGTGACGACGGTCCAATACTTGGAAAGTCAGCACATCGCTTACGGGGGCCATATGGCTGCAGCCATGGCCCTGATGGAATCTCCGGCCATCATCTTGGCCGTTGTTCTGGCCAACACGTTAAGAAATGCCGCAACGCCATCAAGCCTTCATGTCGTTCAGGGCGGGTCAGTGGCTGCATTGGCCGCTGGCCCCGAAAAAGCGGGCATTGGCTTGGGCAAGGTGCTGCACGAATCTTTCACGGATGGCGCGCAGTTGCTGCTGCTCGGTGCCATGGTGGTGGGACTGTTGACCGGCGAGTCAGGCAAGGCCGCCATGCAACCCTTCTCTGGTGACCTTTTCAAAGGCATGCTGTCCTTCTTTCTGTTGGACATGGGTCTTATGGCGGCCCGTAACCTGCCGCAGGTGCGAGGTCAGTCACCATGGTTGTTGGCCTATGCCGTGTTCGGCCCATTGACCCATGCGGGCGTTGCGCTGGGGCTGGCTTGTTTGCTGCAATTGCCGCAAGGCGATGCCATCTTGCTCATGGTGCTGGCAGCCAGCGCTTCTTACATTGCCGTGCCGGCTGTCTTGCGCTACGCCGTTCCTGAAGCCAATCCGTCTTTGTATTTCGGTTTGTCTCTGGGCGTGACGTTTCCGCTCAACATCCTGCTGGGCATTCCCTTGTACGCACAAATAGCCAGTACTGTGCTGGGGTGACTGTGATCGAACGCTATATCGGCAAAACTGTCGCCTTCCTGACCCAGCACGGGAAGAACCAATTGATCGGTCCTGCGCTAGAGGCCGCATTAGGTTGTGTTGTTGTGCGTGCACGGGGGTACGACACGGATTGCCTTGGTACTTTTTCGGGGGAGATCAAACGCCTAGACAATCAGCTGCAAACGGCACGCAGGAAGGCTCGGATTGGCATGGATCTCACGGGGGCATCACTGGGCATCGCCAGCGAGGGGAGTTTTGTCGCCGACCCATTTGGCGGCTGGATGCCTTGGAACGTTGAAGTGCTGGTCTGGATCGACGATGAACATCAACTCGAAATTGTCGGTATGGCGCAAGGCCCAGCACGAAGTCAGCACGCTTGTTTACGCAGTTTGTCTGATCTAGAAAAATTTGCGCGCGAAGCCGGTTTTCCTGAGCACCACCTGATCCTTCGGCCACAAAGTGAAGTGGACTCCAGAGTACAAAAAGGTTTGTGTGATTGGCACACCCTTCAGCAAGCTTTTACTGCTTGCCAGCAGCAAGCGGATAACCAGCTGGTGATGGCCGAAAACGACCACCGTGCCTTCTGCGATCCGACGCGTCAATCTATGATTCAACGCGCTGCGGCAGACTTGCTGCAGAAAATTCAGTCTCGCTGTCCGGTTTGCCAGATGCCTGGGTTTTCCATCACCAGCCACGCGGCTGGACTTCCTTGCCGCGTATGCGGAAATGAGACCAGATTGGCTAAATCTCACACATGGCAATGCCACACTTGTGATCACAAGCTTGAACAAGCGACACGAGACACGCATGCAGATGCGGGTCGCTGTGACGTCTGTAACCCCTGATAGGCTTTAGCAGCTAGATCTGGGCCATCAGGATTGGACATACTAAAAAAAAGGGCGCCATCACGGCGCCCTTGTTATGTGCATTTACAAATTATTTGGCTTTGCGTGCTTTGTCTACCGCTGCGTACATTTCGCCCACGATAGGTCCGAGTTCGGTGGTGTACTTGTCAACCACGGGCTTCGAGCGTTCGCGCAATTTGGCGATTTCTTCAGGCGACAACTCAAACACGGTCATGCCTTTGCGTTTGATTTCGGTCAGCACCTTGGCCGCTTCGTCGCGTGCAATTTTGCGTTGGTAAACGGCAGTTTCTTGCGCGCTTTCACGCATCATTTTTTGCTCTTCAGGCGTCAGCTTGTCCCAGAACTTCTTGCTCACCACCACGGCTTGTGGGGTGTACATGTGGTTGGTGATGGTGAGGTACTTGGACACTTCATCAAACTTGCTGTCCAAGATGTTCAACAGCGGGTTGGTCATGCCGTCGATCGCGCCTTGCTCCAACGCGGTGTAGGTTTCGGTGAAGGCCATGGGAACAGGCGATGCGCCCAACGATTTCATGAACTCCACATAAATGGGCGTAGGAATGACGCGCATCTTCATGCCTTTGAAGTCATCGGCCTTGGCGATGGGCTTTTTGCCGGTGTGCACTTGGCGAAAGCCCAAGTCCCAGTAAGCCAAACCGACCAACCCTTTTTCTTGCAGTTTGTCCAACAGTTTTTGACCGACGGGGCCGTCAGACACGGCATCGGCTTCTTTGGTGTTGTTGAAGAGGAATGGGAAGTCGAAAATGGCCATTTCTTTGGCCACGCCGGCCAACAAACTGGCGTTCATCACGGTCATTTCAACGGTGCCGCCTTGCATGGCTGACACGGTTTGCAAGTCTGGGCCCAAGGCGCCGCCTGGGAACGCTTGCACTTTGAACTTGCCATTGGTTTTCTTGGCCATCAGTTCGGCGAACTTTTCCACCCCCAGCACTTGAGGGTGGCCTTTGTTGCTGGCGGAAGGGAACTTGACGTTGCGTGCTTCAAACTCAGCGGCTTGTGCCAAGCCAGTGGATGCGAGTGCGGCGGTCAAGAGCGACAGCGAGAGGACGCGGCGTAATGAATTCATAGTGTGTCTCCGTGGGGTTAAAAGAGCGCACCGATGTGTGCGGTGCTGTTTGCGATGGATACGAAATGTAAGGGCTTCATGACCCATGCAACGAACTGCTTCGACTTGTTTGACCGAATAGCGGACAATATTGTCCGAAAGGCGGTGAAAACTATGGATTTCCCTCATGCATCTGCGCTCGTTTCAAAAACCACCAACAAAGAGTTTCCCATTGACTCAGGTGACTTGATTGCGGGCGTAGGCCGGGTATTGGCCGTTGTCGAGGCTTTCAACGACGAGTACGGCCGCATGACGGTGACGCAGGTGGCCGAAAGAACGGGCATCCCACGCACGGCGGCGAGGCGTTATTTGCTCAATCTGTGTCACTTTGGGTATGGCGACACCGATGGCAAGTTTTACTGGCTCACGCCGCGTGTTTTAAGGCTAGGGCAGGGCTATCTGGATGGCGCGCGTTTGCCCCGCTTGGTGCAGCCCTTTATCCAGCGATTGGCCATGTCTTCGGGGGAGACGGTCAACGTGTCGGTGTTGGATGGGCATGACGTGGTGTACGTCGCGCGAAGCAACAGCCCGCGGGTGGTGTCCATTGGCTTTTATGCCGGTGCCCGCGTGCCTGCACACGTGGTGGGGCCGGGGCCCGCCATTTTGTCGACACTGAGTGACGCAGATTTACAAGCTTGGATTGCGACGCACGAGTTCGCCACCTTCAACAGCAATGCCGTTTTGACGGCTCAGACATTTGAAAAAATGGTGCTCATCGCTCGAAAGAACAACTATTGCGTGTCTGTGGGCAACTTGGACTTCGGACTCACAGGGGTGGCTGTGCCACTGAGAGATCGACACGGGGAATGCAAAGCCGCGTTGAGCATGACCCTTCAATCGTCGATTTGGAACGAGTCGCTCATTGTGGAGAAGTTGCTGCCCTTGATCATCGAAACGGCCCAAGTGCTCCGAGCGCTGATTTGAACGCTCAAGTTTTCGAAGGCGCCGCCGATACCCAACACATGGTTGTTTTCATGTGTTGAGTCCACGATGCGTATGTTTCATTTCTTGTCAGTTTGTCTTTTCGCCAGCACGCTGTTGCTGAGCGCTGGCACGGCTTCGGCAGAGTGGAGCGAGTTGTTGAAAGACGAAGACACTTCTTACTACTACGACAAAGCAGCGGTGATGCCCGTGCACGTGTCCCGTTACGCCTGGGTGTTGACCGACTTGCCCAAGAATGACAAAACCCCCACCGGCGAAAGCTACAAGTCCATGATGATGCGCGTGCGCATGTACTGCAAAACCGACATGGTGGTGCGCTTGTCGGTGAGCTATTACGACAAAGCCATGGGCAAAGGCAAAGAAGTGGCGGCTGACGATCTTCAAGAATGGCGCAACCGCGAAGCGCCGATTCGCCCCAACACCTACATGGCGGCACTTAAAAAAGAAGTGTGCTCGGCCAATAGCAAACCTGCTGCTTGAGGCTACCCATTTCCAGCTGATTCATTTTCAGTTTTTTCTGCTAGGCCGCGTCACTTTGTGAGCGCGGCTTTTTTTTGTGCACGGGTGCGCCTTTAGATTGCTCAGATCCTCATCAACTTGGGTCTTGCATGCCGCGTTCTTTCAGTCGAATCACGCCGTGGTGCCTGGGCTGGCTGTTGGGCACGGGCTTGCAATTGCAACAAGCGGCGCTGCTGCCTATGGCGTTCTACGGTGGGTTGGCCTTTGCGGCCTTGTGCGCGTTGGCCTGGTTGCTACTTCGCCGCGTGCAGGCCAATGAAGCCTATGCGGTTCGTTCAGCGCTGGGTTGGGCGTTGCTGGCGCTGATTTTGGCCTTTGCCCAAACGGGTTGGCGCGCCCATTTCTATTTAGAGAGCCGTCTGAGTCCTGCGCTGGAAGGCCAATCCATTGAGGTGGACGGTGTGGTGGCCAGTTTGCCCCAGCGCACCGAGGACAGTGTGCGGTTTCGCTTGGAGGTGTTGACGGCAGACTTGCCCCGTTTCGTTTGGCTGGGTTGGTATGGCGCAAGTGTGTGGGGGGCAGACGCTGGGCGTCAAGTTACCCCTCCGCCAGAGGTGAAGGCAGGCGACCGCTGGCGCTTGACGGTGCGACTCAAAGCGCCGCATGGGCACATCAACCCGCACGGGTTTGACCATGAGCTTTGGCTGTGGGAGCAGGGCTTGCAGGCCACAGGTTATGTGCGCCATGGTGCGAAGGATGCGCCGCCCGAGTGGCTGGGCTCGACGTGGCGTTATCCCGTGGCCCAATTACGCCAAGCGGTTCGGGCCCGTGTGTCTGCGCAAGTGCCAGACCACGCCATGGCTGGCATTGTGTCGGCCTTGCTGCTGGGCGATCAAGCGGCCATTGAGCGTGCCGATTGGGATGTGTTTCGAGCCACGGGTGTGGCGCATTTGATGGCGATTTCGGGGCTGCACATCACCGGTCTGGCCTGGTTGGCTGCGGCGGGCATGGGGTGGCTGTGGCGACGAAGTGATGTGTGGGCAACTCGCCGACCTTGGAGTTTGTGGCTGCCTGCGCCCCATGCGGCGCAGTTGTGTGGGGTGGTGGTGGCGCTGCTGTATGCCGTGTTCACCGGTTGGGGGGTGCCTGCGCAACGCACGGTGTGGATGCTGGCCACCGTGGCGCTGTTGCGTTGGCAGGGGCTGCGCTGGCCTTGGCCGTCTGTCTGGTTGTTGGTGTGTGCGGTGGTGCTGGCGCTGGACCCGTGGGCGCTGTTGCAGGCGGGGTTTTGGTTGAGCTTTGTGGCGGTGGGTATTTTGTTTGCTTCGGGCAGCGCTGATGTGCCCACACGCTTGGCCGATCGCGATGCCGATGTGCGTGGGCTGCCAATGCGTCTGTGGCGGGCCGTGCATCGCATGGGGCGCGAGCAGTGGCTCATGAGCGTATGTTTGGCACCGTTGTGCTTGCTGCTCTTTCATCAAGTGTCGGTCGTTGGGTTGTTGGCCAATGTGTTGGCCGTGCCTTGGGTGACTTTGGTGGTGACGCCGCTGTGTGTGCTGGGCATGCTGTTTGCCCCAGCTTGGGGTTGGGCGGGCGAGGCTTTGCAAGTGTTGCGTTCGCTGTTGGGGGCGTTGGCGAGCGTGCCTTGGGCGCAATGGTCGGCCCCTGCTGCGCCCATGTGGGCGGGTGCTGCGGCGTTGCTGGGTATGGGGCTATTGGCACTGCGCGTGCCTCTGTGGATGCGGCTGTTGGGCTTGGCATTGGTCATGCCCGTGTTGAGTTGGCAAATGCCGCGTCCTGCGCATGGCACATTTGAGTTGCTGGCGGCAGACATGGGGCAGGGCCATGCCGTGTTGTTGCGCACCGCCACGCATGCACTGCTGTACGACACAGGCCCGCGCTATTCCGCCGAGACCGATGCGGGCCAGCGTGTCTTAGTCCCCTTGTTGCGGGCGTGGGGTGAGCGTTTAGACCGCGTGGTCATCAGTCACCAAGACAGCGACCACAGCGGCGGTGCCCCCGCTGTGCTGGCCATGCAGCCCGCGGCCGATGTGCTGACGTCTATGCCCGCGACCCACCCGATGCAGCAGCTGCGTCCCATGCAGCGCTGCGAACGCGGGCAGACTTGGGTGTGGGACGGTGTGCAGTTTGAGGTGTTGCACCCGCGTGCCGAAGACTACACACGACAGCTCAAACCCAATGCGCTGAGTTGTGTGTTGCGCGTCAGTGCCCCTCGCGTGCCTGTGCGCAGTGCGGCGGCGACACACCCATCCGCCCGCGATGCAAGCCCCTTCGTTTCCGCGCTGCTGGCGGGCGACATCGAAGCCGCGCAAGAGCAGTCGTTGGTGCAAAGTGGTCAAAGCTTGCAGGCCGATTGGTTGTTGGTGCCCCACCACGGCAGCGCCACCTCGTCGACGGCGACGTTTTTAGAAGCTGTGCGTCCCCAAGTCGCGATGGTGCAGGCGGGTTATCGCAACCGTTTTGGCCATCCTCGTGCCGATGTGCTGGCGCGTTACGCCCCATTGGGGGCTCAAGTCGTGCAGAGTCCCCGTTGTGGTGCGTCGTTGTGGCGCAGTGATCAACCCAATTTGGTGCATTGCGAGCGCGAAAACCAACATCGTTATTGGTTTCATCAAGTTCCGTAACATGGCATTTAATTTGCTAAGGTAAGTGCAGGAGTTCCCACATGCACAAGTTTGATGAAATGTATGCCCAGCTGCCGTATATCGACAGCGCGGTTCGTCCCCATTACCGGAACTACTTGGACTGGCTCAAGCGCCAAGATCCGCAGACCATGCGCGACAGGCGCGAAGAGGCGGAGATGATTTTTCGTCGCGTCGGCATCACCTTTGCGGTGTACGGCGACAAAGACGAAGATGGTTCAGGCACCGAACGCCTGATTCCGTTTGACCTGATTCCCCGCATCATTCCCGCCCACGAGTGGAAAGACATGCAAAAGGGCTTGGTGCAACGCGTGACCGCGTTGAACCGCTTCATTCACGACGTCTACCATGACCAAGAGATTTTGAAGGCCGGCCTCATCCCATCGGAGCAGGTGCTCAACAACGCGCAGTTCCGACCCGAGATGATGGGCGTGGATGTGCCCAACGGCGTGTACTCGCACATCAGCGGCGTTGACATTGTGCGAGCCCCCAATGCCGCAGGCGAGGGCGAGTACTACGTGCTCGAAGACAACCTGCGCGTGCCCAGCGGCGTGAGTTACATGCTCGAAGACCGCAAGATGATGATGCGTCTGTTCCCCGAGCTGTTCAGCCAACACCGCGTGGCCCCTGTGGCACATTACCCCGACTTGTTGTTGGAGACTTTGCGTGCCAGTGGTCCGTCGACCACCGACAACCCCACCGTGGTGGTGTTGACGCCCGGCATGTACAACAGCGCCTACTTTGAGCACGCCTTCTTGGCGCAGCAAATGGGCGTGGAATTGGTTGAAGGCCAAGACCTGTTTGTGAAAGACAACTTCCTCTACATGCGCACCACCCGTGGCCCCAAGCGCGTGGATGTGATTTACCGCCGCGTGGACGACGATTTCTTAGACCCCAAAGTCTTCCGCGCCACCTCCACACTCGGTTGCGCTGGCTTGATGGACGTCTACCGCGCAGGCCATGTGAGTATTTGCAACGCCGTGGGAACGGGCATTGCCGATGACAAGTCGATCTACCCTTACGTGCCGCAAATGATTGAGTTCTATTTGGGTGAAAAGCCCATCCTCAACAACGTGCCCACGTTCCAGTGCCGCAAAAAGGACGACTTGGCTTACACCTTGGCCAACTTGGACAAGCTGGTGGTGAAAGAAGTGCACGGTGCAGGCGGCTACGGCATGTTGGTCGGCCCTGCCGCCACCAAGGCGGAGATTGAAGAGTTCCGCCAAGTGCTGATCGCCAAGCCCGATGGCTACATCTCGCAGCCCACCTTGAGCTTGTCGAGCAGCCCGACCTACGTGGAAAGCGGCATTGCGCCGCGCCACATCGACTTGCGCCCGTTCGTGCTGAGCGGCAAGAGCGTGCAAATGGTGCCCGGCGGCTTGACCCGCGTGGCACTGAAAGAAGGCTCACTCGTGGTGAACAGCAGCCAAGGCGGCGGCACCAAAGACACATGGATTCTTGAGGTTTAACTATGCTGAGCCGTACCGCTGACCACCTGTTTTGGATGTCCCGCTATACCGAGCGGGCCGAAAATACCGCACGCCTGCTGGACGTGAACTACCAAACCTCGCTGTTGCCGCAGTCAGCCGAGGTGGCTCAAATGGGCTGGCAAGGCTTGCTGTCCATCAGCGAGTTGCTGCCTTCGTACCAAGCCCGCCATGGCGACATCACCCCGCACCATGTGATGGAGTTCATGGTGAAGGACGAAAACAACCCGTCTTCCATCATCTCGTGTTTGCGTGCGGCCCGTGAAAATGCGCGTGCGGTGCGTGGCAGCTTGACCACCGAAGTCTGGGAAACCCAAAACCAAACGTGGTTGGAGTTGAACCGCATGCTCAAAGGCGGCGAGTTTGAGCGTGACCCTGGGCAGTTCTTTGAGTGGGTGAAGTTTCGCTCGCATCTGTCACGCGGCGTGACCGTGGGCACCATGTTGATGGACGAGGCCTTGCACTTCATGCGCTTGGGCACCTTCCTCGAGCGTGCCGACAACACAGCCCGTTTGGTGGACGTGAAGTTCCATGCGGTGGCACATGACTTCTTTGGGCAAAACCAAAGCCAAAGTTCAGGCGCAGGTCAGGTTCAGGTCAAAGACCAAGACCACGATTTCTACCACTGGAGCGCGATTTTGCGCAGCGTCTCGGGCTTTGAGATTTACCGCAAGGTGTACCGTGACGTGATTCAACCCGAGCGTGTGGCTGAACTCTTGATCTTGCGCGCTGACATGCCGCGTTCGCTGCATGCCTGCTTGAACGAGGTGGTCAACAACATCGCCATGGTGTCGGATGACCATGCCATCGACAGCTATCGCCGCGCGGGCAAGCTGCGTGCCGAGATGGAGTTCGGGCGCATTGAAGAAATCTTGGCCAATGGTCTGCACGCCTACCTCACGCAGTTCTTGGACCGCGTGAATGAGATTGGCGCGAGCATCAGCCGAGAGTTTTTGGTGCCGAATTGATTGGCTTGACGGAGGGTCAGTACACCGTGTCGTGGTCGCCCACATTGATGAGAATGATCTGCTGATCTTGAATCAGCAGCTCCAAGGTGATGCGGTAAGACAGATTGATCGACACCGAGTGCAAGCCTGCAAGTCGACCCGACAAAGCGTGCAGTCGCAAAGACGGGTGATGCGGGTTGAGCTCTAGCAAGGCCAGCGTTTTGGCATAAGGGTTACGCAGCTCAGGATGCCGCTTTAAAAAACGCACGACACGGCGCATGTAGCTGTCGGTGATGACCAGCACGTAAGGCATGGGCGTGTCAGTGACCAGCGTTGTCGCTTAGAAGGGCATCAAGGCGAGCCATGTGATCATGCGCGGTTTCTTGCACCACACGACCTGCGGCCAAGTCGGCCTTGCTTTGCATCAGGGCTGCTTCCAACTCGCACTCACGCAAGTAGTGGTAGTGCGCCATGTCCATCACCACAAACCGTTCTTTGCCACGCACGGAGATGGCAGCTTCGGTTTGCTCAGCCAGCACCGATTCAATGGCGGCGATGCCGCGTACTTTGAGGTCATTGGCGGTGAGTTGTTGCATAGGGTTGGGATATTTACTGGATATCGTACTATTTTCAGTGCGAATTAACGCATTGTCAATCGTACGATTCAGGCGTGTACCTAACACGCTGATGCCTGCTGATAAATGCATCGCTGGGTGGGTAAGTTGCTTAAAAGCAATAGCTTTTCCAAGACAATCACCTCATTATTTTTGACGTGATGAGAATAGTAAAAAGTTCATGCAGCCATCGATCCCCGAATCCACCGACGTTGCCCAAGAATTGCCGCAGGCAGCAGCGACCTACAACGAAGGCAACGCGCATTTCCGTTCAGGGCGTTGGGCGCAAGCACTGCAGTGTTACGAGCAATGCTTGAAAGACAACCCGCAGATGGAGCCTGCGGCGTTGCAGTTGGCGCGTTGCTGGGTCAATTTGGGCGATGGCGCGGCGGCGCGGCAAACGTTCACGCACTTGCTCAAAGCGTTCCCTAACAATTACAGCGCTTGGCTAGAGGCGGGCCATTTGTGCCGTCAACAGGGTGTGCCGCAGCAAGCGGTGGCCAGCTATCAAAAGGCGGTACAGGTCGCCCCAGAGCGTTTTGAGGCGCGCTTGGGGTTGGCCCGCGTGTTGGAGGAGTTGGGGGAGTTTGAAGGGGCGGCTGCGGCTTATCACCACGCCCTCAACGCGGCAGGCGCTGAGAAGAACCGCACGGTGCATTGGCGCATGGCCAAGTACCGGCTGGAGCGCGGCGATGCAGCCCGTGCCTTGGAGGCCATGCGCCAAGCCTTGCTGATCTTGCGCATCAGCAACGAGACCCTGGACGACAACGAGCGCGCCGAAATGCAAATGGACTTGGCTGATATTTTCTTGCGCTTAGGTATGACCCAAGATGGGCACCGTGCGTTCGAGCGGGCGAGTGTGGCCACGTCAGAGGCCACCTTGGTGCGTTTGGCCGACTTGTCGTTCCGGTACAACCTGTGGCAAGAAGCCCAATCGGTCTTGCGTCGCAATGTCGAATTGCATCCTGACAGCGACACGGCACATTGGAACTTGGCCCATTCTTTGGCCGAGAGCTGGAACATGCAAGAGGCCTTGGAGTCGCTGGCGCGTGCCGAGGCGATTGCGCCGCAGTCGGGTGCCAAGTCGATGCGTGCCAGCGTGGCGGGGCGATCGGGCGACGCCGACACGGCCTTGCAGTTGTACAAAGCTTTGGCTGATGAAGAAGGGCCGGGCTCCAAAATGCATTCCAGCGCGGCCATGAGTTCGCTTTACAGCGACAAACTGTCGGCGCAAGAGGTGGCCGATTTGCACCGCACGATGTTTGCGCACTTGGGTGAGAACGCGCGTACCGTCAGCAGCTTTAAGAATGACCGATCGCCCAAGCGCAAGCTGCTTCTGGGCTTGGTGTCGGCAGATTTTCACCACCAACACCCCGTCAATATCTTCATGCAGCCCGTGCTGGCGCGCCTGAACCCCAAAGCGTTTGAGGTGACGATGTATTTCACAGGGGACTCACACGACGAGCAAACCCAGTTGGCCAAGCGCCGCGTGGCGCATTGGGTGGAAGTGACGAATTGGAGCGATGCGCAGTTGGCGCGCCGCATCGAAGAAGACGGCATCGATATTTTGTTGGACTTGTCGGGCCACACCAGCATGCAGCGCATGGCGTTGTTCGGCCAGCGTGCTGCGCCGGTGCAGGCCACGTTTTTGGGCTACCCCGGATCAACTGGCATGCCCAACATCGATTGGTTGGTGGCCGACCCCGTGGTGGCCCCCAAAGGCAGTGAAGGCTTGTTCAGCGAAAAGCTGGCGCGCTTGCCCAACAGCGTGTTTTGCTTCGCGCCCGAGGTGGATTACCCGTACCCCAACTACACGCAGGCACACGCCACGCGGCCACTGACCTTTGGGTCGTTCAACAACGTGCCCAAGCTCACACCACACACGGTCAAGCTGTGGGCGGCGGTGTTGCACGAAGTGCCTGGCTCACGTTTGCTGCTGAAAGCACCCAGTTTCAAGGACGAAGGCGCTGTGGCGGCGTTTGCCCAGCGCTTTGAGGCCGAGGGCATTGCGCGTGACCGCCTCGAGTTCCGCGGCCCCGTGGGGTTGACCGACATGATGGCCGAGTACGCCGATGTGGATATTGCGCTCGACCCCGTGCCCTACAACGGCGGCACCACCACCTTGCAAGCCCTGTGGATGGGCGTGCCCGTGGTGGTGAAAGCGGGCAGCAACTTTGTGTCCCGCATGGGCGCGAGCTTCATGAGCGCGGCCGGGCTGCCGGAGTGGGTGGCCGATTCGGATGCCGACTACGTGCGTATTGCCGTGTCCATGGCCCAAGATCGCCAAGCCCTGCTGGCGCTCAAACAAGGTTTGCGCGAACGCTTGGAGGCATTGCCAGCCTGGAATGTGGACCAATACACCCGTGACTTTGAGGAAGCGTTGCGCAAGATGTGGACGACTGCTTAAAGAAAAGGGCGTCTGCGGTAAACCGCATACGCCCTTTGTCTTTTAGCGCAGAGAGGCTTTAGCCGCCGCGACGCATCATGTCGAAAAACTCGACGTTCGACTTGGTCGCCTTCATGCTCTTCAACACCATTTCCATGGATTCGATTTCGTCCATGTTGTACATGAACTGGCGCAGGATGCGTGTCTTTGACAAGATCTCGGGTGGCAGCAACAGCTCTTCGCGGCGTGTGCCGCTGCGGTTGAGTTGAATGGCGGGGAACACGCGCTTTTCGTACAAGCGGCGGTCGAGGTGAATTTCGCAGTTACCTGTGCCTTTGAACTCTTCAAAAATCACTTCGTCCATGCGGCTGCCGGTGTCCACCAAGGCCGTGGCGATGATGGTGAGTGAGCCACCTTCTTCCACTTTACGGGCCGCACCAAAAAAGCGCTTGGGGCGTTGCAAAGCATTGGAGTCCACACCACCTGACAACACTTTGCCTGAGGATGGAACCACGTTGTTGTAAGCGCGTGCGAGGCGGGTGATGGAGTCGAGCAAGATGACCACATCTTTTTTCAATTCCACCAAGCGCTTGGCGCGTTCAATCACCATTTCGGCGACGTGCACGTGGCGTGCGGCGGGTTCGTCAAAGGTGGAGGCAATCACTTCGGCTTTGACCGAACGCTGCATTTCTGTCACTTCTTCGGGGCGCTCGTCCACCAGCAACACCATCATGTGGGCATCGGGGTAATTGGCTGCAATGGCGTGGGCGATGTGCTGCATCATCACGGTCTTACCGCTCTTTGGCGGGGCAACGACCAAGGCGCGTTGGCCTTTGCCGATGGGCGCAATGATGTCGATGATGCGGCCGGTGATGTTTTCCTCGCCCTTGATCTCGCGTTCCAACTTCATCTGTTCGCGGGGGAAGAGCGGGGTCAAGTTCTCGAACATGACCTTGTGTTTGTTGTTCTCAGGCAGGTCGTCGTTGACCTTGTCGAGTTTGGTCAATGCAAAGTATCGCTCGCCATCTTTGGGAATGCGCACTTCGCCTTCAATCATGTCACCCGTGTGCAGGTTGAAGCGGCGCACTTGGCTGGGGCTGATGTAGATGTCGTCAGTCGAGGCGGTGTAGCTGGTGTCGGGGCTACGCAAGAAGCCAAAGCCGTCGGGCAAGATCTCGAGCACGCCATCGGCAAACACTTGCTCGCCAGCGCGGGCGCGCTTTTTGATGATGGCAAACATCAGCTCTTGCTTGCGCATGCGGCCTGTGTTTTCGATTTCGAGTTCTTCGGCTTGTTTCAGCACTTCAGACACGTGCAGTGCCTTGAGTTCGTTCAGATGCATCTTGGGACTCCAGTAAGGGAGTTCGTTAAAAAATTGGGGGGAGGTCGTGTGCGAGGCGTAAGGTGCCTCTAAGACCAGAATTCAAGCCCATTGTGGGAACCAACAGCCTCATGGGCAGTTGGCGAATTCAAATTTGATTATGACAGGAAAAAAGCCCGCTGATTTTGCAATCAGCGGGCTTGTGCGACGGTGGCTAGGAATTAAGCCAGTTGTTGGTCAATGAACGCGGTCAATTGGGCCTTGCTCATAGCGCCCACTTTGGTCGCGGCCAGTTGGCCGCCCTTGAACAACATGAGTGTTGGAATGCCGCGAATGCCAAATTTGGCAGGAATGTCACGGTTTTCATCCACATTCATCTTTGCAATTTGCAATTTGCCTTCGTAGGCGGTAGACACTTCGTCCAAGATGGGGGCGATCATCTTGCAAGGACCGCACCATTCAGCCCAGTAGTCCACAAGTACGGGCTTGTCAGCTTGCAGAACGGCTGCCTCGAAGGTAGTGTCGGTAATATGTTTGATCAGATCGCTTGCCATGGTGGGGTCCTCTGTGAATTGGCTATACAGCTACAGTTGGGGCATTGTGGCAGAAACCAAGTACACCTATGAAAACTCTCACTATTGACGTTGTCTCCGATGTTGTCTGTCCTTGGTGCTATGTCGGCAAGCGACGCCTTGAGGGTGCCTTGGCACTTTGGGCCGCCGAGCACCCCGATATCACCCCCGAAGTGCGTTGGCACACGTTCCAGCTCAACCCAGACATGCCCCAAGAAGGCATTGAGCGCGCCGAATATGTGCGCAACAAGTTTGGCGACCGTGCGGGCAGCATTTACGAGCGCGTCACTGGCGTTGGTGAAGAACTCGGCATTGACTTCGCGTTTGACCGCATCGCACGTCAGCCCAACACCGTGGTCGCACACAGCTTGATTGCCGTGTCCGAAGCCGGGGAAGCGCAAGACCGCATGGTCGAGGCCTTGTTCAAAGGCTATTTTCTAGATGGCAAAGACCTGACCGATGCCGTGCAGCTGATGGAAATCGCCGTCACAGCGGGGATGACGCCCGAGTTGGCATTGCAAACCCTTGAAGACGGGGCCCTGCACACCCAAACCCTGGACAGCGACCAAGCCGCTCGTGAAATGGGCATCACCGGCGTGCCGTTTTTCATCTTCAATCGCAAGGTGGGTTTGTCGGGTGCGCACGAAAGCGAGACCTTGGTGCAAGCCATGCATGAGGCATTGGCTGACCAATAAGAGAAAAGAGGGGGGGTGACGGACCTTGACCCCAGCACTGGCTCCACAGTTAGGGCTGCTCGGTTCCCCGCCTGACCCGGTTGGCCGCTTCACCATGTGGGAAGGCCCGTCACATTGAATTGTAGCGACACATCGGCACTGTTTGAGATTCGACATGCGCTCGCTTTAGAATCTCGCGCTTATGTCTTACCTTGTGCTCGCCCGTAAATACCGTCCTAAAACCTTCACGGAGATGGTGGGGCAAGAGCACGTGGTGCAAGCGCTGACCAATGCGCTGACCACGCAACGCCTGCACCATGCCTACTTGTTCACTGGCACACGCGGCGTGGGCAAAACCACGGTATCGCGTGTGTTGGCCAAATCGCTCAACTGCCAAGGCGTGGATGGCACGGGGGGCATCACGGCCAATCCTTGCGGTGTGTGCCAAGCCTGTACCGACATCGATGCCGGCCGTTTTGTCGACTACACCGAGCTTGATGCGGCCTCCAACCGTGGCGTAGACGAAGTTCAAAGCCTTTTAGAGCAAGCGGTTTACAAGCCCGTGCAAGGCCGCTTCAAGGTCTTCATGATTGACGAGGTGCACATGCTCACCAACACCGCGTTCAACGCGATGTTGAAGACGCTGGAAGAGCCACCCGAATATTTGAAATTTGTGCTCGCCACGACCGACCCGCAAAAAGTGCCGGTCACCGTGTTGTCGCGCTGCCTGCAGTTCAACCTGCGCCCCATGGCCCCAGAAACCGTGCTGGAGCACTTGGGCCATGTGTTGGGCCAAGAACAGATTGTGTCCGAGCCTCAAGCCTTGCGCTTGTTGGCCCGCGCCGCACGCGGCTCCATGCGCGACGCCTTGAGCTTGACCGACCAAGCCATTGCGTTTGGCGGCGGCCAGTTGCAAGAAACCTCGGTGCGCCAAATGTTGGGCAGCGCCGACCGTTCGCATGTGTTCCGTTTGATCGAGGCCTTGGCGCATGGCGACGGTAAATCGGTGGTCGAAACGTCTGAAGCTTTGCGTTTGAATGGCCTCAGCGCCGCAGCAACGTTGGAAGACATGTCCATGGTCTTGCAACGCATGGCTGTGCTGCAAGCTGTGCCCAGCATGGCCGAAGCCGATGCGGACCCCGAAACCGTGGATATGGCGCGTTTGGCAGACCTCATGCCCGCCGACGAAACCCAGTTGCTCTATAGCCTGTGTTTGCACGGTCGCCAGGAACTGGGCTTGGCCCCCGACGAATACGCCGCGCTCACCATGGTGCTGCTGCGCTTGCTGGCCTTCAAGCCCAAAGGGGCCGCGACCAGCACTTCGGCTTCGGCTGAAAAAAAAACTCTGATTGAAGCGCCGCGCGCGTCGTCAGCGCCTGCAGCCACCGCGCATCCTGCTGCAACTGCTGCAACTGCTGCGATTTCGCCGACGCTGAACCACCCCCCAATCGCCATGCCAGCGGCCGTGGCACCTAGGGCAGCCTCGAGTGCGCCGCCCACGCAGCCTCTTCCTGCCACCCAGCCCGTTGCCGAACCCGTTGCGCCTGTGGCCATTCAACCGCCCAAGAACTCAGAAGCTGCGCAGCACCCGTCGCCTGCAGCTGCGCCACCTGTTCACGTCGCAGCGCCGACCCGCGTGCCTCCCGCCCCCCAAGGTCAAGCCCTGCCTGTGCGCGAGATGTCCGCGCCCGCCGGTCAGGCCCCCGAGTTCATCCCCTCAGACGACGAAGACGACGCGCCTTACGCCCCCGAGTACGACGACTTTGACCACGACTCCGATGCCGCCGTCGTCGCCATGCCTGTGCGCGAGCAGCCTGTGCCCAGCGCACAACTCGAACCGTTGGTACCCACCACCGTCGTGCCACAGGTCGAAGCCACGCCCGAGGGCGAGTTTTGGCACGGTTTGGTCATGCAAATGTCAGCCGCAGAAACCATCAACGCCTTGGTGCGCGAGTTGGGCTTGCAGTCGCAACTCATGGCGCGTGACACCGACACGTGGATGCTGCGCGTCGAGCGCGAGTCGCTCAACAGCGCCATGAGCCGCGAGCGCCTGCAAGCCGCGTTGGCCACAGCGGGTTACCCCGTGCGCTTGACGGTGGAAGTGGGCCGCGTGCAAGACAGCCCCGCCAAACGCAATGCCGTAGCGGCTGCCCAGCGCCAAGCGGGTGCGGAAGCCATCATCCTCAACGACCCCTATGTGCAGACCTTGATGCGCGACTTTGGCGCACGCATCGTGCCCGGCAGCATCAAGCCTGTTTAAGTTTTCAATCTCCATTTATTAAAAGGACGACCCATGTTCAACAAAGGACAACTCTCTGGCTTGATGAAGCAAGCCCAAGCCATGCAAGACAACCTCAAAAAAGCGCAAGACGAGTTGGCGCACATTGAAGTGACGGGCGAGTCGGGCTCGGGTTTGGTCAAAGTGTTGATGACCTGCAAACACGATGTCAAACGCATCACCATCGACCCCAGCCTGCTGGCCGACGACAAAGACATGCTCGAAGACTTGGTCGCCGCCGCCTTCAACGACGCCGTGCGCAAAGCCGCTGAAACCAGCGAAGCCAAGATGAGCAAACTCACCGCCGGTTTGCCACCCGGCATGAAGTTGCCCTTTTAATGGCCGCTGTTTCTGCGCTCGATGGCCTGATTCACGCCTTGCGCCGCTTGCCCGGCGTGGGCGTCAAATCGGCCTCGCGCATGGCCTATCACCTGCTGCAGCACGACCGCGAGGGCGCAGAGCTGCTCTCGCAGGCCTTGCACGAGGCCGTTGGCCAAGTGCGCCACTGCGAGCTGTGCCACACCTTCACCACGCAAAGCATTTGCGAAACGTGCTTGGATGACAGCCGCGACAACTCACGTTTGTGCGTGGTTGAAACCCCCGCCGACCAATCGGCCATTGAGCGCACCGCAGCGTTCAAAGGCCTGTACTTCGTGTTGATGGGCCGCATCAGCCCGCTCGACGGCTTTGGCCCCAAAGACATTGGCTTGGAAAAACTCATCGACCGAGCCAGCGACGGTGTGGTGAAAGAAGTCATCTTGGCCACCAACTTCACCGCCGAAGGCGAGGCCACCGCCCATGTGTTGACCGAAACTTTGAAAAAGCGCGGCGTGCAAGTGACCCGTTTGGCACGCGGCGTGCCCGTGGGTAGCGAGCTGGAATACGTCGACTTGGGCACCATTGCGCATGCGATGGTGGATCGGCGTAACGCCTGAACGCTCCAATCAAGGGCATCTCCCATTGACGAATTTGTAATTTTCTGTCGGCTCATGTTGGTTTTGACGAATTAGAATGAGTTTGCCGTTTTGCGGCCGAATTTCAGCAAGGAAAAAATTCAATGAACGTCAAATCTCGGTTGATTTTGGGTGGGGTCGTCTCCTTTGTGGGACTGATCTTGGTGTCCATCGTGGCGCTGTCCATCGAAAAATCGACCATGCTGGAAGACCGCAAGCTCAAGACGCGCCATTTGGTGGAGTCGGTGCACGGCGTTGTGACACATTTCCAAGCCTTGCAAAAGGCGGGCGCGCTGAGTGAAGAAGAGGCGCAAGCGGCAGCCATGCAAGCTGTCAAGGCCATGCGCTATGAAACCAAAGAGTATTTTTGGCTGAACGACCAAGGTCAGCCTATTCCCCGCATGCTCATGCACCCCACGGTGCCGGCCTTGGAAGGCAAGGTGTTGGACGCCCCCAGTTTCAACTCCGCCACCAGCCAGCAATTTGGCTTGGATGCGCCGGCACAAAAGACCGACGGCAAAAAGAACATCTTTGTTGCCTTCACCGAAGTGGCCAGCCGCTCGGGCGAAGGCTTTGTGACTTACAACTGGCCCAAGCCCAAAGCGGGTGGCGGCACGACGACGGAGTTGTATGAAAAACTCTCCTTCGTTAAAAAAATTGACGGCTGGAATTGGGTGGTCGGCACAGGCATTTACATCGACGACGTCGAAGTGATCTTCTGGCAACACGTCACGCAGTTCTCGATGTTGGTATTGCTGGTCATGCTCATCATTGCGGCGGTCATTCGTTGGCAAGTCAAGAGCATCACTCAACCTCTGGAGTCCTTGCGCAACATGGTGACACTGGTCGAGACAACCTCTGACTTTTCGCGTCGTATTCAAGATATTTCGGATGATGAGGTGGGGCAAACTGCCCGCGCGTTCAACCAACTCATGTCGGCACAGCAGCTGGCCATTTCCGAAGTGAACAACGCGGTGGAAGCTTTGGCTGCCGGTAACTTTGATGTGTCGATTACCGCGGACCTCAAAGGTGATTTGCGCACCATGAAAGACGCCGTCAACGCCAGCGCTGCCAGCGTTAAAACCACCATGGACGGCTTGGCAGAAGTGATGATTGCATTGCACAACGGTGACTTCACGCAACGCATGTCTAGCCAAGTGAAGGGCGACTTGCGCCGCTTGGTGGACCAAGCCATGCAGGCGATGCAAACCTTGTTGGGCGATGTGGCGACCGTGATGAACGACGTGGCATCAGGCGACTTGACTGGCCGCATCACCGCCGATGGTCGTGGCGATTTGGCCAGCCTCAAAGGCAACATCAACCAGTCGCTGGACGCCCTGAGTGCTGCCATGCGTGCCATCAACAGCAACACCCGCCAAGTGGCGGCTGCGGCCAACCAAACCAGCCAAGCCATCAGCCAAATCAGCGATGGCGCGCAAAACCAAATGCACGGCATTGCGCAATTGGCCAACGCTGTGAAAGAGACAGCCGCTTCTGTGACGGACGTGTCACGCAACACCGAAACCGCCAGCAGCCGCTCGCGTGAGTCGGTGGACATCGTGCGCAGTGGCAAAGCCAAGATGGCCACGATGGTGGAAGTGGTCAATGGCATTGCGGCCAACTCCGAGAAGATCAACAAGATCACGGAAGTGATCGAAAGCATTGCCAACAAAACCAATTTGCTGTCGCTCAACGCGGCCATCGAAGCGGCTCGTGCGGGCGAGCATGGCAAAGGCTTCTCCGTCGTGGCGGAAGAGGTGGGCAAGCTCGCGGCCAGCAGCGCCGAGAGCACGCAAGAGATCACCGTGTTGGTTCAGCAAGCGGTCGCAGAAGCGCGTCGCGCGGTGGCCACCGTGCAAGACGTCAGCGCCGACATGGAGCGCATTGAAGCCGGAGCCACCGAAGCCGATGGCATGATGCAGCGCATCTCCGCCGCTTTGGAAGAGCAAAGCAACGCGGTGCAAGAGATCAACGCCAACGTCTCGACCTTGGACCGCATCGCGCAGTCCAACGCTTCTGCCAGCGAAGAGATCACAGCGACCGTGATTGAGTTGTCCAAAATCGCTGACGGCACACGTCGTGAAGTGGAACAGTTCAAGATCTGATCGTGCACAAACTCGGGCGAAGCCCGAGCCCAACAAAAATGCCGCTTTTCAGCGGCATTTTTGTTGGGTTCGCACTGAGCGCGAAGGCGCGCGTTAGAACGTGTTTTGCAAATGCATGATGCGGTCTGCCGTGTACCGCACGATGCCGCGAATGCCTGGGTTGGCATGTTCCAAGCCGCGCAAAGCTTTGTCGATGGGGATGTTCATCAGCGTCACGGTGTCCAAGCTGGTCAAGGCCCAAGGCAATGTCTTGTCCAGCAGCGCTTCGGCCAAGCCCAGCACGCTGCCTGGCCCCAGTTTGTATTTCTTGGGGCCAATGGCGGCCTCCACGTGACCTTGCACAATGATGTAGCCCAAGCCCAACTCGGTGTCGTCAGGCGAGCCCAGAACAGTTCCTGCCTCGTGCACGGTGGTGTGCAGTTTGTTCGAGGCCAGCAGTTTCAAGAACATCAACTCGTCGCTGCTCATGCCCTTGTTGTCGCCAGTTGCGTAGACCTCATCCAGAATTTTCTGCACTTGGGTGGACGACAGGTTGTTGTCGTTGGTGACCTCGTAGTCCAACTCGTCGCTGTCCACAGACTTGCTGATCTTGTTGGCCATGTTGAGTTGCAGCAACATGGCTTCAACCACAGGCGTCAAGATGCCGGGGTCTGATTTCAAGATCGCGCGTAAAGGCTCGGTGCTGATTTCCAGACACACCACGCGGGTGTGGGCACGGGCCGAGGCGCCGCGCACGCCACCTTCCAAAATGGCTTGTTCGCCAAAGGACACGCCTTTGTTGAGAACCGCAATGCTGTTGCCCGTTTTGGCGTCGAAGATCTCCACCGAGCCTTCCAAGATGATGGCCAGATGATCGGCCTTGTCGCCTTGGTTGAACAGGACTTTGCCTTCTTCGTAAACGATCGATTCACCTGCACCCTCGCTGCTCACCTTGCGGCGGGGGACCCGTGGGGCAGCTGCTCCGGCTTGTGATGCCGCGTCTGCCGATGCTTTGCGTGTGGGCGCAGACGGGGCAGGGGCAACCACGGCGCGCACGGGGGCTGCTGCGCGTGATGGCAAGGATTTGACGTTGAGCTTTTGAACACGCTCCAAGTCGGCCAATGTGGCGCGGCCATTGGCCACCTCAATGGCCACCCGCAGCTCGTATTCCATGCGGCGGGCAAACTCAGACAACACAAAGCCGACCGGTGGACGGCCAGGCGTGTGCATGAACCGCTCGACGGCGTCAGTTTTGGGGGTGCGAGAGGCCGTTGGGGCTTCTTGATTGGGTTCTGCGGACATTGCTGCTTAAAAAGGAGAGGCGGCGTTCAGCGGGTCACAAAGGTTGGGTCTTAGGGCCTTTAGGCCTGCTCAAGTTCTGCAATTTGCTGATCAATGGTGGTTTGGATACCCAGTAATCGGCTCGACGGGCTGGAAAATAAGGCCATGTGCTTCAAAAAAAACAAACGACCTTTGTTCGTGAGCAGCGATTGTGAGCGATCTGGGGCCACGGGCGCCCATTCGTCCGAGAGTTGTTGGGTCAGACTGAGGCCTGTCGCAGGCAGCGTGCTGGCCAAGATGTCGCATTCTTGAATCAACACCAAGAGGCAGCGGGGGTCTGACACATCAAAGGGCAGGCCTGCAATGGCTTGGTGCGACTCGGGTACGAAGGCCGGATCGGTTTTCAAAATCAACGCGCCGACCAAGGCTTGGTCGTCTTTGTGTACCTTGTGTTGGTTCATGTAAGGCGTGAGCGCCTTGACAGACAAAGCTTCAATTTCAGAACGGAATTGGTTGATCTGACCGTTGTGCAAAAAGTCGTGGCTCACGACCGTCAACATGGCCAGCCATTCGGCGTGGGAGGGCAGATCAGTCGCTGCGCGACCCGCAACTTGGCGCTCATTGGCCAAAAGCACCGTCAACGACACCACGGCGTCGGCAAAGTGCAAACGGTTGTGGTACTGCGGTTCTTGGTGGCGGTGGGCACGGCTTTGGCCATCTTTTTCAATCGCCTCAATGACCGAAAAAATGCAGTCATGCAGCGCTTGATCGCGCGAAGACAAACGGGCACCACGGAGGAAGCCCAGTTGGCCCAAGGCGCTGTGGACCACAACGGCCATGCCCGGCCAATCGTGGGGCCACTTGGTACGCAAATTGTCCAATGTGGCTTCTAAATACAAAAGATTCATGACCACCTTATAGGATGAATTTCTCAACTTCACGACGTGTGGAATCTGCAATCTTGGACAGTTCCATCACGGTTTCCGTGATTTCTTCAGAGGCAGCAGAGTTGCTACGTGCAATGTTATCAACACTAGAGAGGTTGGCGTTGATTTGTTCGACCGCTGAGCTTTGTTCTTCGAGCGCGCCAGCAATGCGTTGCAGCATATCGTCGGTCTCTTGCGAGCCGCTTTCAATGCGTGCCATGTCGGCGCTGACTTCTTGCACGGCCAACACAGCTCGGCGTGTTTCGGCAACCGCGTGTTGCACCAGTTGGGCAATTTCTTGTGAACTCTCGGCGCTGTTGACGGCGAGTTTGCCCACTTCGTCGGCCACCACGGCAAAGCCTTTGCCGTGTTCGCCCGCCCGCGCAGCTTCGATGGCCGCGTTGAGCGAGAGCAGGTTGGTTTTGTTAGCGATCTTTTCGATCACTTCGGTGATCTTGTTGATCTTTTCGGAGTTGGCCGCAATGCTGTTGACCACCTCGACCATGTGCGCCATTTTGCGAATGCCATCGCGCACGATGCGCACAGATTCTTTCGATTTTTGGCTCGCCACTTCGGTGTTACGCGAGACATCGGCGACCGAAGTAACGGTTTGACGCACCGCCGTGGCCACTTGGCCAATGGCGTGGGTTTGGTTCAAGGCGCCGTCTGAAATTTGTCCCACAGCTTGGCTCGATTGGGCCGACGCAGAGGCGACTTGACGCGCGTTTTGGTTGATCACGCGCATCGAGCCGCTCACGGCATCGAGGGACAGATTGATGTTGTTTTTCAAGGTCAACAAGTCACCACGGCCTTGGGCGTTGACTCGCAAGCTCAAGTCGCCTTGCGAGACACCCTTCATGACGCTGCCCACATCGCCCAACATGCTGTTGAGCGATTGCATGGCGTCGGCCGCTTGTTCCATGGCGCGTTTGTATTCGCCTGTGACATCGATGTGCAGATGCTTTGAGAAGTCGCCGTTTTGCAGGGCTTGCATGATGTCGTTGAGGCCATTCATCGTGGACTTCACGCTTTCAGCGGAGTCGTTGACGGCTGCTTTCATGACGGCCATGTCGCCTTTCAAGGGGGCGTCCACGCGACGGCTGAAGTCACCCGCAGACACGGCACCCACGACGGAGTTGACTTCTTGCACTGCACTTTGCAGCGATTGCAGCAAAGCGTTCAATGAGATGGCTGTTTGGCCCACTTCATCGCCACTTTCGACCTTGATGCGCAAAGAAAAGTCTGCGCGGTCTTCGATGGCTGAAATTTGCGCTTGCATGGCGCGTAAGGGACGAGCGATTTTTTTGCCTGCAACGTAGGCCAGCAACAAGCCCGCAAGGATGGCAAACAGCAGGGCCGCAACTTGCACGGCCTGTTGCAGGTCAATGCTTTCGTTTAGCTTTTTTTGCGCATTCGAGGCGCCAATGCGGCTGGCAGCACCCACCATGTGCAGCGTTTCGATGAGTTCGTCGTACGCTTTGTCGGCGTCTTGCATCATCATGGCGCCGAGGTTGGTGTCTGAGGTCGACGAGTCGTAAGCCTCACGCACCGCGTTTTCGTAGGTTTGAATGGGCTTGAGAAGGCTTCGCAAACGCGCGTTGGGGCTGGCTTCTAGGTCACGCCCCACGTCGCCCAGCGCCGTCAGCTGTTCCGTCATCATGGCTTCAGCTGATTGGGCCGCTTTGTCACTTTTGAGGTTGAGCAAAGCCAAGCTTCGGTAAGCCGCGGCGTGCGTGGCATTGACCGTGGCTTCGGTCTCTTGCGCCATGCGCTCGGTGGCCACAGAGTCGGCCAGCATGTCATTCACACTGGTTTGAAACGCCTGCATGTTGACGTAACTGAAAATGCCAAAGCCCAACAGCAAAACGGCCACCAAAAGGGGGGCCATCATGAGCTTGTTGGCAATGCTCATTTTTTTGTAAACAGCGGTCATCGGTTCAATCCAGCAAAGTTCGGGGCACCATGGCACTCAGGCGTGCCATGGCAGGGGCATCACAGTTTGTAAATGCCACCGCAAACGATCACATTGCCCACCTTTTCGCAATAAGCCTGTTTGGCTTGCACGGTTTTGGTCAATGGATCGGTGAACTTGTAGTCTTGCCAGAATTTGCCCTTCGAGCTGGCCAACTCCACACGCTCTTTGATGAACTCTTTGCCATCTGGATCTTTCAGGTTGATCAGATCTTTGCCGACTTGCTTGGGGTTTTGGCCGTGTGCCAAGCATTTGCCGGTGATGTCATACACCACCAAATACAAATCGCGGTCTACGAAGGTTTTGCTGGGGGCCGTCAGGTCGACATAAGCGCCATCACCTTTGGCCTTGACTGCGGCAACCCCTTTGGCCACCATGGCTTCTGCTTCTGCTTTGTTGGCACGTTCGCCAGCAGCAAAGCTGACCGAGTGGGTCAAAGCCAGTACGGAAATCAATGCAGCTGCCAAAAATCTTATTTTTTTGATCATTTTGTCGTCCTTGTTGTAAAAATGGAATTAATTAGATTTCCACCAACTTTACCTTACATGGAGAATTTCTCAACTTCTCGGCGTGTTGCGTCTGCAATTTTTGACAGTTCCACCACACTTGCCGTGATTTCTTCAGAGGCCGAGGCGTTGCTGCTGGCAATTCGGTCCAAATTGAACACGTTGGCGTTGATTTCTTCGGTGGCGCTGCTTTGCTGTTCCAACGCTGCGGAGATACGTTGCAGCATTTGATCGGTCTCGCGGGAGGCGAGTTCGATGCGGGTCATGTCTTGGCTGACCTCCTTCACGGTGGCCACAGCTTTGGCGGTTTCAGACACGGCTTGTTGCACCAATTGGGCAATCTCTTGCGAGCTTTCGGCGCTGTTGGCGGCCAATTTACCGACTTCTTCGGCGACCACGGAGAAGCCTTTGCCGTGCTCGCCAGCGCGTGCAGCTTCGATGGCCGCATTCAAGGACAGCAGGTTGGTTTTGTTGGCAATCTTCTCGATCACTTCAGTGATTTGGTTGATCTTGTCTGAGTTGGCAGCAATGCTGTTGACCACGTCCACCATGTCGTTCATCTTCTTCATGCCTTCGCGCATGATGGCAATCGACTCTTGCGATTTTTGGCTGGCGACGCTGGTGTTGCGCGAAACATCGGCGACGGAGGTCGCGGTTTGACGCACGGCTGCCGCGACCTGCGAGATGGCATGTGTTTGGTTTTGTGCACCGTCTGAAATTTGACCAATGGCATTGCTGGTTTCGTTCGCGGCTGTGGCCACTTGGCGCGTGTTGCCGTGGATGGCGCGCAAGGCCGAACTCATCGAATCCAGCGAGGTGTTGATGTTGTTTTTGAGGGTGATCAAATCACCGCGACCTTCGGCGGTCACGCGTTGCGACAAGTCGCCCTGAGCCACGCGGCTCATCACATGTCCTACGCCGCCAATCATGGCTTCGAGTGCCACCATGGCCGAGGTGGCTTGGTCCACGGCCTGTTTGAACTCACCATGCACTTGCGCGGTTGAACGCGCGGCAAAGTCACCTTGCGACAGCGCGTGCAAAACCTTGCTGAGGTCTTGAATCGTGGCCTGAATGCTGTCCACGGAAGCATTGATGGCTTCTTTCATGGTTTTCAGATCGCCATGCAAATTGGCATTCACACGTTGGCTGAAGTCACCCTCGGCCATGGCGGTAACCGTGCGGTTGACTTCACCGATGGCGGTTTGTTGGGCTTCCAACAAGGCATTGAACGCTTGTGCCGTTTGTCCCACTTCGTCGTTGCTGCTCACCGCCACGCGTTTGGAGAAGTCGGAGCTCTTTGCCACTTCGCGCACCATTTGGCGTACTTTCTCAAGTGGGCCGCTGACTGAGCGAACAATCCACAACGCAAACACAGCACCTAAACCCAAGCCCACCAAAATCAAGCCAATGCTGAAGACGCGGTTGAAGGCGTAGCTGTCGTTGGAGGCGTCGTACTCTTGCTTCGCGACTTTGAGTTGAACTTCGATCAGGTCTGAAAATTTGCCGCTGATGGGGTCGATGGCGGGGTAGAGCGGACCTGCCGTGAATTCGGCAATGGCTTGCTTGTCTTCACGGGTCAAGATCTCGCGCAGGTGATCCAGTTCAATTTGGGTGCTTTTGAACAGGGGCTCAATTTCAGCCACCAAGCGTTCTTCTTCGGCCACCAAGACCGTGTTTTTGTAGTGCTTCCACTTGTCGGTGATCTGCAGTTCGGCGTCCGCCAAGTTTTTACGGCCTTCTTCCCAAGAAATATTGCCGTTGCGCACTTTGTGCGACGTGTCCACGATGTTGACCGCATACATGTCGGCAATCACCTTGAGGTCGCGCAAGGGCACCACGCGGTCGTCATACACCGTCTGCAAGCCCGCCACACACATGGCCATGCCGCGCAGTCCGTTCACACCGATCGTGACCGACAACAGCCCGAGCAGAGCAACCAACAGCATCAATCGTGTGCCTACGTTCAAATTTTTTAACACGTGTGTCTTCCTTGTATCTTTTGTTTTATCGGTGTGAGTGACTGAATCTGAAGTGCTCAGTGAATGGCAAAGGGTTGGCGTTCGATCAATTCCAATGCTTGCATGGGGTTAACGGCACGCGAATAGCAAAAGCCTTGGATGGACAAATGACCGAGGCTTTTGGCAATCGACAGCTGTTGGGGCGATTCCACACCCTCAATCACCACCTCGAGACCTAGGTTTTTGGCCAAATTCACGATGCCGCGCAGCAGTTCAAGATCACGGCTGGAGCTGGTGACGTCGGAGATGAATGAGCGATCGACTTTGATTTCACGCAACGGGATGCTGCGTAATCGCGACAAGGACGAGGTGCCGACACCAAAGTCGTCTACGCTGAGGCGAAAGCCCGCTTGTTGCAATTCGTTGAAGATGTCTTCGCCCGTACTGCCCAAATTGGCCAGCACAGTTTCTGTGATTTCAAGGTAAATCTGGTCGGGCGACACGCCTGCTTCTTTGACCAAACGGCTCAAACTGGTGCGGAAATGTTCAGACAGCAATTCGCCATTGGAGACGTTGAATGACACGGGCAAATTCACACCCTTGGCTTGCCATTGCGCCATCGTGGCGACCACTTGTTCAAAAATTTGCAATCCGACGTCGAGCATCAAACTGGAGCTCTCCAGCACGGGCAAAAACTCACCGAGCGGAATCAGACCGCGCTCAGGATGTTGCCAACGCAGCAAGGCTTCAAATCCCAATATTTGTCCGGTGTCGGAGCACACTTTGGGCTGAAAGAACGGTTGGAATTGCTTGCGCTCCATTCCCAAAATCACGTTGTGTTCGGTGGCGCGGGGGCGTGGGGTTTGACCCTCTTGGGCGTTGTAAGTCAAACAGTCGTTGCCGCCGCGCATTTTGACGGCACGCATGGACATTTCGGAGTCCGTCAACAAGGCTTCAAATTCAGAATGAACCAACACGCCTGACGCCACACCTGCGCTGAGCGAGAACACAAAGCGTTGGTTGTGTGTTTCGAGGGGCTCGCCCAAGCAATTTTGCAAGCGCTTGCACCAGTCGGTCAAACCGATCAAGGGGTGTTCTGAAATCAGAACCAAGGCAAACTCGTCGCCCGATAGGCGGCACATGCCCACATCCCAACCGTTGGCATCGCTCTCATGACGCAAAAACGCGTCAATCCGGTGGCCAATGGCGGTGATGGCGTGATCGCCTGCGTCATAGCCCAGCAAGTCATTGACCCTTTTGAAGCGGTCAATGTTGATGCAAGCCACCGCCACACAGGCGGTCGGTGCGCTGGCCATGGCCAAGGTTTTGACTTCGTTGAAACGCTCTTTCAGATAGTTACGCGTGTGAAAGACGGTGGCCGTATCTGGTTTCTTCAAACCCAAGCCTTGCAGGGCGTTGCGCAACTGTTCTTGCAAGGCCAGCTCTCGGCTCCGATCAGAGAACAGCGCCACAAAGCGTTCACCCGATGTGCTGTCGGTGTGAGGCAGCAAGCGCAGTGTCAATTGCACAGGCACAGCCTGTGCATTCGATGTGTGAATGAAGGTATCCAAACTCAGCGTTTGGTGATTGGCTGAGTGTTGGTGGATTTGGTCGATGAAATAAGGCAGGTCATCGCGCAATTCGGTGATGAGGTTGACCACGCGCGCACCTTTGAGTTCCGACTGGCCGAAACGAAACAGGTGTTCTGCCGCCGCATTGGCATCGATCACAGACCCTTGGGCGTCAAAAGTCAGGATGGCCTCTTGTGAGGCATCCAGCATGGCGCGTAGTTGTAGCTCTTGGACGGTGGGCGCTTGCATCAATGACAGGTTTTTTCTAGTCCCATATTGTTGGCGGATTCAAGGACGAAGTGCAACACGCTTTAACGAGGCATGGAATACCTCGTGAGGTGTCTTGAATCCTAGTCGCTTTCTGGGGCGATGATTCAATCGGTTTTCAATCATAGTCAATTCCTCATCCGTCACGGTTT
>NZ_JAVKLQ010000026.1:0-4094 GCF_031539175.1 Limnohabitans sp. | reverse complement strand
ATGATGGACTGGACAGATCGCCACTGCCGTTACTTCCATCGCCTGCTCAGCCACCACACCTTGCTCTACACCGAGATGGTCACCACCGGCGCGCTGCGTCATGGCGACACGCAACGTCATTTGCGCTTCAATGCTGAAGAGCATCCCGTGGCTTTGCAGTTAGGCGGCAGTGATGCCGCTGACTTGGCGCACGGTGCCAAGTTGGGTGAGCAGTGGGGTTACAACGAGATCAACCTGAACTGCGGTTGCCCGTCAGACCGTGTGCAGCGTGGCGCGTTTGGTGCGTGTTTGATGAACGAGCCTCACACCGTGGCCGATAGCGTGAAAGCCATGCTGGATGTGGTGAGTGTGCCTGTGACGGTGAAGCACCGCATTGGTTTAGACCGCATTGAAAGCTACGACTTTGTGCGCGATTTCGTGGGCACAGTCAGCGAGGCCGGTTGCCAAGTGTTCACTGTGCACGCACGTAACGCGTGGCTCGATGGTTTGAGTCCCAAAGAAAACCGCGAAGTGCCACCGTTGCGCTACGAGCTGGCTTACCAGCTCAAAAAAGACTTTCCGAGCTTGGTGATTTCGGTCAACGGCGGCATCACCACCAACGCGCAAATGGCTGAGCACTTGCAGCATGTGGATGGCGTCATGCTGGGCCGCGAAGCCTATTACAACCCTTGGCTGCTCACCACGTGGGACGCGGCGTTTTACAACGATGCCCACGCCATTCCAACCCGCGAAGCGGTGGAAGAGATGATGGTGGCCTACATGGAGCGTGCGTTCAAAGAAGACGGCTGCCCTTGGTATCCGATTGCACGCCACATGTTGGGCCTCTACCACGGCGAACGTGGTTCGCGTTTGTGGCGCCAGGTGTGGAGCAACCACAAACTCAAGCCTTTGCCACCGCGTGAGGTGTGGCAAATCGCCCGCGAGGCACTGGCCCGAGGCGCAGCGGTGCCGCCGGAGCGCCAAGAGATGCAGGGCGATGCCACAGACGCGCAGGTGCCCCATGCCGACTGAGGCTTTGCGTGCCCAAAGTCGCAGCAAATTAGCGTTAGTGTTGATCTGGTTCACACCTGTGTTGTGGACTGTGAATTTGATTTCTGCCCGATTGGCCCCAGGCGTGGTGTCGCCCCATGTGCTGGCGCTGGGGCGTTGGTTCTTGGCCGGCCTCATCCTGACGTGGCTGGCGCGTGCCGAGTTGTGGCGCATGCGAGGCGAGGTGCGTGCGGCTTGGCGTCAATCGGTGGTGTTGGGCGCTTGCGGCATGTGGATTTGCGGGGCCTGGGTTTACATGGCCGGTGAGAGCACGGGTGCCATGAACATTTCGCTGATTTATGCCTCGTCGCCCGTGTTGATCGCTGTGGGCTCCGTACTTTGGCTGGGCGAGCATTTTTCGAAGCGCCAATTGGTGGGCGTGGTGGTGGCCATGTCAGGCGTGGTTCATGTGGTGGTGCGGGGCGATTGGGCACATTTGTCAAAGGTCAACTTGGTGCCCGGTGATTTGTGGATCGTGGCGGCCTCGATGGCTTGGGCCGCTTATGCCTTGCTGCAAAAGAAATGGCACAGCCCTTTGGGCTCCACGGCTCGATTGGCCACCATTTGCATGGGCGGCGTGGCGGTCTTGTTGCCGTTTGCGCTGTATGAGTTGGCTTCGCCCAGTACGCCCGTCTTGGGCTGGCACGCCTTGGGGCTCATCGTGGTCACCGCCCTGGTGCCAGGCTTGGCGGCGTATTGGATTTACGGCTGGACCCAAAAAATCTTGGGTGCTAGCCGTGTTGCCGTCACGCTGTACTTGGGGCCTTTGTACTCAGGCATTGCCGCTTGGCTGGTACTGGGCGAGCCCTTGGGTTGGCACCATGTGGCGGGTGGCGCTTTGATTTTGTCTGGCGTGGCTTTGGTGATGGCCGCGAAACGATCCGCTTGAACTTTGCGAGCGACGTGAAACGAGGGGACCCCGCCGCTCAGGCGTACAAGCTTTAAAAGCTGAACGTTTCCACTTCGCGTCGGTTGTTGTCGGCAATTTTGGCCAGCTCAATGGCGGTTGCCGTCAGTTCTTCGGATGCGTTGGCGTTGCCGGCGGCGATCTGGCTCAAGTTCGCGATGTTGACATCGATCTCCTGCAGGGCGCTGCTTTGTTCCTCCACGGCGGCTGAGATGCGTTGCAGCATGCCGTCTGTTTGGCCAGCCCCTGCTTCGATGCGGTCCATGTCTTCGTTCACGCCTGCCACCGTTTCAACGGCACGCTGGGCTTCGGTGGAGGCTTGCTTCACCAGCATCGCAATTTCTTTGGTGCTTTCTGCGCTGCTGACCGCGAGTTTGCCCACTTCATCGGCCACCACGGCAAAGCCTTTGCCTTGCTCGCCCGCGCGGGCCGCTTCGATGGCGGCATTCAAGCTCAAGAGGTTGGTGCGATAGGCAATGCTTTCAATCACCTCGGAGATCTTGTTGATCTTTTGTGAGTTCGCTGCGATGTTGTTGACCACCTCGGCCATTTGCAACATTTTCTCTTTGCCGCTGCGCACCAAGGCCACAGATTCTCGCGATTGGTAACTGGCCGATTCGGTACTGCTCGACACATCTGCAATCGACTGGGCACTCATGCCAAGTGCGGTGGAGACTTGTCGGATGGCCGTGGTTTGCGTGTCGGCACCTGCTGAGATTTGCTCGACCGCTTGGCTGGTTTGGTTCGCTTGAGTCGCCAGCAGACGGGTGTTGGTGTTGATCTCTTTCAGGGCGCGACCCAGCGCATCCAGCGATTGGTTGATGTTGTGTTTGAGTTGCTCTAAGTCGCCACGGCCTTGGGCTTGCACGCGGCGAGTCAAGTCACCCTGAGAGACGTGGGACATGACTTGACCAATGTCGCCCATCATGGCTTGCAGGGCGTCAGCGGCTTGTTTGGCTCGGTCTAAGGTGACTTTGAAATCGCCCTGAACTTGCGCTTGAACTTCCACGTTGAAGTTGCCGTTGTAGAGCGATTGCATCACCTCATTCAGTGCAGCCATGGTCACTTTGACGCTTTGGGCGCTGGTGTTTACCGCCGTTTTCATGGCTGCCAAATCACCGCGAAGTTCGGTTTGAATGCGGGTGTCAAAGTTGCCCGCAGCGATGGCGGCCACCACTTGGTTGACTTCTCGGATGGCGCGCTGCTGAGCGTCCAGCATTTGGTTGAAGGCTTGGGCGGTGAGGCCGACTTCGTCGCGGTTGATTTGCGTCATGCGTTTGCTGAAATCGGAGGTTTTCTCCACATCGCTCAACAAGTTTTGCAATTCGCCCAGTGGGCGTGTGATGGAGCGGGTGGTCGCCCACGCCACAACCGCAGCCACGATCACAGCAATCACAGCAATCATCAGCATGAAGGTTTTGCCGAGCACTGCGGCTTGAGCGGCTTCCGTCGCGAAGTTGTCAATGGCTTCTTTTTGGGTTTGGGCCAAGGCTTCCACACTCTCTAAGTAGTGTGTTTGAGGCGTCAGCATTTCATTCACCAAATATTTGCGGCCTTCGTCGATGCGGTTCGCTTGGATGAGACCGATCAACTCAAGTTCATGTGCTTTGAACACCTCTCGCGCTTGGGTGAGTTTGGCCAACGCCGCTTTACCTTCTGGGGTGTGAATGGTGGCATTCAGTTGTGTCAGTGCCATGGCGATGAGGGGGGCCGAGGTTTCGATCTTCTCGAGCTCTGTGGCAACGACTTTGGGATCTGTGGCGATCAAGGCCGTGCGGATGGCGCGTGACTGGCGGTTGACTTCGTTTTCAATGACCTGCGCTAAGTTGACTTTGGGCAAACGGTCGTGGGCGATCAAATCCGTGTCTGTTGCAACTTGGCTCAGTTGCTTGATCCCGATCACTGCCAAGATGATCAACAGTGAGACCAAAGCGGCAAACGCGAGACCAAGTCGCGTGCCAATGCGCAAATTCTGGAGGTTCAACATTTTCAAAGGGCGCAACCGTCTTTTTTGCGCTTTTGGCGGATTCAAGGACGAAGTGCAACACGCTTTAACGAGGCATGGAATACCTCGTGAGGTGTCTTGAATCCTAGTCGCTTTCTGGGGCGATGATTCAATCGGTTTTCAATCATAGTCAATTCCTCATCCGTCACGGTT